>JAEXCS010000035.1 GCA_023402075.1 Bacillota bacterium | reverse complement strand
CCTTTATGGTTGCGGGGGCAGGACTCGAACCTACGACCTCCGGGTTATGAGCCCGACGAGCTACCAACTGCTCTACCCCGCGATATAAATTGGCGCTGCAAATACCAATGGTGCCGGTGACCGGACTCGAACCGGTATAGCATCGCTGCCGGGGGATTTTAAGTCCCCTGTGTCTACCAATTCCACCACACCGGCAGATATCGGCAGAAATTAGAATACCACAGGAAGTGAGGGTTTGTCAACCCCATTTTAAAAAAACCTTTTTTATATGGCGTGGAATTCCGCGCAATTTTTTAGCTGACTCTGCATATAATGGTCAGGATACGGATTTGAAAAGAGGTGGGTTATGTATATGAACAGCTCCCAGACCAGCGATGTAGACGATCTTATTTACCAGGACGTCTGGTTGACCAGCGACCGGTAACAGGCGGGACGCAGACGCGCCCCGCCTGTTCCTTTGGAAAAGTTATTGTACAATGGTTCCGCCGCCCACCACCGTCTCCCCGTCGTAGAGCACCACGGCCTGACCCGGGGTAACGGCGCGCTGGGGTTCGTCAAAGGTGAGATGTAAGCCGCCGTTCTCCAGTGCTTCGGCCGTGGCGGCAGACTCGCGCTGGCTGTATCGGGTTTTAGCGGTGACACGCAGGGGCCTAGTGAGCGCGGGGACAGATATCCAGTTCATGTTCTCCGCCGTCAGCACCCGGGTCCATAGGGCCGAATCCGGCCCCAGACGAATGGTGCCGGTGGCGGGGTCCTTGTCCAGTACATACAGGGGCGGTTCGATAGACAGCCCCAGCCCCTTGTGCTGCCCACGGGTATAGCGGACAAAGCCCTTATGGCGGCCCAACAGCTTCCCCTCCTGATCCACAAAGTCGCCAGTGGGGGAAGGATGGCCGGTGGATCGTTGGATAAAGGAGACGTAATCTCCGTCCGGAGCAAAGCAGATGTCCTGACTGTCCCGCTTTTTGGCGTTTACCAGTCCGTTTTGCTCCGCAATCTCCCGGACCTCCGTCTTGTGCAGTCCCCCCAGCGGAAACAACGTGTGACTTAACTGTTCCTGTGTCAACATGTAAAGAAAATAGCTTTGGTCCTTGCTCCGGTCCACGCCCCGCTTTAAAAGCCAGCGGCCCGTTGTCTCATCCTGCTCCACCCGGGCGTAATGCCCGGTGGCAATAAACTCACCGTGGAGCGCCAGTGCCCGTTGCAGCAGCGCTCCAAACTTTACGGAACGGTTGCACTCCGCGCAGGGATTGGGCGTTCGCCCCGCCTCGTATTCCGAAATGAAATCGGCAATAACTGTGTTGCGGAATACCTGCGAAAAATCAAACACATAAAAGGGGATGCTCAGCCGCGAAGCCACGGCCCGGGCGTCCTCTGCGTCTGCCAGGGAGCAGCAGGTTTTTTCCCGGCATTCTCCCAAATCCTCGTTGTGAAACAGGCGCAGGTTTACGCCGGACACGTCATATCCCGCCTGCCGCAGCAGCAGGGCCGACACGGAGCTGTCCACTCCGCCGCTCATCCCGAGAAAAACACTCTGACCCATATAAATATATCCTCCTTCGGCCCATACGCCGGGCCGCAAACGTGCAAAAGGGGACCGGAATGGTCCCCTTTTGCGCCAATAGACAAAGCTTCGTCAGCGGTTGCGAATGACAAACGCCTCTGTGGGCAGGGCGTCCGCCAGTCCCAAAAGGGCCTGGTTGAAACCGCCGGTGTAGTCAAACCGCGCGTCGGACAAGTCGCTGCGGCTTGCGCGTCGGATGGGGATCCGGGCCGTGAACCGCGACCCGGTGCCAAGCCGTGACTCTGCCGCCATTCTCCCGCCGTGGTCCTCCACAATCCGAAGGCACAGGGGCAGACCCAGACCAAGACCGTGAGGCGGCGGGTCCCTGGGATCCCGACGGGAATAGTGGTCGAAAAGGGCCTTCATATGAAGGTCGTTGATACCGCAGCCCGTATCCTCCACATCCAGCAATGCGTGGCTGTCGGTGCGGCGCAGCCGCACCGTTACCGAGCCGCCCGCAGGGGTGAATTTAAAGGCGTTGGACAAAAGCTGAAACAACAGCTGTCGGATGGACTCCGGATCCGCCGCGCAGATTAACTGAGGAAGTGCGCAGTCAAATGTCAACTCCAGATTCATCAGGCGCGCCAAACCCTCCGCCTCGTCGCAGACATCCCGAATCAGGCCTGCCAAATCACAATCCTGCATGGATAAGGGGGCGTGCCCGTCCAGCCGGGCGGCGGCGGTCAGGCAGTTTACCAGCCGCAGCATCTGATAATATTGCTGGTCCAGCCGGGCTGCTCGTCGATCCAGCTCCGGGTCCTGCTCCCGAGCTTCCGCAGGGGCCAGCGCCGTGGCCGCGAGGTAAAGACCGCTGAGCATGCCGCGCATCTGCGTGGCAATGGAGGGGAAGAGACTGGCTAACAGATGTGCTTCTTCACACTCGTAATTCTCCACAGCGTTCCTCCTTTCGGCACCTGCTTTTATAAAACATAGGGTTTGCAGACAGCCGGACTGTAAACCCGGAAAACTCTGGGTTTTACGATACGGTGGCATTTCCTTTCTGTATTTCCTCAGAATATCAAAAAAAGCCCTCAAAAACAAGAGCTTTCCCTTTTTTTATTGAAAATTTTGTTCATTCGTGCGCGTTTGACAAATTTCGAGTGGAGAGCATGAAAATAATCTTGTAAAAACTGCCAAGGAAACGCTGGAAAACTCCTACGTAATTTTGCGTATAGAGAGGTTCACATTTCCTAAAAGCATGCTATAATAGCAATAAAGAGCCATCGTCGCCGCTTGGGACAAATGGCACGGGGGCTTTGCATTTGCGCCGGCAGATTCGAGAGGGGCTTGCCGGATTTTAAAAGCATGCACCACAACGGCGCGGGGGCAGCGCTGCGAAAAAATATGAGATCGGACGGTAAGGAACATGGCGATTAAAGTTGGAATTAACGGATTCGGGCGCATCGGGCGGGTAGCGCTGCGGATTATGCTGGAGCGGGGCTGCAGCAGCTATCAGCTTTGCGGAATCAATCTGCGAAACGCGGATTTGGATTACATGGTCTATCAGGTAAAATACGACTCTGTGTTCCGTACCTATCACGGGGCGGTGGAGCATGACGACAGACACCTGATTATCAACGGCAAAAAAATTCGGGTTTATTCCGAAAGCGATGCCAGTCTCATTCCGTGGGACGACTGCGGCGCGGAGTACATTATCGAGTCCACCGGTGTGTACAACTCCACTGAAAAGGCATCCGCCCACTTTAAGGGTGGGGCAAAAAAGGTGATCCTCAGCGCGCCGCCGAAAGACGACATTACGCCGACCTTTGTCATGGGCGTGAACCACAAGAGCTATGTTACCGACGTGAATGTGGTATCCAATGCCTCCTGCACCACCAACTGTCTTGCCCCTATGACCAAGGTCATCAACGATACCTTTGGCATTGAGCAGGCGCTGATGAGTACCATCCACGCCGCCACGGCCAAGCAGAAGGCGGTGGACTCCCGGGCGGGCCGGGACTGGAGAACTGGGCGCAGCGTGATTGGCAATATCATTCCTTCCTCCACCGGCGCCGCCAAGGCCGTGGGTCTGGTCATTCCGGAGCTGAAGGGGAAAATGACGGGCATGAGCTTCCGTGTGCCCACCAACGATGTGTCTGTGGTGGATCTGACTGCGCGGCTGAAGCAGCCTGCCAGTTATCACGATGTGTGCGTGGCGATTGAAAACGCCTCCCGCAACAGCATGAAGGGGATTATCTGCTATACCGCCGATCAGGTGGTTTCCTCTGATCTGACCGGATTTTCCGAAACCTGCATCTTTGACGAGACGGCAGGCATTATGCTGGACGATAATTTCGTTAAGCTCATTGCCTGGTACGACAACGAATGGGGCTATTCCAGCAAGCTGCTGGACCTGATGGCCCACATGTATGCGGAGGATCACCGCTAAAAAGCAGCCGGGGGATGGAGCGCAGCTCCATCCCCCGGATTTATGCATCTCCCGCCGGTTTTTCCACGGCGGGCTTTTTTTTGCGTCGTCCACCCCGATAAACGGTGCGGACCGGCTTTGCGGCGGATTTCTCCGCCAACTCAGGTGCGGCAGGCTTGGGTGTCGGCGCAGCGGAAGCGGAAGCGGGGGCGGGTGCGGTGGCTTTGGAGGAGGGCTGCGCCGCAGATTTTTCCGGGCTTGTCCCGACAGGATTTACACCCGCGGGTTTTACAGCGGGCTGAATCGCGGGCTTTTCCTGACTCACCGCGGTGGGGGGTGCGCCGGTTTGTTTCACCTCGCCGGACTTTACCTCAGCGGACTTGGCATCCGCGCTCTTGGCGGAGCGCCGCCGTCCGTTTCGGCTCTTCTTCACGGCTTTTTCTCCGGATACAGCCGCCAAAAGCTTGTCCTCGGGGCCGGAAACCGCTGCCGCTTTCGTTGCGGGTTTTTCCTCTGGGGCAGGCTTGGCTGGCTGAAACAGCCCCTGCAAATGGTCAAAAGCAGCGAGGCCCTGAACGTCCCCAAACTCCTGCTGCAAGGAGGTGCGTAGCTCCTCGGCGCTGGTGGCCCGCAGGAGATAAAACGCCTTTAGGCATGCCGCGATGGAGGGGCGCAGCGCCACTTCTCTAAACGCACCGGCATACCGCATACGCAGGGCGCTCATAGCGGCCTCGTACCCTTTGTCCTGACTAATGACGTAAGCGCAGTCGGCCTCGCCCCGGCCGACTAGCACGCCCAGCTCCGTAATAATCTGGAAGTCAATGGAGTTTTTTCCGCCTTTCACGCTTTCCAGATATTGAATGCTGGCCTTGCTGCCTTTGCAAAGCTCCTTAATTTTACTCAGGGCAAGACCGGTTTTCTGATAAAAAATCAGAATAGAGTCCTCGGCTTTCAACTGGTCCGCACCCTGAAGGCCCGTCCCGATGTTGTTGTCGCCGTCCACTAAAAAAATCATTTTCATTAACGTTATGAAACCTTTCTATCAACCCCTGCGGGGCAAAAAACTTAAAAAATAATGTAAATTACCTACTCAGTGTATACCGAAAATTAAAAAAAAGCAACCGGGCCGTTATCCGGCCCGGTTGAAAATTAAAAATTTTACAAATTGCGGTACTTTTACTCCTCGCCGGTTTCAATCATGCCGTAGCCCCCGTTTTTGCGCTTGTATACGATAGACAGGGAATCGTCCTCCTCGGTGCGGAAAACGAAGAAGGAGTGATCCAGCAGGTTCATCTGCAAAATGGCCTCCTCGGGACTCATGGGTTTGACGGAAAAGCGCTTGGTGCGGACAATGTTGAATTCCTTCTCCTCGGAAACATCAAACTCGTCCGGTATGTCGGGAGAAAAGCCCTCGTTCCGAAGGCGCTTGGAAAGACGGGTCTTGTTCTTGAGAATCTGACGCTCGATATAGTTGGCGGCGGCGTCGATGGCGCTGCGCATATCGCCGTCCGTCTCCTGCTTCTGGGCGCGGAAAAGAGTATTCCCTCCGCGAATCGTAATCTCCACGGTGCAAAGGTGTTCCTTTTCCACGGAAAATGTTACAAACGCGGCGGCTTCTTCCTGGAAATACCGGTCCAGCTTGGCCAACTTTTTCTCAGTATAGTCCTTAATGGAACTGCTCAGGGTAACCTTCTTAAACGCAAACGTACATTTCATGGATATCGCTCCTTTCGTGTGGTGAAAAGAGAGAAACCCTCTCTTTGAGTTAGTATAACACGTCCTGCCAAATTTGAAAAGTAAATTTTCCGTGACTAAGAAACGCCTGATTATGAGGTGAGCCGACAAAAAAGTCCGGCGCGTCTTTTGACGCGCCGGATGCTTTTTTATGGCAGATAATTCAAGGGATTGCGGGCCACGCCGTTATAACGGACCTCAAAGTGGCAGTGGTTTCCGGTGGAGTTTCCGGTAGAGCCCATGCGGGCGATCTGCTGGCCCTTGTATACGTGCTGGCCGACGGAAACAACCAAACTGGAGTTGTGGCCGTAATAGGTCACGTAGCCGTTGCCATGGTTAATCTGCACCAGATAGCCATAGCCGCTCATCCAGCCGGCGTAGCTCACCGTGCCGCCGTCGGCGGCATAGATGGCGGTGCCCCGCCGGTTGGCAATGTCAATGCCCTTGTGGTTTGTGGAGGCATAGCTGTAACTCAGATTCCGATAGCCGAAGCGGGAGGTGATATTTCCAGAGCAGGGCCAGCGGAAGGAGCCGGTGGGCAGCCATGTGGGCCGGTCCTTTGTACCCTGAAGCCGCTGCTCTGTGACAGGGTTTTTCAGGGTAACGGAGGAGAGAACCATCCGCTCCATTTCCTCGCCGTTGACATAGGTGACGTTGGCCACTACGTCGGCAGAGCCGTTTTCGCCCGGGGAGGTGACCTTGTAGTCGCCCTTGTAAAGGTCGGCGCTGTCGGTATACTCCACCTCAAAGGGGATGGCGTCCATATATCGCTCCTGCTCCACCACGGTCATGGTGAGATAGGGAACGGAGGCGGATAGGGTCAGCACCTCGCCGATGGACAGGCGGTTGATGTCGTAGCCGGGGTTCAGCGCCAGCAGCTCGGTGGAGGTAAGCCCGCGGCTGTTGGCAATCTGGGACCAGGTGTCCCCGCTTTTGACCTCGTAGGTCACCTCGGCGGTTTTGGTGCTGTACAGCGTTTCCGCCAGATACCCAAGGTTCATAATGCTGTCGGTGGGCACGTAGCCGGGCTTGATTTCCACCGCTTCTTCAAATTCGCAGGAAATGGTGTTTTCGTCGCTGATGCCGTCTTTAAGCTGCTTTAAAAGCTCGTCCAAAGCGCCCTCATAGGGGGTTGCGCCAATCAGCTCTCCGTCCACGTATAAAGAGTAGCCATAGGTCACAAGGCCGATTTCTTCGGAAAGGCCCTCTTCCAGCTCCTCAGAGTCCACCACCTCAGACCGGGGCAGCAGGGAAGAGGCGTATTGAAGCAGGCTTTCGTCAATGGCATAGCTGGAACCGATGGCCCGCGAGGTGACCTGCTCCAACTGCGTTTTGGCGAGGTTGGCGTCGGAAGCGGACTTCACCGCGCAGATCTGTTCGCCGTTGTAAATCACCGTGGTTCCCACAGTGTAGAGAGTAAAAAAGACAAAGACCAGCGCCGCCGCGCCGGTAACCACCAAAAAAGGCAAAGGCCGAATTTTTTTTCGCCCGAACAGCCGGGTAAATAAGGACCGGATGGGGTCGAAGCGCCCTGCCAGAAGCTGGCGCTGGCCTTTTTTATGCTCGGTGAACCGGGTGGTCAGCAGGGGAGCCATGTTCCGGGCGAACAGCAGAAGCTGCACTGCCGCCAGATCGGACTCCGGAAACTGGCGGGCCTGTTCCTCCCGCACCAGATGCCGTGCCCGCCGGCGGAACCGGCGGACGCTTCTGAGGAAAGCGGTTTTTTTCTCCGAAATCAAGTCCCAAAGCAGTGCCGGAAGGGACTTTTCCTGTGCCGCCTCCTGCCGCCGGGGTGTCCGTGCCGTTGGAGCGGCGGCCACTGCCGCCACCATGGGCGCTGAGGAACGTCTCTGCCCTGCGGACCGGCTGCCAGAAGCTGTTCGTACTTCCGTCTGAACCGGTGCGTCTTCCGGCGCCGCCCCGGCGGGGACGGGTTCTGCCTGCGCCGCCGAATCGCTCACCCGCCGGAGTACCGGCGCGGCCTGCGGTTCCTCCGCCGCCTGACGGCGGGAACCGGCCTGAGACGATGCGGCCCGTCGGGCGCTGTGATTGTGGGATTTTGCGGAATGTTTACTCATGAAGACCTCACAGTCAAAATTAAAAAGCAAAACAAAAAAGTTACAGGAGGGTTACAGATTGTAACCGACGACATCATAACCCGTTTTCCCTGATTCGTCAAGCATTTTTTTGGCAAAACTGCTGGGAGGCAGGCCCAAAACCCCACTGTCGATTTGGTTGAGAAACACCTTATTTGCCGAATCGACGTTGATTGTGTCGCTGGGCATTTTGCTTGGCATTAAGAAAAAGCGGAGTTCGACTAAAAAGGGAATAGATCGTCAGGTTTTAAAATATTTTTTAGGATGCCTAAAAATATTTGCATTTTTTAGAAAATATGGTATGATATGCACAGTGTTTAGCGCAGACTGCTTGTATATCCCGGTTTCAGAAGATGCGCACAGTTGAGCTGTTTCGTGTGCTGTGCTGCGGACCAATCCGTCTGCGCGGGGGTTTGCCGCAATACGGAACGCGGGCGCGGGCCTTGCGCTGTGCAGAATGCGGGCGGCATTTCAAAGCAATACCGGAAAACAGGATGGTACGGCGGATGCCGTAAAATTGAAAAATGTGGTGGAGCTGGCGGAAAACGGGTTCCGGCAGCTTCCGAAAGGAGCGGCTGTGATGGAGAAAAGAACCCCAAGCCGGGAGGCGCTGTTTCAGCTTCGCGGCCCCGTACCGGCGGGGGCGGCAGTGTCTTTGGCGCTGCAGCATCTGGTGGCCATGATTGTGGGCTGCGTAACCCCTGCCATTATTGTGGCGGGGGTGGCGGGCTTGAATCAGGCGGACGGCGTGCTGCTGATTCAGGCGTCGCTGGTAATGTCCGCCGTGTCCACCTTTTTTCAGCTCTATCCCATCGGCGGGCGGTTTGGCTCCGGCCTGCCGGTGATTCTGGGCGTCAGCTTTGCGTATGTGCCGAGTATGCAGGCCATTGCCGGCGATGGCGGCGGTGTGGCCGCTATCGCGGGGGCCATGCTGGTGGGCGGCGTGGTGGCCATGCTGGTGGGCTTTGGCATGCGGCACATCCGCCGCCTGTTCCCGCCGGTGATTACCGGGACAGTGGTATTTACCATCGGCTTGTCCCTCTATCCCACTGCCATCAACTATATGGCGGGCGGCGCGGGCAACACGGCAGAGACGATTGCCGCCAAGGGCCTGCCCGAGACGCTGATTTACGGCTCCTGGGAAAACTGGCTGGTGGCGGTGCTGACGCTGGTGGCTGTGATGCTGCTGAACCACCATGGCAGGGGCATCGGCAAGCTGGCCTCCATTCTGCTGGGCATGCTGGCGGGGTATGTAATTTCCATTCCCTTTCATATGGTGGATTTTTCCGATGTGGCGGATGCGGCGTGGTTTTCCCTGCCCAGATTGCTGCACTTTGGAATAAAGTTTGACCCCGCGTCCTGCATTGCCATTGGGCTGCTGTTTGCCATTAACTCCATTCAGGCCATCGGTGATTTTACTGCAACCACCATCGGCGGGATGGATCGGGAGCCTACGGACAGAGAACTGAAGGGCGGCGTCATCGCCTATGGCGCGACCAATATTTTAACGGCGCTGTTTGGTGGACTTCCCACGGCAACGTATTCTCAAAACGTGGGAATTGTCAGTACCAACAAGGTTGTAAACCGGACGGTGTTTGCCATTGCGGGGGGATTTCTGCTGCTGGCGGGACTTTGCCCCAAGTTTGCCGCGGTTTTGACCACGATTCCCCAGTGCGTGCTGGGCGGTGCCACGGTGACGGTGTTTTCCACCATCGCCATGACGGGTATGAAGCTGATCGCATCGCAGGACCTTACTGCCCGCAATACTACGATTGTCGGCCTTTCCGCCGCCTTGGGCGTGGGTATTTCTCAGGCGTCCGCTGCCCTGAGCCAGTTTCCCGAGGCGGTGACAATGATTTTCGGGAAGTCCCCGGTGGTCATCGCCACCATTATGGCGGTGGTGCTGAATCTGCTGCTGCCTAAAGACGACGGATAAGACACATAATAAACCCGGCGGGGCGGGGGTGCGCTTTGTCCCGTCTTCGGAAGACGCGCCGGCCGGCGGAAGAAAAGACTCCTTGCAGAAAATTGAGCAGGGAACCATGCAAATTGCCAAAGTCGGTGCGCCAATTTCAGGTTTTGATTGACAATTCAAGACAAATGATGTAATGTAGTATTGAAAATCATATTATGCGAAAGCGCCGGACAAATAACCGTTTGCCGGGAGCCTTCAAAGGAGTATTTATGGCCTGGAATATTGTGTGCGACAGCAGTGCCGACATGGCAGACCAGAAGTGGGGAGACGGCTTTGTCCGTTTTATTTCCGTGCCGCTTCGAATTTTGGTGGGGGATCGGGAGTTTTTGGATGACGAGCACATTCGCGTTCCCCAGCTTTTAGAGGCGATGCGGGAGGAGAAAGGCGCGTCCTCCACCGCCTGTCCCTCGCCCTACGCGTTTGCCCAAGCATTTTCCTCGGCGGACTGCTCTATCTGCTTTACCATTTCCACAAACCTTTCCGGGACGCTGGCTGCCGCCACCACGGGCCGGGAGCTGGCGCTGGAGGAACATCCGGAGAAGAAGGTCTGTGTGATTGACTCCAAGAGTACCTCCGGGTGCATGGCTTTGCTGGCGCGGCGGGCAAAAGCCCTGATTGAGGAAGCTGTGAATCCGGATTTTGAAAAAATCTGCGCGGAGCTTCGCATTTATCAGGCGGCCCTGCGTACCGTGTTTACTCTGGAGAATTTTGATAACCTGATTAAGAATGGCCGCATGCGGCCGCTGGTGGGAAATCTGCTCCATTCTCTGGGGATTCATGTGATTGCGGATACCACGCCGCAGGGGTCTATCCATGTGGCGGATAAGGCCCGCGGTGAAACGAAGACCTATCAGGCCATTACAAAGCAGATGGCCTCCAGCAAGGACTGCACCGGGGCCGAGGTGATTATTACCCACTGCCAGAATCTTCCGGGAGCTGTCAAGCTGAAGGAGCAGATTTTGCGGGATCTGCCGGTAAAAAGTGTTGATATTATGGCCTGCCGAGGGCTGACCAGCTTTTACGCCATGGAAAAGGGCCTGATTCTGGGCTATTGAGAATGAAGACAGGGGCGCCCGTGGAAAGCTTTCCGCGGGCGCCCCTTCTATTGGCAAATTCGCGGCAGGTTTTCCGAGAATGCATCCCGGACAAATATTAGCGGAAACTTGGCGGGAACTATGGTATAATAAACGCAAAGCGGTTATGATACGTTTGTAAAATACATGTTTTGCGCTGTTTCTACAAAAAAAGACGGGAGTGGGGACTTGAACAATCAAAAATTTACTTTAGGGAATCTTTTTCCGTTTCGGCGGAAAGACCTGCTGATCTGTACAGTCATCCTGCTCTGCGCGTGGACGGCCTGCATGATATTGCTGCATGCCAATACCAGCGAGGGGTTTGCCGCTCCTGTTTTTGTGCTGGCGGTGCTCCTGATTTCCCGTCTGACCGACGGATACCTCTTTGGACTGCTGGCCGCCGTGGTGGGGGTCGTCTCCGTAAACTATATGTTTACCTATCCGTTTGGCGCGATTGATTTTACCCTTTCGGGCTACCCGCTGACCTTTTTGACACTCCTCATGATTTCTATTGTCACCAGTGCCCTGACCACGCAGATTAAACAGCAGGAGAAGCTCCACACGGAAAACGAGACGGAAAAAATGCGTGCAAACCTGCTCCGCTCTGTGGCCCACGATATTCGCACACCGCTGACCTCTATCGCGGGGGCTACCTCCGCTATTTTGGAAAATCCTTCGATTTCAGCCGAGGAACAGGGAGAATTACTGCGGGATGTGCGGGAAGAAGCACAGTGGCTTATCCGGGTGGTGGAGAACCTATTGTCCATCACGCGGATCGGGGACAACGGACAGGCGCGCATTGTCAAAAAAAACGAAGCGGCGGAAGAAATTTTGGGAGAGACGGCGCGGAAATTCCGCAAGCGGTTTCCCAATGTGCACATCACCGTGGAGGCGCCCCACGAGCTGCTGCTTGTGCCGATGGATGGCATTTTGATCACGCAGGTGCTGGCAAATCTGCTGGAAAACGCTGTGCGCCACGGCGAGTCAACAACCCGGGTATCTCTGGCCGTGATTCGGGATGGAGGGATGGCTAAATTTTCTGTTCAGGATAACGGACGGGGAATTCCCAAGGAGCAGATGCCCCGCCTGTTTGATGGAACGCTTAAGCGCGGTGAAACGCCCTCCGGCGATGGAAAGCGGGATATGGGGCTGGGACTGATGGTGTGCCTCACCATTGTGGGAGCGCATAGGGGACGTATGGAGGCGCGGAATATCGCGGGCGGCGGTGCGGAATTTTTATTTTGGCTGCCCCTGACAGAGGAGGAAGAACAGTGAATATCCGGGAAAAAATATTGGTGGTGGAGGATGAGAAAAGCATCTCCCGTTTTATCTCCGCCATACTGGACAACAATGGCTACGAGTCTGTGCAGGCCCGAACGGGGACGGAGGCTTTGTCCATGATTTCATCCCACTGCCCCGATCTGGTGATTTTGGATTTGGGGTTGCCGGACATGGACGGGCTGGAGATTTTGCGGAGCCTGCGCTCCTGGTCCAGCCTGCCGGTGGTGGTGGTTTCCGCCCGGGATCACGAGCAGGACAAGGTGGCGGCGCTGGATTTGGGGGCGGACGACTATCTGACAAAGCCTTTTGGTACCGCCGAGCTGCTGGCACGGGTCCGGGCTGCCATTCGTCACACCCGCACCACCTCCGCCAACGATGGAGTGGCCCGAGAGGGCACCTATACCGTGGGCCGCCTGACCATTGACTATAACAAGCATCAGGTGCTGGTGGATGGTGAAAACGCGAAGCTGACGCTTAGTGAGTTCCGGATTGTGGCATTGCTTGGAAAATATGCAGGCAAGGTGCTTACCTACGATTTTATTATTAAAGAGCTGTGGGGCCCCCGCGCGGGAGACGACAACCAGATTCTGCGGGTCAATATGGCCAACATTCGCCGGAAGGTGGAAAAAAACCCGGCAGAGCCGGAGTACTTTTTCACAGAGGTAGGCGTGGGTTACCGCCTTGCCGAGGGGAATTGAGCGTTACACGGCGGCTTTTGGACAGGGACAGACATACTTTTAAGAAAAGCGGGGAACGGGGATAAAAGCCGTTTCCCGCTTTTACACAGCGAAATATTGGATGCCTGTTTGATTTTAAAAACATACCGATTTACGGGCAATTAGTACGAATGAAAATTAATTAACGAAATCTTAACGAATTTTACTTATTTTTTGATAACATCGAAATAATTCTTAACAAATTCTGAACGCTTTTTGGGGATAAAATCTGATATTATCTTAACAAGGACCCTAACAGGGTCTGATAAGAGCCGTGTGGGAGCGGCAGAAACAAAGGAGTGTGTGTATCTATGGCAACCTTTTTCATTGGCCTCGTAATTCTTCTGGGCGGAGGAGCGATTTATGGCACCTTCTGCGAGAAAATTTTCGGGCCAGACGACCGGGAGACACCGGCCTTTTCCAAGCAGGACGGCGTTGACTATGTTCCTATGAAGGAATGGAAGAACAGCCTGATCAACCTGTTGAACATTGCCGGAACCGGCCCTATTATCGGGCCTATTCAGGGTATTTTGTTCGGGCCCATCGCTTTTCTGACGATTCCCATTGGCAACGTCATCGGCGGCGCTATGCACGATTATTTTTCGGGTATGATCTGCCTGCGCGACGGCGGCACCCAGATGCCCGAAATGGTGCGCAGATACAGCAATAAGGGTGTCTACGCAATTTATCAGGTGATTTTGTGCGTGCTGCTGTTGCTGGTGGGCGCTGTGTTTATTTACACCCCCGGTGACATCGCTGCCACGCAGGTTTTCGGCTTTTCCGGCGCACCCACTGCTGTTTCCACATGGGTGATTTACGGTGTTATTTTTGTGTATTACCTGATTGCCACCGTTTTCCCTATTGATAAGATCATCGGCAGAATTTATCCCGTTTTCGGTGCGATTCTGCTCTTTTCCGCCGTGGGCGTGTTTATCGGCTTGCTGGTGAAGGGTTATCCTCTGCTGAATGTATGGGACAACTGGAACGGCGGTCTGGTTAAGTACGGTGACTATTTCGGCGGAAATCACTTTATCCCCATTTTCTTTATTACCGTGGCCTGCGGCATTCTCTCTGGCTTCCATTCTACGCAGACTGCCATTATCTCCCGTACCATGAAGAGCGAGAAGCAGGGCCACACCACCTTCTATCGTATGATGGTTCTGGAAGGCTTTATCGCCATGATCTGGGCTGCGGGCGCCATGGGCGTTTACAATCTGGGCCTGCAGGAGGCCAATCCCTCTCTGGCTACCGGCACCATCGGCATTGTCTGCAAGAGCCTTCTGGGTAATGCGGGCGGTCTGATTGCACTGATCGGTATCATTGTTCTGCCTATTACCTCCGGCGACACGGCCCTTCGTGCCCTGCGCCTGAGCATTGCGGAGTCCTTCCATATCGACCAGAGCAGCAACGGCAAGCGTCTGTCCCTGTCTGCCATTATTTACGTGGTGGTGGCTGTGATTCTGGTGTTCGCCAAGATGAATCCCGCTGGCTTCAGCATTCTGTGGCGTTACTTTGCATGGACCAACCAGACGCTGTCCCTGTTTGCGTTCTTGGCAATTTCCATTTGGATGTTTGAAAACGGCAAGTCCAAATATGTATGGGTGCCCCTGATTCCCGGCGCATTCTATACCTTTGTGACGATTACGTTTATCATGAACGCCAAGATTGGTCTTAATATTCCCTGGGGTGGGGCCTATGTCATTGGCGGCGTGGCAGCAATTGCTTATGCGGCTGTGATCCTCTGGTATGGCCGCCGCAGAGCGGCAGCCATGCCCCTCAACGCCAGACAGTAAGTTTTAAGATGCTTTCGCTTGCTCCAAAGAAATTTGGCGAGGCGGTACATACAGACAGAGCCGCGGTTTATACCGCGGCTCTGTCTGTGTTTTTGAGCGGAGAAAAATTCCGAGGGATGTCAACCCGCGGTTGCAACCTTTGGAAATACTGTGCATTGCAATTTTTTGCTGCTACCCGTATAATTGCAGTTGTAAAGACAAAAATAAAAAATTTGTCGCCACAAGAAGGACGGAATTTTGGCAGGGAACATAAAAACAGAGTTTTCAGGGCGCAGGAAAGAAGCCGACATATCAGTTCCTACCGACGGACTGCCGGTGCAAAGGTCGGGGTGGTGTGTCTGTATGCTGGATGGGATTTCGCATCTATCGCGCAAGAGCATTATATTTATAGGAGGGGACGACCATGCTGACTCTGGAAATGATTCAGGACGCGCAGGCCGCGCTGCGGGGTGTGGCGCGGGTAACGCCTTTGAATCCTGCCAAAAAACTGGGAAAAAACGTATATATTAAGTCTGAAAATCTCCAACTTACCGGCGCGTTTAAGCTGAGGGGTGCGTACACCAAAATCCGCTCTCTAACAGAGGAAGAGGCGAAGAGGGGCGTGATTGCCTGCTCTGCGGGGAATCACGCGCAGGGGATTGCGCTGTCTGCCGCCAAGTTGGGCATTAAATCAATTATTTGTATGCCTGCCGGTGCACCCATCAGCAAGGTGGAGGCCACAAGAAACTATGGCGCGGAAGTGATTTTAGTTCCCGGCGTATATGACGACGCAGCCGCGGAGGCGGCAAGGTTGACGCATGAGAAGGGCTATACCTTCGCCCATCCCTTCAATGATGAGATGGTTATGGCGGGGCAGGGGACGATCGGCCTTGAAATTTTGGAGCAACTGCCCGAGGTGGAACAGGTGGTGGTTCCTATCGGCGGCGGGGGGTTAATCTCCGGCGTGGCCTGCGCCATTAAAAGCCTGAAGCCGTCCTGCCGGGTGGTGGGCGTGCAGGCGGCCGGCGCGGCAGGGATGTACGTCTCCCAGCGGGCGGGTCGCCCGCTGAAGCTGCCCAACGTTTCCACCATCGCGGACGGGATTGCCGTGAAGGAACCGGGAGATATGACGTTTGCCCTGTGTACGAAATATGTGGATGAAATTGTTACCGTAAAAGACGACGAAATTTCCACTGCCATTCTGGCGCTGATGGAGGACCAGAAGACCGTGGCCGAAGGAGCGGGTGCTGTCCCGGTGGCCGCCGTCATGTTTGGAAAAGTGGAGGTAACCGACCGCAAGACCGTGTGTCTGGTTTCCGGGGGGAATGTAGATGTCACCACGCTGTCGCGCATTATCACCAAAGGCCTGTCCAAGTCGGGACGGCTGGCGGAGTTTTCTGCCAAAATTGCGGATAAGCCGGGGAGTCTTCTGGGGCTTCTTCAGGTGGTGTCGGACACGGGGGCAAATATTCTCAGCATTAACCATTCCCGGGAGGATAAGCATGCCGACGTGGGAGCGTGCATCGTGTCTATGGTTTTGGAAACGCGAAATGCCCAACATGTGGACGACATCGAGCGGGAGCTGCATGCCAACGGTTATGAGGTTTTAAGCAGGTAGAGAGGAAGCTTGGCTCTTTTGTGATAAGTAAAAGAAGAGACGGCGCGTTTGATTGCGCCGTCTCTCCTTATTATATATTACGGATAAAAATGGCCCGCCGTTAAAATGGCAGAAACTTTTTCGTTAAACTTCACTTGTTGGATCGCCGCCAGATTTTCTGATTCTGAGCAGCAGAAATCAGTGTGTCCTGAAAATCCGGGTGGGCAATGGAAATCAGCAGCTCCGCCCGCTCCCACGTGGAGCGCCCGGCAAGGTTTACCGCGCCGTTTTCTGTGACAATAAAATGGGCCTGACTGCGGGGGTCTGTAATAATGTCTCCGCCAAAATGCGGCAGAATGCGGGAATGCCGCACGCCGGATTTGTCTACGTAGGAAGAGGTCATGCAGATAAACGCCTTACCGCCCCGGGACATAGCCGCCCCGGTGAGGTAGTCCAGTTGGCCCCCGGTGCCGCTGATTTGGCGAAGTCCCGCGCTTTCCGCGCACACCTGCCCGTAAAGGTCTGCGGCAATGCAGCTATTAATGGAGATCATGTCGTCAATCCGGGCAATGGTTTCCGGCGCGTTAACGTATTCCAGAGGAGCCGCTGCGATGCCGGGGTTTTGGTCTACCCAGTCGTACAGGGCTTGAGAACCGAAGACAATGCCAAGCATGCCCTTGTTGCGATGAATGGCGCAGCGAGCGTTGGTAAGCTTGCCGGCACGATGCAGCTCGTAATACGCGTCGCCACACAGCTCGGTGTGCATGCCCAAATCTTTTAAATCGGACTGAGCCAGCAAAGAGCCAACCACGTTCGGCATCCCTCCGATGCCAAGCTGAAGTGTTGCTCCCGATGGAATTTGAGGGACAATCAGCTCCGCAATTTTTAAGTCCTCCTCTGTGGGCTTAGGAACGGGAAACTCAGGCAGGGGCGAGTGCGCGCCCTCCACCACGAAAGTTACCTCGGAAATATGAATGGATTCGTCAAACCCGCCCAAAATGCGGGGCAGATGCTCGTTTACCTCCAGAATGACTATGTCCGCCTTCTCCAAGATTTTCCGTGCCACGCCTGCGGCGCAGGAAAGGTTAAAGTAACCGTGCTTATCCATGGGCGGCACGCACATCATGGCCACGTTCACGGTGAGAAAATGACGGTAATATGCGGTCATGTTACGAAAAATCATGGGAATGTAATTGCAAAGACCGCGGTCGCAGAGTGTCCGCTCATAGGCGGAGCAGTGCCACGAGTTATAGAGAAAGTGATCTCGGGTAGGGTCAGACTCTACGGTCTGAAGGGGAGAAAAAATCAGATTCCCCCGAATTTTTACATCCGTCAGCTCATCGCGGCGCTTGGCCAGTGCCGCGTCCAAAAGCGCGGGGAAGCAGACATTGGTGGTGTAATCTATCCAATCGCCGGACTTTACCGCCCGGACTGCCTCCTCCGGTGTGCGCAGCTTTGCACGATAATCCGCAAAAATGTTCATATCGGCAGCGTCCTTTCCCAATTAAACTTCTCCCCTCTGGGAGGAGTTTATGCTGCATTCAGTATAGCATCCGGGCCTCGCGGCCACAAGATTTTTTTGCGGTGAAGCAACGTTTTGCATCATGTCCGTCTGGCATCATAGCAAAAAACCGCAAAAAAATTGCTTTATCGATGTTTTATTGAAAAGCTCTTTGCCTGAAAATTTTAGGGTGCGATAGAAGTATTAAATGTGAATACATGACTAACTATTTGAAATGGTAATGGAAAAACCAAAGTAAAAGTTTGCCAAAATAAAATTTAAAATGAATATATATACAATATATTGTTAAATTATTAAATAAAAAACGCATATAACGAATGGTTACAAAATAAAAGTTTATTTTCATATTAATTAAATTTATAAAACCATTAAGATAAAATTTTAACGCTTCGGAGGAGGTTAAAACTGTCCTGGTCAAATCGCAGAATCCCTTAAAAAAATCCGTAAAAACCAAAAACACACAAATTCAAACGAGAATCCGTATTATATCTCGCAAAAATCGCGGGAATTTGCTTTAGTCTCGCAAAATATTTGTATAATTAGAGTAAAAAATGTAATTTTCGACAAAATATGAAGATTTTCATTGCTTTTTATACTAAAACACCTTATAATATGGCATTGACAAAGCAGGTGCGCGCAGGATTTGGAAGGTAAAAAGGGACAATGTCTTCCGTTGGCGCGGCGACACCGGCAAAAGGGGACGAGAAGAATGGACTATGTAACCAGCAACTCGGAATTAATGATGGAACGCTCCATGCGTTTCCTGTGGACAAAGCAGACTGCAATTTTGGATAATATTTCAAATGCGGAGACGCCGGGCTATAAGACGAAATACGTCACCTTTGAGGACTCTTTGAAACAAAGCCTGAAATCCGCCTCGGGAGCATCGGCCCCGGCGGCGGCGTTTCGCAGCGTGCTGGAAAATGCTCGGCCCACGGTTCGCGCTGCAAGCAGCGAGAGCGCCCGCATGGATGGAAACGGAGTGAACATGACGGAGCAGGGCGTGGAGCTGGCGCGGAACACTTATCAGCTTCGCTACGCAATGAACTCCATTAACAGCAATTTGAGCATCCTGCGTGCGGCCATCAAGGGCCAGTGACACGCTGGAGGATTTTTGGGGAGGAAATGACATGGCGTTTTTAAGCTCTATGAACATCATTGGCTCCGGGCTGACGGCACAGCAGCTTCGCCTGGACGTGGCGTCGGAGAATATTACCAACATGAATACCACCCGCACGGAGGCTGGCGGCGCTTATCGGCGCAAGATGGTGGTGCTTGAGGCGCAGGACGGGCGGGACAGTTTTCGCAATGTGATGGCCCGCAGCTCTTTGGCGTCCAACGCGGGGTACAACACAGCGGGGGGCGTGCGGGTGACGGAGATCGCCGAGGACCCTTCCGACCTGAAGCTGATGTACGACCCCACCCATCCCGACGCCAATGCGGACGGCTACGTGGAGCTGCCCAACGTCACGCTGGTGAAAGAAGTGACGGATGCGATGGCTGCCACACAGGCGTATTCTGCCGGGGTCACCGCGCTGAACTCCCTGAAGACCGTAATTAATCAGGCACTGGAGATCGGCAGATAAAAATAGAAAAAACGCGCTGCCCAAACACAGGCGGCGGCCCGGCGGCGGTTGAGACGCCGGAAGAGGAGGGACTTTACAGATGAGCACGGAATTTACAGGGATTCAATCCACGATCCGGCCGATTTCCGACCTGTCCGCGCTGGGCGGTGCACAGAAAACAGACGGGGGAAAAACCGGGGAAGCCGGAGGGGTTTTCGCAGATATTTTTAAAACGGCCATTGACAATGTGAAATCCACCGACAAGGAGATGTCGCAAGCGCAGTATCTACTGGCCACGGGTCAGCTGGATAATCCTGCGGAGGCGACCATTGCCGCTACGAAGGCCACTGCCGCCGTGGAGCTGCTGATTCAACTGCGGAACAAAGCGCTGGACGCCTATGGCGAGCTGAATCGGATCAGCCTGTAACAGGCGGCTTTTAAAGTTTAGGTGGGGGTAAGGCGAATTGCAGGAAACGCTGAAGGGCTTTGGCGGAAAACTGAAAGAGTTTTTCGTCAAAATGAGTAAGAAAACGCGAATAATTTTGGGCTGCGCGCTGGGCGCGGTGATTTTGGCGGGCGTTATTTTTGCCGTTGCCATGAGTCATCGGCCCTACGCCGTTTTATTTACGGGCCTAAGCCCGGAGGAGGTTACCTCCATCTCCGCTTATTTGCGGGATAACGGCGCAACGGATTTTCAGATACAGGGCACAGACACGGTTTTGGTACCCGAGGCACAGGAGGAGCAGTTAAAGGCGGACTTGCTGTTGGCAGGCTATCCCACCTCTGGCTTTGCATATGAGACCTATCGGCAGGGCGTGGGCGCCATGTCCACGGATTCGGACCGGCAAATGGCATATTTGCAGGACTTGCAGGATCGAATGGCGGGCGTGATCCGGCGCTTTGACGGCGTGAAAACCGCGGTGGTGAACATTACGCAGGGCGAGGACCGGCGCTATGTGCTGGACAGCAGCAATATGGTAAACGCCTCTGCCTCGGTTTTTGTGACCATGCAGGGAAACGGGGCGCTTCCTGACAAGGTGGCGTCTGCCATCCGCTATCTGGTGGCCCACTCGGTAAAGGGCCTTGTAATTGACAATATCGCTATTTCCGACTCGCTGGGCAACGTCTATTCCGGCGCGGCCGGCACAGCCGGGGCAACGGACGCGTCCGAGCTGAAGCTCCGTCTGGAGGAGCAGGTGGACAACAAGGTCCGCTCCCAGATCATGATGGCGCTTACCCCGTTTTACGGGGCGGACAACGTCCGCGTGGCGGTGAGCAGCACCGTGGACGTGGACCACACCGTGGGTGAGAGCACAAAATATACCCTTCCTGATTGGGCGGGCGACGGTTCCACCGGCGGAGAGGGGATTATCGGCTCCAAGGTCTACGATCAGGAGATTGTTCGCGGAAGCGAGGACACTGTCGGCGGCGTTGCGGGAAATGAGACCAACGCAGACATTAATACCTATGTTGAAAACCAGACCGGCGTGGACGGTCAGGAAACTTACATCAAAAATCAGGGTGAAACCAATTACAATGTGGATACCAACAAGCAGCAGACGGAGCGGATTGCGGGCGTCGTTGCCGACTTGATGGTGTCCGTCAGTATTAACAGCGCTGTCTCCGGCAGCATGACTCCGGCCGAGCTGATCAGCCACGTGGGCCATGCCGCGGGCATCGCGCAAAACGAGCAGACGGATAAAATCTCCATTTTGCTGGCCCCGTTCTACGATCCCAACGGGGGCATTGTCCCCGGAGGAAATGAGCTGAACCTGCCCCCGTGGGTGCTTCCGGCCGCCGTTGGCGGCGGCGCGTTGCTGCTGTTGCTTCTGCTCCTGCTGGCTATTTTGGGAGGCAGACGCAAAAAGCGGAAGGCTCTTGCCGCTGCGCCCATGGTTGCGCAAATCGCTTCGCCGCAGGTGGCGGAGGTTGAGGTGCCTCTCAATGGCGCGGATATTATGACCGTTAAAACGGAAAAGAGCATTCAGCTCCGCCAGAGTATCCGCAAATTTGCGGAAGAGAATCCCGAAATGGCCGCGCACATGCTGAAAAACTGGCTGAGGGGGGGCGAAGAGGATGAGTAACTCCAGAAAGACGCGGGGCGGCGTAAACGCCACGGCTGAAAAGACGCAGTCGGCGGCGGCCAACTTTGCCGGGGAAAATCGCGACGAGCTGCCCCGGCCCCAGCAATCTGCGAAGGAAAAGCCGCTGCCCGTCCTCACCGGGCCGCAGAAGGCGGCGGCGGTGATTGTCTCGCTGGGCGCGGACAAGGCGTCCCAGATTTACAAGTTTATGGACTCCGACGACGTGGAAACCCTGACGCTGGAGGTAGCGAAGCTGGGATATCTGGATTCCCGCCAGACGGAGGATATCTTAGGCGATTTTTACGAGCTGTGCCTTACCAACAAGGCAATTACCGAGGGCGGACTGGAATACGCCAGAACCGTTTTGGAAAAGGCGTTTGGAGAGCAGACGGCAAACCAGCTTCTGGAAAAAGTGGAAAAGTCCATGAAGAACCGGCAGTTTGCATTTTTGGACAAGGCGGATGCAAAATCCCTGTTTTCTGCCTTGCAGTATGAGCGGCCCCAGACCATTGCGCTGGTGTTGTCCTACGTCAGCCCCGGCAAGTCCGCCAACGTGGTGGAGCAGCTGGACCCCGCCAAGCAGATCAAGGTGGTGGAGAATATGGCCAAAATGGAAAGCCCTTCTCCCAGCACCATGAAGATTATCGAGGCGGAAATGGGACGGCGGTTCTCCACCATTATCAGCAGCAAGCATGTGAAGGTGGGCGGTGTCGACTTTGTGGCCGACATGATGAACAATATCGACCGGTCCAGCGAGAAGAGCATTTTCGACGGACTGTCTATCTACAATCAGGAGCTGGCGGACGAAATCCGCAAGCGGATGTTCGTATTCGAGGATTTGGTCAGTATGGACGACCGCTCGGTCCAGCGCTTCCTGCGGGACTGCGACCCCAAGGATATTGTGCTTTCCCTCAAAGCTGCCACCGACGACGTGTCCAACAAGCTGCTTTCCAATATGTCCACCCGCATGGCGCAGAACATCCGGGACGATTTGGAGATTACAACCAATGTCCGCATGAAGGACGTGGAAGAGGCGCAGCAGCGCATCGTGGATATCATCCGCAAGCTGGAGGAACAGAACGAAATTATCATCATCAAGGGCGGAAAGGACGACATCATTGCGTAACGGGAATGTCCTGAAAAACTTTATAAGACCTAAGGCCGAGCCTTATCTTTTCCCGGACAATCTTCTGGATGAAACGCCGCCGGCGGCGCAGAGAAGCACCGAGGAAGATTTGCGGGAGAGCTTTTTGGACGAGCTGTTTGTAGACGGCGCATCCCGGGCCGACGATATGCCTTCCGAAAAAAAGGAGGACTTCCGGGAGCCGGAGCAGACCGAGGAGCCGCTTGCCGCTTCTGGGCGGATTCAATTTGCAAATGTGCAGGCCGAGGCCATTGTGGCGGCGGCGAAGGAGGAAGCGGAGCAAATCAAGACCGCGTCCCGGGCCGAAGCGCAAACCATGGCGGAAAAAATCCGGGAGGACGCCCGTCAGGAGGGCTATCGTGAAGGCTATGCCGAGGGCATGGCTGGGGCGGAGCAGGACTTGGCGGAGCGGCGCGAGACACAGGCCGCCAAGTTGGAGCAACAGCTCCAGACCTTTTTGGAAAACATTGCCTTGGCGCAGGACGAGCTGATGGACGACGCTAAAATAGACATGCGGGATCTTGCGGTGGCGGTTGCGGAAAAGGTGGTGCGCATCAGCCTGAAAAGCTCCAGCGGCGTCATCGCCAAGATGATTCAGGATGCGACGGAGAAAATGAAAAAACGGGAATGGGTCCACATCTATGTTTCCGGCTGTGATGCCAAAGGACTTGCACAGATTACTCCCCGGCTGACCCGGGCACTTTCCGGCCTGTCCGACCACATCCGCATCATCCCCGTGGCGGAGGAAGAAGGCGGCACCTGCATTATCGAAACGCCGGATGCCATCATTGATGCCAGCGCGCCCACGCAGATGGCCAACATCCGGGCGATGCTTGAAAATATCTCGCCGGACGACGGCCCGTCCCAAAACTTCGGAAGACGCCCGGGCGACCGGTGAAAAAGGAGCAGCCGTGTTTGGTCAAATGATCCAGCAGCTTCAAAACGCCGATACCTTCAGCCTGACGGGAAGGATCGAGAATATTGTCGGCATGTCCATCGAGGCTTCGGGTAAAAACGCGGCTGTGGGCGACATCTGCCGCATCTATAACGGCGACACCGGCGATCAGGTGACGGCGGAGGTGGTGGGCTTTAAAAACGACCGCATCCTTCTGATGCCCTACTCGGACATGAGCGGTATCTCTGCGGGCAACTTTGTCCGCAACACGGGAAAGCAGCTCACCCTCCCTATGGGTTCGTTTCTCAGAGGACGCATCATCAACGCGCTGGGCCAGCCCATCGACGGCGGCCCCGCCTTCGAGGCCGGAGCTTCCCACTGCGTGGAAGGTAAATACATCAATCCCCTCTCCCGCCCCGCCATTACGGAGCGAATGGAGTTCGGCGTGAAAGCCATTGACGGGCTGCTGACCATTGGAAAGGGCCAGCGTATCGGTATCTTCGCCGGTTCCGGCGTGGGTAAGAGCACCCTGATGGGCATGATTGCAAGAAACGTAAAGGCCGACATCAATGTCATTGCACTGGTGGGCGAGCGCGGACGGGAGGTTTTGGATTTCGTCCGCAAGGACTTGGGGGAGGAGGGCATGGCCCGCTCCATTCTGGTGGTGGCCACCTCCGACCAGCCCGCCATGCTTCGCAAAAAATGCCCCTCCGTGGCCACCGGTATCGCGGAATACTTCCGGGATCAGGGCTATGATGTGCTGCTGATGATGGATTCCCTCACCCGATTTGCCATGGCCCAGCGTGAAATCGGCCTTGCCGTGGGCGAACCGCCCGTGGCCCGGGGATATACCCCTTCCATCTATGCAGAACTTCCAAAGCTTTTGGAGCGCAGCGGAAATTTCGAGCGCGGTTCCATCACCGGGGTTTATACCGTTCTGGTGGAGGGTGACGACACCAACGAACCAATTGCCGATACCGTCCGGGGCATTCTGGACGGGCATATCGTTCTCTCCCGGCGGCTGGCCGCCGCCAACCACTATCCCGCCATCGATGTGGGCGCCAGCATTTCCCGTCTGATGACGGACATTGTACCCATGGAAAACCGCAGGACGGCGGGCCGCGTCCGGGACATCATGAGTGTCTATGAAAAAAGCTCCGATCTGGTGTCCATCGGTGCGTACAAGGCGGGGACAAACCCAAAGCTTGACTACGCGCTGGGCAAGATCGACGCCATCGACACATTTTTAAAGCAGGGCGTGGACGAGGCGTTTTCCTATGAGGAAACCGTGGCAGAGATGGAGCGCATTCTCCAATGATGGCTAATTGCCGAAAGGAAATTTGAGGCATGAAAAAGTTTCGCTTTTCGCTGGACACCGTGCTGGATTACCGGCGGCAGGTTCAGGATTCCATTCAGGTGGAGCTGGGCGCACTGACAGCGGAAGTCCGGCGGCAGGAAGCCGATCTTGAAACCGCGCGGCAGAAATACGCGAAAATCAACCGGGAGTACCGGGAGAAAAAGGCCGGCGGCATGCTGATTGCGGAGGTTCGGGCCTATGAAACCGCACTTGAGGTGCAGGAGGCCGTGTGCGCCCGGGAGCTGGGGAAGCTGAACATCCTCCGCAGGCAGGAAGAGGCTAAGCGCCGGGAGCTGGTAAGCGCCAAGCAGGATGCTTCCTCTGTGGAAAAGCTGCGGGAGAAAAAGCTGCTGGCCTATACAAAAGAGCTGGAAAAAAGCGAGGAACAGTTTATCGATGATTTGGTGTGCGCCCGCAGCGGCATTGCGCGGAGCGTATCACTTTAATCATAAATCGCACGCCCCATTTCATTGAAAGGAGGTGAGAAAATGACGATGACAAACGAATTGCTGCAAATGGTGCAGGTTTATGCGCAAACCCGGACGCAGAAAACCGACACAGCCGACAGTGGTCAAACCACCCGAACCGGAAGCTCCAGCTTTGAAAAACTGCTGCGAAACCGCACCGATGCGGGGCGGACAAGCACAGGCATGCAGCCCGAATCCGGAAAGGCCGAGGGAGAACAGTCGCAGGACGAAACCCTTCGGGAAGTGACGGCGGCCATGGCGGTGCTGATGTCGCAGGCTCAGGCACCGCAGGTGCAAACAGCGGAGCTTTTGCCGGAGGAGATTCAGACGCAGACGGTTGCGCCTCTGGGTTTGCAGGTTGGCGAGGAAACTGCCATGAAAGACGGCACTGTGCAGACAGAGCTTTTGAACGCGGGAAATCTTGCTGCAAAGCAGGAAAACCCGACCGGACGGGAGACTGCCGCGCTTTACACAGTCCGAAACCCGGAAACGGCGCAGGACGCGGGACTTTCCCAAAGCGCCCAAAGCATTCAGGCAGCCGGGACTTCCCAAACCACGCAAATTCTGGCTTCGGAGAATACGGGCGCACAGTCGGGCGGCGCGCAGGCGCAGAGTGAATACGCGGACCTGATGCGCAGCTCTGAAGGCGCCGAGGTTCTCCAGCCCGAAAATGCCGACGCGGGGGCGTCCCAGCCTTTGTTCCGCGAGATGGATACCGTCCCCGTAAAGGTGGGCGAGCCGGTGGCAGACACAACAAGGACCGATTTGGACGAGCAGCTTACAGAGCAGGTGGGCAAGGCGCTGAAGGACGGCACACAGCAAGTAAAGCTCCGGCTGAACCCCGACAGTCTTGGTACGCTGACCATTGACCTGACCCGGACGCAGGACGGCGCATTACAGGTGGTATTCCACACGACCACGGAAAAGGCGGCGGATATGCTGAGCCGCCATGCGGACAGCCTGAGCGCCCTGCTTCAAACCAACAACCAGAGCACGGTGCAGGTGGAAGTTCGGCGGCAGGAGGAAACCCAGCAGTATCAGCAGCAGGGCCGCCAGCAGGACCAACAGCAGGAGAACAGCCGCCGCCAGCAGGACCAACGCCGCCAAAGCGGAGAGGATTTTCTTCAACAGCTTCGGCTGGGCCTTATAACGCTGGACGGACAGGTGAGCTGAACGACTTGGATTTTTTAAAGAAAGGAGCGACTCAATGAGCGACTTTATCGGCGATATCGCAAACGTAGGCAAAATTGGTTCCACGGGAAGCAGCAAGTCTGACGCGATGAGCCTGCAAATGGAAGGCTTTTTGCAACTGATGATTGCCCAGTTCCAGAATCAGGACCCGGAAAACGCCGCGTCCACCACCGATATGCTGAATCAGATGGTGCAGATGTCTATGGTGCAGGCGATTACCAACATCACGGATGCCGTCACGCTGAACTATTCCGCCTCTCTTGTGGGAAAGGAAGTGACCATCGGCACCTACGACTCCGATGGAAAGCTGCAGGAGCTTGTGGGCACCGTCTCCGGAACAGGCACTTACAACGGCAACCCCGTGGTGTTTGTGGACGGAAAAAGTTACAGTATGAGCAGCATTATGGCAGTGGGCCGCCTGCCTGATTACAAAGAAGACGAGGCCGCGACCTCTGAACCCGAGCAGACCGACTCTGCGTCTTGACGGCGGAGAGGAC
Source organism: Bacillota bacterium (assembly GCA_023402075.1). GTDB lineage: Bacteria > Bacillota > Clostridia > Oscillospirales > Oscillospiraceae > Oscillibacter. Next base: position 130,250 of record JAEXCS010000035.1, on the reverse strand, counting down.
GGTATTCCTCCATCAATCAGACCGTCAAAGGAGTGAGAGCAATGATTGACAGGATATCTCCCCTGCAAAACGGCGGATTTTCCGCGAAGACACCTGCCGCCAAGGCGGCGCAGACCTCCTTCGGAGCGGAGCTTTTGCAGCGCCAGCGGGAGAATCAGTCCGTCGCGTTTTCCAAGCACGCCAGAGAGCGGGCGGAGCAGCGCGGCATTTCCGTGGACGAGCAGCTGATGGACCGGCTGAGCGACACGGTGGAAAAAGCACAGGCCAAGGGCGCGAATAACATTCTGGCCTTTGATACCACCCGGGCATTTATCATCAACGTTCCCAACGGGCGGGTAATCACCGCCATGTCTCCCGAGGAGATGAAAGAAAATATTTTTACAAACATTGACGGCGCCGTGATCCTGTAAAACAGAGAGCAGGACCGGAAGGATGCTCTGGGGAAGGTCCGATTGACCAGTCCCCGGCGGCGCCAACCGAAAGGAGTTTATTTTCCATGACAGGTGCAATGTATTCCGCAATTGCGGGCCTGAAGGCCCACATGAACAAGCTCAGCGTCATCGGCAACAATATTGCCAACATCAACACTCCGGCTTATAAGAAAGCACAGACTCTTTTCAGCGAAGCAATCTACACCACACTTTCCGCCGGCTCCAACGGCACAACGCAGGTGGGCGGCGTCAACCCCTCTCAGGTGGGTTACGGCGTGAGTATCGGCTCCATTTCCATGGACATGAGCACCGCCAGTTTTAATGCCGACGGTGATTCCATGCACTGCATGATTATGGGTGATGGCTTTTTCCTCACAGGCCAAAAGCCCGGCGCGGGCACAACCGCCAACACGCTGGAGGAGACGGACGCCCAGAATCTGGAGTTGAGCCGCGTGGGCGACTTCAAGTTTGACTCTCAGGGGTATCTGGTGGATGGCCGCGGTCAGGTGATTTACGGCTGGGTCACCACCTCCGGGGGCGATGCGGCGGGAGTAATTTCCGATGCGGACAATCTCAAGACCAGCGGACAGCTGGTGCCCATCCGCTTGCCGATGGCGGCAAGCACAACCTATCCCGGAGGCACGGTTTCTGCCGGTACGGCGATCTATCCCGGAATCGAAACGTCCGGCAACATGAACGTGTATCCTGACGCAGCGGAGGGACTGTCACCCGCCTCCCTTGACAGCATCGCCATTGACAAGGCCACCGGCAAAATTACCGGCAATATGAAAGACGGCGGCGCGCCCGTGGTGGTCGGCTATATCGCGTTGGCAAACGTGGCAAACCCCAGCGGCGTCACCCGCATAGACAATGGCTATTATAAGGCCGGCGAGGGCGCGGGAAAGTGCACTGCCGTTTCCATCGGCGGCGCTTTAAATGGCGTGAAGGTCAATAACAGCACTGTTGCCGAGGATCCCGAGATCGGCAGCGCTGGCAAAACCACGCTGCAGGACGGCGGACTGGAATCCTCCGGCACCGACCTTGCCACCGAAATTGCTGAAATGATTACTACCCAGCGCGGCTATCAGGCCAACACGCGTATTATTACCGTCACCGACTCCATGCTGGAGGAACTGGTGAACATGAAGCGTTAATTTCGGGAAACTGAACCTCATGGAACCGATCGGCGGGCTGCCGGACACGGGGGAAACCCCGTGTCCGGGGGACGCCGGAGTTTGGAAGGAGAAGCGTATGATTGTCTTGACAAAGATGAATAGCGACAGATTTTTGGTGAACCATCTGCAAATCGAGTGCATCGAGCTGATCCCCGAGACAAAGATCGTGATGATGAACCGCAGCTACTATCTGGTGCGGGAAACGGCGGAGGAAATTGTGCGGAAAATTGCGGAGTACAACGCCAAGGTGCAGGATATCTCCCGTGCGGTAAAAGTAATCGGTCAGCGTTGAGGAAGAGGAACACGGCGTTCCCGGGATTCCACGGGGCCAGCCTGATCCGTGCGCACGGAAGCCGCGCGTCTTTGGTGCGCGGGGATCAGGCAGGCGCTTATAAAAATCGGGCGGCGCGTTTGCGCCCTTTGCCCGGCAGGGGTGAGAGTGACAAATGAATATAACCTATATCATCGGCACGGTAGCGGCCATGGGCATTATGATCACGGGCATGATGTTTACTACCGATGCTGCCGGCATGTTTGCCGTAAGCATCCAGCAGCTTAAAAACTTTCTGGACCCGGCCAGCATTTTTATTACCATCGGCTGTACGTTTGCGGTGGTGGTGGCCAGCTTTCCGCCGAAAATGCTGAAGAATTTGCCCCGTCATTTCCGGATTATGCTGAACACCAAAAAGTTTGATCCCATGTATTACATCGACCAACTGGTGGAGCTTGCGCAGGTGGCCCGGAAAAACGGACTTCTGGCGCTGGAGGAAAAGGCCAACGCACAGGACGATCCGTTTTTCAAGCAGGCCATTATGCTGATTGTGGACGCCAACGACGCCGACAAGGTGCGGGGCATTCTCAATAATGATATTGAGTGCATGTCCGCCCGCCACGACGGCGTTGCGGGAATGTATGAGCGCGGTTCTTCCGTGGCACCCGCCTTCGGCATGGTGGGCACGCTGGTGGGCCTGATCAACATGCTGAAAAATATGAATCTCTCCGGCGAAGGCGGTTCTTCCAGCATCGGTTCGGACATGGGAACCGCCCTGATTACCACGCTGTACGGCTGCGTCCTGGCCCATATGATTTTCAATCCCATTGCCTCCAACCTGCGCACGCGGGACGAGGAGGAGGTGCTTTGCAAGATGATTATTGTAGAGGGCATCATGTCGATCCAGTCCGGCGAAAATCCAAAGTCCCTGCGGGAAAAGCTGCTGACCTTCGTAGACCAGAATAAGCGCGAAGAAGGCGGCTCAAAGGGCGAAAAGAAGAGCCGCAGCAAAAAGAAAAACGAGGAATGATTTTGAAAAACACGAGGGGGTGAGCGGTATATGAAAAAGCGGAAGAGCGAGGGCGGCGCAAGCTGGATGGACACCTATGGCGACATGGTGACACTGCTGCTGTGCTTTTTTGTGCTGCTGTACTCCATGTCCACCATCGACCAGCAGAAGTGGGTGCAGCTTGTGCAAAGCTTTAACCCCGATGCGGTGCAGGATATTACAGAGAACAGCGGCAACAACGGGCAGCTTGCGGACCCTGCCGCCCCGATAGATGGAGATCAGTCGGAAAGCAGCATCACACAAGCGCAGATTATGGCCTCTATTGAGCAGCTTTATCAGGATTTAAAGTCCTATGTCGCCCAGCAGGGGGCTGCGGAAAACATATCCGTCACCAAAGGCGACGGATATGTGTTCATTTCCTTTAACGATGCCGTGTTTTTTGACGGGGACAGCTATGTCCTGCGGCAGGACGGCAAGGAAGTTTTGGAGGACGTGGGCGTCATTGTCGGCAAGGCCAGCCGCGCCATCGACGAGCTGCGCGTTTTGGGCCATACGGCGCAGGGCGACCCGGGAAAACCCAACAATCCAACGGTAGACCGCTTTTTATCCTCTGACCGGGCGGCGGTGGTGCTGATTTACTTGCAGGAGATGGATATTCTGGACCCCGCCCGGATGATCAGCATGGGCTATGGGCAGTTCCGCCCCGTGGCGGACAACGCAACCCGGGAGGGTCGGGCTAAAAACCGCCGGGTGGAGTTGATTGTCACCGGAAAGGATTTGACCAGCACGCTGGGCGATCAGATTGAGCAGTATTATACCGAGCGGGGAACGCCGCCGCCTGTTTCCGCCGAGGTGCAGGGAGATGTCACCGCCGCGGAATAATCCGAGATGCGATATGGCCGCCCGAGGCGGCAAATGAGAATACATGGGAGAGGGGGATGCCGATGTCAGAGGTACTTTCACAAAGCCAAATCGACGCGCTGCTCAGCGCGGCGCGAAGCGGGGAGAAGATTGAACCTGAGGAAGACACGTCGAAGGATAAAAAATACAGGAAGTACGATTTTCGTAGCCCCCGCAAATTTACCAAGGACAGGCTGAAAATGCTGGACAGCATTTTTGAAAACTATTCTAGAAATCTTAATTCCCGCATCAACGGCCTGATGCACACAAGCTGTGAAATCAGCGTAGAATCGGCTGAGGAGCAGCGATATTACGAGTTTTCCAACGCCTTGATTGAGGGCGATGTTCTGGCGCTGGCCTATATCAAACACGGAGAGGTGCTGGAAGATACCCCGGCGCTGCTGCACATCAGCAAGCCGCTGCTGCTGAGCATGATCGACAGGATGATGGGCGGCGAGGGAGAGGTGGACGACGAGCTGGACCCGGAGTACACGTTTACCGATCTGGAGCTGAAAATTTTGGAGGGCCTGAGCGAGTATTTTGTGGAGAACTTGGGCGAGAGCTGGCAGAACTACATTCAGTTGGAGTTTCAATATGGCCGTGTGGAGCCGAACCCAACCATGATTCAGCCTTTGGGGCTGGATGAAATCGTGGTCATTATGGACCTGACGGCAAAATTCCCCAATTGCGATGGACATATAAGCGTGTGCCTTCCCGGCATGGTGCTGACCAACGTGTTCAGTGAAATCAGCCGCCTTAACACAGCCCACAAAAGTCAGGACGAGGCGGCGGGCAAAGAGATTTTTGAATCTCTCAAAACCACGGAAATCGATCTGATTGCGGAAATCTGCCGTACAAACCTCCGGCTCAGCGACATCTACCACCTGAACGTGGGAGATGTGATTGATTTGAAGCGGCCCAAAAGCTCGGCGGTTCATATCAACATCGGCGGGCGGCGCTGGTTTGACGGCGTGATGGGAATACACAACAAAAACATGGCGGTCAAAATAGGAAGGACCTATTACGGGCCGGAGGGAAGGAACGTCGAACAGGATGGCAGATAACATTTTTAACTCCATGGAGCTGGACGCAATCGGGGAAGTGATGAACATCAGCCTCGGTTCTTCCGCCACGGCGGTGTCCAACCTGCTGGATCATCGGGTGGAGATCACCACGCCCAGAGTCAGCGTATCCGATGTGACGGATTTCAATATCGCCGATCTGGAACCTGCCGTGGGCGTGGAAATCCGCTACATATCCGGCTTGGTGGGCAGCAATATCATGCTGCTGCGCCGCAGCGATGTGAAGGTGATCGTGGACATCCTGATGGGCTCGGAAACGCCGGACGAAGAGTTCGAGATGAACGAGCTTACCATCAGCGCGGTGTGTGAGGTGATGAACCAGATGATGGGCGCGGCCTCCACGGCCCTGTCCGATTTTCTGGGGATTCCGGTAAACATCTCCACGCCGGAGTCTTTTGAGCTTCAGGACTTTGACCAGTTTAAAAAAGACCACTTCCCCATGCAGGACGGGAAATGCGTGGTTGTGCGCTTCATGCTGAAAATCGACAGCGTGCTGCAAAGCGAATTTATCAATGTCATGTCCGTGGATTTGACACGGGAACTGCTCTCCGGTTTGGGACTGGGAGAGGATGAAGACGCCGCACCTCCTGAGTCCACCTCGCCGGAGCAAGTGTCTGCTCCGTTGGAAGGCGGACCAAAGCTAAGTCAGTCGGAAATTGAACGGCTGATGAGCAGCGCACAAACCGTGCCGGACCCGACTCCTGCTCCTTCGGGAGGGATGCTGAGTCAGGAAGAAATTGAAAAGTTGATGAGCGGCACGCAGGCGGCTCCGTCTCCCTCGCCTGCTCCTGCTGCCTCCGCCGGCATGCTGAGTCAGGAAGAGATTGAAAAGCTGATGAGTGGAACGCAGAGCGCTCCTGCCCCCACTCCCGCTCCCTCGGGAGGAATGCTGAATCAGGCGGAAATTGAGCGGCTGATGAGCGGCATGTCGTCCCCGGCGCAGCCGATTCCTACCCCCCAGCCTGCAATTCCCACGCCGCCCGTTCCCCCGGCTTATTCCGTGCCGGAGCAACAGGCTATCCCCGGCGGCGCGCAGCCCATGCCGCCCTATGGACAGTATCCTGGCTATTATCCGCCTCAGCCCTATTACCCGGCACCCACCCCTGTCCCTGCGGTGGCTGCGCCCAGAGTGATTCAATCTGTTCCGGCGGAGATGCCGCACTTTGCAAACGGTGAGCCGCTGGATGAGCAGCAGGCGGAAAATCTGGATCTGCTGATGTCGGTGCCTCTGGAGGTTTCCGTGGAGATCGGGCGGGCCCGCAGGAAGGTGCAGGATGTGCTGGCCTTCACGAAGGGATCGCTGGTGATGCTGAACAAGCTGGCCGGTGATCAGGTGGACCTGTTTGTAAACGGACAATGTATCGCCAAGGGCGATGTAGTTGTCGTGGACGACAATTTTGGAATCCGAATCACCGAGGTTTTAAAAGCTCCCGATCCCAACGAACTGACCAAGGGATAAGTCCCGCGGCCCGCACTGGGAAACTGAAATTAAAAAACAGATTCAGAAAAAGGAAGGTTTAACATGGCTAAGATTTTAGTGGTTGACGACGCGGCATTTATGCGCAAGGTCATTAAGGACACCCTTTCCAAAAATGGATATACCGAGCTGTTTGAAGCGGTAGACGGTGCCGACGCGGTGGAGAAGTATGGAGAGATTCACCCCGATCTGGTCATCATGGACATCACCATGCCCAACATGGACGGTCTGGAAGCCCTGAAAACCATTCGCGGCAAGGACGGCAACGCCAACGTGGTGATGTGCTCCGCCATGGGACAGGAGAGCATGGTCATCGATGCGGTGCGCTCTGGCGCAAAGGACTTTATTGTCAAGCCTTTTAAGGCCGACCGCGTGCTCAAGACGGTGAATTCCATCATCGGAAATCCCTGATTTATGCCGTTGGAGGAAATCGGCACCCTTTTAGGGATGCTGGCCGCTGTCCTCGGCGTATTGGTTCTTGCGTGGCTGTTTACCCGGTATCTGGCCGGGCGTGCGCCGGGACTTGGCGGCTTTTTACCGGGCCGGGGCGGAAAGCTCCGCCTGTTGGAGCGGATGCCGCTGGGGCGGGAGCAGTCCCTTGTGGTGGTGCGGATGGGAGAGAAGGTTCTCCTTCTGGGCGTCACCGGCAGCGGGATTTCGCTTTTGCAGGAGCTAAGCGCAGAGGAAGCGGCGGCATGGGACAGCGAAGTGCCCACCGCCTCGTCCACAGATGCGTCCGCAGCCCCTATCCCATTCCGGGAAGCGCTGCGGGAAGTTTTGAAACAGAGAAAGAAGTAGGAGGGAGTATCAGGTGACAGACGCACTGGTCAATGTCAACGGGGACAACGTACAGGCCCTTCAAATTCTTTTCCTGACCACAATGATGACCCTGCTACCTTCGCTGCTGGTGATGATGACGTCCTTCACCCGGTACGTAATCACATTTTCCTTTCTGCGCACGGCTATGGGAACGCAGCAGACCCCGCCCAACGTGGTGCTTATCGGAGTGGCGCTGTTTTTAACGCTGTTTACCATGAACCCCGTGCTTTCCACGATTAAGACAGAGGCCTACGACCCCTATGTGGCGGAGGAAATCGGGCAGGAGGAATTTCTGGATCGGGCGCAGGTCCCGCTGAAGGACTTTATGCTGAGAAACACAGAAACCTCCTCTATAAACCTGTTCTGTGATTTGGACGGGGCCGTGGATCGGCCCGCCGACGAGGCAGCGGCAAAGGCACTTCCCATGCACGTTGTGGTGCCGTCCTTTATGACCAGCGAGCTGAAGCGGGCCTTTGAGATTGGCTTTCTGGTCTATATTCCCTTTATGCTGATTGACGTGGTGGTGGCCTCCGCGTTGATGTCCATGGGTATGATCATGCTGCCCCCGTCCATGATTTCCACGCCCTTTAAGTTGCTGCTATTTATCGTGCTCAACGGCTGGGAACTGGTGTTCTCAACGCTGGTACAGGGATTCCATTAGAAAGGGGTGACGGCATGGAACTGAATGCAGGCGAGGTCCTTCGACAAGGCATTTTTGTGGTGATCCGTCTGGCGGGTCCCATGCTCATCCTGAGTATGGTGGTGGGCGTACTGGTGGCTATTTTTCAGGCCGTCACACAGATTCATGATCAGACGCTGGGCTTTGTTTTGAAGCTGGTGGTCATCGGGCTGGTGCTGTTTATCGGCGGCGGCTGGATGATGAACACACTGGTGGATTACAGCCGGTATCTGTTCACGCTGATGCTGTAAAGGGGCGCGGCATGATCGACTGGGGCAGGCTTACGCTGCTGTTTTACATTCTGATGCGGATGAGCGGCTTTGTGCTGTTCAATCCGTTGCTGGGGCGGCGAAATGTTCCCGGCATTATCCGGGCGGGTCTTACGCTGGTGCTTTCATGGTTTGTGGCCTCGTTTACCAAGGGGACCGCCCCCGTGCCGGTGCATCTGGTTGAGTTTGCCGTCCGGCTGCTGCTGGAAATGGGCGTTGGCTTTATGGTGGGGATGGCGGTGCAATTTTTTATTTACCTTATCCCCCAGCAGGCCGGTGAAATCATAGACAACCAGATGGGCATGTCCATGTCCAAGGAATACGACCCCGCCTCCAACATTTCCATGTCCGTCAGCAGCACGCTGTTTACCATTTTGATGACGCTGCTGTTTTTTGCAGCAAACGGACACAACACGCTTTTGCGCATTCTGCTTACCTCCGGAGATATCATCCCCTTTGGGCAGGCGGCGCTGGGACAGGCCGCCATGCAGGCGGGGATTGAGTTGTTTATCGAGTGCTTTATATTGGGAGTGAAGCTGGCGATTCCAATTTTGGCGGCGGAGCTGCTGGGGCAGATTGGAATGGGCATTTTAATGAAGGTTATTCCGCAGATCAACGTGTTTTCCATCAACATCGAGCTGAAGGTCATTATCGGACTGGTGCTGCTGATGCTGTTTATGTCGCCCATCAGCGAATTTATGCTGCGGGCGGAAAATCAAATGCTGGTTGCCGTGCGGGAAACGCTGACGGTGCTGGCCTCTTAAAAAGAAGGCTGGCAAAAGGGGGGATCGTCTGTGCCGGAGGGCAATAAAACAGAAAAGGCAACCCCCAAAAAGCGACGGGACCAACGAAAAAAAGGCAACGTCTTTCTCAGTAAGGACGCGGTGGCGGTGGCCACGCTGCTGGTGGGCTATATGACGCTGCGTATGACCATGCGGGGCGCGGTGGCGCAGCTTGATTCCTTTTTCCGCGTGTGTATGACCCTTGCGGGGAATCTTTCCTCAGTTTCTCTGGAAAGGCAGCTTCCAGACCTTCTCAAGGAGGGGGCCTACACCCTGTTTATGGCGGTGGGGCCAACGATTCTGGCGGTGGCAGTGACGGCCGTGGCGGCCACCTTCGCGCAGACCCGGCTGCTGGTGTCCGGGCAGTCTATCCAGCCTAAATTCAACCGGCTTAACCCGCTTGAGGGCTTTAAAAAGCTGTTTTCCCTGCGCAGCGTGGTGGAGGCAGGGAAGGGCATTATTAAAATCACTATTCTCCTTATCATTATCTATCGGTTTGTCAGCGGATGCGTGGTTGCTTTTGCCAATTACTTAAACACGGACATAACCGCCGTTTGCGGCGATATCCTCAGCCGCCTCAGCGGCATGATTCTCCAGATTATCATTGCGTTTGTTGCCGTGGCAGGCTTTGATTTCTACTATCAGTGGTGGGATTACGAACGTCAGATGCGCATGACGAAGCAGGAGATCAAGGAGGAATATAAGCAGACCGAGGGCGATCCTCAGATCAAGGGAAAAATCAAAGAGGCCCAGCGCAAAATGGCCCAGTCCCGCATGATGCAGCAGGTGCCGCAGGCGGACGTGGTTATCAGAAACCCCACCCACGTGGCGGTGGCCCTGCGCTATAAGCCGGAGACAGACGCGGCCCCGGTGGTTCTTGCCAAGGGGCTGGACGAGGTGGCCCTTCGCATCGTGAAAACGGCGGAGGAGCATGGGATTCCCACAGTAGAGGATGTTCCTCTGGCCCGGTCTATCTACGCCTCCGCCGAGCTGAACCGGCAAATTCCGCAGGAGCTATACGGCGCGGTGGCGGATGTGCTGGTATACGTCTTTAAGATGAGTAATCGGGATTTAAGCAGGGAAATGGCTCTGGACAGTGAAGAAGGCGGATAATGGCTTTGCTGCCAAAGCATTTTCCCGGAAAGCAAGAAATGAGACACAACTTTTTTGAAATGCACCAAAGAAAGGCGGCACGGCGATGAGAAGACTTGCAAACAACATCATATCTCTCCTCGTGGTCGTCATCGTCCTGTTTTTGATTCTGCCGCTTCCCCCCATGCTGATGGACATTCTGCTGATTATCAACATCTCGCTGTCCATCGTGATTCTGCTGATTACCATGAACATTTCGGACGCGCTGGAATTTTCCATCTTTCCCTCGCTGCTGCTGGTAACCACGTTGTTTCGATTGGGACTGAATGTGTCTTCCACCCGGCTGATTCTCTCCAATGGGGGCTATGCGGGTGCAGTGATTAAGGCGTTTGGACAGTTGATTACCAACGGGAATATTGTCATTGGCGTGATTATCTTCCTGATTATTGTGCTGATGCAGTTTATTGTTATTACCAAGGGCGCGGAGCGCGTGGCAGAGGTGGCCGCCCGCTTCACGCTGGACGCCATGCCCGGCAAGCAGATGGCGATTGACGCGGATCTCTCCTCCGGCCTGATTAACGAGCAGGACGCGCGGGCCCGCCGGGAAAAGGTGCAGCGTCAGGCGGATTTTTACGGCGCTATGGACGGCGCCACCAAAATCGTCAAGGGCGACGCCATCATGAGCCTGATTATTACCACTATTAACTTTGTGGCGGGCCTTGTGATCGGCATTGTGCAGGGCGGCGGAGACTTCGCCGGTGTTTTGCAGGTGTATTCCATCGCAACCATCGGCGACGGGCTGGTGTCCCAGCTTCCGGCACTGATGATTTCCACCGCCACGGGCATGATTGTCACCCGCAGTGTGTCCGAGGATAGTCTGAACAACGACGTGCTCCGGCAGTTCAAGGCCCAGCCCCGGGCAATTATGGTTGCGGGAATTGTGCTTTTGTTTCTGGCGGCCATGCCGAACACGCCCCATCTGGCCCTGCTTTTGGTGGGAGCCGCGCTTACGTATTGGGGCTGGCGCGGCCTGAAAAGCATGGATGCGGAAAAGACGCAGCGCGCCGCGCTGGAGGAGAAAGAGGCGGTTGAAGCCGCCCAGGCCACCAAGGCTCCCGGAGAAAACGAGTATTATAAGGATATCAACAATATTTATTCTCTGTTGGATGTGGAGCCCATTGAAATGGAGTTTGGATACAGCCTGATACCGCTGGTGGACGAGGCGCGGGGCGGGCGGCTGATCAGCCGTATCGTCATCTTTCGCCGCCAATATGCGCAGGATATGGGCTTTGTGGTCCCCTCAGTGCGGCTGCACGACTCCGCAACCCTTGGCACCAATCAGTATGTGATTAAGATTAAAGGCGAGCAGGTTGCCAAGGGCGAAATTCTTGTGGACTATTATCTGGCGCTGGAGCCTACGGCCCCCAGCGGCGAAATTGACGGAATCGAAACCATCGAACCGGCATATGGCATTCCCTCCCGCTGGATTTTGCCGGAGAGCCGGGAAATGGCGGAAATTTACGGATATACGGTGATTGACCCGCTTTCTGTTATGCTGACGCATCTCTCCGAAACCATCAAAAAGCATGTGTACGAGCTGCTGGACCGGGAGGAGACAATCCGGCTGGCGGAAAACCTGAAAAAGGCCGCTCCCCAGTTGGTGGAGGAAACCATTCCGGCCCTCATCTCCTATGGACTGCTGGAGCGGATTTTGCGAAGCCTTTTGAAAGAGGGCGTTCCCATCAAAAATTTAGGCACCATTGTGGAGGCCGCCGCAGACGCCATGAATACCACGAGGGACCCGGATTTGATTACCGAGGCAGTCCGCTCCGCGTTGACTCGGACGATTACCCGCCGCTTCTGCGAGCATGGGCAGCTTCGGGTGGTGACGCTGGATGCGGAGGTGGAGAAGCAGATTGTCTCCTCTCTCACCAAAAACGATCAGGGCGTGTATCTGGCCATGGGCGCGGACATGATGCAGCAAATCGTCTCTCAACTGGGAGAATCCGTGAAAAAGTTTGCGGAGCTGGGGCAGACCCCTGTCATTCTTACAAGCCCTGTCATCCGTGTGTACTTAAGCAGAATGCTGTCTCAGTTTTTTCCGAATCTGTATGTACTGTCCTTCAATGAAATTACCACCGATATTCAGATTCAGGCCCTTGGAAATATAACAATGCAGCAGAAAAAGGAGACGGTGGACAAGATCTGATGGAACCCCAGGGCGCGGCAGATGCGGGTTTATAAGAGCTTTGCGAAAGGAAGGGCGGAAGCGTGAGTAATACGGCTGTTTTAAACAATCCCACGAAAGAAGCCCTCTCCCAAGCGCTTCTGACGGAGCAGGAGCTGGAGGTCCTGCCCACTGACGAGCTGATGCGCCTTTACAAGCGCACGGGGGAAGAGACGTATAAGTGGCCGTTGGTGCTGCGGTATGAGGGGCTGATTAAAAGCGTTGCCCTGCAAATCTGCGGCGTGTATAACGGCTTTGCCCAAGTGGACGATATTGTAAACGAAGGCATTCTCACATTGATGAACTCCGTGGATAAGTTTGACCCCGAAAAGGGCGTGAAATTTGAAACCTATGTGTCCAAGCGTATTCGCGGCATGATTATCGACCTTGCCCGCCAGCAGGACTGGCTGCCCCGCAGCGTGCGCCGCCGCGCACGGGAGATCGATCAGGCGGTGAGTGCACTTAACAACCATTTCGGCCGGTTTCCCACCGATGAAGAGGTGGCCGGACACATGGGCCTAAGCGTGGAAAAGTATCGGGAGGACGCAGCGGCCGCCGCCCTTTGCAATATTGTTTCGCTGGAGTCTTTGTTTGAACGCCGCAGCGAGGGGGACACGGGCATTTCCCTTCCGGCGGCGGACGACCTTTCGCCGGAGGACAGTGTGCAGCAAAAAGAGCTGCGGGAGCTGCTGGGTGACGGAATCCGGGCGCTGCGAAAAAACGAGCAGACGGTGCTGTCCCTATACTATGAGCGGGGTCTGAATATGCGGAATATTGCGCAGGTCATGGATATCAGCGAACCCCGTGTGTCGCAGATTCACAGCCGGGCTATTCAGAAATTACGCGTGTATCTGGGTCCCTATATGGGACAAAAGCCAGAGCGCGGCGAGAAAAGAGAGTGATAAAATGTTCAAGGGCTTTTACAACCTGACCTCCGCCATGCTGTCGCAGGGCAAGCGGCTGGACGTGATTTCCAACAACATGGCAAACGTCGCCACCTCCGGCTATAAGGCGGACACCTATACCGACACCACCTTCCGGGAATATGTGGTCAGCCGGGTGGGGAACAAGGACAAGAGCAACCCCACTGAAATTGGACCTGCCAGCTATATTCTGGCCCCCAGCCGGCTTTACACGGACTATACCCAGGGCGCGCTGGAGGAGACGGGGATGCCTTTGGACTTTGCCCTTCAGGGAGACGGTTTTTTTGCCGTCCACTCCGGAGACGAAACGGTTTATACCCGTGCCGGCAATTTCGCACTGGATGAGGAAGGCTATCTGTGCCTTTCAGACGGAAGCCGGGTTTTAGACCCCAACGGTGAGGAAATCCTTTTGGGAACCGACAAAATCACGGGAGACGCTTCCGGGGGGATTTACACGGAGGATGGACTGCTTGTAGGGCAGCTGGGCGTCTTCTCCTTTGCGGACAACGACGCGCTTACCCGCAATGCCCAAGGCTATTTTACTGGCGATGGTGCGGAGGCCGCGGCCGGAACCAGTGTTCTTTGGAAGACGCAGGAGCGGGCCAACGTGGACCTTATTCAGCAGATGACCGGCATGATGACCGCACAGCGTGCGTTTCAAAGTGCGGCGGAGGTAAGCCGGATGTACGACCAGTTGATGACCAAGGCGGCTACCAATCTGGGCAACGTTTAAAGGGGTGGTGAGCGAATTTGAACAGTTCTTTTTATACCGCCGCAGTGGGCGCGGCACAGCAGCAGCAGCGGATGAACGTGCAGGCGAACAACATTGCCAACGTGAATACATACGGCTTTAAGGCCCAGAAGCCCAGCTTTTCCTCGCTGATGTACGGCAATGTAGCCGGGGCGGAGGGGGCGGAGCTTCCCCGTGGCTCTGGCGCGAAGATGTCTATGGCGGGAACGGACTTTGCGGACGGTGCGCTGTCCGAAACCGGACAAAAGCAGGATTATGCCATTATCGGCGACGGATTTTTCGGACTTTACGACCCCGCGAGCGGAGAAGTCTCCTATTCGCGGGATGGGTCCTTTACCCTTTCGGAGTTTCAGCGCCAGAAGCTTTCGGCGGACGGCGAGCAGGAGTTGGACGAGGAAGGCAGGCCCGAGATGGAAACCGTGTTTATGCTTTCCGACGGAATGGGCCGGTTTGTCTTAAACGACAAAGGCGCGGTGACGGAGGTCAAAGACCGGGAGGCCAAGCAGCCGGTGGGTGTGTTTGACTTTGCGAATACCGATGGAATGCTTCGTATGGGGGATAACCGCTATATGCCGGTGGCGAAAAACGGGCAGGTCCGCTTTGGCACCGGCACGGTTCGTCAGGGTGTGCTGGAAGCTTCCAACGCTGATTTAGCGGAACAAATGACAAAAGTCATTGAAGCACAGCGCAGTTTCAGTTATAATCTAAGAATGGTCACCGTTTCGGACGAAATAGAAACTACGGTGAACAACCTCAGGTCCTAAGGGTGCGCCTCCGGCGCGGAAAGGGAAGTCGCATGGAGATTAGAAGTTATGAAGATTTAAACGGGCTGGAGATTGACACGCTTAAGGAGATCGGAAGCATCGGGACGGGAAACGCTGCCACGGCGCTATCTCAGATGATTGGCAAAGAGGTTCGCATCACGTTGCCGGAGGTGCGGATTATGGGCTATAACGAGGCCATTGAGTGGATTGGCGGGCCAGAGGCCATCACCGCCGGGGTTTTGAGCCAGCTTGGCGGCGAAATCAACGGAATCATGCTCTCCGTGCAGCAGATGGACTTCATTAATCTGGTGCTGTCCAATGTTTTGGGAAAGCCCGTGTCAGATTTTAATATGCTGCGGGAAATGGAAATCTCCACGCTGGTGGAGGTGGGAAACATTATGATTTCCACGTTTATCAACGCGCTCAGCGGCCTTGCCGACATCTCCATCCGGCTGACGGTTCCCGCCTTCGCGGTGGACATGCAGGGTGCGATTCTCACGGTGCCCATGGCGGCCTACGGCGGCCAGTCGGATTATATCATGACCATTGGCGGCAACTTTGTGTGCGACGGGAAGCAGGTTCCCTGTCGGTTGCTGCTTTCGCCGGATATCCGGTCTTTGAATTTCCTGCTGCGAAAGTTGGGCGTAATGGATGAATGACAAGCTGATTGTCGGCATCGCCGACATGAAACTGGCGCAGGAGGGAGAAAAGCTGATTACCTATGCGCTGGGCTCCTGCATCGGAATCTGCCTGTATGAGCCGAATCGCCGCCTAGCGGCGCTGATACACATTATGTTGCCGCTGAACATGGAAACCGGGCGGAAAAACACGTTTAAATATGCCGATACCGGCATCCGCGCCACATTGCGGGAGATGGAGATGAAGGGGGCCTGCCGCGCAGCTATTACGGCGAAAATTGCAGGCGGAGCCCGTATGTTCGAGGTGTCAGGCGGAAGTCTTGGAAATATTGGCCAGCGCAACGGAGAAAGCGTGCGCCAGATTTTGAAGATGGAAAAAATCAGACTTGCCTGGGAGGATGTGGGCGGCACCGTTGCCCGCACCATAGAGTTTGACGGCGGCACGGGAAATGGAATTATCCGGTCCTATGGATATCCTGAAATTAAATTCTGAGCCGATGGCTTATCCGATGGCTTATGGGGCTTGCCTCTAATTAAATAAACAGTGTGCTGCGCCGGGAACCGACACGCCCGCGGAGACGGAAGTCCTCCGGCAAATGGGCTGGCACCGTGAAAGGAATGACGTTATGGGACAGAGCAACAGCAACATTTTGCTGGAAACGGGAACCAATGAAATTGAGATTATGGAGTTTACCGTCAACGACAATCTCTTCGGCATCAACGTGGCAAAGGTCCGGGAGATTATGCTGTCCGCGCCGGTGAAGTCCATGCCTCACGTTCACCCGGCGGTGGAGGGCATCTTTAAACCAAGAGATCAGGTGATTACGGTCATTAACCTGCCGAGATTTCTGGTGGACACGGATGTGGAGAAGCAGCCCAAGGATTTGTTTATCGTCACAAATTTTAACATGATGTACGTTGCTTTCCGCGTGCACAGCGTGGTGGGCATCAGCCGCATTTCCTGGAAAGACATTCAAAAGCCGGACAAAACCATCTCCGGCGGAGCGGACGGCGTGTCCACAGGCATTGCCCAGTGCGGGGACGACTTGGTGACGATTCTGGATTTTGAGAAAATTGTGGCGGAAATTGCCCCCGAAACCTCCATTCAGGTGGGAGAAATTGACCGGATGGGGCCACGAGTTCGCAGCGATCGGCCCATTTATCTCGCTGAGGACTCTCTGCTTCTAAGCCAGATGATTCGGGAGGCGCTGGGCAAAGCGGGCTATACAAACCTGCACGCCTATCCCAACGGGCAAGAGCTGTGGGACGAGCTGGTGCAGATGAAGGCGCAGGGAACCGCGCCGGAGGAAGTGGCCATGGTCATCACCGATATTGAAATGCCCCAGATGGACGGACATCACCTGACAAAGCTTATTAAAGAAGATCAGCTTCTCCGTAAAATCCCCGTGGTCCTGTTCTCTTCCCTGATTTCCGAGGAAATGCGGATTAAGGGCAAGCAGGTGGGCGCGGACGAACAGCTTTCCAAGCCCGAAATCGGACATCTGGTATCCGTCATGGACCAGCTTTTAAGCAAGACGGCCCCGGCGGGAAAAGCATGAAAGCGATGAGTGGGAATGAGAAAGGACCGAAATAAGAACAAGTATATCGTCCGCCAGCCCATCCGAAACGCACAGAAGCAGACCATTGGCTATGAGATTTTATACCACGGAGAAAATCAGGCATTCTGTGGGCTGATGAGCGACAAGGAATTTGCCGCTGCGGACACGGTGTATAATTTCCTGATTCAGAACACCGACAAGCTTTTAAAGGGTTCGTTTTACTTTATGACCTTCACGGCCACGCTGCTGCTGAAGAAAACACCAGACCTGTTCGACCGGTCGGAGCTGGTGATTCAGATTGACGACAGCGTGATCATTCATCCGGCGGCGTTGGCCGCCGTGCATGAATATGCTGCCAAGGGCTACCGCATTGCGGTGAACGAGTTTCAGTTTTTGCCCCGGTATCTGGCGCTGCTTGATATGATTGATTATCTCAAGCTGAATTTCGCTACCACCAGCGAAGAGAAGCTTAGAAATATCATTGAGATTGCCCACAGCCTAAAAAAGCTGTGCATTGCCACCAATGTGGACACGGAAGAGCTGTACGCCAAGGCACAGGAGCTGGGCGTGGATGCCATGGAAGGCACCCGCGTGGCGGAGAAACTGGCCACCAAAATCCACAACAGCAGCTATCTGCAAAGCAATTTTTTCCGCCTGATTGTGGCCATGAGCCGGGAAGAGCCAGAGATTGGCGAGGTGGAAGAGCTGATTTCCATAGACGCCACATTGAGCTATGCACTGCTGCGGCTGGCCAATTCCTGCTATTTTGCCCGCCGCAACCGGGCCACCACCGTGCGACAGGCCATCATGACCGTAGGACTGAACCAGCTTCGCCAGTGGGTCTATCTTCTCAGCGCCAACAATGCGGAAAACGAGATGGACGCCGACGCGGAGGAGTTTTTGAAGCTGTCCCTCTTGCGGGGTACTTTTTGCAGCAAGCTGATGAAGTATGCCACCGGCATGACCATTTCCCCCTCCGATGCATACCTCATGGGTATGTTCTCCACCCTGCACTACTTAATTGACGCGCCGATGGAGGAAATTTTGGAGGAGATTCCCGTTCCGGAGGATGTGAAAACCGCGCTGCTGCTCCGAGAGGGCAGAGCGGGCCAGCTTTTCGAACTGGCACTGTGCTACGAGCGGGCGGACTGGAACGGCGTTGCCGCCGCCACAGAGGCGCTGGGCATTCCGGCGAATCTGCTTACCGGCACTTATTTTGCCTGCGTGGACGATGTAAACAGCATTTGGAATCAGGTGACTAATCCCCGTCCGGACGATGCCTGATATTGCTGAAAAAGAAAAACGCTTTCCCTCGGCTTGATTGCTGAGGGAGAGCGTTTTATTTGCCTGATGAAATTAATTCTGTGCCTGTGGGTGTTTTCATATCAAATTTTGGAGCTATCAGGTAAAAAAGCCCCCGCCGCATACGCGGCGGGGGAAGCCGGCCTTTGAAGAAAGATTTATGATCTCTCTTTGGATAATTAAGAGGATGCTTTATGCAAACGTGTCCTGTCACCGTGCAGTAGGGTGTTCTCTATGTCGAAAGATTCTTAAACAGACATTCCTTAGCCCTCGGCTGCGCCCCAGGCCGCGCAGGCCTCGGGAATCTGCTTTGCAAATTCGTCGCGGACACTTTGGGTGGCGTCGATAAAAGCCTGACGCTGTTCATCGGTTAAGACCGTAATGGTTACGCCATCCTTTTCAACAAATTCCTTTCGGATGGTGTCTTCCTGATCGTACATGTACTGCCGCCCATACTCGCAGGCCTGCTTGGCCTTTTCGCTCAACAATTCCTGAACTGCTGGGCTATACTGACTCCAATTGTTTTGATTTGCCATGAGCCAATAGCCATCATATTGCCAATTAAGCTCCGTGACATGCTTTTGCACTTCCTGAATATTTGCGGAATAAATGGTCTGATAGCTGTTCTCATGACCATCCACCGTGCCCTGCTGCAAAGCGGTGAACACTTCGCTCCATGCCATGGCGACCGGATCGGCCCCCAGCGCCTGCATGGTTTTCACGGAAACAGTTCCTGCGGGTATGCGCATCTTGAGGCCCGCCATGTCGGCAGGTGTGGTAATATCCTTCTTGTTGTTGGTGAACTGCTTCAAGCCATTGTGGAAAGAACCCAAATCCACAATGCCCATATCGTTCATAATCTGGGAGTAATATGCGCCGCCTGTGCCGTCCAACTGGGCACAAACTTCATCGTAGTTTGAAAATTCAAAAGGCAGTGTATGGGCCAAAAACCGCTGGTCCACATTGGACATAACGATTCCGGAGATAACAGCCATTTCATAGCTGCCGCCGGTGGTGAAAAGCTCCATCATTTTGGTTAAATCCCCGCCGGAAAGCTGCGCATTTGGGTAAACCGTGATGCTGACATTTCCGCGGCTGGCCTGTGCAACATCGTCGGCAAATTTCTGGGCTACGATGGAATCCACGCCCTGCTCCGTTCCGGCCACAGAAAGGCGGATGTTGAGCTTTTCGTATTTGCTTTCGGCGCCGGATGCTGCGCTGCCGGATGCTGCGCTACTGGAAGCGGCGGAACCGCAGCCAGCCAGACTCATGGCGAGGGCGGTTGCCACCACGGCAGAGAAAATTTCTTTGAGCTTCATCATTTTTCCTCCGTAAATATATAATTTTCGCAAGAAATATCCAAAGAAACGAAGTTACGCGAAATAGTCCTGAATGAAGCTGGTAATCTCCTCCACCCCGCGCTCAACAGCCAGACGGCCCTTTTCCTCGCTGGCGGCAAAGGGGTCGCCAATGGTGCCGGTGTCCGTGAAGTCGCCAAAGGGGCGATACTTGTTGATGCAGGGATACATGTCCGTTACCTTGTTCTCCGTGACCTTGGCCCGGTCCATGTGGACCGTCTCGGGGGCCAGATACAGCAGGACGCTGGTCCCGGCCTCGCTGGCGTGTCCATGGGGATTTGGAGTGGTGAACACGTCCTGCGTCAGATGCGGAATGTACTGCCACCAGCCCACGGAGCCACACTTTACGCCCGGGTGCTCGTTTTGCAGATCTTCCAGCAGCTCGTTAAGCGGGAACGTGTTGCCAAGGTGGGTGTTCAGGATAAAAATGCGGTCAAAGCCCCATTTGATAAAGCTTTCGCAGATATCGCGGTAAATGGATTTGAGATGCTCGGGATGAGCGTAAATTGTGCCCGGCATATCATATAAAACGTTGGACTGCCCGATTTCCAAAAATGGTCCCACAACCGCACCGACTTTTTCGGCCACCAGCATGGCAACCTTTTCCGCAACAATGATATCGCTGCCAAGCGGCAGATGGGGGCCATAAATTTCCACTGCACCGCTGGGAATAATGACCGTTTTGGTATGCTTCCTTTTTTCATCAAACTCTGTCCACGACATGTACTTGACTCTGGTTTCTTTCATGGGGCGACCTCCTAAATTTATAAATATTAAATTTTGATGTTTAAGGTTTTCATTAAAATTAGGCTTGGACAGCAAAGTTATTTCAGCAGGCTGGGCAGGCAGGTAACGATGCTGGGAATGTAAGTAATCAGCGTCAGCGCAACCAAGGACGCGATAATAAAGGGAATCACGGCCTTGCAGATATCCTTGATGTTGACATGCCCCAGAGGACACGCCACATACAGATTGATTCCAACAGGGGGGGTCACCTGGCCAATGGCAAGGTTCATGGTCATCATCACGCCGAATGCCACCGGGTCAATTCCAAGAGCCGTGGAAACAGGGAACATGATGGGCGTGAAAATGTAGAACGCGGACGTTCCGTCTATAAAGCATCCGGCAATCAGCAGAATCACGTTGACAATCAGCAGGAAGATTATTTTGTTGCCCGAGGCAATATTGGTTAGCGTACTGCCCGCCGCTGCGGCAATTCCGCTGACTGTGACCACATACGAAAAAAGACTGGCCGCGCAGACAATAAACATGACCACGGCGGTGGCGCTGGCGGAATCTACGAAGATGCGGTAAAGATCCTTTAACTTAACGGTTCGATAGATGAACAGGCCCACGATCAATCCATAGACTGCGGCCACAGCGGCCGCTTCGGTGGGAGTAAAGATGCCGCCGTAAATGCCTCCCAAAATAATAACCGGCATCAAAAGGCCCCACGATGCATTCCGGAAAGATTTCCAGCGCTCCGCGGCGCTGGTTTTAGGCAAAACCAGAATATTGTCCTTCCGGTTTGCAAGAATCATAGCGATGATCAGGCAAAGCCCCATTAAAAGGCCGGGGATGATACCACCCATGAACAGCTTGCTGATGGAAGTGCCTGTGATGGAACCGTATACCACAAAGCTGATGGAGGGCGGAATGATGACGCCTATGGCGCCGGCCGTGGCCATGAGTGCGGAAGACGAGGCGGGGCGGTAGCCAACATCCACCAGCGCGGGAATCAGGATCAGACCCAGCGCGGAAACCGTGGCGGGACCAGAGCCGGAGATTGCGGCAAAGAAACAGGCTACCAGTACGCAGGCAATGGCAAGACCGCCCTTTTTATGCCCCACCAGAGATCGTGCCAGATCAATCAGCTTGGTGGATATCTGCGCCCTATCCATAATGTTGCCGGCCAAAATGAAAAAGGGGATGGCCAGCAAAACGAATTTGTGGCTGGCCGCATAATAGTTAACCGGCACAACGGACAGGCTCATGTTCATGCTCAGCAGGGTCAACACGCTGGAAGCGCCCAGACAGGCCGCGATGGGGACATTCAAAAACAACAGCACAAAAAAGGATGCGATTAAAATAATAGCTGTCATTGGTTATTGCCCTCCTGTTGAACCCGAAGTTCGCTCCAGGCTGCCTGCGCAAAGCGGAGTACCATAAAAAAGCCCCCCAGCGGCAGAGCCAGCCCATAAATCCATTCGGGAATTTCCAGTGCAGCGGAAATCTGGCCGTTTTTAACCTGATTGAGCATCATCACATAACCGGTATACGTCAGCGCCACGCTAAACACCGCGCACAGGATAAACGTCAGGGATAGCACGATATGTCGCGCTTGATCAGGCATCCGATCTGTCAGCAGACTCAGCCCCAGATGTGCTTTCCGCTTGGCGGCCACAGCCGTACCAAACATGGTGAGATAGACGAACAGGCCGGTGGTTACCTCGTCGGTATAAGAGAGGGAGGCGTGGAGTACATATCGGCAGATAATGTTGTTGAATGTGATTGCCAGAATGACTACCATGATGAGCAGGCAAATAATCTCCTCAATATTACCGCATAGCTTTTTTAAAAACTTCATTGCGGCGAAACTCCCTTTCTTTAATTACTCGTAAATTTTAATCTGAGTGCTTCCGATAGAGTAGATATCGTCTCTGCGGTTGTTCAGGGCCGGAACCTGCGCGCGGGTCTTTTCAATCAGGCTCAGGTCAATTTCGGAGAGGATAAAGCCGGGGCGGTCGCTGGCCTTGGCGATTACATTGCCCCAGGGATCAACAATCAAAGATTTTCCGTATGCCTGCAGCTTGGGCTTGATTCCAATTTGGCCGGGAGCCACAATGTAGCAGGCGTTTTCAATGGCGCGTGCCCGCAGAATTGGCTCCCAGTGGTCTTTACCGGTGTTCATTACAAAAGCGGCGGGAGCAAAAATGATCTGCGCTCCGTTCAGCGCCATCAGGCGATAGATCTCAGGAAACCGAATGTCATAGCAGATGGAAAACCCCAGTGTGGCCAACTCGGTTTTTGCCAGCACAATTTCGCTGCCGGGCTCAATCGTGTCGGACTCTTTATAAGAAGGACCGTTTTCAATAACCACATCGAACATGTGCAGCTTTCTGTATTTAGAAAAGATTTTTCCAAAGGGATCGATCAACACGTTGGTGTTATATGCCTTTTCGCTGCCTGGAATTTTTTCGTCAATACTGCCGCAGTGAATCCAGATATTTAGCCTTTTTGCCAGCTCTGAAAAAAAGTCCGTGGTAGGGCCGGGAATTGGCTCAGCGTTTTCCAGCTCGCTGTCGCCGATATAGTTCATGCATTCGGGCATAGCCACCAATTGTGCGCCGCGGACCGCCGCCTCTTCTATAAAGCCGCGGGCAGTCTCCAAATTTGCCTGTTTGTCTGCCTGTGAATCCAATTGAATTGCCGCAATTAATAATTTGCCGTTTTTATCCATAAAACTTCTCCACCTTTCTAATTTAATTTTACCGCTTAAAAAAACACAATACTTTTAAATGCACATACATTTAAGTGACACGTGTTTAATTTAGGGCCATTATAGATATCTCTGATTTGTTTTGTCAAGAAGAACAATGCGAAATTATATATTTCCCACTTTTTACATAATTTTACGACAGGATTTGTGTGGAGTTTTACAAATTATTTTAAAATAAAAAGGCAGATAAGCATGCAAAATACTGCGATACAAAAAATTAAAAATGGACAGTGTGTAGGTTTTTAAATTATTTTTCGCTTCCGCAGGCCTATACAAGGTGTGTAAATTTCAAAAAATCAAATTTTATATGGACAGTGCTTTGTATGCTGTGCTATAGTAAAGAAAATTGTTTTTTAATATATGGTGTCCATTGAAAAACGATTTTTAATAAATGCGTAAAGGGGTTTTTAAAATTAACTATCGTCAGAGACAAGCGCAAAATACCAGGCGTCACATCTTGGCGGTGGCGGTGGACTTGTTTAAAAGGGATGGCTACGACAACGTCTCTGTGGAGGACATCGTTCGGACCGCGCAGCTTTCACGGGGAAGTTTTTATGTTCATTATAAAAACAAAGAGGATCTTTTGGCAGAATACATGAGGGCCGTGGAAGGGAAGTATCTGGAGTTTTACAGCAGCCAACTTAGCACCGACGAATATGCAGAGTGCGACGCCATTGACCGGATTGGGGTTTTCCTGAAATTTACCACCAAAACGCTGGCCCAAAATGGACAGGCCTTGCTGCGCGTCTATTATTCCTACCTGCTTCGTGTCACAGATGTATGGGCCACGCGGGACCGAAATTTTTTTGCGGTCATGCATCTGCTGGTGAGCGACGCCCGCCGGGACCAGCTTCTTCCGGAAGATCTTTCCGATGAGGAACTGATTAACCTGTCTACCTATGTGATTCGGGGGATCACTATGGAGTGGAGCGTTGCGGCAGAGTTTTCTCCCATCGAAGAGAGAGATCATATGGTGGATGCGTTCTGTTTGAGGCTTCGCAGACCTTCTTAACTTCAATAGATGCCGCCGTGAACCGCTGGTTAGAAATTCACATTCATCTTCCTGCTGCTTCTGATTCCGGTCTGAGGGGCTGGATAAAATGTCGCAAAAAGATACCGCATCCCCGTCAATATCGGCGGGGATGCGGTATTATTTCAAAATGCTGACTTACAGAAAATAGCTTACAAAAAACAGCAGAAGGGACACGATGAAAACAGTGATGGCGCCAGTCTTCCAGCGATTGAACTGCCTGTCCAGAGACAACTTCTCCTCTGCTGTCGGATTTGCGCTTTGCAGTGTCAGCAGCTCTACATCCATGGCCTCCTGAGGAATAGGACGCTTGCGGACAAAGACAAAGTAATACAGGATACAGATAGCGTCAAACCCCAGATTGAAGGGCAGCGCGTTCATATCCAAAGCCAAAACTGCCAGCACGGCATAGGCCACAATGCTGAACCATGCGCCAAAGGTGCCAAAGGGCACCTTGAAGGGCCGCTCCAAATTAGGTTCCTTCTTTTGCAACATCAGGTAGGAGATATAGCCGATGATATAGCACGTCATCTGGCAAAATGCGCACATGGCGGCCAGAATTGCAATGGAGCCGGTGGAGATGAGAAGCACGCCCAGTACGCCCACCGTCAGGATGGAGATGTAAGGGGTGTTGTACTTGGAATGCAGCCGGCCAAACGCCTTGGGCATGTTTCCGTCGTTGGCCATGACATACATATAACGGGCGGGGCCGGTCACACAGGGGTTCATGGTGGAGAAGTCCCCGCCAAAGGTGATGCCCAAGCACAGAATAATTACAGGAATGCCCACAATTCCAGCAGTACTCATGGTAAAAGCAAAAGGAGCGGGGGCGGTTGCCAGTCCGCCAAGGGATTCAGCCGGGGTCAGGCCCACCAGAAACCACTGGAACAGGGCGTTTACGCCGAACACAATGAACGGAGAAATGCACAGGGCGCGGGGAAGTGTAATTTTGGGAAATTTCACCTCAGCGCCCATGCCGACCACGGTTTCAAATCCCGCAAAGCACCACCACACCATCAGCACAACGGTGGCAAAGGAGGTTACGCTGCTGGGAATGCCCGCGATGGGAGAGGTAAAGCGGGTGAAATCCATTTTGTTGAATACGCTGATAAACCAGACAATGGAAGCGCCCCAGAAGAAGTACATAGAGCAGTTTTGCCACTTGCCCGCAAACTCAATGCCAAAATAGTTTACCGCCACGAAAATGATAAAAAGTACGCTGGCGGTAATCCGGGGATCCACATTCCATGGAATACCCAGCGCGCCCATGAGAATTGCCCAGTAGTTGGCGAAGGCCAGCGCTTCCGCGCCGCCGATTCCAATTTGCGCCACGGTATAGTTCCAGCTGCAAAACACGGCCACGGGATAGTTAATTGCGCGCTTGGCATAGGCATATGTACCTCCGGCCAGAGGCAGCGCCGCGCTCATTTCACCATAGATAGCCGCAGGCCACAGGACCAGCAGGAACGCGATAATGGTTGCTATGATGATGGAACTTCCCATGATTCCAACCTGAGAGGAGCCGGTGGTGAACAGACCCACGCCGATAACCGCGCCGGCCGTGATCGTGACACACTCCGGCAACCCCAGGGCGCGTGTCAGGACTTTGTTCTTGCTTTCTTGCATTGCTATTCATCCTCCTTACTCTTGCCTTCTTGCCCCTTGCGCTATCTGCGGAAAGTAAATAGGGGGTAAGATAAAACATAATGGTATGTTACCATATTGCTTTTCTCAATTTTGGCATAAATCGGAATTTTCCAATTAGAAATTATATGTTAAACTAAGACATTATCTATTTATTTTGCCTGAATCAAAAAAATAATTTGCTTTGACAATGCGCTACTGTGGAAAAGGAGGCGTTTCTGTGTCCCTGTACATCAGCAGAAAGCAGCTTGATCGTGACAGTGTGGAGCGGCCGCCGGTGCCGTTGCTGCTGATGTCGCCCGAGCTGAATATGCAGCACAGAACTTTTCCAAAGGAGTTTGAGTTTGAGGCGCTGCTGCAGGATATGTTTGAACTCAGCAATACCGGCAGCAGGGAAGAACCCTATTTCTTGCTGCCCAGCGGCTGCATGACGATGATTTTCCATTTGAGTCCTCAGGCTGCCAGCTGCCTTTTATGCGGATCGCTGACAACCATACGCCGTCTGCGGATTCCGGCGGGGTCTGTCGCCTTTTGCGTAAGGTTCAGACCGGAGAGCAGCGGCTGGCTGGTAGAGCACAATGCGTCCTTGCTGACGGACCGGGCTGCGCCGCTGGGGCGCTATCTGGGTGGGTCCGATCAGCTGCTTACCAGTCTTCGTAGAAGCAAGTCCTTCCATGAGCGGTGCGTGCTGATTACGCACATGTTGTCTGCCCGGGCGGCGGGGCAATATAGACCCATGGCGATGCTGCGCCGCTGTATGGATCTCATATATGAACGGTGTGGGCTGGTGCGGGTGGGGGAGCTTGCGTCCACTGCGGGGTGCAGCGAACGATATCTCAACCGCATTTTTCAGGAGCGGGTGGGAATTTCCCCCAAGCTATACAGCGAGATGATTCAGATGCAGTTCTCCCTTTATTGTATCGTGACCACCCGGCCCAAGTCGCTGCTGGATGTTGCCGTTAATTATGGATACTTTGATCAAACACATATGAATCGATTATACCGCAAATTTTTGGATTGCACCGCCAGCGATATCCGCTATGCGGACAGTACGACTATCAGCGCGGATGATATTCCTGCTGCTTTTTGAATACGATTTGAGGAGGCCGCACCATGAAGAAATTTTTTCTGGGGCTGGATCAGGGAACCACAGGAACCACCGCCATCCTGTTTGATGAAAACTGGAATTTAATCGCCCGGGGATACCGGGAGATCACGCAGATATATCCACAGGATGGCTGGGTGGAGCACGATGCTATTAACATTTGGAATTCTACGAAGGCCGCTATTCGGGAGGCAATGGCCGCTGCGGGGGCACAGCCCGGCGATATTGCCTGCATTGGCATCGATCATGAGGGCGAGTCTGTGGTCATGTGGGATAAGCTTAGCGGCGAGCCGATCTACAACACCATTGTATGGCAGGACCGCCGCACCGCACGCTATATCGATAAGCTGACGGCGGAGCACGGCGATCTGATCCGGGAGCGGACCGGCCTGATTGTGGACTCCTATTTCAGCGCGCCAAAGCTCCACTGGTTGATGGAAAATGTTCCAGAGGCCAAGTCGCTGCTGGCGCAGGATCGGCTGTTGGCAGGAACCATGGATACCTGGTTGATCTGGAAAATGACCCACGGAAAACTTCATGTGACAGATGCGTCCACCGCGTCCCGCACGATGATGCTGAATCTGCGCAACGGGGATTGGGATCAGGATGTGCTGGATATTGTGGGCGTGGATCGCGGCATTTTGCCCACGATCTGCGACAGCGCCATGCTGTTCGGCTACACCGACCCCATTGACTTTTGCGGAATTAACGCCCCAATTTCCGGCGTTCTGGTGGATCAGCAGGCGGCGCTGTTTGGGCAGAATTGCATCACACCCGGCACTGTGAAGACCACATACGGAACAGGGTGCTTCATGCTGATGAACACGGGAGATACGCCCGTATATTCTCCCAACGGGATTTTGACCACGGTGGCATGGCAGTTGAAGGGAAAGCGCAGTTTTGCCTTGGACGGCGGCATTTATATCTCCGGCGCGGCTACACAGTGGCTGCGGGACGGCCTGAAAATTATTAAATCGGCAGCTGAGACAGAGTCGATGGCATTAACTTCCGGCGGCAACGGCGGATTGTATTTCGTCCCTTCCTTCACGGGGCTGGCGGCTCCCTATTGGGATTCTTATGCCCGGGGAATGATGATCGGCATTACCGCCGGGACCACGCAGGAGCATGTGGTTCGAGCTGCGCTGGAAGCCACCGCCTATCAGGTCAGCGATGTGCTGAAAGTGATGGAGCAGGATTCCAACGTCCCCATCAGTGTGATGCGGTGTGACGGCGGCGCAACGGAAAATAAGTTTCTGATGCAGTTTCAGGCCGACATTTTGGGGATTCCCCTGAATGTTCCCGAGATTGCGGATACCACGGCGCTGGGCGCCGCATATATGGCGGCCATTGGCATGGGGATATTCTCCTCCCCGTCCGAGTTGTCTGGGCATTGGAGGCTTGCCCACTGTTACGAGCCCCATATGAGTGCGGATCAGAGAGAGAGCCTGCTGGCGGATTGGCACCGAGCAGTTGAGCGGGCGCAAAGGTGGATTCAGCCCTGAGTCGGCGACTGATAAAGCGCGAGCACAATGTGCGCCTCATACATATGTAAAAGGAAGACGTTTCCATCTGTTTTAGACGGAAATGTCTTCCTTTTACGCTGCGGCAAACATTAAATTAATCTTCGCTCCAGTATTTGGCCCGCTCTATGGCTCTGTGCCAATGGTATAGCAGATTGCCCCGCTGATCCGCACTCATATGGGGCTCGTAACAGCGGGCGCAGCGCCATATCTGCGCCATATCCTCCACGCCGCTGTAATCTCCAATACCAATGCTTCCGAGAAAAGCCGAGCCTAGCGCAGTCGTCTCTTCAATTTCCGGTATTTCCAGAGGGATGCCGAGAACATCGGCCTGAAACTGCATTAAAAACGCGTTGGAGGTCGCCCGGCCGTTGCAGCGCATCACCGGAACGGACACGCCGGATTCCCGCCGCATTACGTCCAGCACATCCCCAACCTGATAGGCGGTGGATTCCAGCGTGGCCCGGACGATATGCGCCCGCCTGACGCCGCCTGTGATGCCAATCATCATTCCCCGGGCATAAGAATCCCAGTGGGGGGCGGCCAGACCGGTAAATGCCGGAACAAAATAAACGCCGCCGTTATCGGGAACAGAAAGCGCCAGATTTTCCGTCTCCGCCGGGCTTGCCACCACCTCCAGCCCCTCCTGAAGCCATTTTACCGCAGCGCCTGTGATGTAAACGCCGCCGTCAAGGGCATAGGTGGTTTTTCCGTCCAGCCGCCAGGCCACCGTGGGCAGAAGCCCGTTTTGAGACACTGCCATAGTGCTCCCCGTGTTCATCAGCATGAAGCATCCTGTTCCGTAAGTGGTTTTCACGGAGCCGGGTGTGACGCAGGCCTGTCCCAGTAAAGCGGCCTGTTGATCCACCAGCACACCGGACAAAGAGGCACGGATGCCCTGAAAGCTGTTTGGGTCTGTGTAAACGCCGGAGATCGTGCTGTCGGAGATTGAGGGAAGAATGGAACGGTCCAGATCAAACAACTCCACCAATTCCTCGCTCCAATCGCCGGCTGCCGCATCAAACAGCATCGTGCGGGACGCTGTGGAGGCGTCCGTAATATGGGTCTTGCCGCCGGTCATCCGCCAGATGATCCATGCGTCCATAGTCCCCGCCAACAAACGGCCCTGCCGCAGATATTCCCGCGCGTTTTGCACGTGGTCCAGCATCCATTTAAGCTTGGTGGCGCTGAAATAGGAGTCGATCATCAGCCCCGTCTTTTCACGAACCAGAGTGTTATACCGGTCAGCCATGGCATCGGCGTATCGGGCGGTGCGGCGGTCTTGCCACACGATGGACCGACACAGCGGACGGCCTGTTTTTGCATCCCAGATCACAACCGTTTCGCCCTCGTGGTTCAGACCGATACTTCTTATCTGCTCCGGCCCAATGGCGGAAACACGAAGCGCCTGACTCACCGCCCGCTGCAAGGACTGCCACACATCCTCGGCGTCATGCTCAACCCAGCCGTCCCTCGGATAAAAAAGATTGATATTGCTGTATCCCCGGGACACCATGCGCCAAGAGGAATCAAATAAAATTGCGGTGGTACCGGTGCTGCCCTGATCGATTCCCAGATAATAGTGCGCTGCCATAGTATCCTCCCAACAGGCGGAATTCTCCGCCTGAGATCTTTTATATTTAAAACACACGTTTTACTTTACCACAATATTCCTTTTAAAAAAAGGAGAATTTTTGAGATTTTTCACAAAGAACCGGTAGGTAAAGCAAAACCTTCTACGCTGTAACGCGCGTATCCGGGCAATGCCGCCCTCTTGAAACAGGCGCAGGGGAAAAATGATGGGCGGCGGAAGCTTTCGCTTCCACCGTCCACCGTTTCTGCGGGGGTGTATGAGAGATGGAGGTAACAAAATTACTTGCTGAGCAAGTTCAGCACCACCTGGAAGACTTCCAGCATGTTATAGCAATCCTGCTCATAGATTTCGCCCATGTTGGCGATCTGAATCATGCCGTTTTTACCATAGTCGCCCTTGCCGATATAAAACGTATAACCGCGCTTAGTCATCTCGTCCAAAAATGTCTGGGCGTCAATTCCGGTGGGCAGATAGACGGAGGTAACGGTATTGGCCATGTTGCTGTCCAGCAGCAGGCGGCAGCCCATGGACAAAACGCCCTTGCGGATGATGGCGGCGCAGCGCTGATACCGGGCGATGCGCCCCGCCAGAGTCTCATCCTCAACGATATTGGTCAGGGCCACATTCAGGGGCCAGAACAGATTGACGTTGGGGGTGTTGGGGGTCTGATGATCTGCGACAGCGCTCTGATAGTGCTTGTATAGGCTCAGATATACGTTTTTGCACTGGTCGGCGGTCAGGCTGTCCAACACAGATTTTTTGGCGCAGATATAAGCCGAGCCGGGGAATGCGCCGATGCACTTGCCGCCAACGGAAGTACACACGGAAATGTGATTTTTCACCACATCAATGTTTTCGCCGCCGGCTGCGGAGACGCAGTCCACGGAAAAAATCTTGCCGTACTGCTCGCACAGGGCACCCACCTGAGAGACAGGGTTAATCATTCCGGTGGAAGTCTCGTGGAAGACCATGGCCACGACCTTCACATTGGGACGATCTTTCAGCGCCTGCTCCACCACAGCCAGATCCGGCAGGGTTGCCCAGGGGAAGGACAGATCCACCAGAGGAACATCGTATTTGCTGATAATCTCCAGCAGCCGCTCGCCGAACACACCGTTGCGAATCAGCAAAACTTCCTCGCCGGGCTTGAAGATGGAGGACAGAACTGTTTCGTTAGAAGAGGTGCCGGAACCGGAAACAATCAGGCTGTAATAAGAATCGTCAGCGTTGAACAGCTTCAGGATTTTTGCCTGCGTATCCTGAAACATCTCTTCAAATTCGTAGCTGCGGTGGCAGATGTCATAATGCAGCAGGGCACGGCGGACGTTATCCTTTACCATGACGGGACCGGGACTGAACAATTTTGTCATACTCATTAAGTAATACCTCCTAAAAATTGACCAGATGGTTTCATTAAATTTTTATGCAACGCTTTTGACGTTGCAGCATGACCGAAGCAGTCAAAAGGGAAGAGCACACGCCGCGCTCAGATAAGAGAGACGGCGCCCTGCAAATTGATAAAATCCTTGCCGGCGGCCCGCATATCGCCTGCGGTGCAGTCCAAAAATTTGCGGAACGAGCGGTTCATGTGGGTCTGGTCAAAATATCCGCAGAATTCCGCCGTGGACACCAGAGCCTTGGGCTTGGTTGAGACAATGAGGTACAAAGAAAATTGAAGCTGTATCAGCTCGCAAAAAAGCTTTGTGGAAATCCCCACATGCTCCTGAAACATCCGGTTGAGATACCGTTCGCTGCATCCCATTTCCGCGGCAATCTGGGAAACCTTGACAATGCCCCTCTTCTCCGAAATGTACCGCACTGACTGGTTAACCAAAGGAAACGGCTGATAGTACGCCGCGCCCGTTGCGCAAAGGGCGCGAACCAGCACAACGTTGCGGGCGTGAAATGACTCGCCCCGCCGCATAGCGGAGAAAAGCTCACCTGAGGGCGAGAGAAACTGGGACAGGGGCTGAGACTGTCCGACCAATTCGCAGGCGGCCAAGGGACTGAAGTACCGCATACTACCGGGGTGAAACCGCATGCAATAGGCACTGGACCTGGGAAGAAGCGTCAGCTTTTTCAGCAAGGCAGTGGGGCCGCACAGCTCCGCGGTGGTCATGCCCTCCATAAACAGGAAAACTGCCCATAGTCCGCCGTAGGGCAAAATGGGATAGGACAAGGTGTCGCCGCCGGGGTTATCGATTTCAAAAGAGTCCATAATCAGGTGGCCAAGCTCGTGTTCCGGTGAAAAAACGCGATGCTGCAAAGAAAATTCAGGGCCATTCCAAAGTAAAGGTGTAAATTCTTGGGATTTGGGCGCAAAGCGGGGCGCTTGACCGGCACTAACATAAAGTGACATCAAATCCCTCCCCGCTAAATGGATAAATCAACAATCTACAAACCCTATTCATGAACTGTACCATTAACATACCGCAGGACACTGTAAAATTCAATTCTGAAATGTACCAGCTTTCAAATTTTCCATGCCTTTATCGTTAAAATTGGGGGCGGATTGCTCCCAAACAAGAAATTTCCAATTTGCTGCATGTTTTAAACTCTGGAAGCCGTGGAGGATCCTTTAAGCGTGCGCCGCGCTCTTTCGACATGACTCGGCCAGAGCGATCGTCTCGTCCGTGCTGAGTACGTTGCAGTAGATCACATTCATAATCTTCAACTCCGCATCGTGCAGCTCCATGCTGCCGGCAGCGCAGGCATCCTCCACGCAGATCACTTTTAATCCCGCATCCGCAAGCCCTCGCACGGTGCAGGCCACGCACTGGTCGGTAACGATCCCGGTGACCACAACGGTTTCAATTCCCATAAATCTCAGCAGGGTTAAATAATTGGTTCCGGTGGTCACGCTGTCAGTGGTTTTATTGACCACGATTTCATCAGGCAGCGGTGCCAGTTCGTCAATAATCTGGGCGCCGGGGCTGTTTGCCGGCAAAAAAATTCCGTTCCAGCCCTCTTCTTTTTGCACGGGGGAGCGATCCTGCCCGTCGCTGCGCAGGCAGGCAATACGCCCGTATGTAACTGCCATTTGTCTGCTGCGAAAATATTGCAGCAATCTCAAATTGTTGGGGATTACGATCTCGTCCAGCCGGTCATGAAAGGGGAGCCAGCGCTCCCATTGACCCGCCGCCTGAAAGGCCAGAGCCTCGTTCGAGTCTCTTCGAATGAATTCGTTTTGCATATCTACAATCAGCAGCGCGGTTTTGGAAGAATCCAGTTCAGGTAAAGAAACCTCATCCATTGTTTCGTAATAAAAATTCCGGTATTTCGCGTTAAGTTTCATGAATTGACTCCTTCGAGTTTATTATTTATAGGAATAGATTCATCTCCGATAGTGGAAGGGGCGCATACCCTCTGGCCTTTTCAAAGGCCGCGGGGGTAATCCCCACATATTCCTTAAAAACTTTGGTAAAGTGCGATTGATCGTAATAACCACAGCGCTGGGCCACATCCGCAATCGGCACATAGGGGTGTTCCATCATCATGCGAAGGGCTGCTTGAAACTGGATGTTGGCAATGGCGGTCTTGGGCGAAAGGCCCACCTGATCGGAAACAATCTGATGAAGGTAGCGGGAACAGTACCCGGTCTGTTTTTCCAGGTCTACCATACGAATGTTTCCGTGCTGATCCAGAATGTTGTGCATGACGGCCTGAGTCAGGTGTCCGATGGCCCGATCTTGGCCGCGCCGCTCCCACTCACGGATGAATGCCAGCAAGCATTGCTTTCGTTCTTCAAAGCTCTGGGCAGCGGCAATCTGCTCGGGATAGGACCCCACCGGGAGCAAATCGGACAACGGTGCTTCCCGGTCCGCCAGCTCCTTGCTGGAGATGCCAAAGATGCGGGAAAACTCTCCGGGAAAAAATTGACAGGCAAATACATGATTCATCCCATATAAAGGGACCGTTTTGCTCTGACTCAGCGTGCCGCAGCAGACCGCGCCCGGCTTGTCCCGATCCAGAGAGAACAGAACCCCGATCAGCCCGATCCCGGGAACACAATCCAACCCTTCTGCGTCCCCTGCGTTTAATTCGTACAAATAGGCGAGAGGAAGCTTTGCATATGGGGCCCACAAAACATCCTGACGGACTTTTTCAGCCTGCCAGAATGGCTGCACGGACAGAAGGCTGCGGGCATATCCCAAATCCAATGGAAGACTCATAGCAATTACCTCCAGTTTGATCGACAGTATATCATACATTTTATTAAAATGTGTATAAAACTTTTGCAATTATGTCAAAACATTTCCGATTTTTACAAAATTTATTCTAATTTTTCCTATTTTAAAAAAACGCGTCATGTTAAAATGCACGCAATGTACACGATGCGAGGAATAACGGTGTTCATACGCGGACAAAAAGAGATGATTGCCCAGAACCCGAAATTTAATTGTCCGTGGCAGAAGTGAGTTTTCATTAAATATGGGAGTATCTATGGACATCGCTAAGCAATTTGCGCCTTGTGGACAAGCATGTAAAATTTTTACAGATTAGGGAGAGAAATTTTACAAAACTTAATAATTGGGAGGGTAAATTATGGTCACAACAATTGTCTGGATTCTCGCATTTGTCCTTATTGTAGGCATTGGTATGTTTGCCGGAAAATCCATGTCCAACTCCAAACAGTGGTCCGGCGGAGACAAGACCTTGAGTGCAATTGGCGTTGGCTGCGTGCTGGGTGCCTGGCAGATCGGCGGCATGAGCATTGTGGGCGCGGCGCAAAACGGCTATACATTGGGCATTGCCGGCGCTTGGTATTCTGTGGCGGGTGCCATCTATTTTCTGGTGGCCGCTGCCATGGCCAAAATTCTGCGGGAAAAAATGGTGGGAGATTCCGTCCCCACATATCTGGAAAATCGGTTTTCATCCGGCAGTGCTCGTCTGTACTCCTATGTATGGGTGGTTTTGGGCTTTCTCTACATTCCGGTGCAGCTGAAGACTGTGGCTTCGGTCATTCAGATCGCAGTACCCAACATGAATGTAAATATTGCCATTATTCTGGGGCTGGCCATTGCCTCGGTTTACACATCGTTTTCCGGCATGAAAGGTGCGGCTTCCGTGGGTAAAGTGGTGTGCATCGGCATTTATGTCCTGCTGGTGGGCTTCGTGGTTCTCAAACTGCCCGCCTTTGGCGGCTACTCCGGTCTGGTTGCGTCTTTGCCCGAGGGCTATGGCAAAATGAGCAGTATGCCCACGCAAAAATGGGTGGGCTGGCTGATTTCCGGCATCCTCTCGTCCATTGTCATGCAGTCTGTGCTGCAGCCAATTATGGCGGCCCGGGACGCCAAGGCCGCCCGTGGCGGCTGCATCATCGGCTATGTGTTTGCCGCACCGATCTGTATCGTCACCGCCATCATTGGTATGATGGGTGCCGCTACCACCGGCGATCTGGGTGACGGCGCCACCGCCTTTGCCTGGACCATCAAGGAATATACAAGTCCTGTTATGGCGGGAATTATCTTTGCTGTTGCCACAATGATTATCGCCGCCACCATGGCGACTATGATGATGGCCACAGGAACGATCCTCACCAATATCTACAAGACACAGATCAATGCCAACGCCTCTGAGGAAAAGATGCTGAAGATTTCCCGCTACGGAACGATGATTTTCTCGGTTTGCACCCTGATTCCGGCGTTCCTGCTGCCCTCTGCCGCGCTGACCAGCACCTTCCAGATTTTGATTCAGTGCTCCACAGGCCCGGTCAGCTTTTCCATCTTGGCCGGACTTCTTTGGAAGCGCACTACAAAACAGGCGTCTTTGTACAGTATGGCTTCCGGTATTTTGGTGGGAGTTGCCTGGGTAGTCTCCGGCATGTCCGCAAAGCTGGAGACGGTCTATGTGGTCATTTTGGTCAGCTATACTGTGGGTGTTTTGACAACATTGATGACATCCCGAAAAGGGGAAATTGCCCAGGGTACTTAAGTAAAGAGCCTTCTAGCTGCCATAGAACCTTGGATAGGGCAGCGCATCAACTGCCGCTGCCCTATCTGTTTTTTAATACTGAACAGGAGGTCGTTTGTTATGCCAACCAAGCCCTATCTGGGTCATACCCTCTCCGAGATTGCCATGTTCCGTCCCTATCCCAGCGGACGCAACGGCGGAGTGAGCTCCAACAGCCCCTATGCCACCAAAGCAGGCCTTGAAATGCTGGCCAACGGGGGAAATGCCATTGACGCCGCCGTCGCCATCTCGCTGGCGCTGGGTGTTGTGGAGCCATATCATTGTGGGATCGGCGGAGGCTGCTTCCATGTGATTTACCACAAAGAGAGCAATAATTTTTATGCTTGTGACGCCCGTGGAGTAGCGCCTTTAAACGCCTATCAGGATATGTTTTTGGATGAAGACGGCAATGTTGATTTGAATCTCACCGAATTTTCGGGGCGGTCCACCGCCATCCCCGCGCTGTATCGGGCCATGGACAACCTGCTGAAAAAATTCGGCACCATGTCCTGGGAGCAGGTTTCCGCCCCGGCAATCCGGCTTTGCCGGGAGGGTTTCAAATGCGGATTTATGTACGCGCGGGTCTCCGACACGCCGGAGGCAGAGCATAACGCCGCTGCGTACGAAGGGTTCAAGGAATTGTATCTCCATGAGGGAGCCCCGCGCTCCTTCGGCGAGATCATTCGCAATCCCGACCTTGCGGACACCATGGAGGGCGTTGCGAAAAACGGCGTCGACTGGTTCTACAACGAGCCGGTGGCGGAGGATATCGTGGCCGCCGTCAACAAAAACAAGGGTCTCATGGTGAAAGAGGATTTGGTAAGCTGCGCGCCAAAGCACCGTGTCCCCGTCCACGGTACTTATCGGGGCTGCGATGTGATCTCCATGCCGCCTCCTTCCTCCGGCGGAAGCCACATCATTCAAATGCTGAATATTCTGGAGAACTTTGATTTAAAGGATATGGGCTGGCGCTCTGCCGACAGCACCCATGTTCTTGCCGAGACCATGAAAATCATGTTTGCCGACCGCTCTGTTGCCATGGGCGACCCTGATTTTGTGGATGTTCAGGTGGAGAAAATCATCGACAAGGCATACGCCAAAGAGCTGGCTGGCAAAATCGACATGAAAAAAGCGCAGGATTATGCGCCCGCCGAGGGCATTGAGGCCAAAAGCTATCCCGGCTGTACGTCTCATTTCTCAGTGATGGACGGGTTTGGCAACGTGGTGGTTCAAACGCAGACCATTCGCAATTGGTGGGGCTGCGGCGTGGTAGTTCCCGGTCGGGGCTTCGTGATGAACAACACCATGGCAGACTTCAGTCCTAAGGTGGGCGTCCGGACCACCCAGGGCTTGGCCTAT
This sequence comes from Bacillota bacterium, assembly GCA_023402075.1. Taxonomy (GTDB): domain Bacteria; phylum Bacillota; class Clostridia; order Oscillospirales; family Oscillospiraceae; genus Oscillibacter. Next base: position 93,039 of record JAEXCS010000035.1, on the reverse strand, counting down.
GGCATGGCGAATGCCGTGCGACCGGGGAAGACCCCCCTTTCCAGTATGTCTCCCGCCATTGTCATGAAAAATGGCGTTCCATTTTTGGCTGTGGGCTCCGCAGGAGGTCCCCGGATTATCACCAGCACCTTGCAGATGATCGTCAACGTCATTGATTACGGTATGATGATGGAGCCTGCCACCCGTGCGCCCCATATGTGCTGCCTGACAATGGAGCAAGGTTTGGAGTTGGAGGATGGATTCTCGCCCGATACCATTCAAATTCTTAAAAATCGAGGCCATAAGATTCTGGAGACTACCTCCTATGGTCAGTTGCTGGTAATGCCAAGCGGCGTGATGGGATTGAACGGCGAGTTCTTCCCGGCGGGCTGCAACCGCGCGGATGGTGGCGGCGGTGCGCTGACGGAGTTTGGCACCATGGCGATCGACGGCATTTGCTTTGATTAACCCAATGTATTTTAAATAAAACATTTGCAGTGTAAAAAGTCGGCCTTCAGGCCGACTTTTTACAAGCTTGCCGCCAAATGGCAGGATGCGGATTCATGAAAGGGGAGGGGATTGTGCATACGGTAATTTCTTGGGCGGCGCTGATTGCGCTGTTTTTGGGAGGAGCAGATTATCTGCTGGACAACCGATTAGGGATCGGCAGAGAATTTTGTGAGGGCATAATGTCTGCGGGCCGACTTTTGCTGTGCATGGCCGGATTTATGGTTTTGGCTCCCGTGCTGGCCAAAGGTCTTGGACCCATTACCGCGCCTTTTTTTCGTGCTTTTGGCGCGGATCCGTCCGCGCTGGCGGGTCTAATTCTGGCCAACGATTCCGGCGGCGCAAGGCTGGCGCTTGCGCTGGCCGATTCTGAGGTTAGCGGCAGGTTTAACGGCCTGATTGTGGGCGCTACCATGGGTACCACCGTGATGTTCAACATCCCGCTGGTGATGAGCTATACGGATAAAGAAGAGAGGCCCGCCGCTATTTACGGCCTTTTGGCCGGAATTGCAACGGTGCCGCTGGCATGTCTGGCGGGGGGATACGCAGCGGGATTCCCCTCTTCCGTGGTACTGCCCAACACGCTGCCGGTACTGGTAATCTCCATAGTTTTATCGGTCTTATTGGCGGTTTTTAAAGAGCGAATTGTTTTTGGGTTTACAATATTGGGAAAAATTTTGCAATGTGTTTCTTTGGCTGGCCTGGTCTGCGGCGCAATTCAGTTGATGACGGGGCTTACGCCCGTTGCGGGAATGGACACGCTGGAAACGGTCTTTCCTGTGGTGGGCGGCATCGCCATGTTTTTGGCGGGAGCATTTCCGCTCATGGCGCTGGTGCGGCGGGTCTTTAGTCGCGCACTAAACCTGCTTGGAAAATTTTTGGGAACTAATTCTACGGGGGTCGCCGGATTGCTGGTGTCCATGGCCAACAGTCTCCCTGCTTTGAGTATGCTGCATGACATGGATGACCGGGGGCGCATGATTAATGTGGCGTTTCTCGTGTCTGCTTCCTGTATGCTGGGGGATCATATGGCGTATACGGCCCAAGTGGCTCCGGAGCTGTGCGGTGCGGTGGCTTTTGGAAAAGCCGTAGGTGGAGTCACGGCGGTGGTGCTTGCCGCGTTTTTGGCTCCGCGGCTGCTAAAGACCACTCTGCCGACAAACAAGAACGATCCCTGCTAATTCATTGGCTTGCAAATTCCCAGCCCAAGACTTGACACATGTTGTGCAAACGGGTATATTATACTGAGTATAACATGTGCAAATAAAAGCGCGGGGAATAGTGAAGATATGAAAAAAGGATCAACAGAGACGAAAAAACAAATTCTTGCTGCGGCCGAGCAGCTTTTTCGAAGTCAGGGCTATGCCAACACGACGATTGATGAAATTATCACGGCGGCGCAATGCTCCAAGGGTACATTCTACCATTATTTTGAAGGCAAAGAAGAGATTGCCGGCATTCCGGACCTTTACGATCAGGTTTATGCCGATTGGTATGAAGAGGCAAAGACCCGAGATCAGGATGCGCTGTCTTTACTGCGGGAGTTCAACCGTGTCTTTTTGACACAGCTGGAAGCCAAGCAGGATCTGGAGCGCTCCGCAGCAATGTGCCGGTATGAGATTTCCACAAAGAACAAGGATGTTTATATTGGGAGCAGTCGTGTTTATAACCGCATTATCCAGAATATTTTGCAGGAGGGTCAGGCGGCAAACACGGTTCGGGCCGATGTATCTTTTATGGAATTGAGCCATATCTATGCCATGGCGCAGCGCGGCATTGTGTTTGACTGGTGCATTTGCAATGGTACGTATTCGCTTCTTGAATTTGGAACTCGCCCAATCAACATGCTGCTGTGCGGATTTGCTCCCGAAAGCGACTTGAATTTATAAGCGACTGAAACCTATAAATGATAAACTTTGAAAGAATAAGACACAGTGTTTTTTGGCGGTAATCCCGCTGAAGAATACTGTGTTTTTGCATTTATTGTGCGAGATGTTGACGTGACGCGCAAGTAAAACGGCGTTTCTTTCGCGTTGTTTCGTCATATTGTATAGGTGCCTGCAAAAAACCTGTCACTTTAGCAAGTTGACAAACTAAATTGTTTCATATATAATTCGTTGAATCGAGTTTAATACTAGGTTTAATTAAAATGATATACATAGCGGGCGGGAAAATAAAAAACAGGCAAAAGCTTGTGCTTTTGAAGTAGTAATTTCGCAGAATCAATTGATCTTGCGTCTTTATAAAATAGTGCCCCTGCAAACAGGTGAGCAAAGGAGAACTTGTATGAAAAAAAGACTTACTGCGTTTCTTGCACTGGCCATGAGCTGCACCACGATCTTGTCTGCTTGTGGGTCAACGGGTTCTGCATCCTCCGCCGCATCGTCCTCCGGTTCATCCTCCAACACCTCGGGTGAAGTGATCACACTTTCCTGCGCCACCAAAGTGACTGAAGACAGCTTTGAGGGAAAAACCTTTCAAAACTTTTCCGACCTGGCCAAAAAATACAGCAATGGCACGCTTGATATTCAAATTTACCCATCCGAGCAGTTGGGAGACAGCACCACCGTTGTGAACAATGTGCAGTTGGGCACGGTGGATATGTACATCGAGGGTTCCACATTCTACTCCGGATATGGTGTGGACGTCAGTTTTACCACCGCCCCATTCCTGATGACCAGCTATGATAAATATCTCGAATTGGTGACGGGAGAATTTGGTGACCAACAAATGCAGCAGATGGAAGCCGCGGGCTTTAAAATGCTGAGTACGGATCGAAATTGGCAGAGAAGTCCCTATTATGTAACATGCTCCGCCTCTCCCATCAATACGGTGGATGATCTGCGGGCTATGAAGCTGTGCTCGGCCGATTCTGCGGCATTTATGAATGCCATGACTGCGCTGGGAGTTTCCACAACGGTCATTAACTATTCCGAGTGCTACATGGCATTGCAGCAGGGGACCGTGGATGCGGTAAACTGCCCTGTTTCTCATGTGGAGTACATGGCTTTCTGGGAGGTTGCTCCCTATGTCACCTATATGAACTGTTATCCGCAGGAGCTTTGGCCCGTCATAAACCAGAACACCTTTAACAGCCTGAGCAAGGAGCAGCAGGACGCGCTGATTAAGGCTGCCAACGACGCTGCTGCGCAATCCAACCAGGAGCTGGCTGCGTTTACCGATGAGATGATTGACCGTTTGAAGAGCAAAGGTGCTAAATTCAACATGGATTTTGACTGCGATGCCGTCAGCGCCGAATTGCATGATTACTATGCCGATCAGGCGGCGCAGGGTAAGCTTCCCGAGACGCTCTCTCAGTTCCTTGGCTTGATTTAATTCATTCCATATAGTAAAACGGTCTGCCGCAGGTTTAACTGCGGCAGACCGTCTAAAGACGGAATGGCTTGGGCGTTTTCGCCAGTTAGGAGCATGTATGAAACTACTGAAAAAAATTTATTTTCTATTTATTGAGATTCAAAGCTGGATTGCACTCACCCTATTGGCACTGACGATTGTATTAAACGCCTATGAGATCATGCAGCGAAATTTGATGGGGAAGTCCTTTTACTGGCTGCAGGAGTACAGCACGCTGATGCTGCTGTGGTTCACTATGCTGGGCATGTCAAAAATCGCATATGAGCACGAGGATATCTACGTATCAATTTTTGTGGACAAGCTTCCACCCGCGTTAAAAAGAATTGTTCAGGTTGCCATCTATGTGCTTATTGTGGCGTTTTTAATCGTGATGCTGGATAAGACCTGGATTTTGTTTCTATCCCAGAAGGGGACTCTTACGATGGTTGCAGCATATCCGCTGCAGTTACGGAGCTTGGCAATTTTGCTGGGGATGGGGTCCATGCTGATTCAAAATTTGGTTTCATTGATCAGCTGCTTATCCGGAAAAAAGAAGGAGGCTGGGGCATGATTGCAATTGTTATGTTTGGAATTCTGGTTCTGCTGATCGTTCTGGGCGCCCCCATTTCCATGTCCATGGCCATCGCAGCGCTGTGTGCCATTTTGTTTGCGGGGCTGGACCCGATCATTATCCCCAGCTTAGTCTCCGGCGGCATCAATAGCTTTACGCTTATGGCGGTTCCGTTCTTCATTTTCCTGGGCAACGTAATGAATAGCGGAGGCATCACCCAGCGGCTGTTTGACTGGTGCGATGCCTGTATTGGCCACGTGAAGGGCGGACTTGCGCAGGTGAACATTCTTTCGTCCATTATCTTCGCGGGCATTTCGGGAACCGCTGTGGCGGACTCCGCAGGCCTTGGAATGGTGGAAATCCGGGCGATGAAGGAAAAGAACTACGATGTGCCGTTTTCTATCGGTGTAACGGTGGCGTCCTCTCTGCTGGGACCCATTATCCCGCCCAGCGTGGTTCTGCTGGTGTTTGCCTCTCTGGCCAGCGTCTCTCCCGGTAAGCTGTTTATGGCCGGCGTGATTCCGGGGCTGATTTTGGCAGTGATTTTAATGGTGTGCGTCTACATCATGTGTGCAAAGGGAAAGGTTGCGTGTCCGCCGCCCACAAAGTTTAGCTGGACGCACCTGCTGCAAGCCACAAAGCACAGTGTTTTTGCACTGCTGTGTCCTGTAATTTTGCTTGTTGGCATTTCTTCGGGCGTTGCCACTGCCACGGAAGTGGGCATCATCGGCTGTGTATATTCCATTTTTGTCAGCGTCATTTATAAGACGTTCAGTTGGAAAGGCCTGCTCACCGCACTGAAAGACACGCTGATGTCCTCCGCGTCCATCATGTTCCTGATGGGGGTGGGCAATGTGCTTGCGTGGGTTATGACTAAGGAGCGCGTTCCGCAGAAGGTCACCGGCGCCATCACCGGCATGACCGACAGCAAGTATGTGGTAATTCTTTTGATTCTGTTTATTTTGCTGTTTTTGGGCTGCTTTATGGACGGAACTTCCATTCAGTTGGTAATGGTTCCCATTTTGGTTCCCATTGCCAACGCCTTTGGAATTGATTTAATCAGTTTGGGAGTGATTGTGGCTCTGGCTGTGACAATTGGGGCGGCCACGCCGCCTGTTGGTGTGTGCCTGTTCGTACTCAGCTCTGTGACGGGAGAAAGTATGGAGACGGTCATTCAGGGCACAAAGTCTTTCTATGTTCCCATTTTGCTGGGCCTGTTGGCCGTGGCATATATTCCCTTCCTGTCAACTTGGTTGCCCTCCCTGTTGTCCTAATCCGCAGCTGGATTCCGTATTAGATTGTACAAATTTATAAAAATCCCGATTTTATTATGACTTCCGCTTCAAACTTTGCGGGAGCGTGATAGGAAGAAACACGATGAAACGAAACGGTCCGTTTTGAAGGCACGTCAAGTCAAAATGGAATATAGGAGGAAATTACATGAAATTCACGGAAGAGCTGAGAGCGAAATTTATGGAGGTGGATCCGGCGCAGATCGGGCATTATGTGGGGGGCGGTTTTATGGACCCTGCGATTAAGCCGGTGTGGCGCGCCACGCCGCGGGTGGAAAAAGCCAAGATGGTTGGCCCCGCGTATACGGTGCGATTGTCCGGTGATGATTCTGCCATGATCTATTACGCCATTGAACATGCACCCAGAGGTTCCGTGCTGGTGGTGGATCGCTGCGGTGACAAAACCTATGCCTGCGTCGGCGATATTTGTGCTGAGTGCGCAAAGAATGCGGGCCTTGCCGGTATTGTGGTAGACGGCGTTTCTACGGATTCGGTGGGAATTGCCAAAATTGATTTTCCCGTGTTTTCTCGCGGAATTTCACCTATCACCACAAAATTGCGCGGCAATGAGGGAGAAGTAAATATCCCGGTAAATTGCGGCGGCGCCGTGGTGAAACCGAATGATATTGTGTTTGGCGATCCCGATGGGGTCATGGTGTTTGATCAGGATGCAGATTTCATGACGCTGGTGGAACGCGCCAAGGCGGACAACGACAAGGAAGTGGAGTGGCGCAAGCGGATTCGCGCTGGCGAGCCTATGACCCAGCTTTTGAATGGCTCTTTGCAAAAGGCGCTGGAGCCTTTGCTGGAAAAGAGACACCTTGTTTGGTAAAGCATAGCTTTTTAAAACTTTACATGGCATGAAAACAGTTCCCCACCGCAGGAGCCATTTCCTTCGGTGGGGAGCTGTTTTAGCGATGGAAGTGCCTGTGAAAGTAAAAATCCCCCGCCGCGTATGCGGCGGGGGATTTTTGGTGCTTGTTTTGCAGTCCTCGTCCCTTGGGCAAAAATGCAAAGCATTTTCCGCCGACAGAGAAGTTCCTTCCGACGACTTACTGCAGCAGCTGCAGCACGCCCTGGGGAACCTGGTTGGCCTGGGCCAGCATGGCCTGAGCAGACTGCACCAGGATGTTGTTCTTGGTGTAGGACATCATCTCCTTGGCCACGTCCACGTCGCGAACGGTGGACTCGGCGTCCTGGATGTTCTCGGTCATGACGCCCAGGTTGTTGATGGTGTGGTCCAGACGGTTCTGCAGAGCGCCCAGCGTGCCGCGGGTGGAGGAAACGCTGTTGATGGCGGACTTCAGCTTGTCAATGGCAGCAGAAGCGCCGTCCTGAGTGGAGATATCGATATCGCCGATTCCCAGAGACTTGGCGTGCATATCGCCCACGGAGACGGTGAGCTGGTTGAAGCTCTCGGCGGTGTCGCCGATCTGCAGGGTCAGCGCCTGACCGGAGGTCTTGAGGGCAGTGTCGCCCTTGAAGAGAATGTCGTTAGCGGCAATCCCAGCGCCGGTATCGGCGTCTGCCGTGGCAACGGCTTCAAACTTCATGCCGGTGACGCGGCTGATGGTTCCGGCCACGTTTGCGGCATCGTCTGCGGCAACATAGCTACCAGCATCCAGCTTAATTACGGTCACGTCGGAGCCGAGATTTGCAAGACCCTTCTCCGTGGTGGTAGAAGCCGCCAGCAGGAACTTCTTGCCGTTGACTTCAAAGGTGGCCTTTTCCAGCTCTTCAGCAGTAGCCGTATTCGCGGTAGTGGTACCGTCCTTGGTAATAACAGTGAACTTGCTGGCGTCCAGCTTCTGCATAAGGTCCTTGCCGACCACGACATCACCGGCGGTTGCGCCGATAGCACCGCCAGCAGAGGTAACTGTTGCCGCGCTGGAAGTCATGCCAAGAGCGGTAATCTGAGCGCCAGCTGTGCCAGTCTCCTTGCTGGTGAAGGTCAGCTTGTCAGAACCGAGAGAGATGTCAAAGGAAGCGCTAAGATCACTGTCCTTTTTCAGCTCTGCAAGAACAGCATTGCTAATCTCTCCTACTGTTGCGCCTGCTGCAGTAGCAGCATACTTTGTGCCATCGGCGGCTTCAAACTCCGTAGCGGAAGTTGCTTTGAAAGAAATCGTGGCGGACTTCTCAGCGTCACCCTCTTTCCAAGCAACGGTGTAGGAGAATGTATTGCCAGCAGTCAGTGCACCTGTACCAGCAGTAAAGGCAGCACTGGTGGTTTTGGAAGTGGTGACCTTAGTATCAGTCAGCGTCACATTGTTGGAAACGTCGGCCTTGCCGCCAAGAGAGCCGTCCAGCAGCTTGATGCCGTTGAAGTTGGAGCTGTCAGCGATACGGTCGATTTCGGAGGTCAGCTGGGAAACTTCCTTCTGGAGGTTTGCCCGGTCAGTCTCGTTGTCATAGGTGCCGTTGGCGGACTGGTCGGCCAGAGTCACCATACGGTTGAGCATGGAGTGAACCTCGGTCAGCGCGCCTTCAGCGGTCTGCACCAGGTTGATGCCGCTCTTGGCGTTGGACTGGGCCTGCTCCAGACCGGAGATCTGCGCCCGCATCTTCTCGGAAATGGCAAGACCGGCGGCGTCGTCGCCCGCGCGGTTAATCCGATAGCCGGAAGACAGCTTCTCAAGGTTCTTGGACAGAGCGCCGGTGTTGCTGGAGTAGTTGCGATAAGAGTTCATCGCCATGATATTGTGTTGGATACGCATAATCGTTACCTCCATGTATTTCAGGGGCGGGAATCCTTTCCCTGCCCTTTTTTATAGGCGGCGCCTTTGGCCTTAGAGGCCTCATAAAGCCATTGGCATCCGCACAGGGGATTTTACCCTTGTACCCCATATATCGTCCGCTTTTTCCAAAACATAAGAGAATTGGAAGAATATTTTCAAAAAACAAAAAAATTACTGATTAATACTCAATTTTCCCCCGATTCCGCACGCCGCACCATGGGGGAACCCGCAGCATACGATGTCAGGACGGGGGCGCTTTTGGGCGCGCCCGGCGGGTAAAGGAGGATTCTGCCATGACGATCGCTCTCGAGCACGTGGCGCTGACCTATCAAGCAATCGACGGAGAAATTGAGGCACTGCGGGATGTGTCGTTTGAGCTGGAGGAGGGAGAGTTTTTGGGTTTAGTCGGCCCCTCCGGCTGCGGCAAATCCACGCTGCTCAGCCTGATTGGGGGCTTGGAGCCGCCTACCTCCGGAAGCGTATTAATAGACGGAAAATCCGTCGTTGCCCCTTCCGATCAGGTGGGGCTGATGCCCCAGCGGGACCAGCTTTTTGAATGGCGCACCGTGTGGGGCAACGTGACGCTGGGACTGGAGCTGCGGGGAGAACGCGACCCGGAGCAATATGAACGCGTCCGGGAACTTTTGGAGCTATACGGGCTGGGGGCATTTGCAAACAAGCGGCCCTCTCAGCTGTCAGGGGGGATGCGCCAGCGCTGCGCCCTGATTCGCACCATGGCCGCAGGGCCAAAAATTCTTCTGCTGGACGAACCGTTTTCCGCATTGGATTATCAGACGCGACTGTCCGTCTCCGCGGACATTCACGACATCATCCGACAGGAGGGAAAAACTGCCCTGCTGGTTACACACGACATTTCCGAGGCCATCAGTCTTTCCGACCGGGTGGTGGTTTTAAGCCGCCGTCCCGCCGTGGTGAAATCCATTCACGATCTGGGGGCGCTGCGGAATTTAAAACCCATGGAGCGGCGGGATGCGCCGGAATTCCGCGGGTTTTTCAACGCCATCTGGAAGGAGCTGGATTTCAATGCCTGATTCTACTCCCTCCCCCCGGCGGCTGGAATGGCTCCGCCGCCAAAAGCGGCAGCGCTCCGCTGTGCGGGCGGTGCAGGTGTTTTTGCTATTGTTCTTTTTAATCCTGTGGGAAGTCTCTGCCCGTCTGGGGTGGATTGACGCGTTTATTTTCAGCTCTCCCTCCCGCGTGGTAAAAACGGTGTCCGTTCTCTATCAAAGCGGGGACCTGTGGGTTCATCTGTGGACCTCCTGCGCGGAGACGGCTGCGGGCTTTATTTTAGGAACACTGGCGGGCACGCTGGTTGCGGTTCTCCTGTGGTGGAGCAACTTTCTCTCTCGGGTGCTGGAGCCGTATCTGGTGGTGCTCAACGCCCTGCCAAAAACCGCACTGGGACCGATTTTTATTGTCTGGATCGGTGCGGGAACATCCAGCATCATTGCCATGACCCTTGCCATCTCGCTGATTGTCACAATTCTTAACATGCTGGCGGGGTTTATCTCCACCGACGGGGAAAAACTTCGGCTCTTAAAGTCCATGGGGGCGGGCCGGGGACAGATTTTACGAAAGCTGGTGCTGCCCTCCAATCTTCCAACGCTGTTTAACACCCTGCGGGTAAATGTGGGTCTTTCGTGGGTGGGCGTTGTGATGGGCGAATTTTTGGTTTCCAAAGCCGGGCTTGGGTATCTGATTGTGTACGGTTCTCAAGTGTTTAACATGGATTTGGTAATGGCCTCCGTGCTGATTCTGGCGGCGGCGGCGGTGGTAATGTACCGAATTGTGCTGTGGCTGGAAAAATTTTTAAAGAAACGTTTAGGAGTGATCGCATGAAAAAATTGTTTGCCCTGCTATGTGCCGTGGCCATCACGGCGTCCCTGAGCGCCTGCGGAAAAACCGAAACGCAGGAAACTGTTACCGTACAACTGAACGAAGTAACCCATTCCGTGTTCTATGCGCCCCAGTATGCCGCATTGAAGCTGGGCTTTTTTGCCGACGAGGGACTGAATGTAGAGCTGACCAACGGCGGCGGAGCCGACAAGGTGATGACTGCCGTTCTGTCCGGACAAAGCGACATTGGCCTCGCGGGGCCGGAAGCCTGCGTCTACGTGTACAATCAGGGAAAAAACGACTATCCGAAGGTCTTTGCCCAGTTGACGAAGCGGGACGGTTCCTTCCTGGTAGGCCGGGACAATGTTCCCTTCAACTGGGCTGACTTGAAGGGAAAAACCATTATCGGCGGGCGCGCCGGCGGAATGCCGGAAATGACCCTTGAATACGTCATGCGGCAAAACGGCGTGATTCCCCATGTGGACGCGGTGGTGGACACCTCCGTGCAGTTCAACATGATGGCCGGGGCCTTCACCGGAGGAAACGGAGATTATGTCACGCTGTTTGAGCCTACCGCCACCGAGGTGGAGGCCGCCGGGAAGGGTGTAATTCTCACCTCCATCGGCCAGGAAAGCGGAGAGATTCCTTACACCGCGTATTTTGCCTCTCAGGGTTACATGGAGAAAAATCCCGATGTAATTCAGCGGTTTACCAACGCCGTGGCCAAGGGCCAGACCTGGGTGCAGGAGCATTCTGCCGCCGAGATTGCCGAGGTCATTGCCGACCAGTTCCCCGACACCAGCGTAGAGGTTTTGACAAAGGTGGCCCAGCGCTATAAGGACATCGACGCATGGAATGCCACCCCCGTGATGGAAAAGTCCGCGCTGGAGCGGCTGGAGACGGTGATGGAAACCGCCGGCGAGCTGGCCCGCGAGGACTGGGTGAATTTCGACGAGCTGGTGGACAACAGTTTTGCTCTGGCGGTAAAATAAACCGTTTTGCCGCTTAAAAATGCCCGGAAGGCCATTGGCCTTCCGGGCATAAATTGTTATAATACCGCATCCTCCGTCTTCCGCGAAAGCATAAGCGCAGTTTGCGATCATCACGCGTCCCCCGTCCTCCTGGTGGAAACCCCCGGTTTCCACGAAGGCGCAGGCGCAACAAAGCGGCGGTTGCTTTCGGCGCAGCCGGAAGCAAGCAAAGCGCAGTTTGCGACTAAGCCAGACGCTGGTTTAAAAACTCATCCCGCGTGAGAAGAAAATGCACGTAACCGCAGCCTTGGGAGACACGGCGCATTCCCACCTTTTCAAAGGCGCGAAGGGAGCGCAGATTGTCTGCGTGCACGTTGGCGGCCACGGTGTTGGCCCGCCGCTGGAAAAATGCGGTTTCAAGACACCGGATAATGGCCTGCGTGCCGTATCCGTTTCCCCACAGGGCCTGACGTCCGATGGCGACCACCAGCTCATAGGCGTCATTCTTTTTCAGTTCCGCAAGTCGGACAAAGCCGATAGGCTCCGGGTCCTTTTCGCGGCACACAAAGAAAAACCGGCCCTGCCGGTTAAGCTGGCAGGTGAGAAACACCGGGTCCGTTGTCTCCCGCAGGCGGGAGGTAATGCCTCGGTCCTCGTTTAAATAACGTGTGACGGCGGGATTTTCCAGCCAGCTAATCAGCCGGTCTGTGCGGGGTTGGTTGATGTCAGGATGCAAAAAAATAGAAGGAGCTCTCTCCATATCACTTACCTCACAGTAAAAAATACTCAAAAGCCCTTCCTTGCAATGCAACGACGGTTCTTTATTATTCAGTTCCCGCGTCCTTGGAATTGCGGTTAAGAACAGTATACCACAGGCGGCTTTGAAAAGCAAGCCCATAAACCGCCGGAATGAAAACCGCCCGGAAACCCCCTGCTTTCCGGGCGGTGCTGTCACAGAGAAAGTGCACGCACCGCTCCATCCTCCAGCAGATAGAGATGCGCCTTGTCGCCAGAGAGAAGATACGTGCCCGCAATGGCGTTGGCCTGCCCCTCCTCGTGGGGGGAATAGACCTGAAGTTTCAGACACAGTATGCCGTCCACCAGCACCGCGCCATCCATGGGGTAGACAAAGTAATCCCGCAGGCTTTCCGTCTCCAGACCCAGCTTGGCGGGGGAAAGGGATTTGAGAAAGTCCACTGCCTCCACATAGGTCATAGGCGCCGTTTCTGCAGCCGTTTCACGCACCGTTCCCTCCGGACGGGTGAGCGTGATCTGGCAGTTTTCGGCGGCCCAGGAAATATCCATCCGCAAAAGCCATCCATCCTCGGACGCAGCCTTTGCAAGAGACACGGCGCCTTCGTTGTCGGCATAGTTAGGGGCGTCTGCCACCACGCCGTTCTCGTCCACAATCCGAAAGCCGACCTCCGCCTCCGTCAGATGCTCCACATACTGGCGCACGATCTCTCCGCCGGCTTCCAGCTTTTGATAGGTGTAGTAATAAGCCGCATCCCCGCCGCTTTCCGTACCGGAGGATGCATCTGAACTTGCCGTGTCCGGCGTTTTTACGTCTGCCAGCTCACCGCTGTTTTCAAGGCCCAGCACGGAGCTGAGCGATTCCACCGTGTCTTCGCCCACCACATATTCCATCGGCGGCTCCGGGGCCTTTGCGCTTTGAAAAATCAGCAGATAGACTGCTGTCCCCAGACTCACAATTGCGGCCAGAGCCAGAGGAATCAAAACGCGCTTTTGTTTTAACATATTGTTGCCTCGCTTCTGTTTGTTCGGGAGAAGGACAAATGCTTCCGCCCGCTCACACTTCGCTGCGGAAGGCCCAGTCCGTCTCTTTGATGCACTGCATATAGATATCCATTACCTCATAGGCGTCCACGTCCAGCGCGGGTGGCTCCATTGGGGTTCTCTGCTCGTAGGAAACAACGTATTCAAGATAGGACTTCAAAGGGCCTGCGTCTTCACCCAGCAAAACCTTCTTGGTTTCCGACGGAAGATGAACCTCCCGCAGAAGGTCCGCCATGGGCCGCCCAAGAATAAGGTCCATCAGACTGAACATTCCCGTAAGAAAGCCGGAGGTTTTTTTACGGCTGTGGGGAGAGTGCTCCATCAGCCGCTCCATAAAAACTCCGCGGAGGTAGGCCTCCCGCACCGTCTCGTCGGAACAGGTGGTGTTGGATTCCCGGGCCAGCAGCAGAACCACCCAGTGATACAGCTCGTCAATCCCAAGATAGGTCACCGCCCGCTCAATCACCTTCAAAGAGTTTCCGCGGTAGTATTGCAGCGTGCGCACCTTTTTCAGCAGGCGAAAGGTCAGCGCCGCGTCAGAGCGAATCATCTCCGCGCAGTAGCGCAGGTCCACGTCGGTCCGGTTCAACTCCCGCAAAAGGCGCGTATAGGTGGCGGAGTTGACATTTGCCGTCTCCTTGCGCAGATTCGTGGGCCGCTGAAAGAAAAACCCCTGAAACTTGCTGTACCCCTGACGTGAGGCCCGCTCATAGGTTTCCCGGTCTTCCACCTTTTCAGCCAGCAGTGCCATGCGGCCCCGGCGATATTTGCGGGCAATCTCCTCCTGCTTTTCTTCGTTGGTGGCCAGAAAATCCACCTTCAGCACATCAATCAGCGGAAGAATGGGGTCAAAGACCGGGTCGCCCGTGTAGTCGTCCAGCGCCAGACGGTAGCCGCGATTTTTCAGCTCCGTCAAACGCCGGATCAGCTTGTCCGATACATGAATGCTTTCCAGCAGCTCCACCGTAATTTTCCGTGGGTCTGTCAGCAGTACAAAATCACTCATCACCAGCGACTCTGTAAAATTGACGTATGCGTCCCGCCCGTCTGTCAGGTTGTTCAGGCCAAAGGCCATCAGCGCGTCAGACAGCAATATGCGGGTGGCCCGGTCGCCGTCGGCAAATGAGGCCCGGTCCTCTCCGTCGCCTGCACGGTAAAGCAGCTCGTAGCCCTCCACCCGCAGATTACGATCGAAAATGGCCTGCCGGGCAATGTATCTCTGCATAGCCCAATCCTCCGTTTCACCGCGCTTCAGGCGCGGGGTTCCTCCATTTGAATGTTCACCCGGTCGCCGTCGGCCAGCACGCGCATAAATGCACTGCTCTCTCCGTTAACCCGCAGTGTTACCGGCCGATCCAGATGTTCAAAATCAAGCCCCGTAAACTCAAGTAAATCCATTAAATAGTAGGGGGCCCCTTTGGGTTTTGCCGGAAGTTTCAGCGGGGCTCCGTTCAGAAAAAACAGGCGGGGCGGAAGCGCCTCCTCAGAAGGCTGGGGCGCTGGCTCCTGCGCTGCCGGGGAAGCGGCATCGGGAGACAGGCGCTCCCGGGCAAAGGAATCCGGAGAAAGCACCGGAGAAATGCCCGTGCCGGTGGCCGGAGAGGGAAGCTGCGCTTTATCCGGTTCTTCCGATACCGCCGCTTTTACGGGGACAATGGCGTTGGTGACCACTGCGTCTCCCGGGCGCAGTTCATAGCCGGGGGCCACAGGCCCGCCGTTTACAAGGCAAACCGCTGCGGCTGCCTCGCCGCCCAGCGCCTCGGAAATGGTTCGCCGCCCCGGCTTTCCAGAGCGGGCAGGGGTAAACTCAATGGCGTCCGCCGCCTGAATCACCGTGGAGGGAGGAAGCGCCTCTCCGTTGATGCGCAGGGAGGACGGTTCCGCAGGCTCGCCCCGGTACAGGGTTCGCTGCCCGTCAATGGTGACTGCAAGAGAGGAGCCGGTTCTGCCAATCAGGTCGGCATAGTTGTAGCCGTTCATCTGTAAAACGTCCAGCGCGGTCAAGGCGCCGCTGCGGAACAACTTGGCGGGATGACCGTTGAGAGATACGCGGTAGCTGTCCGAAATCAGGCCCAGGCCGGCAGAAACGGCGATGCCTAAGGGCGTGGTGTATTCCGGGTCGTTCAGCTCCTCGGTGTCGGAAAAAGCGCTCATTTTAAAGTTTGCGCCCGCCACGGTGACACGACGGGGATCCATTTCCAGCGCGGAAGCCACCGCCTGTGGCAGTCCCTCCAGCTTGCTGCCGCCGCCCGCCAGAAATACAGCCGAAGGTGCGCCGCCGTTAATCTCCCGGATACGGCGGGCCAGCTCGTCAGCAAGCTGCTCCTCGGCGGGGATAATCACCTCTTTCAGAGCAGAAGCGGGAAGCTCCTGATCCAGACCCAAAATGTCGGTAAAGCGCAGGGTTTCCCGCCGCGCAGCCTCAGACTTCAGGCGCTCCGCCGTGGAAAAGTCGGTCAGGAAAGCCCGCATAATGGCCTCGGTAATCTCGTCGCCCGCCACAGTGGCCATGGTATAGCCCACCACGCTGCCGTCCCGGCAGGCGGCAATGTCCGAGGTGCCCGCGCCGATGTCCGCCATCACCAGATTCAAAAGCCGCAGCTCCGGCGGAATCGCAGCATTGATGGCGGCAATCGGCTCCAGCGTCAGGCTGCCCACCTCCAGCTCTGCCGTCTGCATGGCGGAATACAGGCTGTCCACCACCTCGGAGGGCAGAAAGGTTGCCACCACGTCGCATTCCAGCTTCTGTCCGTTGTGGCCCCGCAGAATAGAGAGGGGATAGCTGTCCACGAGATACTGAGAGACGGTGTATCCCACCAGATAAAACCGCCCCAGCCGCTGGCCGTTCTTGCTCAGATTGTCCTCGGCGGCGGAGACGGCCCCTGCCTCAAGCTGGCCGATCAAATCCTCGCCAATGCGGCGAACCTCCGGCAGCTCCAGCTCGAAATGGCCTGCCTCCGTGTGCAGCGCGCGCCCGGCGGCGGCAATGCAAACCCGCGTCAGCTTGCAGTTCAGTCTGGATTCCAGCCGGGCTGTTACTTCGGCGGCAACCTTTGCCACCTGAACAATATCCTCAATTTGGCCGTCCATCATGGCGCGCTTGCTGTGCTCCTGCTTTTCCACGGCCAGAATCTGCACCCGCTCGCCCTCTTTTTGGCCTACCATACCGATAATGCTTCTGGTGCCGATGTCCAGCGCGTAAATCATGTCCCGGCTCTGCTGCTCGCGTACGTTCTCCACGGCTGCTCACTCCTCTGCGCTTGCGGGCGCATTACAAATCATGTGCCCGATATTCCAAATTGTGTTTGGCGGAAATCACTTCCGCTTTTTTGTCCTTCACTCCGCAGAGGGTCAGGACTTTTTCGTGAATCTCGGTTTCCTCGCTCGGATTTCCCCGTATCGTCCGCCGGACAGATCGCCGGCAATTTTCCCGTCCACCAGCGTTACCACCCGGCGGTGCATCACGTTGACGATGGTGCTGGCATGGGTGGCCATGATGACCGTGGTGCCCAGCCGGTTCAGTTCTGAAAGCACGTGCATCAAATCCCAGATGTTGTCGGCGTCCAAATTGGCGGTCAGCTCGTCCAGCACCAGAACAGGCGGGCTGTTGATCAGTGCACGGGCCAGCTCAACCCGTCGGGCCTGCCCGATGGAAAGCTCTCCCGGATATTTTTCGCCAAGACCGGCAAGGCCCACAATACCCAAAGCCTTTTCCGTCCGTTCCCGCAGCTTTTTTTCCCGGGTCAGCCCGCTGACCCGGGCCACCATGGCAAGATTTTCATAAACCGTGCGCCGCCGCATCAGATGCGGTTCCTGCGCCACATACCCAAAGCTTCTGCGCACCCTTGCGGTGGGAAACAGCGGCATCGGAGCCACGTTCAGCCCGTCCAGCAGCACCTGTCCCTCGTCCGCGCGAATTTGACCTGCAATCAGTTGCAGCAGTGTGCTTTTTCCCGCGCCGCTGCTGCCCACCACAAACACGAATTCTCCCTGCCGGACGGCAAGATTAATGTCGCTGACAGCTTCGATCAATCCATGCTCGCCGCGATAGCGCTTTGTTGCGTTTTTCAGTTCGACTGTCGGCATCCGGTCTGCTCTCCATCTCCGCCGCGTTTTGCGGCGGCAACATCTATACATTTTTGATAGGTTCTGTTATAATCTCAGTGAAATCCGCGAAAATTTTCAAAACAATGGGGGTTTCTTCGTAACATCCTCGACAAAAAACCCCCATTTTCGCGTTTATTTGTACTTTATCATAAATCGCAACATATGAAAAGCCCTAAATTATACAAAAGTTTGGAAGGGAGGAGGCGGCTTGTGAAGCGCGGTTCTCATTTGAAAAAACTGCTTGCCGTCTCTGTGCTTGCCGTTGTGTGCATCGGAGTGGCGGAGCTTGCCGTGTGCCGGGTGGCGGACCCGGCGCTGTACGGACGGATTATGGCCCCTGTGCGCCGCACAGCCGCTTCCGTGTGGGCCGTGGTGTCCGACGGCGCCCGGACGGCATACGACGCGGCGTCGGACGGTGCTTCCCGTGCGTGGGACAAGGCTGCTACCGCCGTGTCCGGGGCACTGCGCAAGGATGAGGAGGAGCTGGAAAGTCAGGCGGTTTTGGAGCCGGATGAGGAACCGAGCCCTTTGGCGGACCCAGCCGTTACCGCCTTGGAACAGCGGGAGACGGGAGAGGTTCTCACCGGCGGAAACCGGGAGGTTTTTTATTATAATCAGACGGACGAGACTTGGGCAAACCAGCCCTATGGGCGGGATACGCTGGGCAAGTATGGTTGTGGGCCAACCTGCCTGTCTATGGCGGTTTCCAGCCTGACGGACGAGATAGTAGATCCCGGCGAAATGGCCCTGTGGGCATCGGAAAATGGGCATTGGGCGCGGCGCAGCGGATCGTACCTCTCTATTGTAAACGGTGGGGCTGCGGCCTATGGGCTGAAAGTGGAGTCTCTTCCGGACTGTGACGCGGAGCGGCTTCGGCTGGAGCTGGCCGCCGGGAAAATGGCCGTGGCACTGATGACGAAGGGTCATTTTACCAACGGAGGACATTTCATTCTCCTGCGGGGAGCGACGCTGGACGGCGGCATTCTGGTGGCGGACCCCAGCAGCCGGGAGAGGAGCCTTGCAGTATGGGATCCGCAGGTGATTTTGGACGAGCTGTCCAAGAGTCGGAGCAGCGGCGCGCCGCTGTGGCTTCTATCTCCGGCGGATTCGTGAGCAAACGGATGTGATGCCGGGGGGAAAAATCTGCACAGGATTTAGCCAAAAGGCTGCACAGAGTCGAAAATTTCTGCAAAAAGCAAATAAAAGGAGGGAGCGCCCCGGCTGGGGGCGGTCCCTCCGCTTTTTATTTCAGAGCGCAGCTTCGCGGTTGCGGTAAAACGATTTATCACGGCAAAGCTTTTCGTTTACGCGCCGATCCAGCGCCGAAAGCTGCTCCAGCGCCCGGCGGTTTTGGGCAATCTGCTCTGCGATATCCCGCTCTGCCTCGCTTTCGGTTGGGCTGGCACGTCTTACCAGACGGTCAAAGGCGGCCTCGTCCTCGCCGCTTAAGTCGCAGCGCATTAATTCAAGAGCTGCGTTCAGCTCCTGCAATTCAAGCAGGGGACGGTGCCTGCCCGTCAGCAGCAGCCGCACGGACACCTGATCTTCCCGGTCCACGGCTTCCGCCAGTTCCCGGGTAATACCCGTGATTTCGCCCAGCTTGCGGAAAATGCTCCGCTCCAGCACCAGCAGTTCCGAAAGGGACCGTTCCCACAGCGCACTCATCGCTCTGCCGAGTCCTTTTCAGCCGTGCGGAAGGTGTCCCGCAGCTCGCCCACCATGGTGATAAGCTGCTTTAGCTCCGCCTGATTCCGCCCGGCCTTGACGCGGTTGAAATCATAGCAGAAGAAATCATACAGCCGGTGCAGTTCCCTGCTGATGGGATACTGGTCGTCCAGCGTGTTGTCCAAATAGTGCAGAATATCCAGGCACCGGTCCACCGACGCCTCAAACAGCGGATAATTCACCTGCCCCAGCGCGATATCCGCCCGGGCCGTGCGTTTTACCAGCTCATCATATAGAACAATCAGCAGCTCTCCCGGGGTCATGGTGCTGACGGACTGCTGCTTATACTGCTGATACCCCTGTGCTTCCATGCGTGTTCCTCCGTTTTCGTCCGCAGCCTTGCCGCGGGTTTAATTGTCTCAGCCGCCCAGCATGCTTGAAATCATGGAGCTTTGAGAATTCATGGAGCTGGTGAGCTGCTCCAGCCGGGTGAACATTCTGGTGTAGTAATCCACCTGATCGGAAAGCTTATCCTGCCACCTTGTAATTTGATCGTCATACTCGTCGATCTGATCCTGTATGTTGTTTGACAGCAACGACAAAGGCGAGTAGGCCGAGCCGGCCTTCTGCACCAAAATGCCCTTCGTCGCGCCTGTGGTGGAGGCGTAATCGGAGAGTACCTTGCTGACGTTGACCATCAGTCCGCCGCTTCCGCTGGTGGAGGTAAATGCGTCCCGCACGCTGTCGGGATCGTTGGTCAGCGCGTTCCGCAGCGCATCCTCGTCTATCTGAAGGGTGGTAACGCCGTCGGAGTAGGTGGTGGAGATGCCCATTGCCGAAAGCGCACTTCCGGCCGCGCCGCTGGGTGAGACAGCGGAAAGAAGCTTGCTATACAGGCTGGTAAGATCGCTGTCTCCGAACAGAATGCCCTGCTTTGCCTTCTCCTCGTATGCTTCTATGGCAGAGTCCGTCATGCTGCTTTTGTCGTCGTCGGTAAGCGGCTCGTAGCGGCTTTTGTCACTTTTGTAGTTGGGCAGGGTGGCTTGGGCGTCCCGCACCGACTTGAGGATTTCGTTCAGCTCGTCCACCATGCCGGTGATGGTATCCACCAGTGTGTCTGTGTCCGAGACGGAGGTGAATGTGACCGCTTCGGTGCTGCCCAGCAGCGTACCCGGAACAGTGTTCCCGTCACCGTCCACCGTGTCGGCGGAATATCCGAACGTTCCCTTCAGGGTGACGGACAGGCCGTCCACGCTGAAGGTGTTGTCCGAGCGGGTGATGGTGCCCATGTCCACGCCGTTGACCTCCATGCTGAGCACAGCATCCTGCCCCTCCTTGTAGGCCTCCGCGGGGGCCGTGTAGATGCCAGTGGCGATCTCGCCGTCAGAGTCGTTCACCGCGCCGAACAGAAGAGCGGCCAGGTTGAGCTTTCCTTTGTTCTCACCCTCCGTGATGGTGTCGTTGATGACGATTTGGCTGGCCGAGCCGGTTTCTCTGGAAGCAATCTGAATCTGGTTGGTGGTTTTGGAAAAGCTGGCGCTCAGGCCCATCGACTCGGAGTTGACGGCGGAAAACACAGCGTCCAGAGAGGAGTCCCGGGTAAAGGTCAGCTTTTTGCCGCTAATTTCCAGCTCATAGCCGTAAAGCTGCTTGCCGTCGGCCCCCAGTCGGTAGCCGTTCTCGTCGGTTTTGTTGCCGTCGGAGTCCACATAGGTGCCGTCGCTTTTTTTGGTAATCTTGCTGGGGTCGGAGCGAAGCACTGTTCCCTCAATGCCGCCCAGCGTTTCCGGGGTGGAGTCTGTGGCATCCACCAGCTTCAACAGAGAGCCAAGCGTCTTACCGGTGTCCAGATAGCTGGAGGTGAAGCTGCCGGCGAGGCCCAGCTTTTTACCCACATCCGCAGTGGCTGAAATGGTGATGGTGGAGCCCTTCTGCCCTGTGAATTGCAGAGCGCCGTCCTCCAGCGCCACCGTTACGTTGGAGCCAAACGCATCTTTCACGGCGCTTTGCAGGTCGGTTACAAAGGCCCCGGTCGGGTCCGAATCGTCGGAATCATACGTGGGCAGCGTGATGGTTTTGGTTTTGCCGTCCACGGACATGGAAATGGTCTTTCCAGACAGGTATTTCCCCACCGTGCCGCTATCGTCCACCAGATCAATCAGGTCCCCGTCCTCCGAGGGAATGGTGAGGGAGGATTCCTTTTTGCTGGGATCAATATTCAGGGTTTCCTTCAGCTTTCCGGTGGCGCCGGTTACGGTAATCTTGTTTCCGGCATTTTGATTGTCAATAAAGTTCACCTCTCCGTCGTCACCCAGAGAGGCCTTCACCATGGTCAGGGCGGACACACTCTCACCCTTGGAATCCGTCACGCTGGTGGAGGCAAGCTTCACGTTGATGGCCCGCACAAACTCATCCGCCGAGGAGTACGTCTCCAAATCGCCGAAGCTCAGGCTGATGGAGCGGTTGCCGCCGTAGTTCAGCGTCAGGCTGCCGCTGACCTTGCTCAAAGGCAGCTCATCGGCCAATTTCAGCTCGCTGCCCGTGATGGCGGCATTCCCGTCCGTTGTAGTGGTGCCGAGGCCTGTGAACAGGGCCGCCGCGGAAGCACTGTAAGTAGACTTGGTGGCCAGTTGCTTCACGCCCAAAATCTGCACATCGCTGGAGGTTTTGCCGGAGGCGGAAACCTTGGACGCGTTGGCCCCGTTGGTGGTGGTAGTCACCGCTTTGTTAAAATAGCTGGGGCTGAGCAGGTTTGTGGACGAGTTGTAAGAGGTGTATTTCTGTGCGAACTTAATCATGGGGCTGGAGATTTCCCGGATGGCCTCCTGCTGCCATGTCAGCTTGGTCTGCTTTTGCTGAAGGGAGGAAATTTTAAGATTATAGCCGCTGACGGCGTTTTCAATCATCGACTCCGTATCCATTCCCGTGGCGAGGCCGGACAAAACGTTTCGATTGCCGTAAATGCTGCTGGAATTGCTGCTGGTGACTCCGCTGACGGATGCCATACTGATCGCTCCTTCCTGAATCCGCGCCCGCACGGGGAATCCCCGGGACAGCGGCTTAAAAAGAAAATTTATTTCTGTCTCTATACTTTTCTATCGACATATAGTATAGTAAAGTTAAGAGTTTCGACAAAGTTTTTTAATCAATGGGAGGTTTCAGTTTGGCAACAATCATGACGGTCACAAATCAGAAGGGCGGCGTTGGAAAGACCACCACTGCCGCTGCGCTGCTGTATGCGCTGTATGAGCGCGGGCAGCGGGTCCTTGGCGTGGATCTGGACCCCCAGGGCAGTTTGAGCTTCAGCCTTGGACTGGACACGGAAAACTGCGCCACGGTATACGATTTGTTTAAAGACCGGGTTACGGTGGACGAGGCCATCACCAATTCCCGCGGAATCGACCTGCTTCCAGCCAACATTCTTTTGTCGGCGGCGGAGCTGGAATTTAACCGCACCGGACGCGAGTTTATGCTGCGCAATAAGCTGATGGGCGTGGCGGAGCGGTATGATTATGTGATTATTGACACGCCGCCAGCGCTGAACGTGCTGACGGTGAATGCATATGTGGCTTCGGATACGCTGGTTGTCCCCATGGTGCCGGAAATCCTCAGTCTTCTGGGCGTGGCCCAGATCAAGGAAACCATTGATACCGTGCAGAGCTGTTACAACCCGAAGCTGAGAGTTTTGGGAATTCTGCTGAATAAATACAATGCCCGACTGACGCTGAACCGTGAAGTCAGCGAGATGGCCGATCAGATTGCCAAGCAGCTTAAAACCTGCGTGTTTAAATCTGTGATTCGTTCCAGCATTGCCGTGGCGGAGGCTCCCGCCCACGGCGAAAGTGTTCTCAGTTACGCGCCCAATTCAAAGCCCGCCGATGATTTTCAGCATCTCACCTCGGAAATAACCTCTTTGCTGCAAGAGCAGCAGGGCGTTCGGTGAGACGGTTTGCCAGCAGGAGGAATGCATCATGCCCGCCAATAGAAAGCATACTAATAAAACGGCCCATGTGCTGAATGTTATCACGGCAGGACGAGAGACGGCCGACGAAGCACCCGCTGCCGCATCGGCTTCAGCCCCCGCTGTGCCTCCGGTCGTTGCACCGCTGCCGGTGGTCCCGGTGGTGGAGGTGGAACACGCTCCCGACGAGCTTTCCGATCAGATTCGTGAAGCCCTGCAGGAGGAGGTGGAGCGGACGGAGAACGAGGAATTTTCCGCGCTTCAGCCCGAGGTGATCAGAATCGGAGATCGTGCGGGGACGGACACTTCGGGTTCACCCGCGCCGCCTTCTTCCGTTCAGCCGCCTTCTTCCGTTCAGCCGGCTCCTTCCGTGGGACGGGGTGCTCCGGCAAGGCCCGCGCCGCCAGTGCCTGTGGGAGAATCGCAGGTCCCGCCGGGTACCGACAGTGAGAGTGAATACGTCAACGTCATGCAGGCGCTGGTGCGGGAAAAGGTGCCCAAGTACATCAAGCTTCTGGGGGTTTGCCCGTGCAGCCGGTGTCAGGCGGATGTGGAGGCGCTGGCGCTGAGTCATTTGGAGCCGAAATACATCGTCCTGCAAAAATGCCAGCGATTTCCCTTTTCCGTGTATGAAAATCATTATAACGCCGCCGTCACATCCCAGATCATCTCCGCCTGCCGGATAGTGATGGAAAAACCCAGGCACTGACCGCTTTTTAGAAAACCGCTGCTCTGTTGGGCGGCGGTTTTTTTATGGGGGCATGCCAATATGTTGGAAATATACGCAAAAGCTCCCCTCTGTTCGACAACGGAGGGGAGCTTATCAAGTAAATATTACAGTTTGTATTAAAAATTTCCTTAAAACGACACAATTTCCTGCACGGGCTTCTTGCCGTCCGCTACTGAGATAATCTGCATCACCGGGCCAAGACCCTTGTAAGCAGGATGCTCCTCTACGTCCATCTTGGCGGTAAGCTCCATCCAGTCGTGGTTTTTAAAACGGTCCAGTCCTTCGCCCCGGGCAATCAAACCCAGGAAGGTCACATCCTTATCGCAGCACACCATGGCAAACCGGCCCGGGCAGTCTATGCCGGGATATTGAGAGGAGTGGCACATTACCACGGTCATGTGAACCAGCTTGCCCCGGTATCGCTCCGGATGGTCCATCACGTCTACATACCAAACGCCAAAGTCCTCGTCGGGTATGTCAATCACCTCTTGCGTCATGTCGAAGGGGGATTCGTCGCCAGTGAGATAGTCCTCGCTGGTGCCGTCTACGTTTTCCAGATAGATGTCCGCCCGGCGATTTACCATCCGCAGGTTGCGCTTGCGCAGGCTCTCACGCAGCTCCGGGGTGCAGCGGTTAAATACCAGCATGTCCGCGCCTGTGATTTTCTCCATCATCAACTGGCCCATGTTTTTGGCATAGCCCTCAAAGGTGGATGCCTGCACCATGCACATAATCTGATACAGCACCCAGTTGGCAGGAAGCACGTCCTGATAAAGCCGCTCAAGCTGCCACATGCCGTTATATTCGATCAGCACCTGACGGGGTTTGTACTTTTTTTCGCACTCCTTCATAAAAGAGCAGGTCAGGGCTTCCTCGCTTTCAATCGTCACCACCGTGACATTGGAAAGGGCGGTCTTGTCGTATTCCTCATCACCCTCCTCGCAGCGCACAAGAAGCGTTTTGTCCCCTTTGGCAAAGCCGTCCTTCAAAATTCCGTTGATAAAATTGGTTTTGCCGCTGTCCAGAAAGCCGGCAATCAGATAAACGGGTATATCCATAAATGAAAAATCCTTTACAGCAATTAAAGCTTCTTTGTTTACAGGCCAAACAGCGTTTTGAGCTTTGCTTCGTTCAGCTCTGCGCCGATCACGCACAGGCGACCCGTGTAATCGGGGCTGCCCTGCCGGACTTCTGCCTCCTCGGGCACATAGTCAAAGTGAAGCCAGCCGCCGTCCGTCGCCGGGAGAATTCCTTTGGCCCGCAAAACCTTGCCGAAGTCGCCGGAGTCCAGCTTTTCCAGAATGGTGCGAATGCCTGCTTCCGTGAAAACCTTGGGCGTTTCCGCGCCCCAGCTGGTAAACACCTCATCCGCGTGATGATGGTGGCAGGAGCAGTTGGGGTCGCTGCATTCGTGGTCATGGTGGTGCTCATGCTCGTGCTCGTGATGATGCTCATGCTCATGATGATGCTCGTGGTCGTGATCATGGCAGGAGCAGTTGGGGTCGCTGCATTCGTGGTCATGGTGGTGCTCGTGCTCATGATGATGCTCGTGATCGTGATCATGCTCATGGTCGTGGTGGTGCTCGTGCTCGTGATGATGCTCATCCGCCTGCTCAGAACGGATGCGCTCCAGCAGCTCATCTGCCAGAGATACTTTTTCAATGGCGGAGAGAATGGTTTTGCCGTCCAATTGATCCCAAGGGGTGGTAAGAATGGCGGCCTGTGGGTTTTTCTCACGCAGCATAGCCACGGCAGCGTCCAGCTTTTCAGCCGACAGCTTCTGGGTTCGGGAGAGAATGATGGTTCCGGCGGATTCCACCTGATTGTTGTAAAACTCGCCGAAGTTTTTCATATACACCTTCACCTTGGAGGCATCTGCCACGGTGACAAAGCTGTTCAGCTCCATATCGGCGCTTTTATTTACCGTGTCCTGCACGGCGGCAATCACATCGCTGAGCTTGCCCACGCCGGAAGGCTCTATCAAAATGCGGTCGGGGTGAAACTGCTGCTGCACATCCTGAAGCGCCTGACTGAAGTCGCCAACAAGGGAACAGCAGATACATCCGGAGGACATTTCGGAAATCTGAACGCCCGATTCCTTTAAAAAGCCGCCGTCAATGCTGATTTCTCCAAATTCATTTTCAATGAGCACCAGCTTTTCGCCGTGATAGGCCTCGGCCAGCAGCTTTTTGATAAGCGTTGTTTTTCCGGCACCCAGAAAGCCGGAGATAATGTCAATTTTTGTCATGGAATCAAGTCCTTCGCTTTTAGATTTGGGGAGCTGACTGATATCTCGTATCATACCATTTTTTCTTGAAATTGCAACGTTTATGTGGAAAATTCATGCCCCGTCCATAAATTTGGATCGAATTTGTCAGGGCGGAAGGCATTTGTTTTTCTCGGGTCAGGTCTTCCTCAAAGCTTCAAAAAATTAGAAAAATACAAAGAAGTACCGCAAAAAAGCGCGCTTGCGTCTTAACTATTGTAAGTGGAATTGCCCCTAAATGAAACGGAAGAAAAAATAAACTAATGTTTACGCAATTGGTAAAAACTATAAAATGAGATAATTGATCCATATAAAATTGTATAAAACGGACAATTGTTTCGAAATTGTGAACCCGTTGTTGCAACATTTCAACAGCGGTGTTAGAATAAAACCGATAGGGAGCCAATACAGTTTCTCATGAGAGGGGATTGTACGGCTCCGCAAAGCCGCGGAAAAGCCGCGAACAAAATGGAAGAGGGGGAAACTAACAAATGGCAGAGATGATTGCTGAGATTAACGGCACAATCAACGGCCTCGTCTGGGGAATTCCGATGATGATCCTGATTATCGGAACCGGTCTTTATCTGACGATTCGTACCGGGTTCCTGCAGTTCTCAAAGTTTGGCTACGCAATGAAGAACACCATCGGAAAGGTTTTTCAGAAGGTGGAAGCCAAAGAAGGCGCAATCACGCCGCTGCAGGCACTGACCACCGCACTGGCCGCTACCGTGGGTACCGGCAACATTGCGGGTGTGTGCGGAGCCATTGCCGTGGGCGGTCCCGGCGCGATTTTCTGGATGTGGATCTCCGCACTGGTGGGTATGTGCACCAAATTTGCCGAGGTTACCTTGGCCATCAAGTACCGTGAGCGCAATGACAAGGGCGACTGGGTGGGCGGCCCGATGTATTACATCAAAAACGGCCTTGGCCAAAACTGGAAGTGGCTGGGCACGCTGTTTGCCGTGTTTGGAATGCTGGCCGCCTTCGGTATCGGCAACATGACGCAGGTGAACACCATCGCCACCACCATCGGCTCTGCAATTGGTGAGTTCGTCACCATGAGCGAAGGCGGAATGAATATCGTTTACCTGATCATCGGCATTGCCGTGGCATCCGTCTCCGCGCTTGTGTATCTGGGCGGACTGAAGCGCATCGGCAGCGTGACCGAGAAACTGGTTCCCGTCATGGCTATTATTTACATTCTTGGCTGTCTGGCAGTGATTATCACTAACTCTCAGCATGTCGGCAAGGTTTTCAGCGACATCTTCGTCGGCGCCTTTAATCCCGGCGCCGTGGTGGGTGGTGTTGCCGGCGTCGGCATCAAGCAGGCCATCACCAAGGGCGTTGGCCGCGGCATTTTCTCCAACGAGGCCGGTCTTGGTTCTGCACCTATCGCCCACGCCGCCGCCGACACGGACAGCGCTGTCCGTCAGGGCCTGTTCGGCGTGTTCGAGGTGTTTGCCGATACCATCGTCATCTGCACCCTGACCGCGCTGACCGTGATGTGCGCCTATACCGGCGATAACGCCATGTCTATTGAGTTTGGAAAGTCTGCGGGCGCAAGTCTGGCGATTTCCGCGTTCTCCACCACCTTTGGCGGAAAGGCTGCCGGTGTGGTCGTCGCCATTGGCCTGACGCTGTTCGCGCTGTCCACCGTTTTGAGCTGGGGCCTGTACGGCACCCGCTGCGCAGAGTTCCTGTTCGGCACTAAGATCATCAAGCCGTATCAGGTGCTGTTCTGCCTGTTTATGGTTGTGGGCGCCACTATGGAGCTGCAACTGGCTTGGGACATTGCCGATACCCTGAATGGCCTGATGGCAATACCTAACTTGGTTGCGTTGCTGCTGCTGTCTCCTGTGGTATTCAAGCTGGTGAGAGAATACTTCTCCGACCCGGCAAGAGCCTTGGAGAAAAAGGCAAAGTAAGTGGTTCATCCATTGTGTTTCTGAAAGAAAAAACGTATCCCGACGGCTATGCCGCCGGGATACGTTTTTTTGTCAGGAATGTTCCGCGTACCGGGTACATTATACAGTTCTCCGGCTCCTGCTGTCCAAGCAAAAAGACAAGACATTACAGCAGAGTTGCCTGCTCTGCCATCACGGCTGCTTCAGCCGCCCACATGTAAAATAGCGGAGGCGAAGGAGAAGTAAATCGACAGGGAGATCGCGTCTACAATGGTGGTGATAATGGGAGAGGCCATCACCGCCGGGTCAAAGCCAATCCGCTTTGCCAGCAGCGGCAGCGCACAGCCCACCACCTTGGCGGAGAACACCGTGACCACCAGAGTGGAGCACACCACCAGAGCCACCATGGGAGTTACGGCGGGGTTTTGAAACAGCATCTGGTCAATAAAAATCAGCTTGAGAAAGTTGGCCGAGGCCAGCGTTGCACCGCACAGCAGGGAAACGCGGATTTCCTTCCAGATAACCCGGAAGATATCCCTGAATTCAATCTCGCTCAGGGAAATGCCGCGAATAATCGTGACTGCCGACTGAGATCCGGCGTTGCCGCCGGTGTCCATCAGCATAGGGATATACGCGGTCAGGATGGTGGCTGCGGCCAGCGCATTTTCAAAGCTTGCGATAATCTGGCCGGTGAAGGTGGCAGAAATCATCAAAAGCAAAAGCCAAGGAATGCGGGATTTAAACATCTCAAAAATATCGGTTTTCAAATACGGTTTGTCCGAGGGCAGGATTGCCGCCATCTTTTCGATGTCCTCAGTGACCTCTTCCTGCAAAACGTCCATGGCATCGTCTACGGTGACGATACCTACCAAACGGTTTTCCGTATCCACCACCGGCAGCGCCAGAAAGTCGTATTTGGAGAGGGTGCGTGCGGTGTATTCCTGATCATCCAGCGTGGAGACGGAGACGAGGTTCGTCTCCATAATGTCGCCGATGATTGCGTCTTCTTCAGCCAGCAGCAGTGTGCGCAGCGAAACCAGACCGATGAGATGGCGATTGTCGTCGATGACATAGCAGATGTTGATGGTTTCCTTATCGGGGCCGGTGCGGCGGATGCGCTTGAAAGCGTCCTCCACCGTCATGGAAGCTTTCAAATCCACAAATTCCGTGGTCATGATACTGCCGGCGGAATCCTCAGGATATTTCAGAATTTCATTGATGCTCTTGCGCATATCCGGATCCGAGTGCATCAAAATGCGCTTGACCACGTTGGCTGGCATTTCCTCCACGATGTCCACCGCGTCGTCCAGATACAGCTCGTCCAGCACCTCTTTCAGCTCCGTGTTGGAAAAGCCCTGAATCAAAAGCTCCTGCTCGTCAGAGTCCAACTCCACAAACACCTCTGCCGCCAGCTCCTTGGGCAGCAGACGGAACAGCAGGGGCAGCTCCTCCTCGGAAAGATGGCTCATCAAAAAAGCGATATCCGCCGCCTCAAGGGGACACAGGAGGTCCCGCAGGGCGGCATACTGTTTTCGGCGGATGAACTCCTCTATTTTTTCGATCAGTTCCAAGCGCTTGTTTTCAAATTCCAACATACGCGGGTCCTCCTTTCCTCGTGTAATCGGGCAGAGTAAACGCCCTAAAAAGTAAAAAAATCCCAATCGTCCCGTCCGGTACGATTGAGAAAATTTTCCCAAAGACACTGCCGAGAGGCGACTTTGCCCCCCCACCGTTCAAGCTTTAGCTCCACAAGGCAGTGAAATTGCATTAGATGATACCTTAAAGTTCGATATCGCCTGTTCAAACCATCTCATGATGTCTCCATCATTTCGCGGCAGCAACCCATATCCCTGTGGTAGCCTTACCTACCGGACGCTGTTTACTTTTCTCTCCTATAGTATGCCTAAAAACCCGTTGTGTCAACCGGTGGAACTGTAAAATTGGAGTAAAGCGAAAAATAGGGCGGAAGGTCCCGCAATCCGGCGTACCGCGGGAGGGGGAGTATAAGCCTTTCGGAAACCGGCAAGATTTCGAGGAGGCAAACGTTTGTACGACAAAAGTGCTTGTGGGATTGCAAACCGTATGGTATAATAGTATACCTGTGAATTTCAGAGAATAACGCTGCAAGGGGGGAGCCCATGGGAATCCATGACGGACACCGGGAAAAGATGCGCCGGCGCTTTCTGGAAACCGGTCTTGCGGGCTTTGCCGACCATGAGGCGCTGGAACTGCTGCTGTTTTACGCCATTCCCCGTCGGGATACCAATGCGCTGGCCCATGTGCTTTTGGAGCGGTATGGCTCGCTGGGAGCCACGCTTTCCGCCCCTGTGGAGGACCTTAAAAAGGTGGACGGCATGGGCGAAAGCGCGGCGTTGCTGCTGCGGTTGGTGCCTATGCTGACAGAGCGGAGCAGGGAAAAAGAGAGTGCGCCGGTAATTCTCAATTCCACGGAGCGGGCAGGGGAATATCTTCTGCGCCGGTTTGACGGAAAAAAATATGAGCTGGTGTATGAGTTGTGTTTGGACAGGAAGGGAAAGCTTCTGGTAAGCAAGCTTTTAACCGAGGGCGATGTGAACGGAGCGGAGCTGAACATCCGCAAGCTGGTGGAAAACGCCCTGCTTGCCAACGCCAGCGCCGTGATTCTGGCCCATAACCACCCCAGCGGGGTGGCGTTGCCCTCCGGGGAGGATTTTGCCACCACAGACCGGGTGCGCATGGCGCTGGAAGGCGTGGGCATCCAGCTTGTGGATCATATCATTGTTGCGGACGGAGATTTCGTATCCATGCGGGACTCCGGCTATTTCACCACCTGATAGTACCGCCCAAAAAGGAGGGCTTATGCCAAAATTTAAAGTTGTTTCCCCTTACGAGCCCTCCGGCGACCAGCCGGAGGCCATCGAAAAACTGGCCTGGGGGATTGAAAACGGGCTGGACGAGCAGATTTTGCTGGGCGTCACCGGCTCGGGCAAGACCTTTACCATGGCCAAGGTCATTGAAAAAATTCAGCGGCCCACGCTGGTGCTGGCGCATAATAAAACGCTGGCCTCCCAGCTTTGCGAGGAATTCAAGGCGTTTTTTCCGGACAACGCCGTAGAGTATTTTGTCTCGTATTACGACTATTATCAGCCCGAGGCGTATATTCCCCATACGGATACCTATATTGCCAAGGATGCGTCCACAAACGACGAGATTGACCGCCTGCGCCTATCCGCTACCTGTGCCCTGCTGGAGCGGCGGGATGTGATTGTGGTGTCCTCTGTCTCCTGTATTTACGGACTGGGAGAGCCGGAGGATTTTGCGCGGCTGATGATTTCCATGCGTGTGGGACAGACCTTGAACCGGGACGAGCTGCTGCGCCGTCTGGTGGAGGATCGATACGAGCGCAACGATATTGCCTTTGAGCGGAATATGTTCCGCGTCCGGGGGGACACGGTGGAAATCTACCCCGCCTATTTCAGGGACAAGGCCCTTCGGGTGGAGTTTTTCGGGGACGAAATTGACCGCATCACGGAGTTCAACCCCGTCACCGGCGCGGCCTATCGCCTGCTGGAGCACGCGGTGGTTTATCCCGCCAGCCATTATGTCACCACCAAGGACAAGATGGACCGGGCCATCGGCGAAATCCGGGAGGAGCTGGAGGAGCAGGTTCAATATTTTACAGAGCGCAACAAGCTGGTGGAGGCCCAGCGCATCCGCCAGCGGGTGGAGTATGACATTGAGATGATGACGGAGCTGGGCTACTGCTCCGGCATTGAGAATTATTCCCGCATCATCTCCCAGCGGCCTGCCGGGTCTGCGCCCATGACGTTGCTGGACTTTTTCCCCAAGGACTTTATGGTGTTTGTGGACGAGAGCCATGTGACGCTGCCGCAGGTGCGGGCCATGTACAATGGGGACCACGCCCGTAAGCAGAGCTTGATTGACTATGGATTTCGCCTGCCCTGCGCCTTTGACAATCGCCCGCTGAAATTTGAGGAGTTTGAGGAGCGGGCAGGACAGGCGCTGTACGTTTCCGCCACGCCCGGCCCTTATGAGCGGGAGCGGGCGGGCCAGGTGGTAGAGCAGGTCATCCGCCCAACGGGACTTTTGGACCCCGTGGTGGAGGTGCGCCCGGTGGAGGGCCAGATCGACGATCTGATTGCGGAGATTCAGGCCCGGTCCCAGCGGCGGGAGCGGGTGCTGGTAACGACCCTCACCAAAAAAATGGCCGAGGATTTGACGGAGTATTTCAAAAACGCCGGAATCAAGGTCCGCTATATGCACTCCGACGTGGAGACGATTGAGCGGATGGAGATTATCCGGGGCCTGCGGCTGGGAGCGTTTGACGTGCTGGTGGGCATCAACCTTCTGCGTGAAGGGCTGGATTTACCCGAGGTGAGCCTTGTGGCTGTGCTGGATGCGGATAAGGAGGGCTTCCTCCGCAGCGAAACTTCCCTCATCCAAACCATGGGCCGCGCGGCGCGAAACGCCGACGGGTTGGTCATTCTTTACGCGGATAAGATTACCCCATCCATGCGGGCCGCCATGGACGAGACGGAGCGCCGCCGGAAAATTCAGGACGAGTATAACAGCGCCCACGGCATTGTACCAAAAACCATCATCAAGGATGTGCGGAGCACGCTGGAAATTTCCAAGTCCGCCGACCCGGACACAGCGAAAAAGCGCCACAAGGCAAAGCTGACCGACCGGGAACGGGCAGAGGAGATTGCGCGGCTTGAAAAGGAAATGAAGGAGGCGGGCAAGATGCTGGAATTCGAGTATGCCGCCATTCTTCGGGACCGCATCATCGAATTGCGGGGATAATCAGGCGCACAGCCAAAAGGAGAGCCGATGGAGGAAAACAGAGAAATCATAGAAACGCAGGAGAAAGAACCAGCGCCCGCGCCCCAGCAAAAAGCCCCCGCCGACTGGCGGGCCTACGCCTGCATTCTGGCGGGCGCGGCGTTATGGGGTATGATCGGCCTGTGGAACCGCGGCCTGATGAGCGGGGGGCTTTCCCCGTGGTCCATCGTGCTGGTGAGAAATACCGGCGGGCTTGCCCTGCTGTCTGCGATTTTTGCCATTCGGGACCGCAGCGTGTTCCACGTGAAGCGGGAGCATCTGAAATACTTTTTCGGCACCGGCGTGGTCAGCGTGCTGCTGTTCACCGTGTGCTACTTTTCCTGTCAGAAAATTACGTCACTGGCGGTGGCCTCCATCCTACTGTATACGGCCCCGTCTATCGTGGTGATTTTGTCCGCGATTCTCTGGAAGGAGCCGGTGACAAAGAAAAAGCTGCTGGCGCTGATTTTGACGCTGCTGGGCTGCGCCTTTGTGTGTGGGGTTTTTGCAGGGAATTTGACGGTCACTCCGGCGGGAATTCTGCTGGGCCTTGGCGCAGGCTTTTTTTACGCGCTGTACAGCATTTTCGGGCGATATGCCCTGCGGGCGGGATACGATGCCCGCACCACCACCGTGTGGACCTTTGTGTTTGCAGGGGCGGGTTCCCTGTTTTTCATCAAACCGGCGGAGTTGGCGGCACTGAGCGCCGCACCCTCTCTGTGGCTGGGGGCGCTGGGGTTGGTGGCGGTGTCCACAGTGGCGCCGTATTTGCTGTATACGTCAGGTCTTGCCCGGGTGGAGTCCGGCAAGGCGTCCATCATGGCAAGTTTGGAGCCGGTGGTGGCAACGCTTGTGGGCGTGCTGGTGTTTCAGGAGGCTATGAGCGGCCTGACCCTTTTGGGAATCGTGTGCGTCCTTGCGGGCGTGGTGATTTTGAGGTGAAGCTATGAAGCAAAAAGATGAAAAAACCAATGTGATGCGGTTGCTGGATCAAAAGAAGATTGCCTACGCCGCCCACTTTTACGAGGATACGGACGGCCCCGAGGGAGATAGGGAGTATGGACTCCATGTTGCCCAGGCGATGGGGCAGGACCCCCAGCGGGTCTTTAAGACACTGGTTGCCCAAGGTGCGTCCGGCGGAACGTATGTATACGAGGTTCCGGTGGCGGACAGCCTTGATTTGAAAAAGGCCGCGAAGGCTGTGGGGGAGAAGTCAGTGCAGCTCCTCCCGGTGTCGTCTATTTTGGCCGTCACCGGCTATATCCGCGGCGGGTGCAGCCCCGTGGGGATGAAAAAGCGGTTTCCCACCGTGTTTCATCAAACGGCGGCGGAATTTGAAGCGGTTTATATCTCTGCCGGGAGAATTGGGGCGCAGGTGGAGGTTCCCATTCGGGACCTGCTGGCGCTGCTGGGAGCGGACACGGCGGATATTGTGGTGGAGTGACCCCGGCGCACTGCGCCGGGAGATGTCGGGGGGAATGTCCCCCGCGGGAAACGTCCCCTCGGGGGACGGCAAGGAGTTTTTTAGAATATGCAGGACAAAATCGTTGTAAAGGGCGCCCGCGCCAACAATCTCAAAAATGTGGATGTGACCATTCCGCGGGACAAGCTGGTGGTGCTCACCGGACTCAGCGGGTCGGGAAAGTCCTCTCTGGCCTTTGACACCATTTATGCCGAGGGGCAGCGTCGCTATGTGGAAAGCCTGTCCTCCTACGCCCGGATGTTTCTGGGACAGATGGAAAAGCCGGACGTGGACTATATCGACGGGCTTAGCCCCGCCATCTCCATCGACCAGAAGACCACCTCAAAAAACCCTCGGTCCACCGTGGGTACGGTGACGGAGGTGTACGACTATCTGCGCCTTCTCTGGGCGCGGGCAGGTACGCCCCACTGCCCCAAGTGCGGCAAGGAAATTTGCCAGCAGACCATCGACCAGATCATCGATCAGGTGATGGCCCTGCCGGAGGGAACCCGCATTCAGGTGATGGCCCCGGTGGTGCGAGGAAAAAAGGGCGAGTATGCCAAGACCTTTGAGGACGCCCGGAAATCGGGCTACGTCCGTGTTCGGGTGGACGGCTCGCTTTACGAACTGGACGAAGAGCTGAAGCTGGAGAAAAACAAAAAGCACACCATCGAAATTGTGGTAGACCGTTTGATTATCCGGGAAGATGTGCGCCAGCGGCTGACAGACTCGGTGGAAACCGCCTCCTCCCTGACGGGGGGCGTGGTGCTCATCAATCTGGTGCGGGAGGAGCGGGACTTGACCTTCTCCCAGAATTACGCCTGCGAGGACTGCGGCGTTTCCCTTGAGGAGCTGGCCCCCCGGCTGTTTTCCTTCAACAACCCCGTTGGCGCGTGCCCGGCCTGTATGGGCCTTGGCAGCCAGCAGAAGGTGGACCCGGCGCTGGTGGTGCCGGATGGAGAGCTGTCCATTCTGGACGGGGCCATTCAGGCTTCCGGCTGGAACAACATCCGGGGCGACGGGATTTCCCGGATGTATTTCGACGCGCTGTCCAAAAAGTATCATTTCTCCCTGTCCGTTCCCTTTAAGGATTTGCCGGAGGATATCAAAGCCGTCATTTTTTACGGCACCGGCAATGAAAAGCTGGACCTGCACTATGACCAGCCCCGGGGCAAGGGCGTGCTGCACCAGCCCTTTGAGGGCATCTGCACCAATCTGGAGCGCCGCTATCAGGAAACCCAGAGTGACTCCATGCGCCGGGAGCTGGAGGAATTCATGACCCAGCAGCCCTGCCCCACCTGTGAAGGGAAGCGTTTGCGCAAGGAAGCGCTGGCCGTTACCGTGGGGGATGTGAGTATTTACGATTTCACAAAAATGTCCGTGGTGAACGAGTTGGACTGGGTGGAAAAACTGGAGCTGACGGAGCAGCAGATGCTGATTGCTGACCGGATTCTTCGTGAAATCAAAAGCCGCCTTGGATTTTTGCAGTCTGTCGGCCTTGGGTATCTGACGCTTTCCCGTGCGGCGGGGACCCTTTCCGGCGGCGAAAGTCAGCGTATCCGGCTGGCCACCCAGATTGGTTCCTCCCTGATGGGGGTGCTGTATATTCTGGACGAGCCGTCCATTGGGTTGCACCAGCGGGACAATGATAAGCTTCTGGCTACTCTCAAGCGCCTGCGGGATTTGGGGAATACCCTTCTGGTGGTGGAGCACGACGAGGACACCATGCGCGCGGCGGACTATCTGATTGACGTTGGCCCCGGTGCGGGCGTCCATGGCGGCGAGATTATCGCCGCCGGAACGCCGGAGGAGGTCATGGAAAACCCCAACTCCGTGACGGGGCAATACCTCTCCGGGCGGCGGAAAATTGCCGTCCCCACCGTTCGGCGGACGGGCAGCGGCAGCGTTTTAAAGGTTGTGGGCGCGGCGGAAAACAACCTGAAGGACGTGAATGTGGACATTCCACTGGGGACGTTTACCTGCGTTACCGGCGTGTCCGGGTCGGGAAAGTCGTCTCTTGTCAATGAAATTATTTTCAAAAAGCTGGGTGCAGAGCTGAT
This sequence comes from Bacillota bacterium, assembly GCA_023402075.1. Lineage (GTDB taxonomy): Bacteria > Bacillota > Clostridia > Oscillospirales > Oscillospiraceae > Oscillibacter. The sequence continues at coordinate 56,997 of JAEXCS010000035.1, read as the reverse complement.
GCGCATGAAAACCCGGCCCGGAAAGTGCACGCGGATTGAGGGGCTGGAGCACCTTGATAAGGTGGTGGATATTGATCAAAGCCCCATCGGGCGCACCCCCCGCAGCAACCCGGCCACCTATACCGGGCTGTTTAATGATATCCGGGACATGTTTGCCGCCACGCAGGAAGCCAGAAGCCGGGGCTACGGCCCGGGCCGGTTCAGCTTCAACGTCCGGGGCGGACGGTGCGAGGCCTGCTCTGGCGACGGACTGCTGAAAATCGAGATGCACTTCCTGCCGGACATCTTCGTTCCCTGTGAGGTGTGCAAGGGCGCGCGGTATAACCGGGAGACGCTGGAGGTCCGCTATAAGGGCAAAAACATCGCCCAAGTGCTGGACATGACGGTGGAGGAAGCCGCGGAGTTTTTCTCCGCCCTGCCCAAAATCAGCAAGAAGCTGCAAACGCTGTGCGACGTGGGCCTTGGCTATGTAAAGCTGGGCCAGTCCTCTACGGAGCTTTCAGGCGGCGAGGCACAGCGCGTAAAGCTGGCCACAGAGCTGAGCAAGGTGGCCACGGGCCGCACCATTTATATTCTGGACGAGCCGACCACCGGCCTTCACAGCGAGGATGTCCGGCGGCTGCTGGAGGTTCTTCAAAAGCTGGTGGAGGGCGGCAACACCGTGCTGGTCATCGAGCACAATCTGGACGTCATCAAGTGCGCAGACTACCTGATTGATCTTGGCCCCGAGGGGGGCGACGGCGGCGGATGTCTGGTTTGCACCGGCACACCTGAAGAGGTTGCCGCCTGCCCGGAGAGCTATACCGGGCGGTATTTGAAAAAAATGCTCCTTTGATAGGAAATTGGATGGGAGACATACGCATGAACATTCGCACCGCTCAAATGACGGATTTGAAGGCGCTGGCAGCGGTGGAATCCGCATGCTTCCCGGTGGCGGAGGCGGCCACAGAGGAGGACTTCGCCGCCCGGCTTGGGGTCTATCCCCGGCATTTTTGGGTTTTGGAGGAGGACGGGGAAATTGTCTCCTTTGTCAACGGTATGGCAACGGACGAGGAAACGATCCGGGACGAGATGTTCTCTGACGCGTCTCTTCATCGGGAAAATGGAGCGTGGCAGGCCATTTTTGGCGTGAACACCCTGCCGCATTATCGCCGCCAGGGTCTTGCCGCCCACTTGCTGCGGGCGGCGGAGCAGGATGCTCGACTTGCCGGACGGCGGGGCTGTATCCTTACCTGCAAGGCCGCGCTGCTTCCATGGTATGAAAGCCTTGGCTATAGGAACAGGGGCGTGTCCAGGTCCGTCCACGGTGGTGCGGTGTGGTACGACATGACCCTGGAATTTTGAGAAAATCAGCAAAGGGGCTTTACGGCAAGAAAGCCGTGAAGCCCCAAAACAAAAGCCGGGCCGGGACAATCAGTCGCGGTTCGGCTTTGTTATTTGATGCCGCCGTATGTCCTCTTTTCCATAAAGCCGCAAACGCCGATACCGCTCATCTGAGGGTATCGGCGTTTGTCATATCTGTCGCTGTGCGGGTTGACATGCGATATTTCGTGGTATTTCTACAAAAAGTGACGTGATAAATGTGAGTTCATCACCAAAAAGTCACGCTAAAAATCCCCTCAAAATGCGATCCTCCGCCTCTTCCTCAGTCAGGCCAAGGGTTTGCAGTTTCAAAAGCTGATCGCCCGCAATTTTGCCGATGGCAGCCTCGTGAATGAGCTGTGCGTCCATGCAGTTGGAGGCAATTTCCGGAATGGAACGGATTTTTGCGTCTCCCATAATAATGGAATCGCATTGTACGTGGCCAAAGCTTCTGGCGTTTCCTGTCATCAGCGGACGGAAGGTCTGCACGGAGGTATCCTGTGCCACGGACCGGGAAATCACCCGACCCTTGGAGTCTTCACCGTCCAGCACAATCTCCATGTCGCTGTTGGCCGTTTGCGTTCCGTGGGTAAGCAGGCGCTCCGTCACCACGGCCTCCGCGTTTTTCCCACAGACAATTTTGGTGTTGCGGTTGGTGGAGTCGATCCCCCGAATCTGGGTGGTGTCCATCTGGATAGAGGCTCCCTCCTCCAGATATACAATGGTCTGGGGATTCATGATTTTCCCGCCCTTGCCGTCTCCCTCGCCATAGTGCTTTTCTGTGTAATGGACGTGGGCGTTTTTCCCCACGTAAAAGGTGTGTACGCCGTCGTGGCGGCTGGAAGCGTCTCCGCAGTTGTGGATGCCGCAGCCGGCCACGATGTTGACATTGCTGTTTTCACCGACATAAAAATCGTTATAGACAAGCTCTTCAATGCCCGGCTTGGTAATGATAACCGGGATGTAGCAGGTTTCCCCCTCGGTGCCGGGCTTAATGCGGATGTCGATGCCGGGCTTGTCTTCTTTCCCGGTAATCTCGATGTTTTCCGAGCTTTGCCGTCCGTCGCACCCCGTGTCCTTGCGGATGTTGAAGGCGCCCACCGGCTTTCCGATCAGGTCCGCGATTTTTTCAAGCAGGGCGCGGTCCACTTCCGTGTCCATCATTTCGCTGCGCCCCCCTTCGTCAAAACCGGGCAGAAGCCCGTGGTGTCAGCCAGAATTTCCGGCAAAATTTCGTCGGCGGAGCCACGCAGGCTGACCACGCCGTCTCCAATGACGACCACTTCGTCCGCCAGGGAAATGATCCGCTCCTGATGGGAAATGACAATCATGGTGGCGCTGCCGGACTGATGAATCTGCTCGAAAGTCTCTGTCAGCCGGGCAAAGCTCCAAAGATCGATGCCCGCCTCCGGCTCGTCAAAAATCATCAGCGCCGCGCCCCGGGCCAGAAGGGAGGCAATCTCAATGCGCTTTACTTCACCGCCGGAAAGGGACGCGTCCACCTCCCGATCCAGATAGTCGTTGGCGCACAGGCCCACCCGGGTGAGATACTGGCAGCACAGGTCCTTGGAAAGCGGCTCGTCTCCCGCCGCGATGGACAAAAGGTCGCGGACGGTCAGACCCTTAAAGCGGGGGGGCTGCTGAAATCCGTAGCTGATGCCTCGCTTTGCCCGCTCCGTAATGCCAAGGTCCGTCACATCCTCCCCGTTCCAAAGGATTTTGCCGGACGTGGGCTTGACAAGACCCATGACAATTTTTGCCAAAGTGGTTTTTCCACCGCCGTTGGGTCCGGTAAAAACCACCAGACGATGGTCGTCGATGGTCAGGGAGATGTCCTTTAAAATCTCCAGCTTGCCATCCGGCTCCTGAACGGCGTAATGAATATGTTGCAGTTCCAGCACAGCGCGATTCCTCCTTGCGCGTTTTTCCCAAAATACCCGATTATTCTACCATTTTTTTTCTTGAAAAGCAATGCTCGGTGCTGTGATTATGGGTAGTCTGTCCAGAGAGCGGCGGATTTATCTGCCGCCGCCGCGCTTTTGCTGGCACACGGGACATGGCTGGCGCATACCATGAAGAAGAGAACTGGACTCCGCCGGAAAACTGCTTCGCGCGGCGGGGACGCGGCGCGTTTTTTAATACTTGCCGGCGCGGAGCGGCGGAATGGAGCGTTTTTTATGCAACAGCAGGCCGATACATACGACTACCGGCAATACGACAAGGTCTGGCAGCGGGTTTCTCCCACCCTGGACCCCTATCCCGGCGTCGCGCCGGAGTGCGCCACGGCAAAAACTCCCGCCGTCAGCGCCGCCGTTTCTGAGGAGGAAACTGTCTGTGCGACGCAGGCTAAGGTCGCCTCTGCGACGGACGGACTCTCCTGTATTGAGGCAAACCCGTGCTGCATGGGCACGTCGGCCATGGAAATGCTGCGGGTGTTGCAGGGCTTTATTGAAGAGGAGCTGGCCGCCAAGCGCTATTATCTGGCGTTTTCCCGGCAGGCGCCCGGCTGGGCGCGGCAGACGCTGCGGGACATGGCCGAAAATGCGGACGCCCACGCGCGCCGTCTGATGGCGGTGCACTATTTGATTACCTGCCAGTGCTATCAGCCTGTTTCGGCCTATGAGCGTATTTACGTGGGCCAGCTTTGCCCCGCCCTGCGTGCGCGGTATCAGGACGAGGTCTGCCGCGCCCAGCAGTATGAGCGGGCGGCGGAGAGCACCACAGACCCCTGCCTTTCAAAGCTTTTATTTGAGCTGAGTGCGGATGGATACCGTCATGCGGACCAACTGATGGTGCTGCTGGAGCGGGCCATGCGTCAGCAGCAGTAAAAAAGCAAGGCTTCGGAAGTATTTATACAAAGGGCCGCCTGCTTGGCAGGCGGCTCTCTTGCGTTCCCGCAAAACACGTGGCGCGACTTGCATTTTTGCGAAAGATTTGGTATACTAAACTACAAAAAATTCGCGGGAGAAGCCGGTAAACGCAAAGCAGCGGGCCGGCAGGTTTCCCTGCCGGCCCTATTCAAAAAAGCGGCGGCGCCGCGTCGGGGCCGGACACCGCGTGGGGTGCCGCGTGACGCCCATCCGCTTAGGCTATCCTATGCCGGCCGGGGCGGGCGGTTCCTGCCGCCCAAAAGGGCCCGCTATTGCGCGGGCGCTGATTTTTCATTGAAAAGAGGGCTTATTATGATAAAGATATCGCCGTCTATCCTGTCCGCCGACTTTGCCAACCTGGAACGGGACATTCGGAAAATTTCCACCGCCGATTATGTGCATGTGGACGTGATGGACGGTGTGTTCGTCCCAAACATCTCCATCGGCCTTCCGGTAGTAAAAGCAATCCGCCCTGTGACGCAGCAGCCGCTGGACGTTCATCTGATGATTGTGGAGCCGGGGCGGTATGCCGGGCGCTTTTGCGACGCGGGGGCGGACATCGTGACCATGCATGTGGAGGCGGACACCGAGGAAAACCTCCTTTCCGCCATCGATGTAATTCACGCCAAAGGGAAGCGGGCGGGCGTGGTGCTGAAGCCCGCCACCCCGGTTTCGGCGGTTTTGCCATATCTTGAGCGGGTGGAGCTGATTCTGGTGATGACCGTGGAGCCAGGGTTTGGGGGACAAAGCTTTATGGCCGACCAGATGGAGAAAGTCCGCGCCATCCGCGCCCTGATTGAAGCGCGCAATCCCGCCTGCGAGCTGGAGGTGGACGGGGGCGTTGCGCCCGACACGTTCCGCACCTGCATCGACGCGGGGGCAAACGTACTGGTGGCGGGCAGCGCGGTGTACGGCGCGGAGGATATCCCTGCCCGCATTCAGCTTCTGCGGGGCTGAAAGGCGCTCCTGAATCGGCGTATTGTCCCCATCAATTGAGAAGCGAGGTCTGACCATGGAATATTTTCCCGCGCCGCTGGAAAAGCTGGTGGAGCAGTTTGCCCGCCTGCCGGGCATCGGCGGAAAGTCCGCCCAGCGGCTGGCGTTTTATGTGCTGGGGCTGCCGGAGGAAGAGGCATTGGAGTTTTCCAGTGCCATTGTGGATGCAAAAAAGCACGTCACCTGCTGCCCCGTGTGCCAGAATTTTACCGCCGGGGGGCTGTGCCCTATCTGTTCCTCCCCCAAGCGGGACGCAAGCGTGATCTGCGTGGTGGCGGACCCCCGGGACGTGGCGGCGCTGGAGCGGTCCCGGGAATTTGGCGGGCACTATCATGTGCTCCACGGGGTTCTGTCTCCCATGAACCATGTGGGGCCGGACGACCTTGCCATCCGTCCTTTGCTGGACCGGGTGGCCAAGGGGGGCGTGGAGGAGGTCATCATGGCAACCAATCCGGATACGGAGGGAGAGGCCACCGCCATGTATCTTGCGCGGCTTTTAAAGCCCTTTGAGGTGAAGGTGACCCGTCTGGCCTATGGGATCCCCGTGGGCGGCCATCTGGAATTTACCGACGACGCAACCCTTTCCCGTGCGCTGGAGGGCCGTCGGGAGATATAAAAGAGAAGCCCGGGCCGGTCTGTCCGGCCCATACAAATATTGCTCAAATAAAGAAAGTTGAGGATCATCTATGCCCGAAATCAAAAAAACCGCCATGGTCACCGTCTGCGGACGGCCCAATGTGGGAAAATCCAGCCTGACCAATGCGTTGGTGGGCGAAAAAGTCGCTATTGTCTCCAATAAGGCGCAGACCACCCGCAACCGCATCTGCGGCGTGGTGAACCGGGGCGAAACCCAGTTTGTCCTGATGGACACGCCGGGTTTGCACAAGCCCAAGTCTGCGCTGGGGGACTATATGGTGAAAATCGTCACCTCCAGCCTTTCCGATGTGGACTGCGCATTACTGCTGGTAGAGCCTATCGCCCACGTGGGTGCGCCGGAATTGTCGTTGATTGCGCGGGTGCGGGAGGAGAACATCCCCACGATTTTGTGCATTAATAAAACGGATACCGTAAAGCCTGACGAGCTGCTGCCGGTCATTGCGGCGTACAACGAGGTGTGGGACGGCTTTACCGCCATCATTCCCATCTCCGCCCACAGGAAGGACGGGCTGGAGGATTTGCTGGGCGAGATGAACAAATACGCCAAGGAAGGGCCTCAGCTCTTTCCGGACGGGCAGACCTCCGACCAGCCGGAGCGGCAGGTGATGGGGGAAATTCTGCGGGAGAAGCTGCTGATGTGCCTTGACAAAGAGATTCCCCACGGAACCGCCGTGGAAATTTCCAAGTTTTCCGAGCGGGACGACGAGGTGATTGAGGTAGACGCCACGATTTACTGTGAAAAGTCCAGCCATAAGGGCATTATTATCGGCAAGCAGGGCGCTATGCTGAAAAAGGTCAGCACCATGGCCCGCCACGACATGGAGAAATTTATGGGGACAAAGGTCTACCTTCAGACCTGGGTCAAAGTGAAGGAGAACTGGCGGGATAACCTGGGCTATGTGCGGAATCTGGGGTATCGGGATAATTGAGCTTTGGGCCGCAGAAATTGGGCGGGGCGCACGGGATCGTGCGCCCCGTGCTTTTATAAATAGTACTGCGGACACGCACCTCTTGACACGAATTACAAAGCCTGCTAATATAATAAGAACGCGAGGAACGGAAAGAGTAGCAGTTTCCCAAAGAGCAGAGAGGGCGCGCCATCGGCTGAAAGCGCGTCTGCGGCGGGAAGTGTGAAGTGCGTCCGGGAGCGTGAGGTTAATCCCCTCCGGTGAAGCCGCCGTTATCGGGCTGTCCGGCTGCTGGGCCGGCACGAGTATTTGCAAGAGTGGAACCGCGTCGCCGACGCCTCTTGTACCTATTTGAGGTACGAGGGGCGCTTTTTCATTTGTAAAGGAGTGCTGTATGCGGATGTTTGCCTGCCGATGTCCGGGTTTGACTTCCCCGGCATGTTTTAATAACTGAGATTGAGATTGAAAAGGAGTCTTGAATATGAGCCGTTTGTCAGAATTGTTGGGCGCATATCAGAGCAGGGACCCCGCTGCCCGCAGCAAGCTGGAGATTTTCCTGCTCTACCCCGGCGTTCATGCGACTATCAACCATCGCATTGCCCACTTTTTTTACAAAAAAAATATGATGTTTCTTGCCCGGTGTGTCTCTCAGTGGAGCCGCTTTTGGACCGGCATTGAAATCCACCCCGGCGCGAAAATCGGCCGCCGGCTGGTGATCGACCACGGCATGGGCATCGTCATCGGCGAAACCGCCGAGGTGGGGGATGACTGCCTGATCTACCAGTGCGCGACATTGGGCGGAACGGGGAAGGATAAGGGAAAGCGCCACCCCACCATTGGGAATAATGTAATGATAGGCTCCGGAGCCAAGGTTTTGGGCCCCTTCACGGTGGGAGATCATTCCCGCATTGCTGCGGGAGCCGTGGTTCTCAGCGAGGTTCCCCCCAATTCCACTGCCGTGGGCGTTCCGGCGCAGGTGGTGCGGGTCAGCGGGCAAAAGCCCGTGGCCAGTTTCGCCGAGGATGTGGACCAGATTAACGATATGTGCGACCCCGTGCAGGAAGAGCTGCTTGCCCTGTTCCAGCGGGTGGACGCACTGGAGCAGCAGTTGAAAACCATCAAGGAAAGGACGGCCTGAGCTATGTATCTTTACAACTCCGCCACCCATCGAAAAGAGGAATTCAAGCCCAATCATCCGGATATTGTGAAAATGTATACCTGCGGACCCACGGTTTACCATTTTGCCCATATCGGCAACCTGCGCAGCTATATTATGGAAGACGTGCTGGAAAAGCATCTGCGCTATGTGGGCTACAACGTGAAGCGGGTGATGAACATTACCGACGTGGGTCATCTCACCAGCGACGCGGACACCGGCGAGGACAAAATGCTCAAGGGCGCCCAGCGGGAGCACAAGACGGTTTTGGAAATTGCCCAGTTTTATACCGATGCGTTTTTTGATGACTGCCGCAAGCTGAACATCAAGCGGCCCGACGTTGTAGAGCCTGCCACCCGATGTATTGATGAATATATCACAATTATTACCCGCCTGATGGAAAACGGCCACGCCTATCAGGCCGGGGGCAATGTTTATTTCGACACCTCCAAGCTGGAGCATTATTACCTGTTCAACGACCACGATGCGGATGATTTGGCCGTGGGCGTGCGGGAAGGCGTGGAGGAAGACTCCAACAAGCGCAACAAAAATGATTTTGTTCTTTGGTTTACCAAATCCAAATTTGAAGATCAGGCCCTGAAGTGGGATTCCCCCTGGGGCGTGGGCTATCCCGGCTGGCACATTGAGTGTTCCGGCATCTCCATGAAGCATTTGGGCGAGGATTTGGACATTCACTGCGGGGGGATTGACAACGCCTTCCCCCACCACACCAACGAGGTTGCTCAGTCCGAGGCATATCTTGGCCACCATTGGTGCAATTATTGGTTCCATGTCCTGCATCTGAATACCAGCGGCGGGAAAATGAGTAAGTCCAAGGGAGAGTTTTTGACGGTTTCTCTGCTGGAGGAGAAGGGCTACGACCCCATGGACTACCGCTTTTTCTGTCTCCAGTCCCATTACCGCAAGGCACTGGTGTTTTCCTACGAAAATCTGGACAATGCAAAAACTGCCTACAGCAAGCTGATCGGCCGCATTGCCGCGCTGAAAGAAGGCCCCGCGGAGGAAAGCGAAACGGCAGATGCTCTGCGCGCCAAGTTCAAGGCCGCCATGGATAATGATTTGAACACGTCTCTGGGTGTGACCGCGCTGTATGACGTGCTGAAAGCAGAGGTTTCCGATGGGACAAAGCTGGCTCTTTTGGGCGAGTTTGACGGGGTTTTAAGTCTGGGACTTCTGGATCGGGCGGCGAAAAAGAGGGAGCAGGAGGCAAAGTCCGTCAGCTCGAATCAGGGCGGCTTTACCGTGCAGGGTGAAGGCGACCCGGAGATAGACGCGCTGGTGGTTCGGCGGGCAGAGGCCAAAAAGGCCAAAAACTTTGCCGAGGCGGACCGTATCCGGGACGAGCTGAACGCCAAGGGCGTGGAGATCACCGACGTGCCCGGCGGTGCGGTGTGGAAGCGGGCGTAAGATGCTGAGCGTGCGCATAAGGGCTGGTTTCGTTACCTGCCGTTGCGTTGGAGCGGGTGTTCTTTCCGAAGGATGGAAAGAATATTGCGGAGGGTAAGTCTCGCAGACCATGATCTGAACAGGCTGAGGGCCGGGCGCACTGCGCCCGGCTTTTTTTAAAATATTTTTTGAGTTTGTTGCAAAAACTACTGAAGATATGCATATATTAGGATATTCTAATAATACAAAAATGAGCAAGTGGACCGGAGACGAAAAGCGGCTTCGGACAGAGTCTTAGAGAAAGGACGGGTGAGAAACAGAAATGGACTATGACCATCAGGCGGAGCTTTTAAAGGCGCTGGCCAATCCCACGCGGCTGAAAATTGTCCACTCCCTGTTGAACACCGGCTGCCGCAACGTGGGCTGCATGGAGCGGGGGACGGGGGTGAGCCAGTCCTGTATTTCTCAGCATCTGCAAAAGCTGAAAGCCGCTGGAGTTGTGGCGGCGGAACGCAGTGGAAACGAGGTCTATTACAGGGCCGCTTCACCGGACGTTGCCCGGCTGGTGGCGGCGCTGTTTCAGGAGGAGGTTGCAAACTATGTCCTGTGATGTGTTGGTCATCGGCGGCGGCCCGGCAGGGCTGAGCGCGGCAATCAATGTTCGGGCGCGGGGGAAGAGCGTATTGGTGATCTCTAACCCCGTGGAGGAAAATCCCCTGTGGAAATCCGAGCGGGTGGAGAATTATCCGGGGCTTCCCGGCGTCACCGGGGAAGAGCTGCTTCTGGCTATGCAGAAGCACGCGGAAGCAGACGGCGTGGAATTTGCCGAAGGGAAGGCCCTGTCTGCCATGAACATGTCGGATGCATGGTATGTCAGCGTGGGCAGCGATGTGCAGGAGGCCAAGGCCGTGGTGCTGGCGGCGGGCGTTGCCCGGGGAAAGAAATTTCCGGGTGAGGAAGAGTTTTTGGGCCGTGGCGTGAGCTATTGTGCCACCTGCGACGGGATGCTTTACCGGAACAAGTCTGTGGCGGTGCTGGGGTACAGCGAGTCTGCCCGTCATGAGGCGGAGTTTTTAAAGGGCCTCGGCTGCGAGGTGCACTACTTTGATAAACCCAGAGATTGCGAGATTACCGGCGAGGGTAAGGTGGAAAAGGTAATTTGCGGCGGTGAGACGGCAGAGGTGGCCTGCGTGTTTATTCTGCGGCCCGCGCTGGCGCCCACGGATTTGTTTCCCGGACTTACCGTGGAAAACGGCTATGTGCAGGTGGATCGCCGCATGGCAACATCCCTTCCCGGCGTATTTGCGGCGGGAGACTGTACAGGAACGCCCCTTCAGGCGGCCAAGGCCGCTGGCGAGGGCCTGATTGCCGGGCAAAGCGCGGCGGCGTATGTGGCCGGGCTGGCCCGGAAAGAATAAAGAAAACCAACGGAAGATAAAATAAAGAAAAAGGAGATTTGAAAAATGGCATTGGTGCATTTGAACAACACGGAGTTTGACAAGACGGTCGAAGCGGCCCCTCTGGCAATGGTGGATTTTTGGGCGGATTGGTGCGGCCCCTGTAAAATGGTGGGACCCACGGTGGAAAAAATTGCCTCCGATTACGATGGCAGAGCTTTGGTGGCTAAGGTCAACATTGACCAGGAGCCGGAGTTGGCCCAGCGGTTTGGCGTGATGTCCATTCCCACGCTGGTGTTTTTGAAAAACGGGGAGGAATTTGACCGCAAGGTGGGCGTGATGCCCGAGGCGGCGTTCACTGCCGTGCTGGACGAGAGCCTGTAATTCAGCGGGCCTGAAAACAGAAGATTAAGCGCCTCTCCGCCGACTTTTGTCGGCGGAGAGGCGCTGTTCTTGTTTTATGAGATGCTCTACCGTACCCTAAGATAGGGGATTGCCCCGTAAGCCTGCGGCAATCTAAAAAAGGCGCTTAATTTCGGTTTGCGGAGTTGGTGGTGTCCTTCAGCAGTACGTCGTGTGCGCCGCCCTCCACAATGGAGACGGAGGAAACCAGCGTCAGCTTGGCCTTTTCCCGCAGCTCAGGAATGCTCAGCGCCCCGCAGTTGCACATGGTGGAGCGAATTTTGGCAAGCGTGGTGGACATGCCGTCCGCCAGAGCGCCTGCATAGGGGACATAGGAGTCCACGCCCTCTTCAAAGCTGAGCTTTTTGTCGCCGCCTAAGTCATACCGCTCCCAGTTCCGGGCGCGGGCGCTGCCCTCGCCCCAATACTCCTTCATGTAGCTGCCGCCCACCAGCGTTTTCGCGGTGGGACTTTCGTCAAACCGGGAAAAGTACCGCCCCAGCATGCAGAAGTCCGCGCCCATGGCCAGCGCCAGCGTGATGTGATAGTCCTGCACAACGCCGCCGTCGGCGCAGATGGGGACGTAGACCCCGGTTTCTTCAAAGTACCGATCCCGCTCCGCCGCCACGTCGATCACCGCCGTGGCCTGCCCCCGGCCAATGCCCTTGGTTTCCCGGGTAATACAGATGGAGCCGCCGCCGATGCCGACCTTTACAAAGTCGGCCCCCGCGTCCGCAAGAAAACGGAAGCCCTCGCCGTCCACCACGTTGCCCGCGCCGATTTTCACGCTGTCGCCGTATTTTTCACGGGCCCAGACAAGGCAGCGCTTCTGCCATTCGGAAAAGCCCTCGGACGAGTCCATCACCAGCACGTCCGCCCCGGCCTCCACTAAGGCGGGAATCCGCTCTTCATAGTCCCGGGTGTTGATGCCCGCGCCCACCACATAGCGCTTTTGCCCGTCCAGCAGCTCCAGCGGGTTATCCTTATGGGTGTCGTAATCCTTGCGGAACACAAAAGCTACCAAAGCCCCGTCTTTAGAGACGATGGGCAGGGCATTTAGCTTGTGGTCCCAGATCAGGTTGTTGGCCTCCTTCAGGCTGGTGCCCTCCGGAGCGTAAACCAGCTTTTCAAGGGGCGTCATGAAGGAGGACACCTTTTCTGTGCCCTCCATGCGGCTGACACGGTAATCCCTGCTGGTGACAAGGCCCAAAAGACGGCCGGTTCCAGTTCCGTCCTCGGTTACGGCCATGGTGGAGTGGCCCGTTTTTTCCTTTAGGGCCAGTGCGTCGGCAAGTGTGCTGTCGGGACGAAGGTTGGAGTCGCTGACCACAAAGCCGGCCTTGTGGCCCTTTACCCGGCGGACCATCTCGGCCTGCCGGTCGATGGGCTGAGATACGTAAATGAAGGCCACGCCGCCCTCCCGGGCAAGGGCAATGCCCATCTCATCCCCGGAGACGGCCTGCATCACGGCGGAAACCATAGGGACGTTGGCGGAGAGAGCAGGCTCCTCCCCCCGGCGGAATTTCACGAGGGGTGTTTTCAAAGACACATTGGTGGGAATGCACTCCGTGGAGGAGTAGCCCGGTACCAGCAAATACTCGCTGAAGGTGTGGGACGGCTCGTTAAAAAAATATGCCATAAGGCCACCTCTTTCGTTGTGTATGTTTGAGGGAAACGGACAGAGCAACCCCGGCAGAAGCCGGAAAATAAGCCAAAGTCCAATTTTTCTTGTCCTTTAGAATACCACGTCCCGGAGAAAAAGCAACGGGTAAGGGAAAAAAGTCTGAAAAAATGCACTTGCCACTGCCACGATGGCAAGCGGTCGGCCGTCTTTCCATATAAAAAGACGCGGGCATTTCCCGCGTCTTTGCCAAGCTTCTGAATCAGAGAAGGGCGCATCACAGCTTTTTGCGCATCACGGTCAGGTTGAAAATGCCGTCCGTAAAATACTGGCGAGAGAAAAACACCGGCTTCCCGTCAATGTCATAGTCCACCTCGTCCATGCGCAGCAGAGGCGTGCCCACGGGAAGACTAAAAATTTCCGAAAGAGCCGCATCCGCCAGACTGGGCTTCACGTCGGTCAGATCTAAGTAGGGAACTACGTCGCAGAACTGACCGAGGAAGTGAAAAATGGGAAACTTGAGGTCTCGGGCGGTGTAGCTGCCGTTCACAAGGGCCTTTTCGATGATATCCTCGCAGTAAATGGCGGGCTTTTCGTCGGCGGTGCACAGCCGGGAAATGCGGATAACCGGCGCGCCCGCCGGGATGCAGAGCTTTTGTGCCACATCCGCGTCCGCCTGCTCGTCCGCCGCCCGGACAAAGGCCACGGCGGGCTTGCGCCCACTCTGGCGAATCATGTCCAGAAATTCCAGCTCAATGTCCATGCGGGTCTGAATATTTAAAACGTGCCGGTTAATAACGGTGCCCACGCCGTGGCGGCGGGTGATAAAGCCCTCCCGCTCTAAGGAAGCCAGCACGTCCCGCAGCTGGGTGCGGCTGATGCCCATATTCTCTGCCAGCACGCTCTCCCGGGGGAGCCGGTCGCAATTGACATAGGGGCCGTCTCGCATGGCGGCGAGAAGCTGCGTGCGGATGGTTTTAGATCGGGGGAGCTGACCGCTCATATTACGCACCTCATTATCGATGAAATCTATCATAGCAGGTAATACCTCATAAGCTGCACCCATTATAGCTGTCTTTTCAGTTTGTCGCAACTGACAAAATCAACAGAATTCGACCCCGCGCTTTTACGCAGAGAGAGGTCCCGTGAAAAAGCAATTTTTGTGTAAATTACTGGTGGACATTTGTCCGCGGAATTATTATAATGACAGTTGTCGGACGCTGAGCCGCCCCATTTGGCGGCTGTCATACGCGGACGGACTGAGGCTTTCCGGCGGATCTAAGGGTGCAGGGAGAGCATTTTAAGGAGGAGCTTGTGAAAAATCTGATTTTAATCGGTATGCCCGGCACGGGCAAAAGCGCCGTGGGCAGGGCCTTGGCGGAGCGCCTGGGGTATACCTTTTTAGATGTGGACGACGTAATTAACGAGCGGACAGGGAAGACCCTGAAGGAACTGCTGATGGAGATGGGCGTGGACGAATTCGTGGTGCTGGAGGGGAAGGTTGGCGAAAGCCTGAACCTTGACAGCACGGTGATTGCCACCGGCGGCAGCATGGTGCTCTCCCACAATGCCATGGAGCATCTGCTGGAAAACGGCGTTGGAATCTGGCTGGAAACGCCCCTGCGGGAAATTGAGGGCAGGATGCCTGAAGACCTGTGGGACCGTGGCATTGCCGCCCCCAGAGACATGACCATCCGGGAGATTTACCGGGAGCGGGAGCCGCTGTACGCCAAATATGCCGACATGATTGTGGCCAGCCGCGAAGGTGAGGACGCCACCGCCCATCAGGTGGAGCAGGTGATGCGCACCGTGGGCCTGAGCCTGAAAAGCTGAGGGTGCGTATGAGTATTAAGACGAAAAGATACGGGATGCTGAGTTCTCTGGCCGTGGCCGTTGTATGGAACGGCCTGTGCCTGCTGGGGATTCTTCCCCTTTCGTATTTCAGGCTTTCCGTGTTTTTGCTTGCGGGATACTCGGCGGCCATGATATTTGTGCCGCTGCTGTTCCCTGCGTTTAGAACCGCGAGTGGGACATCAAGCGCTTATTCTGCGCTTACGCCGAAGGAAAAGCGGTTGTCGCTGGTGACGCTTGGGTTGGCTGCGGCGTGGATTGCCACGCTGGCGGTCTGTGTCGCCTATTCCGGATAGCTGACTTTGCAGAGCGTGGCAGGCGATAAAAAGCAACGCTGCTTGCGGGAAATGCTGTGGTCTGCTATAATTGAGGCGTGATAAAAGCCCCCGGCTCGTTAAGAGCCGGGGGTTTTGTTATTTGAAAACCGCGCTTGAACCTCGTGGCGCTTTAGTATCCGCTGATGTCCAAAGAGGCGTCGTCCGTGCCCTTTTCTACGGACATGATGGTCAGCGCATAGCCCCGCCCCTCGCCCAGGTCCACATGGACAACCTCTCCGACCCGGTGGCCCAGTACCGCTCTTGCAACCGGGGACTCCTTGCTGATCAGGCCCTTTAGCGCGTCCTGACGCAATGTGGTGACAATGCGGATGGTCTGGGCCACGCCCGTGGGGGCAGGGACAATGACCACCGTGTCAAACAGGCCCGCCCGGTCGGCTGTATCGATGGTGTCCGGCCGGATAATTTTCGCGGTTTGAATCATTTTCTGGAGGTAGCGAATGCGGCTGTCGTTGCGGTTTTTGTCCCGCTTGGCGCATTTGTATTCAAAATTTTCACTGAGATCGCCAAAGCCCCGGGCAATCTGCACGTCCTCAATCAGCTTAGGCCGCAGCACGGTTGTGCGGTAAGAAATTTCTTCCTCCATTTTTCGGATGTCAACTTCCGTCAGCTCATCGTACATAAAACCCTCCCAAGCGTAATTTTTTGATTACGAGCGCTTCTCCTGTCCGCCGCTTGCCGGAAGTGCTTCATATGTGCCGCTTCCGTCGGTTTTGACGGGGACTTTTTCCGCCGCGTCAATTCCGGCAGGAAAAGCTTCCTCATTGCCGGACGCGGTGCTGCCCGCCGCTTTATCCTTCCGCGCCAGTAAAAAGATGGTGGCAAGAATCAGGGCAAAGCCCACCAAATCCGCCGGGGAAAAGGATGTGCGCAGCCACAGAGCGGAGCAAACTGTGGCGGACACCGGCTCGGTAGCCGCCAGCATGGAGGATTTCACCGGCCCGATGTCGGAAATACCCTGCATAAACATGGGAAACGCCAGCGCAGAGCCTAAAATTACCGCGCCTGCCACCGCCAGCCAGCCTTGCCACGGCAGGCTTACGGAATAGCGCCAGCTTCGGGCGGCGAGGTTGATAAACACGCCGCCGATCAGCATCCCCGCGCCGGTGACCATCAGCTGTCCCCAGCGCCGCACCAGCAGCCGGGGAAGAAGGGTATAGGTCGTTGCTGCCACGGCGGTGAGCAGGCCCCAGAAAAGCCCCTGAACGGAAAGGGACATCTGCCCCGGATTACCGCCGGTGGCCAAAATAAAGGTCCCTGTCAGGGCCAGCAGCAGCGCAGTGATTTGGACGCGGCTGGGCAGTGTTCGGGCCTGCGCGCAGGTGATGAGCATAACCAGAACAAGGCTTAGTGTTTGCAGCACCGTGGTGGTGCCCGCGTTGCTATGGCCGATGGCGGTCAGGTATGCATACTGGCACATCAGCAGGCCAAACAGGCCGAAGGCTGCCAGCTTTGCAAGCTCCCGGGGCTGACGAACCAGCGCCAGCAGGTCCCGTCCGTATTTGGGCAGGATCAGAAGTGTCAGGATTCCTCCGCCCACCAGCGTGCGTATACACACAAGCCAAATAGGCGGCACGCCAAAAGTTTCAAACAGGTATTGCCCGCAGGCGCCGGAAACGCCCCAGAAAACGCCGCCGACTGCGGAGCACAAGGTGCCCCGCAGGGCGCGTTGCTTGTCATTCATGAAAGTCTACCTCTCAATACAGGAAAGCCCTGGCGCACACGCGCCCAAGGGCCTAAAAAAAGCGCGGCTTCCCGTTGCTGCGGGAAGCCGCGCGGTATCTTCGATTCTAACGCATTTGATTACGGATTGCAAGGCCCATCCTCGGGAAGTAAGCTCTCGGCTGCCACGCAGGCGACAATCATCCCGGCCCCCAGCAGCCCGGCAAGGCTGAGCCGCTCTCCCAAAAGAAGAAAGGAGAACAGCGCCGTTGTCACCGGGCAGATGCTCTGCACCAGAGAAACCGTCCGGGCCGAAACGGCGGTTAGGGCCGCGTTTTGCAGCAGAAAGCCTCCTACCGTGCAGGGAATGGCCAGATACAGCACCACGGCCCATACCTCAGCGGTGGCGGCGGAGAGAGAGGATAAGCCCCCGTTGATAAAAACGGTGCAGCATCCCGCCAGCACCGCCGCCGTGGCGGTCTGCACGGCGGAGAGGGTCAGGGGGTCCACCCGGCAAAGGGATTTCTGCCCCAGCACCAGAGAGCCGGACAAAAGCAAGGCCGTCAGCAGGGCCAGCAATTCGCCCAGTCCGAAGCCGCTCAGGCCGCCTCGTCCGCACAGAAGATACAGCCCCGCCACCACAAAAAGCTGGATGGGAATGTGCCTGAGGGAGTATTTCCGGCGAAGCAGCGCCAGCGCCAGCAGAGGGGTCATCACCGTGGAAAGGGACCGGAGAAATGCCACGCTGGTGGCCGCAGAGAGGGTGATGGCCACATTGCCCACCACATTTGCAAAGGCGATGCATAGGGCCGGGCCAATCCAGTCCCGGACGCGGCAGCGGCGCAGGCCTGCCATGATCCGCTTTCCGGCAAACAGAAACAGTGTAAGCAGCGCCAGCAGATATCGGGTGAAGAGCAGCGTGAACACCGGAACGATGCTAAAGGCGTTTTTGGAGATGGGGTCGCCAAACCCGAAAAACAGGCTTTGCAGCAAAATCAGGCCCACGGCCAGTCGGGGCGTCATGCGCAGGGCTGGGATACTTGCCCCATCGGGCGGGCGACCGTCTGTTTCCTGAGCGTTCGACTCCAACGTGTCCGCCGCTGGGGAGGGGTTTTCCTCTAAGTGCATCCCCTCGGCGCATTTCGGGCACGCTTCCTGTGTGCACCCCGGGTACTCTTCGGGAAGGGGCCGCTCCGCCAAGACGCACACTGGGCGCTCGGCTAAAGCACACGCCGCACAATTCTCGGAGGAAAGCGGCTTTTCTAAGTTGGAAATCGGTGGGGCAATCCTGCTTAAATCGTCATCCGACGGGGAGGGAAGAGCTTCTGTATTTTCTGCCAAAGCTGTGTCAGACTGCCGTCCCATGCGCGATGCTCCCTCCCTTTTGCAAAATTTTTTAAAGCTTCTGCTTTTTTTCTGCGTCGCAATAGGCGCAGCGGTATACGTGCTTTTCCCGGTCGCTCAAAAGAAAAATGGAGTCCAGTTGAGGTTCTTCCGCCGTGATGCACCGGGGATTCTTGCAGCGGATGATATTTGTCAGCCGTGCCGGAAGCTCCAGATGCTTTTTCGCCATCCGCACCCCGTCCCGGATAACGTTGACGGTGATGTTGGAGTCTATGTAGCCCAGCACGTCCAAATCCACTTCCATGGGGGAGTCAATTTTAATAATGTCTTTTTTGCCCATCCGCCCACTGCGGACGTTTTTGATAATGGCCACGGAGCAGTCCAGCAGGTTTAAATGCAGATACTTGTAAATGTCCATGGATTTTCCGGCCTGAATGTGGTCCAACACCACGCCGTTTTGAATGCTGTCGATATTCACTGGCAAACCCTCCTTCATTCCGCGCGCAGGCCCAGCAGCAAAAGGATCAGGGCCATGCGGATAAACTTTCCGTTTCGTACCTGCCCGAAATAGCAGGCCCGGGGGTCGTCGTCCACCGCCACCGCAATCTCGTTTACACGGGGCAGGGGATGAAGAATGCACAAATCCTTCTTTGCGGGAATCAGCTTCTCCGGGTCCAGAACATAGGTGTCTTTCAGACGGATGTAGTCCGCTTCGTTGAAAAAGCGTTCCTTCTGCACCCGGGTCATGTACAGGATGTCAAGGTCCGGAATGGCGTCTTCCAGCGAGTCGGTTTCCCGATAGGAAAGGCCCTGCTTTTCCAGTACATTTTCTTTCAGATAGCCGGGCAGCTTCAGCTCCTCCGGGGAAATAAACACAAAGCGGATGCCGCTTTGCCGGGCCAGCGCGTTTACCAGAGAGTGAACCGTCCGCCCAAACTTCAAGTCGCCGCAAAAGCCGATGGTAAAGTCGTTCAGCCGTCCTTTTTCCCGATGGATGGTCAAAAGGTCCGTCAGGGTTTGGGTGGGGTGGTTGTGGCCGCCGTCTCCGGCGTTGATAATGGGGACCTCCGTGCGCTGGGCAGCGGCAAAGGGCGCGCCCTCCTTGGGGTGGCGCATGGCGATGATATCTGCGTAGCAGCTTACGGTTCGGACGGTGTCCGTCACGGTTTCACCCTTGGTGGTGGAAGAGGAAGACGCTTCGGAAAAGCCCAGCACGCCGCCGCCAAGGGCCAGCATGGCGGATTCAAAGCTCAGCCGCGTGCGGGTGGAGGGTTCGAAAAACAGCGTGGCAAGCTGCTTGTGGGCGCAGAGGTTCTGGTATTTTGCGGGATGGTCGATGATGTCCTCCGCCGTGGCGATCAGGCCGTCAATTTCGGCGGGGGTCAGGTCGGTGATGTCGATGAGGTTTCGGTTTGACATGGAGATGCTCCTTTCCTGTGTGCCGCAAAGGGTTAGACTGTCATCCAGCTCTCGTCGCCGGGGTTGGCGCGAAACTGCTTCAGGCGGCGGATGTCCTCGGGCTTGATCTTCCCCTCCTGTGCCGCCACTTCGCATACCGCGTCGAAATTGCTCAGGCTGAAATTCAGCACGTCGGCAGCAGCCAGCCGGTCAAGGCCCTTTTGAAGTCCGTAGGTAAAGATGGAGGCAATGCCCAGCACCTGCGCCCCGGCTTCCCGCAGAACCTCCACCACCTCAATGCAGCTTCCGCCGGTGGAAATCAGGTCCTCCACCACCACCACCTTCGCGCCTTGTTCCAGCTTCCCCTCAATCTGGTTGCCCCGTCCGTGGTCCTTATGACCAGAGCGGACATAGCCCATGGGAAGGCCCATGAGATGGCCTGCAATGGCCGCGTGGGCGATGCCTGCGGTGGAGGTGCCCATCAGCACCTCGACCTCGCCAAACCGTTCCCGAATCAGTGAGACAAGCCCCTCCTCCACATGAGTGCGCACCGCCGGGGCGGTGAGGGTCAGGCGGTTGTCGCAGTAGATGGGGCTGCGGATGCCGCTGGCCCAAGTAAAAGGCTCGTCGGGCCGCAGAAACACCGCGCCGATGGATAAAAGATCGTGGGCAATCTCGTGTTCCGTATTCATGTCTTTTAGCTCCTTATGATTTAATAGATGGACGCTGGCAAAATTGTGCTTATTCTCCCAAAAACTCCCGCACTGCGCGGCGGTAAGCCGCCACGGGGTCCTCTGCCTGCGTGATAGGACGGCCCATCACCAGATAGTCGCAGCCGCTCTTTCCCGCCCGCTCCGGAGTCATCACCCGCTTCTGGTCCCCCGCGTCCCCGTCCGCAAAGCGAACGCCGGGCGTGATGGTGAGGAAGCTGTCGCCGCAGACGGCTTTTACGCCCGCCGCTTCCAGAGGGGAGCACACCACGCCGTCAAGCCCGGATGCGGCGGCGTTTTTAGCATAGGAAAGCACCGTCTCCTCCATGGGAAGGTCAATCAGAAGCTCGTTTTTCAGCGTGCCGGGGTCGGTGGAGGTGAGCTGGGTCACTGCAATCAGCAAAGGCCGGGTCCCGTCCGGGCGGGTAAGTCCTTCCAGAGCGGCCCGCATCATTTCCGACGCACCGGCGGCGTGAAGATTCACCATGTCCACGTCCAGACGGCTAAGCACCCCCATGGCCCGCTTCACCGTGTTGGGAATGTCGTGAAGCTTTAAATCCAAAAAAATTTTGTGGCCCCGCTCTTTGATTTTGCGAACCATATCCGGCCCCTCGGCATAAAACAGCTCCATGCCGATTTTTACATAGGGCTTCTCCCCGGCTGGAAAGCGGTCCAGAAACGCAAGCGTCTCCGCGCCGGAGGGAAAGTCCAGTGCGATAATGATGTCCTTATGCATGATGTGCGCCTCCTGTCAAGTGTGAGATTTCCGTCACGCCCAGCCATTCACACACAGCGGGCAGTTTTTCAATAATCGTTTTGCAGATCGCGGGATTTTTCAGGTTTGCCGCGCCGATTTCCACGGCGGAAGCGCCTGCCAGCAGCATTTCGCACACGTCCTCGGCGGAGCTGATTCCGCCGCAGCCGATGATGGGCAGGCTTGTTGCCTCGTACACGTCCCACACCATCCGCAGCGCCACCGGAAACACGGCGGGGCCGGACAGGCCTCCGGTGCGGTTTGCAAGCAGGGGGCGCTTTGTGTGCAGGTCAATGCGCATGCCCAGCAGGGTGTTGATCAGACACAGGCCATCCGCTCCCGCGTCGGCGCAGGCCCGGGCGATTTGGGCGATGTCCGTCACGTTGGGGGAGAGCTTGATAAATACAGGCTTGTCCGTGGCGGCTTTTACCGCCGCCGTCACCTCCGCGGCGGCAGCCGGGTCGGAGCTAAAGTTTTTGCCCCCTGCATGGACGTTGGGGCAGGAGACGTTCACCTCGATGATGGCGACCTGCGGACAATCGTTTAATTTGCGGCAGTTTTCCGCGTACTCCTCCACGGTTTCGCCGCCGATGTTGGCGATGACCGGGCCTTTAAAAATTGTGGCGATGTTAGGAAGCTCCTCGGCAAGCACCGCGTCGATGCCCGGATTTTGAAGACCAACGGCGTTGAGCATACCGCAGGATGTCTCCGCAATCCGGGGCTGGGGGTTGCCAAAGCGGGGATTGGCGGTGGTTCCCTTAAAGGAAAAGCTGCCCAAAATATTCAAATCGTAAACCTCGGCAAATTCCCGGCCATAGCCAAAGGTGCCGGAGGCGGGGATGACAGGGTTTTTCAGCGTCACATCCCCCAGTTTTACACGCAAATCTACCATACCAGCTCCTCCTTCCGGAACACAGGCCCTTCTTTGCAGACCCGGCGGGGGCCGTTCGCCGTCTCAATGGTGCAGCCCATGCAGGCGCCAAAGCCGCAGGCCATCCGGGCTTCAAAGCTATACTGCCCGTTTGTCAGCCCCGGCAGAGACCAGATGGCCCGCAGCATCGGCGTGGGGCCGCAGACAAATGCTGTGGTGCAGTCCGTCGCCGTGCGGGTCAGGTCGGTGACAAAGCCTTTGGTTCCAAGGCTCCCATCCTCGGTGGCAATAAAAAGACGACAGCCAAGATCCGCAAATTCCTTGAGATAAAACGCGTCCTTTCCTGTGCGAAAGCCCAGTGCCACCGTGGGTCTGATGCCCTGCGCCAGCAGCCGTCCCGCAAGGCCAAACAGCGGGGCCGCGCCCACACCGCCGCCAATCAGGATTGGATTGGGGGGACAGTTCTCAAGGTCGAACCCATTGCCAAGACCCGATAGGACGTCCAGCTCTGTGCCGGGGACGGAGCGCACCAGCTCTCGGCTTCCGTCGCCCACCACGCGAATCAGCAGCAGCAGCGCACCTTCGTCCCAGTTGGCCACGGAGATGGGCCGGCGCAGGAATTTTCCCGGCAGGGCAAGGTTTACAAACTGTCCCGGCGCGGTAATGTCCGAGGTGTCCCCGGAGAGAACCATTTCATAGGTGTCGTCCGTAAGCTGGCGGGTGTGCTCCACGGTAAAGAGAGATTGTTTCATACGTCCTCCCGTTGAAAATCAGTGTAGACCAGCTCTCCGTCGCAGACGGTGGCCGCCACGGCGGCGGACACCAGCCACCCGTCGAAGGGGGTGGCCCGGCCCAGAGAGCGAAATGTGCCGCTGTCGATGCGGTGGGGGCGGTTCAGGTCCAGCACCGTCAGGTCGGCCGGCGCACCCGGGGCGATTTCTCCGCCGCTCAGGCCGAAAATTCGCCGGGGGCGGAGACACAGCCGGTCCACCAACAGCTCCAAGGAGACAATTCCCGTCCGCACAAGCTGGGTGTATAACACGGGGAACGCCGTTTCCAGTCCCACAATGCCAAAGGCGCTGCTGCGAAGACCCCGGGATTTTTCCTCTGCGGAATGGGGCGCGTGGTCGGTTGCAATGCAGTCGATGGTTCCATCCAAAAGGCCCTCCAAAAGCGCATCCCGGTCCCGGGCAGAGCGCAGGGGCGGATTCATTTTAAACCGGCCTTCATCCTGCAAATCGTCTTCGCACAGCACCAGATAGTGCGGCCCCGTCTCGCAGGTGACGGGCAGGCCCTCTGCCTTGGCTTTGCGGATGAGGTCCACGCTTTCTTTGGTGGAGATGTGGCAGACGTGATATTGGCACCCGGTTTCCCGGACCAGCCCGATGTCTCGCTCCACCTGCCGCCACTCGCTCTCCGACGAAATGCCGGGAAATCCGTGGGCCTTTGCAAAGGCGCCGTCGTGAATGCAGCCGCCGGGGACAAGCAGCTCATTCACCTCGCAGTGGGCCACAATGGGCCGGTTCAGTGCCTTGGCCTTGTTCATGGCGGCGCGCATCATCCCGTCGGACTGCACGCCCCGTCCATCGTCGGAAAAGCCGATCACGTGGGAGGCCATACCCTCCATGTCGGCGAGGAATACCCCCTGCTCCCCGGCGGTAACGGCCCCGTAGGGATAGACATGCACCTTTGCGTCCCGGGCAATTATGGAAAGCTCCGGCTGAAGCGTTTCCAAGCTGTCCGGCACCGGTTTCAGGTTGGGCATGGGGCATACGGCGGTGTATCCACCCGCTGCCGCTGCCTCCGTACCGGAGGAAATCGTCTCTTTATAAGAAAAACCAGGCTCCCGAAGATGTACATGCACATCGACGAAACCTGGAACAATAAAAAGACCATCCAATTTAATAACCGACTGATTATCACGGGGAAGAGAATGGGAAACGGAAATAATACGGCCATTCTCCACGGCCACGTCCGCCGTATGAAAAGCGCCGTTAGAAAATACGCTGCCGCCTGTCAGCAGAAAGCCCATGGTATCCCTCCTCGGATCACATATTCTAACCATGCATTCTACCGGAATCCGGGAAGCTTGTCAATGGCGGATATAAAAAAACAAGCGTGAAAATGAGAAACCTCTTTGTGACTTTTTCTGATAGGAAGATGGTGCGGAAGACGCAATGCATCCTCCGCACCAATCCGGATTTATCGCAGCAGACTGCGCTTGTGCCCCTGCCAAAGGGAGGGCCCCAGAAGCAGCATGGGAAACAGTTCCAGCCGTCCTGCCAGCATATCAAAGCATAAAATCAGCTTTGACACGGGAGAAAATTCCGAGAAGTTGCCCATGGGGCCTACGTCGCCAAGGCCCGGCCCGATATTATTGATGCAGGAGACAACAGCGGTAAAGGTGGTGACAAGGTCAAATCCGTCCAGACCGATCAGCAGGGTGGACACGCCCATCAGCAGCATATAAACCACCAAAAAGACGTGGGTTCCCCTCAGAACCTTGCCGTTTACGGGGCGATCCTCCATCCGGACGGTGGCCACGGCGTTGGGGTGCATCATCTGGCGCATGTCGCTGAATGCCGTCTTGCAAAAAATTACCAGGCGGGCAATTTTAATGCCGCCGCCGGTGGACCCCGCACAGGCCCCTGTAAACATCAAAAGCACAAGCACCACCTTGGAATAGGTGGGCCAGAGGTTAAAGTCCGTGGTGGCGTAGCCCGTGGTGGTAATCACGGAGGAGACCTGAAAGAAGGAATATCGCAGCGCCGTTGCAAAAGAGGAGAACAGGTGAGAGATATTCCAAGCAATGGTGAGGGTGGAAACCGCCACAATGGCAAGATAAGCCCGCAGCTCCTCAGAATGCAGCGCGTCCCGTGCCCTGCCCATAATCAGAAAATAGTAAAGATTAAAATTCACGCCGAACAACAGCATGAAAATGCCGATGACCATATCGAAATAAGGACTGTTATACGCGCCGATGCTGAGGTTGCGGGAACTGAAGCCGCCGGTTCCGGCGGTTCCGAAGGCGTTGATGCACGCGTCAAACGCCGACATTCCCCCCAGCAGCAGCAAAACAATCTCCACAATAGTCATCAAAAGATAGATTCCGTAAAGAATTTTTGCGGTGTCTCCCAGACGGCTCACCAGCTTTCCTACAACGGGGCCGGGAACCTCTGCACGCAGGATGTGCATTTCATGCCCGTCGGTGGTGGGCAGAATGGCCATGACAAATACCAGCACGCCCATGCCGCCCACCCAGTGGGTAAAGCTGCGCCAGAAAAGCATGCCGCGGCTTAGATGCTCCACCTCCGTCAAAATGCTTGCGCCTGTGGTGGTGAAGCCGGAAACGGTTTCAAAAAAGCTGTCGATAAAAGAAGGCATGGATTGGGAAAGATAAAAGGGCAGCGCGCCGAACAGAGACATCAGAATCCACGCGAGGGCCACAATCGCCAGCCCGTCTCTTGCATAAAGCGCCTTGGATCGGGGAGAAATCATACTCAGCGGAATGCCGCAGAGGACCAGAGCTGCCATGGGGATTAAAAAGGGCTTCGCGGCCTCCCCGTGCGCCAGCGACACCAGCAGGGGTAAACTCAGCAGTGCCGCCTCCACCAGCAAAATTTTGCCGAGGATGTTGCAAATCATTCTTCTATTCAATGGAGTTCCGTCCTTCTCACCGCAAAATGTCCCGGATATCGTGTAGGGTGCTGGTGGCCACTACAATCACGTCGTCCCCGGCGTTAATGGTGTCGGAGCCGGAAGGAATGACGATTTTACCATTTTGCCGCACAATGCCCGCCAGCAAAACGCCGGGGCGAAGCTTCAAATCCCGCAGGGGCACGCCAATGAGGGAGGAATCGGGATGAATGCCGAATTCCAGCGCCTCCACCTTGCCGCCGATCAGGCGGTGCAGCGTTTTGACCTGAGAGCCGGAGGCGTTTTGCATGGCCAGAACATACTGCAAAATCAGCTCCGTGGTGACGGAACCGGTGGATACCACGCTGCCGATCAGCCCCGCGCCGGCCACCAGATCCACCAGCGGCTGACGGTTGATTTTCGTGATAACCTTGCAGTTCGGGTTTTGCCGTGCCACGCTGAGGGACATCAGGATGTTGGCCTCATCCATGCCGGTGATGGACACAAAGCCATCCGTCTGGTCCAGCCCCTCCTCCCGCAGCAGCTCGCTGTCCGCGCCGTCGCCGGTGATGACCAGCGCCCGGGGCAGCAGCTCGCTCATGTGGGTAGAGCGCTCGGCGTCCTGCTCAATAATCTTAACGGTCATCCCCATCTCCAGAAGCTGTGCGCCCAGATAATAGCACAGCTTGCTGGCCCCCACGATCATCACCGAGGAGGCTTTGCTTTTAAATACGCCCAGATGCCGGAAAAACTGCTCCAGCTCGTGGGCGGAGGCGGTGATGTAAATGGTGTCCCCCACCTGAAGGACAAAATCACCGGAGGGAATAATCGTCTCTTCGTTGCGCGCCACCGCGCAGATCAAAACCTTTGCCTTCAGGCTTTTTTGCAGGCTGCTCAGGCGCATGCCGTTCAGCGTGCTGCCGGGATCCAGACGGTATTCCACCAGCTCCAGCCGTCCCTTGGAAAAAGACTCCACCTTCATGGCGTTGGGATAGCGCAGCACGCGGGCAATCTCCCGGGCGGTGGCCCGCTCGGGGTTGATGGCCATGGAAAGGCCCAGGGTGCTGCGCATATAGCGAAGCTGCTCTCCATATTCCGGGTGGCGAATGCGGGCGATGGTGTATTCTGCCCCTAAATATTTTGCCACCAGACAGATCAAAATGTTCAGCTCATCGCTGGGGGCGGTGGCAATCAGCAGGTCGGCGCGCCCGGCGTCCGCCTCTTTCAGCACTTCGGCGCTGGCGCCGTTGCCGCACACGCCCATCACGTCGTAGACGTTGACAGTGTGCTCCACAAGCCAAGGATTTTGGTCGATCACGGTGACGCTGTGTTCCCGGGAAAGACTTTGCGCCAGCGCCAGCCCGACTTTCCCGGCGCCCACGATAATGATTTTCATAGCTTACGAACCTCAAATTTCACAGTTGTTGTCATACGGCACAGCCGTTAAGAAATCTTCACGCGATTCCATCACTGCCATTATAGTGAATATTTCCGTAAAAGCAAATGTTATTTTTGACCTGAAGCCCCAAGACTGCTATACTGAGAGAAATTTAACGGAATGCAAGCGGAGAAGAGCGGAGTAAACGATGAAAAAGCTGGTAGTCGGGATATTGGCCCATGTGGACGCGGGGAAGACCACTCTGACGGAGGGGCTTCTCTACGTGGGCGGCGCGCTGCGGCGTTTGGGCCGCGTGGACCATGGAGACGCATTTTTGGATACCTTCGCACTGGAACGGGAGCGTGGCGTGACCATTTTTGCAAAGCAGGCGGTGCTGCCCCTTGAAACGCGGGAGCTGACGCTGCTGGATACCCCCGGTCATGCGGACTTTTCCGCCGAAACGGAGCGGACACTTCAGGTGCTGGACTGCGCGGTGCTGGTCATCAGCGGAGCGGACGGGGTGCAGGGTCACACGCTGACCCTGTGGCGACTGCTGCGGCGATACGGTGTGCCCACCTTCTTGTTCGTGAACAAAATGGACCAGCCGGGAACGGATCGCGCATCGCTTCTGGCGGAGCTGAAAGCGCGGCTGGACGGCGGCTGTGTGGATTTTTCCCGCCCTGCTTCAGAGCGGGAGGAGGAAACGGCCTTGTGCGGCGAGGCCGCCATGGAGGAATATCTGGCCACTGGCACGCTGCGGGACGAAACCGTTGGGGAGCTGGTGGGCGAGGAAAAGCTGTTTCCTTGCCTGTTCGGTGCGGCACTGCGGCTGGACGGGGTGGAGGAACTGCTCAATTGCATGACGCGGTATGCCCCGATACCGGAATACGGAGAGGAGTTTGGCGCGAAGGTCTATAAAATCTCCCGTGACCCACAGGGTGCACGGCTGACGCATTTGAAGGTCACCGGCGGGACTCTGCGGGTAAAGGCGATGCTTTCCGGCAGCCGGGACGGGGAGGATTGGCAGGAAAAAGCAGATCAGCTCCGGATTTATTCCGGCGCGAAATTTTCTCTTGCGGATACTGCCGAAGCGGGAACGGTGTGCGCCGTGGTGGGCCTGAGCCATACTTTTTCCGGGCAGGGGCTGGGTGCGGAGTCTGCTTCCGCCCCTCCGCTGCTGGAGCCTGCTTTGACCTGTCAGGTGTTTTTGCCGGATGGCTGCGATGTTCACACCGCGCTGGGGCAGCTTCGCCGGCTGGAGGATGAGGACCCGCAGCTCCGCGTGGTCTGGCAGGAGCGGACCGGACAGATCAACGTGCAGCTGATGGGCCTTTTTCAGCAGGAGATTTTGCAGCGGCTTCTAAAGGACCGGTTTGATCTGGATGTGACCTTTGGCCCCGGAGCAATCGTCTATAAGGAAACAATTGCCGCCCCTGTGGTGGGCATCGGGCATTTCGAGCCGCTGCGTCACTATGCAGAGGTTCACTTACTGCTGGAGCCGCTGGAACGGGGGGCAGGGCTGCGGTTTGCGACGGTTTGCCCGGAGGAGACGCTGCCTTTTAGCTGGCAGCGGCTGGCGCTGAGCCAGCTTGCATGGAAAAAGCATCCCGGCGTGCTGACCGGCGCGCCGGTTACGGACATGAGAATCACGCTGCTTGCGGGTCGCGCCCACGAAAAGCACACCGAGGGGGGCGACTTCCGTCAGGCTGCGTGGCGGGCCGTCCGGCAGGGGCTGATGAGTGCAAACAGTGTTCTGCTGGAGCCGTGGTACGAGTTTTCTCTTTTGGTGCCTCAGGCGCAGACGGGGCGGGCTATGGCGGATTTGCAGCGTATGGGAGGGGACTTTGCCCCGCCCGAAACACAGGGGGAGGACGCGCTGTTTACCGGCGCGGCTCCGGTGTCCGCTTTGCGGGATTATGGGGCGGAGGTTGCTGCCTATACCAAGGGGCAGGGAAGACTGTCCTGCGCCCCCGGCGGCTATCGTCCCTGTCCACGGCAGGAGCAGATTGTGGAGGAGACTGGCTATGACCCCGAACGGGATTTGGACAACCCGGCGGACTCCATTTTCTGCGAGGGCGGCGCGGGCCGCGTGGTAAAGTGGCGGGACGTTCCCGCCCGCGCCCATGTGGACAGCGGCTTTTCTCCCGACGGAACGCCCGTAAGGAGGAATGATTCCGGGCCTTCAACTGCCCGCTCCGCCACCTACGCGGGAACGATGGAGCAGGATAAGGAGCTGCGGGCCATTTTCGAGCGAACCTACGGCCCCGTGAAGCGCAGAACCTTTCAAAAACCTCTGCCCGCCGCATCCTCCGCCACGGCATATCGCGCCGTGCCCCCGCCCAGCGGGCCGGAATATCTGCTGGTAGACGGATACAACGTCATTTTCGCATGGGACGAGCTGAAAGCCGCCGCCGGGGAGAATCTGGATGCGGCGCGGCGGATGCTGTGCGATTTGATGAGTGACTATCAGGGCTTTCGCAAATGCCGGGTTATTGTGGTGTTTGACGCGTATAAAGTCAAGGGCGGCGAGGAAGTCGTGGAAAAGTATCATAATATTCATCTGGTCTACACCAAAGAGACGGAGACGGCAGACGCCTATATCGAGCGGACCACCTATCAGCTTGGTCGGCAGCACCGGGTGCGGGTTGTCTCCTCCGACGCGGCGGAGCAGATCATCATTCTCGGTCACGGGGCGCTGCGGGTTTCCGCGGCCGCCTTCCGGGAGGAAATGGTGCAGACTCGAGGCGAAATCAAGGCCGTTCTGGATAAAAACAATTTGACCGGAAAGGTTCGCCCTATGCGGGAAGCGCTGACAAAGGCGATGGAGCGGCGACAGCAGACAGGAGAAAATCCCGGTGATTCTCTTGGCGGACAGTGATAGAAACAAAGCGCGATTTGCGGCGAAGCACGCCCCTTGCGAAACGGCCGTTGCCTTGGTATAATAAGGAATATATTCGGGCATCTGCAAGAATCTCAATGCATAGTTCCGACAAAATTCGCCACACTAACCCAAGAGGTGATGAATTATGACGGCTGATACCTGCTGGACATTGTTTTGGACGACCGGCGCACCGGAATACTACGAGATGTACCGGGAATTTATGGAGACAAATGCCCCGGAATGAGGAGGGGAACCTGTGAGCGACCTTGTAACCCGGGGCGCTGTGCTGCGGGAGACGGAGACAAAGGAATCGGACAAAATCCTCACCGTCCTCACGCCCGACCACGGCAAAATTTCCGTGATTGCCAAGGGCGCGCGGCGGAAAGGCTGTCGGTATACCGCCGCCTGCCAGACCCTTGCGTACAGTGAGCTGACGCTTACGCGCAGGGGGGACTGGTATTATTTAAACGAGGGTACCACTTTAGCGCTGTTTGACGGGCTGCGGGCAGATTTTGAAGCGCTGGCACTGGGGTTTTACTTTGCGGAGCTGACGGAGGCCGTCTCCTCTCCCGAAATTCCCGCGCCGGAGCTTTTAAGTCATCTGCTGAACGGCCTATACGCGCTGGATACGTTGAAAAAGTCCCGATTGCTTGCCAAACCTGCCTTTGAATGGCGGCTGATGTGCCTTGCGGGATATGAGCCGCTGGCGGACGGGTGCGCTGTGTGCGGCGAGGAGAATCCGGCAGACGCGCGGCTGGACCCGGTGCAGGGCGTTTTGCGCTGCGCTGCCTGCGGCGGTCCCGGCGGAGGGGAAGCGCTTCCTTTGCGCCCGGAAGCGGTGGCAGCTTTGCGGCACATTGTCTACGGTCCGCCCGGGCGGCTTTATGCGTTTACATTGACGGGGGAGGCGCTGGACCAGCTTTCCAACGCGGCGGAGCGGTATGTGGCCGCGCAGCTTGAGCGCAGCTTCCGCACGCTGGACTACTATAAAAGCCTGTCGAATTTCTAATACATTTTGTACTATTTTGGATGTTTTATACGAAAAGGATAGTTTATGAGCGAATTGTTTCAAAAATCCATGCGCACGCTGGAGCTGCCACGGGTGCTTTCCATGCTGGCGGATCAGGCCGTGAGCGACGAGGCCAAGCGCCGCGCCTTGGCGCTGACCCCGGAAACGGAGCCGGAGACGGTTTTGCGCCTGCTGGACCAGACCGACGCGGCGCGGGAGATGATCGGCTTGCGGGGCAGCCCTTCCTTTTCCGGGGTAAAGCCGGTGGGGGAAGCGCTGGACCGGGCAGACCGGGGCGGCGGACTGAATACGCGGGAGCTTTTGACCATTGCGGGTCTTTTAACCGCTGCCCGGCGGACCCGGGAATATTTTTCCGATGGCGCGGGGGAAAAGACCGCAGTGGATTACCTGTTTTTATCCCTCCACGGCAACCGGTTCTTGGAGGAACGGATTAAGTCTGTCATTCTGGACGAGAACACCATCTCTGACAACGCCAGCCCCGAGCTTGGCGACATCCGCCGTAAAATGCGTGCGGCGCAGGCCAAAAGCCGGCAGGTGCTTCAGCGCATCATTTCCTCTCAGGCTTACAGTAAGGTTTTGCAGGAGAGCATCATCACCCAGCGGGACGGGCGGTTTGTGGTGCCTGTGAAGGCGGAGCAGAAGGGTGCGCTGCCGGGGCTTGTCCACGACGTGTCCTCCACCGGGGCGACGCTGTTCGTGGAGCCTATGGGCGTGGTGCAGGCCAACAACGAGTACATCGAGCTGGAAGCGAAGGAGAAAAAGGAGATCGAGCGGATTCTTGCCGAGCTGTCCGCCGACGCGGCGAACCACCGGGAGGACATTCAGGGGGACTACGACGCACTGGTGCATCTGGATTTGATTTTCGCCCGGGGCCAGCTTTCCTACAAGCTGGACGGTGTGCGCCCGGAGCTGCGGCGGGACGGGGCAGTGGTTCTGCGAAAGGCGCGCCATCCTTTGCTGGATCGGGCAAAGGCCGTGCCTATCGACATTGAAATCGGGGACAGCTTTGACACGCTGGTCATCACCGGCCCCAACACCGGCGGCAAAACCGTCAGTTTGAAAACGCTGGGCCTTCTGACGTTGATGTCCCAGTGCGGACTGCACATCCCGGCAGCGTCGGGAAGCCAGATTTCCGTGTATGAGCGGGTGCTGGCGGACGTGGGAGACGAGCAGAGCATCGAGCAGAGCCTGTCCACCTTCTCGGCCCACATGACCGGTATCGTTCAGATTCTCAAGGAGACGGACCGGCGGACCCTGGTGCTGTTTGACGAGCTGGGGGCAGGCACCGACCCGGTGGAGGGCGCGGCGCTGGCCATCGCCATCATCCAGCGGGTGCGCCGCTCCGGCGCGAAGCTGGCTGCCACCACCCATTATGCGGAGCTGAAAACCTTTGCCATGACCACCGCCGGGGTAGAAAACGCCTCCTGCGAGTTTGACGTGGAGAGCCTGCGGCCCACCTACCGGCTGCTGATCGGCATTCCGGGAAAGTCCAATGCCTTTGCCATTTCCAAGCGGCTGGGCCTGCCAGACGAGGTGGTGGAGGAAGCTAAGGCACAGATGGCGGGAGACAGCGTCCGCTTTGAGGACGTTTTGACCCAACTGGAGCAGAAGCGGCAGGCTTTGGAGAAAAAACAGGTGGAAACTGACCGGCTGTATCAGCAGCGGGAAGAGGACGCCCGCAAGGCCCGGGAATTCCGCACGCAAATGGAGAAGGCGCGGGATAACGCCCGCAGCCGGGGCGAGGCGGATGCTCGCCGCATTCTGCGGGATGCTAAATCCGCCGCCGACCAGACGATGAACGAGCTGGCGGAGCTGCGCAGACAGCAGGCCAGAGCCGACGCGGCGCAGAATTTGAACGAAGCGCAGGCCGCCATTCGCCGGGGGCTGAACGAGGCAGAGGAAAAGCTCCGCAGCCGGGAATTTGAGCCGGAGCCGATTCCAAAGCCCAGCCGCCCCATTCAAAAGGGAGATCAGGTGGAAATCCCCGGCGTGAAAAACCCGGCGGAGGTTGTCTCCGTGGGAAAAGACGGGACGCTTCAATTGCAGGCGGGCCGGATGAAAATGACTGTGAAGGCCGACGAGGTGCGGCTGATTGAGACGGCCGAGCGGAAAAAAGCCGCCCCGGCCCGTTCCAATCCGGACCGGCAGCTTTTGCGCCCCGCCGCCACCAGCGAGCTGGATATCCGGGGGATGGAGAGCATCGAGGCCGAAAGCGTGGTGGAAACCTTCCTTTCCACCGCCGTAATGGGCCGGCTGGAAACCGTCACCATTATCCACGGCAAGGGAACCGGCGTTTTGCGCAAGGCCGTACACGAGCTGCTGCGCAGGAATAAGGCGGTAAAAAGCTTCCGTCTGGGGGTTTACGGCGAGGGTGAGTCCGGCGTCACGGTGGTGACAATGAAATAAAAACTACCGCCGGGGGCGGCGGAGGTGCTTTTTTGCGGACGCTGCCCGGGAGGGCGGCGGAATTAATTGATGAGGTGAAAGAGATGCAGACTTTGCCGAAACAGTATCACATTCAGTGCGCACAGGGGGATGTGGGCCGCTATTGCATTCTGCCCGGGGACCCGGGCCGCGTAGCGTCTATCGCCGCCCTGCTTGACGGCGCGGTGGAGGTGGCCCAAAACCGGGAGTATACCACATGGACCGGGACGCTCTTGGGAGAGCGGGTTTCCGTCTGCTCCACGGGCATCGGCGGGCCATCCGCCTCCATCGCCATGGAGGAGCTGGTGAAGTGCGGGGCGGACACCTTTATTCGCACCGGCACCTGCGGCGGCATTGCGCTGGAGGTTCAGTCCGGCGACATCGTGGTGGCCACGGGGGCTGTCCGCTTTGAACACACCAGTATGGAATATGCGCCCATTGAGTTTCCCGCCGTGGCGGACTTCGGCATTACCGGGCATCTGGTGGAGGCCACAAGGGCCCTTGGCTATCCGCTTCACACCGGGGTTGTCCAGTGCAAGGACAGCTTTTATGGCCAGCACAGCCCGGATAAATCCCCCGTCTCCTACGAGCTTCAGCAGAAGTGGGAGAGCTGGAAGCGCCTTGGCGTAAAGGCCAGCGAGATGGAATCCGCCGCCCTGTTCGTGGTGGCGGCGGCGCTGGGCGTGCGGTGCGGCTCCTGCTTCCACGTGGTTTGGAATCAGGAGCGGGAAAAGGCAGGTCTTGACCAGAACATGAGTGAAGATACCGCAGCCTCTGTGAAGG
This sequence comes from Bacillota bacterium, assembly GCA_023402075.1. GTDB lineage: Bacteria > Bacillota > Clostridia > Oscillospirales > Oscillospiraceae > Oscillibacter. Next base: position 23,164 of record JAEXCS010000035.1, on the reverse strand, counting down.
TGGCGGTAGAGGCCATGAAGCTGGTGATTGCGGCTGACCGCGCGGCGGAAAAAAGCGGGACATGAGCTTTGAAGACCTGTGGAACGCGGCGCTGCCGGGCGGGATTTCGCTGACTTTTGGGAAAGTGGCGTCTGCCGTGGGGGTGCTGCTGGTCTGCCTGATCGTCATCAGGATTCTCATGCGTCTTTTCGGTCGGATTATGAGCCGCAGCAAGCTGGAAGAGCGGGTGCGCAAATACCTGCTGATGGGCATAAAGCTGGTGCTTTACATCATCACGGCAATCATCGTGGCGGATACGCTGGGCATCAATTCCTCGTCCTTTGTGGCGCTTTTAAGCGTGGCTTCTCTGGGCGTTACGCTGGCGGCGGAGGACATTTTGGGCAACGTGGCCGGGGGACTGGTGCTGCTGTCTTCCCGTCCTTTTACGCTTGGGGACTTTATTGAGACGGACGGCGTGTCCGGCACGGTGGAGGAAATGGCCCTGAATCACACCAAGCTGGTGACGCTGGAGGGGCTGACGGTGATGATTCCCAACCGGAAGCTCTCCTCTGAAAAGCTGACCAACTATACCGCTCTTGGCCGGCGCCGTATCTGCCAGAAGGTGAACGCGCCTTATTCCGCAAGCATCGACACGGTGAAGGCCGCCTGCCGGGCGGCGCTGGAGCGGACAGAGGGCAAGCTTTCCGACCCCGCCCCCTCGGTTTACCTGACGGAGTGCCGCCCCAGCGCCATGGAATACAGCGTGTACTGCTGGGCGGCCACGGCGGATTTCTGGACGGTCTATCTGACGCTGGGGGAAAACCTGCGGCGGGTGTTTGAGGAGAAGGGCATCGAAATGGCCTATGACCATTTGAACGTCCATATTGTGGATGGGAAAAACGCGTAAAATGGTGAAAACACAAAAGTCCCGTGAGATTTTGTTAAAATCTCACGGGACTTTTTATGAAAAGGTGGGCGTTGGCCCCAAATTATTAAGAAGTTTGTTAAAGCTCTTTCACGTCGTACAAATCCGTGCGTCGGGCAGAGAGGACAGGAAGCTGGCTGCGAACGGACTTGATTTTGGAGAGGTCCAGCTCGGCATACAGCACGGTGGCCTCGCCCTCCGCGCGGCAGAGCACCGTTCCCCAAGGGTCCACGGCAAGAGAGTTGCCGTAGGCTACGTAAGACGCGTCTACGTTCCGGGCCGGGGAAACCCCCACGGTGAAGCACTGATTATCCACTGCCCGCTGGCGGAACAAAAGCTCCCAGTGGGCGGGGCCGGTGGTCATGTTGAAAGCTGCCGGGACAAAAATGCACGTTGCGCCCCGCAGGGTCATGCACCGGGCCAACTCCTCAAACCGCAGGTCAAAACAAATGCAAAGGCCCATTGTGCCAAACTCCGTGTCAAAGGTGGTAATTTCATTGCCGGGAGTGAGGGTGTCAGACTCAAAAAAACGCTGTCCGCCCGCAACGTCAATGTCAAACAGGTGGGCCTTGCGGTGGCGGGCAAGCTCCCGGCCCTGACGGTCGTAGACATAGGCGGAGTTGTACACGTTTCCGTCCGCAAGCTCCGGAACGGAGCCGCCCACGATGTAAATTCCAAGCTCCCCCGCAAGCCGGGAAAGCGCGGACTGCGCCTGCCCACCCGCTGTTTCGCCAAAGGCACGAAAGCAGGCGTTGTCGTAAGGGCAGCAGAACATTTCCGGCAGAACGGCAAAATCCGCGCCGTTTGCCGCCACTTCCCGGATTTTTTCGCAGGCAAGGGCAATGTCGGCGGTCTTGTCTCCGGTACCGCCCGCCAGTTGAATCAGCGCGACCTTCATAGGAATGCTCCTTTCTCAAAACCCATTGCTTCTGTGAGATTTGCTGTGGTTGCAACCTCGACTAAACGGCGGGGTTAAAGCACTTACAGGCCGTTGACCACGCGCTCCGGCCGCTTGCCGGACAGCACGCGCTCCAAATCCTCAAACAGCATCCGGTGCGCCGCCCGGAAGGCGGACTGGGCTGCGCCGCCGTAATGGGGGCAGAGAATCAGTTTATCCGGACACTCCGCGGCCAGACGAACCAGCGGATGGTCCGCCCCGACTGGCTCCGGCTCGTAGCAGTCCAGTGCCACGCCCGCAAGTCGTTCTTCCCGCACGGCATTGCAGAGGGCCTCATCGTCAATAATCGCGCCCCGGGCAGTGTTTACAAGAAATGCCTTAGGCTTCATCCGGGCGAGAAATTCCCGGTTGACAAGTCCTCGGCTTTGGTCGTTTGCGGGCAGGTGAAGACTGACGATGTCGCTCGCCGCCGCCAGCTCCTCCAGCGGGAGATAGTGGGCGTTCAGCCGGGTTTCCGTCTCCGCGTCCCGGCGGTGGGGCGCGTAATAATACACCGTGGCGCCAAAAGGGCGCAGCCGCTCTGCCACCGCCTGACCGATGGCGCCAAAGCCGACCAGGCCCACGGTGGAAACCGACAAATCCGCGGGAGCATCCCGCTCCACCATCCGCACAGCCTCGGCCTGCTTGCCCGCGCGAACCATGCGGTCGCCCCACAAAACCCGGTGAAGCAGCATGCCCATCAAGGTCACAGACAGCTCGGAAACCGCCGGCGCGTTGCACCCGGCGCAGTTGCACACGTAAATGCCCCTGACCCGGGCCGCTTCCAGATCAATGCGGTCAAAGCCCACTCCTTCGGAGTGAATCAGCTTCAAATTGGGCATGCGGGAGATCAGCTCCGCCGAAACGGGCGTCACGGGCGTGGTAAACAGCGCGTCCGCGTCGCCTGCCGCAGCAAGCCACGCCGACTCGCTTCCCTCCCGGTCGCAAAAAACCAGCTCTACCGATTTGGCGGCGGGGAGATCTGGGAGAAAAGCGTCGTAGCGGGATTGGGGTGCCAGTACCAATACTTTCATAAGCTCACTCCTGTTTTTGTGAAGTTTCCCCGTCCCCGGAGGAATTTTCCACTGGGCCTGAGAAGCTGCCGTCCTCCGCTATTGGCTCCGCCATTCCCCGCGCCGCGCGCACGTCACGGGGGGTAAGCTTCATCAAATCGTCCCGGGAAACGGTTTCCATGGCAGCCAGTCGGTTGGCCTGATTCACCAGAAGCCGCTCAAAGATATTTCGCACGCCCCGGGCGTTGCCAAAAGCAATGGAATCCGCATTTTCCTCTGCAATAAACTCTTGCACCAGCTGTCGAGTATCTTCCTCCGGCTGATAGCAGCCCTTTTTGCACTGAATGTCAAAAATGGACAAAAGCTCCTCTGGGGTGTAGTCTTCAAAGTGCAAAAATCGATTAAATCTGGATTCAAGGCCCGGATTGGAGTGAACAAAATCGTCCATCAGGCCGTCGTACCCGGCGACAATCACGACCAAATCGTCACGGTGATCCTCCATGGCTTTGAGGAGGGTGTCAATTGCCTCCTGCCCGAAGTCATTTTCCGCCCTGCCGTTGAGGGCATAGGCCTCGTCGATAAACAAAACGCCGCCAAGGGCCGCGTCGATCACCTTGCCGGTTTTAATGGCGGTCTGACCCACGTACCCCGCCACAAGACCGCTGCGATCCACCTCCACCAGATGCCCCTTGGAGAGGATGCCAAGGCTGTGATAAATCCGGGCCATCAGCCGGGCCACGGTGGTTTTGCCTGTGCCCGGGTTGCCGGAAAACACCATGTGAAGGCTTAAATCCGCCACCGGCAGGCCGTGGTCCTTTCGCAGCTGATGGACCGTGGCCAAATCAATGAGGTTTTTTACTTCTTTTTTCACGGCGGTCAGGCCAATATAGCCGTCCAGCTCTGCCTGTAAATCCTCAAGCTTTTCCGGGGGCGGGGCGGGCTGCTCTTTAAAAGCACCATCGCCGTTTCCAGTGGAGGCGGCGGTGCCGCCCGAATCCGTTTCGCCCGTTTTCAGCGGGGGGGCAGGCGGGGCTGCGGGTACCGCAGGGGACGCTGGCTGTGCAGGCTTTTGCGGTGTGGAAGGATGTCCCCAAAAATCCGTCTCCATCCGGTGCAGGCTGTTTTCCGACATGGCGCGGATCACATCCAGCTGCTGCAAAATAATCTGGTCCTTTTTACTGATGTCTTTCCTATCCATACGCTCACGCTTTCATCAAAGAGGTGTGCTCCAGCGCCCGGAACAAAAGTCCCGCCGCAAAGCCCGTCAAGGCCCCGGTAAACAGGGATACCCCCAGTAGAAGGGGCAGGTAATAAAGAGGGGCCGCGTTGCCCAGCGTCAAAATCGCCGCCGCCACCTGGCCGCAGTTGTGGGCCGCCGCGCCGCCCACGGACACGCCGTATACCGACAAGGGCCGAAAGCGGGACAGCAGGAACATGGCCCCCATGGCACAAAGTCCGCCCAGCAGAGAGAACAGCAGCGCGTTCACATTTCCCGCAAACAGCGCGCCCAGCGTGCACCGGGCAATGAGGATTAAAAGCGCCTGACCCGCCCCCAGCGCATACAGCGCAAAAACGGTGACGATGTTGGCAAGGCCAAGCTTCACCCCCGGCAGGGGGATGGCAAGGGACAGGGGAAGTAGGTTTTCTGTATAGCTCAGTGCCAGCGCCAGCGCGGTAAGCACGGCGCACAGTGTCAGTTGTTTTGTTGTCAGCTTCATTCCATCACCCCAGCACGGCGTCCACGCCGTTATCCGTGTTGCCTGTCAGCATAACAGAAATCCGCGCCGGAAGGCAAACAACGCTCTGCCCCGCACGGTGCACCGCTCCGGTGCGGACGCACACCTGATTGGGACAGTCCGCTTCCAGTACCTCCGCTCCGTCGGGAGACAGGCGGAGACGAAGGGTATAGCCGTTTGCCGTCAGCTCCCGTACCTCCGGCCCGGTAAGAAGAGAGAGGTTTACTGTCTCCTCCACCCGCCCGTCCACGGAGATGATGGCGGAAAGTCCGCTTCCTGCCCCGCGCCCCCACACGCCCAGCGCCAGCGCGGCGGCCAGCAGAATCACAAACAGCGCCACCAGCGCATCGGCGGGCTTAGGCCGGATTTCGGGAGATTGTCTCATAGGCATAGCCGCTGCCGTCCTCCTGCTGAAATTTGTCTGCAAGACCGTCGGTCACCAGAACCCGACCGTCCTCCGTCACCAGCACAAGCTGAAAATCATAAACGCCGGAGCGCCAAAGCTCCACGGCGTTTTCCTCGCCCATCACAAACAGGGCGGTGGAAAATGCGTCGCACATGGTGCCGTGGCCAGGCCCGCCGCCGTGCTCGTCTCCGTTTGCGGGGGCTACCACGGTGACGGAGGTCAGGCCACTTTCAGCAGGATAGCCGGTGGCGGGGTTCAGAATATGGTGATAGCGTTTGCCATTTTCCTCAAAATACCGCTGATAGCTGCCGGAGGTGACGGCGTAGGCATCCGTCAGGGAGAGGACACCCGCGAAGCCGGCAGGTTTTTGGGGGTCCTGCACGCCCACGCGCCAGGCGCTCCCGTCCGGCTTGCTGCCCCGGACGTAGATGTTGCCCCCCAGAGACACCATGGCGCTCGTCACGCCGTTCTTGAATAAAATCCCCTCGCACAGGTCAGAGGCATACCCTTTGGCAATGCCGCCCAAATCAATTTTCGTCCCTGCATCCAAGGTAATTACACCCGTTTCACCAAAGAGAATGTGGCTGCTTCCCACATGGGGCAGCAGGCGGTCCAGCTCTTTTTGAAGGGGAACCTGATAGTGGTCCGTGGTAAAGCCCCAGGCGGAAACCAGCGGGGCCACGGTGATGTCAAACGCGCCGTCGGTTGCGTCGCTGTATTCAATTGCGGAGGTAATAAGCTGCGAAATATCCGCTTCCTCCGCAGGCAGGCCCGCTCCGGAATTCAGGCGGGAAATGGCGCTGTCGATGCGCGTGCGGGAAAGGCGCAGGTCCAGACTGTACAGCTCATCCCGCACCGCGTCCACGGATTCCTTCGCGTCGCCGCCGTAAGCGGTGACGGACATGTTGGTGTCCATTGCATAAAATTCCGTGGAGGCGCCGTCCTCCTGCCCGCAGGCAGAAAGACCCAGAATCAGCGCCGCGCACAGCGCGGCGGCAAGCAAACGTCTCATGTGTCGTGTTCCTCGCTTTAAAAGTTTAACAAAAAACCAAAGTTTTTCATAGTTTTGGGAACTATCAGTATAGCACGATTTTGCTGACCAAACAAGCGGTTAAGCCGCTCCGGTTCGCTTTTTTCACCAAAGCTCTTGCAAAGAGATGAACAATCTGCTAGAATAACACGGTATGCGTGGGCATTTCTCTCGCGTCGATTTTGAAAACCCATGGAGGTTGCGATATATGCCGAAAAAGGACAGAGAAGAACTGAAGCGGAACAACGCGCCCCTCAACGGTGCGCTTAAATTTTTTATTGGAGGCTGTCTGGCAGAAATTTATCTGCTGATGGTGCGGAAGTACTATATCAATGGCAATATAGACCAGATGCTTGGCTGGGACGCCGCCATGCCCGTTTTAATGGGGATTGGTGCGGCACTGCTGGCGCTGGGCGTGTTGATGGCCGTGCTATGGAGAAAAGAGCAGGGCTGGAAGCGGACAACGGCTTGGACTGTGGTGTTTGCGGGCCTGTTCCTCTGCGCAGGAAACTGGCTGATCAGAGCGGTGTATCCCACCGGTGTGACCATGCTCACCGTGCTGACGGCGGCGGTCATGCTGCTGGGGGTGCTGTGGTGCCTGTATGCGCGAGAGTGCTTTTTCGCCCTGACGGTTCTGGGAACGGGGTTGTTTGCCACTTGGGTTTGCCGTCATGGAATGGGCAGCCAACAGTGGAGGATTCTTGTGATTGCGGGAGCCTGTGTCTATCTTGTTTTGCTGGCCGCCGCGTTTATGGCAACCCGGAAGCTGGAGCAGACGGACGGAATGCTTGGCGCACTCCGCATTCTGCCCAAGGAAACCGATGGCACGGTTTTGATGGTTTCCTGCGGACTTTCCGCAGCGGCCGTGGTGCTGTCCCTGTTCAGCGCCGCCATTGCATACTATGCCATCTGGGTGCTGGGCATTGCGATTTTTATTCTGGCGGTGTATTACACCGTCAAGGAGTTGTAAGTCGCTCAGGCACATGGGGGCTGCATAAATGAAAAAGACGGAGCGCCGTGGGATTTTCCCACGGCGCTCCGTTTGTTCAGATCTGAGGTGCGGTTATCTCTCGATCAATGTCCATGCCGATTTCAAATACCCGGTACCATGGGAAGCGGTAGCCTGAAACCGTCAGGGTGCCGCAGTCCGCCTCGGCCCACGGGGACAGGCTTGTAATGATTTTTCCGCCGCTGAAATTGGCCAGCACCGGGGCGGCAGAGACTTTCATGTCTGCTTCCAGCCGGGCCAGCACTGCGGCCCGGTCAATTTCCGGGCGGTAGAAGTTGTCGGGGCTTCCTCCCAGCGCCTCGCGGACATAGGCGTACAAATCGTTGCGCACGGTGTTGCGGAAGGCAAAGTCCTTGATAACCCCGTCGGACAGGGCCTTCACAAAGGCGGTGTTAGCCGCGTCGTTTGTCTCAGGCGCCGGGGCATGGGTCAGCCATGCATACCGCGCCACTCCGTGTGACAGGGCGGTTCCCGTGACAATGGCCATATCCAAAAATCCGGAGTAGGCCAAAAGAATGCTCAGCTCCGCCTGCTGCGTCAGCATGTCGTGAATCACAGTGCCGTAAGCGTCGTTGGACGCGTCAATCAAAATGGTGGGGAGCTTGTTTTTCCGATTTTCCTCCAGCGCGTTGTTCAGCGCCCATGCGTAGTCGCCGGTGCGCTCCGGCTCTGCCGGAGCGGTGAGCACCAGAACTTGCAGGTCTGCCCCTCTGGTGCCGGAGAGCTTTTCCAGCTTAAAAAACTCGAAATGCTGATCCACCACCACGTTCAGGGGCTGGTAATCATAGTCGCAGGCAGGCTCTGTCTCCAGTCCGCCGATGTATCGAAGAGATGCTTTTGCGCCCTCCCACCCGCAGTCTTGCAGGTACAGGGCGGAAATGGCCTTAAATGCCAAATCGTCCACCCCGGAAAGAAGCCAATCCCCCTCCCGCAGATGGGCGGAGAGGTAAGCAATTTCGTTTTTTTGAATGCTGTCTTCCAGAGAAGAATCATCCACGCCAATCAAAACGTTAAAATTTTTGTGGGTTTCATCGTCCAGAAGGTCCAGCAGATGTGCGCCAAGGCCCAACTTCCGTTCCCGCGCGGCCAGATACCACGAAAGCGCGCCTTCCGGCAGCGGCTCTGCCGACTGGACTTCAAGAGTTTCCCCATTGGCCCCCAGCCGGTAGTCCGCCGTGATCAGGTCAATGCGCAGCTCGTCTCCCGCCAGATGAGGGCGGGCCATCGCGCCGTAATTCCGCAGGGCGGCGTATTCGTTCAGGCCAAAGCCGCCGTATCCCACCGTGGGGGCCAGACGCATCACGCTGTCCAGCAGCCAGACACGGTTATTCTCGTCCTGAGAGAGGGCGGAAAGCAGATTTTCCAGCAGCGCCGTCTCCGTCAGCGTTGTCCCGTCGGACAGGGTGACGGGGTTTTCCCCTGCAAGTGCGCGAGAACCCACCAGCCCGCCGGAGAGAAGCTGGTCCAACGAGAGAATGTAGCGGTCACAGCCCGCCGCTTCCTGCTGAAGCACCCATTCATACAGCGCTGCCCGGTCCCCAGACTGGCTTCCGCCGGGGTTGGGGGGCTGGCCGTCCAGCTTCGTGGCATAAAGGGAAGTATCCGGCACCAGCAGTTCATAGTCCAGAGATTCCGCAAGATACACCGCCCGCTCCACATTGTCGGGCCGGTCGTCCAGCGGAACATAGGCAAGTTTTGCAGGCCCGTCCGGGGTTGCGGCCTGCCGCTGGCCGCAGCCAGCCGCACCCAGAAGAAGGGACAAAGACAGTGCGGCGGAAATCAGCTTTAAAGCAGTTTTTTTCATCATGCCTCCAAATTTGCGAAAAAGTCCGCACGGCACAGCCTGCGGACTTTTTAAGCGATGTTTTAAAGGGTGAAGCCGCCCAGATCCATGCCGCCGGTCAGGTCGTTCAGTCTGGAATCCATAGCGTCTCCCGCCTGACGCAAAGCCTCGTTCACGGCGGAGACAATCAAATCCTGAAGCATCTCCACGTCCTCGGGGTCCACAGCCTCGGGCTTGATGCTTACGGACAGAACTTCCTTTTTACCGTTGACCTTGGCTTCCACCGCGCCGCCGCCCACGCTGGCGGTGAATTCCTGAACCTCCACGGCGCTTTGGGCGCTGTTCATGGCCTCCTGCATTTCCTGAATCTTCTGCTGCATCTCCTGCTGACGGGCGGCCCCGGTGGGGCGCATACTGCCGTTGGTAAATCCACGGCGGGCACTGTAACTCATAAAGCAAGGCTCCTTTTCAAATTTGTTGAAAGTGACTTTTTTAGGCGGGGACAAACGTGGAAGTGTCCCCATTTAAAACGCGGGCAAAAGCGCGCGCCGCATTTATCGAATCGTAAAGTTGTCCAGCCGGCTTCCCCGGCGAATTAAATCCTCCAGCTTGTCCTCCGGAGAGGAGGCGGGGCCGCTGCCCACGGTAAGCCGCACCGCCACAGGCCCACCTGCCCGGAGGGCAGACAGCTCTTGCAGCGCACCCAAAACCCGGTCGTTGTCCAAACGCCCCCGGGTAATTTCATCCGGCGCGTAGACGGTGAGGGCGCCGTCCTTCAACTCGCCGCTGCACCTGTCCAGAAACACCCGGTACATGGGCGGAAGGCGGCCCTTGCATTCCTCCGCCAGAGCGTGCCACCACTCCGCGCCTCCGACGTTTTCAGAAGAAGCGGAAGAAGCAGCTCCCGGCAGGGGAGAAGAACCTGCCGGAGTGGGCATTGCCGCCGCCGGTTCCTGGGAAGTTGGGACGGCAGATGGTTCCGTCCGCTTGGGCGGAGGTGCAGCTGTCTTGGAAGGTGGGGCAACTCTCTCATCAGCGTCTTCCCAAGGGGGAGCGCTGCGGTCGTCAATGGGTGGTTCCTCCGGCAGGGGCGGTTCCTCGCCCCAGGGCGGGCTGTCTGCGAAAGCAGGAGGGGCTTTTGCAGCGGGAGCGGGCCTTGAAACAGGCGCGGCCTTTACGGGAGAGACGGGTTTTTCCACCGGGTCGGCATGAACCTGCCTGATTGGCTCCGCCTGAGTTCTGCCAAGTAAGGTGGGAAGCCGCTCCAGCGTGTCTTCCAGCTTTTGAATCCGGGCAGTAAGCGCCGTGAGGTCGCCGGAAAGCGACTCGTCGCACAGACGCAGAAGGCACAGCTCCGCGTCGGTTCGGCGGTTAGAGCTGTAATAAAGGTCAGCGGAAGCCCGCTGCAAGGTGGTGGCCAGATACAAAAGACGGCTGCCGGACGCGTCCTTTTGGAGCTTGTCCAGCGCAGCGGAGTCGTACCCGCCGGAGAGCAGGGCTGCGCCCCCTTCCGGGGCGGTTCGCCGCAGCAGCAGATCACGGGTCAGGACGGACAGCTCGCTTAAAACAGCGCCCACGTCTTTCCCGCCGTCGTAAAGCTGATTTAAAAGCAGCAGAGCCGATTGGGCGTCCCGCCGCAAAATGTGCTCCATCAACTGGGCGGTTTGAAGATTTCCCGCAAGACCCAGCACATCCAGCACGGCCTTGGCGTCAATCACGCCGCCCGCCGCCGCGCACTGGTCCAACAGGGAGAGTCCATCCCGCAAGGCCCCGTCCGCAAGGCGGCTTAAAAGCTCTGCGCCGTCGGCATGGAGGTCGATCCCCTCCTGCTGGGCAACGTAAGAAAGCCGCCCGGCAACCTCACGGGGCAAAATGCGCTTGAAGGAATATCGCTGGCAGCGGGAGAGAATCGTGGCGGGAACCTTGTGCAGCTCCGTGGTGGCCAGAATGAACATCAAATGCTCCGGCGGTTCCTCCAAAATTTTCAAAAGGGCGTTAAACGCCGCAACGGAGAGCATATGAACCTCGTCCACAATATAAACCCGCTTTTTTACGTTGGCAGGAGAGTAAATCGCCTCGTCCCGCAAAGCGCGAACCTGATCCACGCCGTTGTTGGAGGCGGCGTCCAGCTCCAACACGTCCAAGAAGGTGCCGTTTTCAATTCCCAGACAGCTTGGGCAGCGGTTGCAGGGGTCGCCGTCCTGAGGGTCCTCACAGTTTACCGCCTTGGCAAGAATTTTTGCACAGGTGGTTTTGCCGGTGCCCCGGGTGCCGGTGAAGAGATAGGCGTGGGACGTGCGCCCCTCCGCCACCTGACGCTTCAGCGTCTCGGTGATGTGGGCCTGGCCAATCACATCGGAAAAGGTTTTGGGCCGCCACTTGCGGTACAAAGCCTGATACACACCACCGCCTCCTTTCAAAAAGACAGAATAAGTCCTCCGTTTGCAGCCACGGAACCGGCGTCCTCGCGGCACATGGAACATCCCGCACGATGCTGCTCGGTTCCCCGCCTGACATGGTTAGCGGGCGTCCATTGCGCGAGACCGGCTCCGCAGCTGCAAGCGGAGGACTTTATTCAAAGTGTATCTATTCTACTATAAATTTTTCAAATTATCAACTGGAATATGCCGAGCGGACGTAAATTTTCAAATTTGGGCGTCTCAAAGCAGTTCCAGAAGGAACCGGGTGGTCTGCTCCATGGCGGCGGCCGCCTTTTTGATGGGGAACATTTGAAACACATGCCACATGTCCTCCCACACCTCCAACCGGCACTCTGCCCCCGCCGCCTTCATAGTGCGGCACAGCGCCTCCGCATCGGAATAAAGAATTTCGTAAGATCCCACCTGCACAAGCGTGGGGGGAAAGCCCGCAAAGTCCCCAAACAGAGGAGAAAGGCTGGGGTTGCGCAGATTTTCCTTCCCGGCGTATACTTCCCGCACGGCGTGGATATACTCCAGCGTCAGCATAGGGTCAATCTCCGCCCGCTCCGTGTAGGAGGGGCCGGAGGCGGTCATATCCGTCCACGGGGACATGAGAATCAGCGCGGCGGGCAGCATCCGCCCGGCGGCCTTTAGCCGATGGCAAAGCACCAGCGCAAGATTCCCCCCCGCGCTGTCCCCGGCCACCACTACGTCCCGCGCGCCGTAGCCCAAGCGCATGAGATAATTCCAAGCCCGCAGCCCGTCTTCCACCGCCGCCGGATATGGGTGCTCCGGAGCAAGGCGATATTCAAAAGTGAGAACGTCAAAGCCCGTGGCTTTGGTGAGCTTGGAAGAAAGTACCTTGGAATAGCCGAGGTTTCCGCTGGTATAGCCCCCGCCGTGGCAGTACAGTACGGCGCGCTTGCGCCGATGGGGCCGCTGCAAGCGCATCCACGCCGCGGGCATTCCGTCAAGGTCAAACGGTTCCCAGCTCATGTCCGCCATATCGGCGGTGAGATTGCCCAAAAGCTCCTGACTCCGGCGCTGGCGCTCCAGCTCTTCCACCGTCATGGCTTCCGGCGCTCCGGCGCTGTGCAGGGCCTTAAGCACCCGCATGGCGGGGGCCAGACGGCGGCTTTCGGCAGATTTGCGCTGTTTGGCAAGCGCGGCCTTCATCACCTTGCGGGACTGATCCATGACGCGCCCTCCTTTTTTATGATGGCATCATGATAGCACAGTTTTCCCCAAATGACACGCTTTTTTCCGTTTGCCGCGCTGAAATTCCGGCGGTGGGACAATGCGTTCTTGCGGTGAGGGGCGGCCCATGATATAGTTATTGAGAGAAACCCGTGGTTGCTATTCCGCTGAAAACGGCAGCGGTGGACGACCGCAGGCACAATAGAGTGTAAGAAGGGGGGAGCCGCCGTGGCGACAAAAAAGCAATGGTACAAGCTGGACAACGCCGGCGTGCTATACTCTGCCCTTCAGAGGGAAGAGTATTCCGCCGTCTATCGGTTTTCCGCCGTGATGACCGAGCCAGTGGACCCCGCCGCCCTGCAAAAAGCCATCGACGCGGTGCTGCCCCGATTTCCCGGCTTTGCGGTGCGGATTCGGCGGGGCGTGTTCTGGTATTATTTTGAGCCGAACACCGCACCCGGGCCTTTTCTGAAGGAGGACGTGGCGGACCCGTGCCAGCCCTTCCGGTTTCACGAGGACGCCGGGTGGCTGATTCGGTTTTACCGCTATCAAAACCGCATTTCCTTTGAGGCGTTTCACGCCCTGTCGGACGGCGCGGGCGCAATTACCTTTTTTAAAACGCTTTTAGCGGAATATCTGCGTCAAACCGGCGTGTTTGTTCCTGTGGAAGAAGGGATTCTGGACTTAAACGAGCCGCCCCGGCCCGAGGAGCTGGAGGATGCCTACGCCCGCTATGTTGGTCCCGCCGCCCGCAGGCTGCCGCTGATTAAGAAGGCCTATCAAAATCTGGGGCAGGCGGAGCCGTTTTATACCTTTCATGTCACCATGGGCTTTGTGCCGCTGGACAAGCTTTTGCAAAAGGCGCGGAGCTATGGCGTGTCGGTGACGGAGTATCTGGCGGCGGCGCTTCTTCTGGTGCTGGCGGAAAAACAGCGGCGGGAGAATTATCACCGGATGCTGCCCGTGACGCTGGCTGTTCCGGTGAATCTGCGGCCTTGGTTTCCGTCGGAAACCCTGCGAAACTTTCTGGTCACGGTTCAGCCGGGGTTTGACCCGGCGCTGGGGGAGCACAGACTTGCGGAGGTGGCGATGCAGGTGCGCCACTATATGCGGCTCCACATTTCGCCGCAGGAGATGCGTGCGCAGATTACCCGCAACGTCCGCTATCAGTCCAACACGGCGCTGCAGCTTTTGCCCCGCGTGGTGAAAAATTCCATTGTGGCCTATCATTACCGGACCCGGGGCGTGCGCCCCTATTCCGCCACGTTTACAAATCCCGGCGCGATCTCCGTGCCGGAGGCAATGGCCCCCCACATTCACCACATGGAGGTGGTGCTGGGGCAGGCCACCGTTCCCCGGCCCCATGTGGCCTCCGTCAGCTATGGGAATATCATGGAAATTACCGTGGCGGGGACACAGGCAGATGCGGAGACAGAGCGGGACTTTTTTCGCCTGCTGGTGCGGGAGGGACTGCCCGTGCGCATCGAAAGCAACCGTTCAAATCCCGAAAGGAGGACGTAAGCATGCCTTATTGCGTACACTGCGGCGTGGAGTTGGACGCCGCTGTGAAGAACTGCCCTCTGTGCGATACGGAGGTGCGTGATCCCGGCGTCGACCCGGCGGCGGAGCATCCGCCCTTTTTCCCCGCCCGCCGCGCGGAGGTGGCCCCGGTTTCAAAGCGGACGGCGGCCATACTGCTCACGTCCATGCTGGCGTCGGTCAGCGTGTGCTGCGCGCTGCTGAATCTGGCGCTGAAGCCCGAGCACCGGTGGTATTTGTTTGTGGTGGGCGCAGCGGCCATGCTGTGGGTATGGCTGGTGCTGCCATTGCTTGTAAACCGATGGGTCCCTTTGTGGGTGCGGCTCACTGCCGATGTGGGTGCGGTGGCGGTGTATGTGGCCCTGATTGCTCTGGCGCTGGATGGCTGGGAATGGTTCTGGGGCCTTGCGGTGCCGCTTCTGGCGGTGGCGGCGGTGGTGGTATGTGCGTTGAGCTGGCTTTTGCGCAGGGGGCACTCCATGCTGACGACTGCCATGCTGTGCCTTGGGGCTGCGGGGCTGTTTTGCGTGGGCATCGAAACTTGCGCGGACCTGTATCTGTACGGCTTGTGGTCTCCGGGCTGGTCGCTGGTGGTGTTGGCGGCCTGCGTGGGTTTTTCCATCCCGCTGGCAGTGGTGCGGAGGGTACCGTCCCTGCGGGAGGAAGTGCGGCGGAGATTTCATTTTTAGGACGCGTGCGTCCAATTTCCTTGCGGCCCTGCCCGTAAAATTAAAAGGTTTTTGTGCAAGGTCCCGGGAAATGAAACTTCCCCGGGGCCTTGCCTGCGGGTTCACTTAAGAAAGGAAGAAAAGCAAAGAGCGCGTCGCCAAAATCGGCGACGCGCTCTGTTTGTAAAGGTTCTGAAAATTCAAGTGCCCATCCCCGGCTGCGCTTTGCTCAGCCGTTTTGCGAGGAGTCAGGCAAGCTCCTGTGCGGGGGCGGATTTCCGGGTGCGCAGCTTTGCGGCAATGCGGTCCAGCATTTCGCTCACCGGAACGTCCAGCGCGGCGGCAAGCTCGCCGCCCAGAAGCTGCTCGGCCTGCTTCATAAAATGTTCGTCCACAGCCCCGAACTTTCGCTTCGTCTCCTCCACGTGGGTCTTTTTGCAGTAAATGGAAATGACAAGCTCCAAAAGATCGCGGCAGTCACTGGTTTGCAGCAGCGTCTGATAGTGGTCCCGCAGATTCTGGGTGCTGCAGCCGTAATAGGCCTGCGCGCGGCTGGCGGGAATCTCGTCCACCAGATCGTCGGCCTCTTCCGCAGTCAGGATGGGCCGGATGGGAACCTTGGAATTGTCTACCGGTGCGTAAATCGTCCCGTCCTGATACAGGGGGCTGAGCACATAGTAGAGCTTATCCCTCTCACCGGGTTTGCTTCGGCAAAAATCCGGTTCGGCAATATCCGCCACCCGACATACGCCCGTTCGTCCGTAAATCACAAGATCGTCCTTTTGAAACATAGCTCCTCCGCTTTCCGCCGACAGGCAATACCCCGGCCTAAGCGCCGGAAAATAAAGCCCGTTATTTTTCGCCGCGGGTCCCGCTTTTTGAGGCGAGGCCCGCGGACCGAGCTGCGCTTCATCGTCCCCACGGTAAAAGCGCGCCGGTCCAACGGCCGGTTATCCCGGCTGCTGGACCGTGTATCTATGTTCCAATTATAGCACATTTTTTGCGGAAATGTAAGGGGATTGTAAAAATATTTTTAAAAACTTGTCTCTAAGAAAGATTTTCAGCAATAAAAAGAAATGAAACTCTTTTTTTGCTGCCGGGAAAACGCGGGTGTCGGCAGAAAGACTATATTCTTATACCTGCTTGTCAAAGCACTTTAGCGTCTCCCAAATTACATTCTGAAAGTGAAATTGCGTCTGCCCCGCATAGGAATAGCCAAGCCCCTCATATAGGCGGCAGGCCGGAAAATTGCCCTCGTAGGTGTCCAGCCGGATGACGGGCCAGCCCTTTGCCTGGGCGTGGCCCTCACAGAAGTGCACAAATTCCTTCCCCTTTCCCCGGCCCGCAAAATCCGGATGAATGCAAAGAGTGTGAATCACCATAACCTCTTCCGGTTTGGCCTGAAAGTTCCAGTGAATTTGTCCGTATTCCGGCGGCTGAATCTGATTGAGATTTACGCAGCCAAACAGTGTGCCGTCCTCTTCCCCCACATACAGGGTGCCCTGCTCAAACGCCGCCTTTGCATGGGCAACGGTGGGGTACAGGTCCTTCTGCCAGTTTGTATGGCGCACGGTTTCCTCGCGGTCCAGCAGCGCCTGATAAAGCGCGTCCACCCGGACAAGATCCTGCTCTTTCGCAAGTCGAATCATCGTGTTGGCTCCTTTGTTGTTTACTGAAATACCCGCAAAATTTTTCAAAGCCCGGGCGGGGGCGCATCAAGCTCCGGGACTTTTGGGCGTTTCTCTTTTGGGGGGACGCGGCTTTCTCGGCGGAACAGGGAGCGGTGCCTGTGGGGGGCGAGGACGCAGCTTGGAGGGCGGGATTTTCCGCTCTGCCAGCCGATCCTTCACATATTGACGGAACAGGGCGTACAGCACCGAGCACAGGGGAATGAATACCAGCATTCCCAGAACGCCCATCAGTTTTCCGCCCATAATGACCGCCACCAGCACCCAGATGGAGGGAAGCCCCACGGAAGAGCCTACCACATGGGGATAGATGAAATTCCCCTCGATCTGCTGAATAACCAGAAACAGCACGATAAACAAAAGCGCCTGCACGGGGTTTACCAGCAGAATCAGCAGCGCGCCCACAGCGCAGCCGATGAAAGCACCTACAATGGGAATCAGTGCTGTCAGTGCCACTGTTACGCCCACCAAAACCGCATAGGGCATTTTGAAAATCGGCATGATTACGATAAACAGCGAGCCGAGAATTACCGCTTCCAGACACTGGCCGGAGAGAAAGCTGGAAAATGTGCGGTTTGCAAGGTCGGCCACGGACAGAATCTGATCCGCTGCCCGCTCGGGCAGCAGGGCGTACAAAATCTGGCGGATTTGCCGGCCCAGCTTTTCCTTTTGCAGAAGAAGGTAGACGGCAAATACCAGCCCGATAAAAAAGGTGCTCACACCGCTGACCACGCTGCCCACAAAGCTCATGCCGCCCAGCACGCCGCCAACGCCCGTATTTACCAGCTGCTCGCCCAAATCCCGCAGCAGCTCCAGCGCCTTGGCGGACAGGGTGGTCCACTGGATATCCAGCGTTTGAAGCGCCGTCTCAAGCTCCGGCAGGCGGGTTTCCAGCGCTGAAAGCATTTCCGGAAGCTGGGTAAAAAACGTCTGCGCCTGCTGGGAGACAGAGGATACCGCATCCCCCAGACTGGGGATGATGACAAGGCTTGCAAGCGCCAGCACGCCAGAAACCAGTGCCAGAGTCAATATAAAAGCCACGGGACGGCGCAGCTTTGCGGTGCGCTTGTCGGTGCCCATCCGCCGCTCCACCGCCCGCATGGGCACATTCAATATGAACGCCACGGCGCAGCCCAGCAGAAAGGGGGCGATGAGAGAAACCATTGCCCCCAAGGCCCCGCCCAGCAACTTCAGGTTTTGCAGCCCCCAATATCCCGCCAGCACGGCAAAGGCTGCGGCGGCCACCGTCCACACCGTTTTCTTATGAAACTCCATAGTTACTCCTTTTGAAAAAACGGGGCGGGCCAAGGGTCCGCCCCGCATTACTGAGTGTCGGTTTTAAAATTAAGCGGAGGAGCTGTCAGCTCCGGCGATAGGTTTCCGCCGCCGCCAGATAGCTCCGCGCTTCTTCCCGGTTGAACTCAATTTCCTCCGGCGTGAGGGAACGAATCACTCTTGCGGGATTTCCCAGAATCAACGACCCGTCCGGTGCGTCCATTTTCCCGGATACCAGCGCCCCTGCGCCCACAAGGCAGTTGTTTCCGATTCGGGCTCCGTTTAAAAGAACGGAGCCCATGCCCACAAGGGTGTTGTTCCCCACGGTGCAGCCGTGGAGAATAGCACCGTGGCCCACGGTGCAGCCGCTGCCCACCGTCGTCTCCTCGTGAATCGCGCAATGGTCCTGAATGTTG
The DNA here is from genome assembly GCA_023402075.1 of Bacillota bacterium. Taxonomy (GTDB): domain Bacteria; phylum Bacillota; class Clostridia; order Oscillospirales; family Oscillospiraceae; genus Oscillibacter. The sequence goes on along the minus strand of JAEXCS010000035.1, from coordinate 5,143 downwards.
GTGTTTTCTCCGATTTGGATAAGGCCCCAGTCCCCACGGAGCACGGCGTAATACCAAATATTTACGCCCCTGCCAAGGGTCACGTTCCCGGTGACCACAGCACCCTCGGCAATCAAAACGTCCTGATCCGTCTCTCTTTTTTGATAAGGCATATGGATATCCTCTCTATATGGCGAAATTTCCGTTTACAAACACGGGGATTTCTTTCCCGTCGTGGGTGGTGCCGATAATGGACAAATCCTGCGTCCCCACCATAAAGTCCACGTGGGTGATGGAGTCGTTCAGGCCCCGGCGGGTCAATTCCTCACGGCTCATTTCATGCCCGCCCTTCAGGCAGGGATAGGCCTCGCCGAAAGCGATGTGGCAGGCGGCATTTTCGTCAAACAGAGTGTTGTAGTACAAAATTTTCTGGTTGGAAATAGGGCTGTCGTAGGGGACCAGCGCCACCTCGCCGAAATAGGACGCGCCCTCGTCCACAGAGATGGCGGCGCGCAGGTTTTCCTCGCCCTGTTTGGCGTGGGCCTCCACGATTTTCCCGTTCTTCACCACGAAATGGAACCCATCGATAATGTTTCCGTCGTTCACCAGAGGGATGGAAGCGTAGACCACGCCGTTCACCCCGGTTTTCAGGGGGGAGGTGAACAGCTCCTCCGTGGGAATGTTGGCAATAAAGGTTTGCCCTTTCAAGGTCACGTCGTCTCCCGCTTCCCAAACGTGGCCCTCGGGAAGCTCAATTGTCAAATCGGTGCCAAGGGAATTGGTGTAGTGCAGGGACTTAAAGTTCAGCGCATTCAGTTTTTCTCTGCGCCGGGCCAGCGTGTCAAGATGCTCCCGCCATTTTTCAACGGCGCTTCCGTCGCCGCTGATGCGCACGGCGGCGAAAATAGCGTCCCACAGGCGTTCCATGGCCTCGGCCTCCGTTGCATTGGGGAACACCCGCTTGGCCCAGGAGGAGATGGGAATGGACGCGATGCACCAGGGAAAGCCGCCGGACATTTGCAGGCGATTAAACATCCGCAGTGCCTGCCCCCCGGCCCGCTGAGCCCGCACCACCCGGCCTGAATCCACACCCTTGAGGTTTTCAGGGTCGCCTGCGGAGATGGCGAGGTAAGCTGCGCCCTCCATGGCATAGTCGTTAAAAAAGTGCCGCCGCCAAAGGGGAACGGAGTCAAACACGTCCTCTTCCGCCCGCAGATACTTCATCCGGCCCAGCGCGTCGTCGTTCCAGTTGACCACTACCTCGCGGCAGCCTGCGTCATAGGCTTTTTCCGCGCACATCCGGGCAAACCACGCGCACTCCACCGGGGTGGAAATGATCAGCGTCTGGCCCTTCTGCACGTTCAGGCCCACCTGAACCAGCAGTGCCGCGTATTCCATCAATTTTTCCTCGTGCTTCAATCTGCATCCATCCTTTCGTCAGGCCCGGTGCACCCGGGCTTGCGGGGCTTGCCCGCTCTGTTTTCGTATATCGATTGCTTTATGCTTCCTCGCGCTCAAAGGAAAAGCTGTCTTTTCCCTCCCGGCGCAGGGAGATCAGGGTTCCGTTCAGCTCCGCGCCCATAATCAGCGCGGTGGCGCTCATATACATCCACACCAAAAGGGCCATGGCCGTTCCGATGGAACCGTACAGCAGGGAATAGTTGGCCATGCGCTCCATGTAGATGGCGTAAATCCCCGACAGCACCAGCCACCCCGAAAGGGACGCCACCACGCCGGGAAGCAGGTTTTTCCATGGCTGGCGGGTATCCTGCGTGATGGCATACAGTGCCAGAAGGGCGAAGCACGCCACCACCGCAACTAGAGGAAACCGCAGTGTGGCCCACAGCTTTGCCGCAAAGGGCGGCAGGTGGAAATTTTCCACCGCGTAGGAAAGCACGGTGTTATTCACGCTCATCAGCACCAGCGTCAGTGCCAGCGCAAGCAGCAGCAGGATCGTGTAAACCAGCGTGCGCACGAAATGCGCCGCCGCGTGGCGCGGCGGCCCTAAATGATACGCCGTGCGCACAGAGCGCATCAGGGTGTTGGCCGCCCGCATGGGAAAGTAAATGGAAAACACCAGACCAAACAGCAGCAGCCGCACGTTGGCGTTGGCCTGCACATGGAGAAGGTAAACCCCGATAAAATCCACCGCCACCTTGGGCAGAAATTCTCCAAGGTCCTTCAAAATGGCCCCCACATCCAGATGCAGCAGACCCAGCAGAGAGCTGGCAAAAATCAGCATGGGGAAAATGGCGAACAGCAGGTAAAACGCCAGCGCCGCGCCCTGAATGGACACGTTGTGCCGCAAATAGCGCCGCACCAGAAGATATACGCCGCGCCAAAGCTTGTTTTTGGGCAGCGGAGAAAGATATGGTTTGCTCACAGCGCCCTCCCTTCACATGTTCCGATACCATGACAGTATTTACCGGCTCCGTAAAAATATGACGGCGGCGGCAAAATGCAGGCCATCCCGGCGGTGAATAAAAAGGGGCATCGGCTTTGCCAACTATATGCTCCTGCGCGGCGGCCTGTGGAGTAATGCGCTAAGCCGCGCAAAGGTCTGCCTGTGCGCACATTTTACCATGATTTTCCGCCGCCGTCCACCGGCATTTTATTATTTCTACCCGCTATTCTGCACGAAAAACGGCAATTTTTGTAGTTTAATAAACCCGCCGAAAATTAAATGGCCCGTCGGTAAAAACATCGCACGGCGGAGAGCTTTTCCCTCCGCCGTGCGTATTACGTCTCGTGTACTTAATTTAGAAGTCTGCGCTGCCCACGGTGCGGGGATGGGGCAGCACGTCCCGGATGTTGCTTACGCCGGTAAGGTACATCACCATCCGCTCAAAGCCCAGACCGAAGCCCGCGTGCTTGCAGGAGCCGTACCGCCGCAAATCGCAGTACCACCAGTAGTCCTGCGGGTCCATGCCCGTCTCCCGGATGCGGGCCTCCAGCTTGTCCAGACGCTCCTCGCGCTGGCTTCCGCCGATAATTTCGCCGATGCCGGGAACCAAACAGTCTGTTGCGGCAACGGTTTTACCGTCGTCGTTCATGCGCATATAAAACGCCTTGATTTCCTTGGGATAATCCGTGACAAACACCGGCTTTTTGAACACCTGCTCCGTCAGATACCGCTCGTGCTCCGTCTGAAGGTCGGTTCCCCACTCCACCTTGTAGGCAAACTGGTCGTTGTGCTCCTTCAAAATCTCCACAGCTTCGGTGTAGGTCACGCGGCCAAAGTCCGCAGTGGCCACGTGCTCCAAGCGCTCCTTGAGGCCCTTGTCCACAAAGCTGTTGAAAAAGTCCATCTCCTGAGGGCAGCGCTCCATGGTGCGGCGGATGACAAATTTAATCATGGCCTCGGCCACGTCCATGTCGCCCTTGAGGTCGGTAAAGGCCATCTCCGGCTCGATCATCCAGAACTCGGCGGCGTGGCGCTGGGTGTTGGAATTCTCCGCCCGGAAGGTGGGACCGAAGGTATACACGTCACCAAAGGCCATGGCGAAGTTCTCGGCATTCAGCTGGCCGGACACGGTGAGGCTGGTCTTTTTGCCGAAGAAGTCCTTGCTGTAATCCACCTGCCCGTCTTCGGTCCGGGGAACGTCGTTGAGATCCAGCGTCGTCACCTGAAACATCTCGCCGGCGCCTTCGCAGTCGGAGCCGGTGATGATGGGAGTCTGGACATAGACGAAGCCGCGATCCTGGAAGAACTCATGCACCGCCATGGCCGCCACGGAGCGGACACGGAAGGTGGCGGAGAACAGGTTGGTGCGGGGCCGCAGATGCTGGATGGTGCGCAGGAACTCCACGCTGTGGCGCTTTTTCTGCAGGGGATAGTCGGGCGTGGATCTGCCCTCCACCTCGATGGCGTGGGCCTTGACCTCCAGCGGCTGCTTGGCGTCGGGGGTCAGCACCACGGAGCCGCGGACGATCAGCGCCGCGCCCACGTTCTGGGCGGCGATCTCCTTATAGTTGGCCAGCTCCTCGGCGGACATGACCACCTGCAGATTCTTGAAGCAGGAGCCGTCGTTCAGCTCGATAAAGCCGAAGGTCTTCATGTCGCGGATGGTGCGGGCCCAGCCGCAGACGGTGATCTCCTTGCCGCCCAGCGATTCGCTGTCGGCAAAGACTGCTGCGATTTTCATACGATCCATATTATTTTCACCTTTTTCTGTGAGATTTTGCAGTATCCGTTATTATATACCATTATGGGGCCTTTTACAAGGCTGTATTTGCCGCCATAGCGGGCTTTTTTGCACCGAAAATACCCCTTTGCGGGGGCTTGACAAATCAGCAGAAGTTGTGTATAGTAAGCATGTGATTAAGAAATAATTTTTGCTTACGGAGGTGAGACCGTGACCCAGCGGGAACGACAGATATTGGAGTGGATCCGCCAGGATCCCATGATCTCCCAGCAGGAGCTGGCGGAAAAGGCGGGCATTACCCGTTCCAGTGCGGCGGTGCATATCTCCAACCTGATGAAAAAGGGCTATATCGCCGGACGGGGTTATCTGCTGCGCACCGAGCCCTATATCGTGGTGGTGGGCGGCGTGAACATGGACATCGGCGCGGTGGCCCACGCGCCGCTGGTGGCCCGGGACTCCAATCCCGGCAAGGTGACCACCTCGCTGGGCGGCGTGGGCCGCAACATCGCCCACAACCTGTGCCTGCTGGGACAGCAGGTGTCCATGGTGACGGTACTGGGGCAGGACAGCTTCGCCCAGAGCGTGCGGGACAATGCCGCCGCCATCGGCCTTGACCTGAGCCACAGCGCCGTGATCCCCGGCGGCCGCACCGGTACGTACCTGTTCATTGCCGGAAGCGACGGCGATATGGCGCTGGCCGTCAACGACATGGCCATTTACGACCACATTACACCGGACTTCTTGCGCCAGCGGCTGGAGTTCATCAACCGGGCCGGCCTGGTGGTGGTGGAGACGAATCTGCCGGAGGAATCGCTGCAATGGCTGTGCCAGCACTGCACGGCGCCCATTCTGGCCGACCCGGTGTCCACGATCAAGGCGCCGCGTCTGCGCCCGCTGCTGGGCCGCCTTACCGCCCTGAAACCCAACCGCATGGAGGCGGAGCTTTTAAGCGGCGTTAAGATCGAAACGGACGCAGATGCAGAGCGTGCGGCGGATGCGCTGCTGTCCACCGGCCTGCA
>JAEXCS010000028.1 GCA_023402075.1 Bacillota bacterium | reverse complement strand
TACGGACGCAAAGTCCTTGGAGTGATTCGTCAGGCCGCTTGTCCTCTCATTCTAACAGCTTAGGCAACAAGATGGATAAAGACATGGCTGGTGGCCATGTCCTCAACCAAATATATAGTAACAGGAGTGATTTTTCTATGAAAACAATGTCTATTTACGAACCGGCCATGTGCTGTGAAACCGGCATCTGCGGCGTCGGCGTCGATCCCGAACTGCTCCGCATTTCTACGGTATTTAATAACCTGCAAAAGAACGGCATTACCGCTTCCCGTTTTAACTTGAACAGCGCCCCGCAGGCGTTCATCAACAATACCGACATCAACAAACTCATCATGGGAGATGGCGTAGAGTCTTTGCCTGCCACAGTCATTGACGGAAAAATTGTTAAGACAAAGGCGTACCCTACCAATGAGGAAATTGCGGCATGGCTGGAGATCCCGGCCTCGTATTTGGAAGCGACCGAAACAAAGAAAGCCGATGGCGGGTGCTGCTGCTCAGAGGGCTGCTGCCAATGAAACAGTTTGACTTGCAACATCTAAACCTCACAAAATACCTGTTCTATACCGGCAAGGGCGGCGTTGGGAAAACCTCTATCGCCTGTGCTACTGCTGTGAGCCTTGCTGACAGCGGAAAGAAGGTGCTGCTTGTCAGCACCGACCCCGCTTCCAACTTGCAGGATGTGTTCAGCACCGAACTGGATAGCAAAGGTGTGCCGATTGCGGAAGTGCCGGGGCTTGTCGTTGCCAACCTCGACCCGATACAGGCGGCGGCGCAGTATAGGGAAAGTGTCGTTTCGCCCTATCGCGGCAAGCTGCCGGAATCGGTTATCACAAACATGGAGGAACAGCTCTCCGGCTCCTGCACAGTTGAGATTGCCGCTTTCAATGAGTTTACAAACTTTATTACGGACGAAGCTGCCGCAAAGGAATACGACCACATTATCTTTGATACCGCCCCCACCGGCCATACCTTGCGGATGCTGCAACTGCCGAGCGCATGGAGTAATTTTATCAGCGAAAGCACACATGGGGCATCTTGCCTGGGGCAGCTTTCGGGCCTCGAAGATAAAAAGGAAATGTATAAGCAAGCGGTGGCTACTTTGGCGGATGGCAAATTGACAACCCTTGTCCTTGTATCCCGGCCCGAAGGTTCCCCTCTCAAAGAAGCTGAGCGGGCTTCAAAAGAACTTGCCGACTTAGGCGTTCGCAATCAGCTTTTGATTATCAACGGCGTACTTTCGGCTTTTGACGATGGTATATCGGAGAGCCTGTACGCCAAACAACAAAAGGCGCTTGCCGATATGCCTGCCGATCTGAAGGATACGGCCACCTATTTTGTGCCGCTGCGCGCCTATAACATCACCGGCATGGAGAACGTCCGCAATCTGCTCCAAAAAGACAGCTTTACCCTAAGCGAAGAAATCCTGCATACCACAGATATTCCGGCGCTCCGCAGCATCATTGACGATTTGGACGCAAGCGACAAAAAGGTGATTTTCACGATGGGCAAGGGCGGCGTTGGCAAAACAACGATTGCCGCTGCCATCGCTCTCGGCCTGTCGGCCAAAGGGAAAAAGGTACATCTTACAACCACTGACCCCGCCGCCCATCTAAAGTTTGTTATGGACGAAACCAGCGGCATCACCATGAGCCATATTGACGAAAAGGAAGAACTCCGGCGTTACCAGGAAGAAGTGCTGGAAAAAGCGCGGGAAACCATGTCGGAAGATGATGTTGCCTATGTTGAGGAAGATTTGCGTTCCCCCTGCACACAGGAAATTGCGGTGTTCCGCGCCTTTGCTGAGATTGTGGATAGGGCCGAAAACGAGGTTGTTGTCATTGATACCGCACCCACAGGCCATACGCTGTTGCTGCTTGATTCCACGCAGAGCTACCACCGTGAGGTTAAGCGTACACAAGGGGATATCCCTGAGTCGGTTAAAAAGCTATTGCCCCGGCTCCGCAATGCCGATGAAACTTCGGTTATCATCGTAACTCTTGCCGAAACCACGCCTGTTTTTGAAGCTATGCGGTTAGAGGAAGATTTGAAGCGCGCCGAGATTGCAACAAAATGGTGGGTTATCAATTCATCCCTGTACGCCACCGAGACGGGCAATCAGCTATTGAAAGCTAAGGCCAGTCATGAAATCGAATGGATCAACAAGGTAGATGAACTTTCCCACGGTTATTTCTCCGTTATTAAGTGGAGCGCAGAAGATGTTAAGGGCAGTAATTTACTTTCACCTTTAGGGGGTGAATGAATATGAACAAGGTTGCATTTATTTGCGTGCATAATTCTTGTCGTTCTCAAATTGCAGAAGCCCTTTGCAAGCATTTTGCGGGAGATGTGCTGGAGAGTTATTCAGCCGGAACGGAGACAAAGCCGCAAATCAATCAAGACGCTGTGCGGCTTGTAAAACAGATTTACGGGATCGACATGGAACTGACTCAGTATTCCAAACTGCTGTCCGATATTCCACCCGTTGATATTGTTGTTACAATGGGTTGCAACGTGGAGTGTCCTTTCCTGCCCTGCAAGCACAGAGAGGATTGGGGATTAGACGATCCAACGGGCAAGAGTGATGAGGTATTTATTGAAGTCATTAAAGCTATTGAATCAAAGGTAAAAGAATTAATAACAATTTCGTGAGCATCATAGAGCATTAATAAGTAAAGGTGGAAAGTTTTACATAAATTCTTTTCACCTTTACTCATTTCCAGTGTTTTATCGTTCCTGTCCTTGTTCACGTTCCGTCTGTGAAATATGGGTAAGACCTTTTCGTAAATCAAGTAGATCAAGGTTAAAATCCTTGTTTACAGGTGTTTGAATAAATGTCTTGTATTGATGATGGCGTAAGCGGCACAACGGACGAAGAACGTGAAAACTTCCAAAGGTTACTTTCCGATATACAAAAAGGAAAAATCAACTGTGTTATCGTCAAGAACCTTGCCCGGAGTTTCCGCAACAACGGCGATCAGAGTTATTATCTTGGTGACTGGTTTCCACGAAACAATGTGCGGTTTATCTCTTTATACCAACAACCCATTGATACTTACAAAGACCCGCAAAATGCTCAAAATATCGCCGTACCCGTTCAAGGCGTTTTGAACGAGGAACACGCAAGGGGTACATCTGAAAGCGTTCGCAGAACCTTTGACAAGAAGCGGGAAAAAGGCTTGCATATCGGTTCCTTTGCGGCTTATGGCTACCAAAAAGACCCGGAGGACAAAAACGCCCTTATCATAGACGAAGAAGCCGCAGAGCATGTAAAAAGTATCTTTGCTTGGTTTTTAGAGGGCATGAGTAAAAATGCGATTGTACGAAAGCTCAATGACAGCGGTATTTTATGCCCGGCGGCTTACAAGAAAAGCAAGGGCATGAAATACAAAAACCCCAACGCCGAGGGCGGCAATCCTCTATGGTGCGCCGTGAGTATCAACAACATTCTGAAAAACCGCATTTATGTTGGGGATATGGTACAGGGCCGTTACCGCATTAAGAGCTATAAAATCCATGTGCAGGAAACCGTACCGGAAGATGAATGGTTCATTGTTGAGAATACTCACGAAGCGATTATCAGCCGTGAGGATTTCAACAAGGTGCAGGAGCTTTCGAGAAAAGACACCCGCACCGCACCGCAGCAAAAGGGGCTATATCTGTTCAGCGGATTTCTCCGTTGTGCTGATTGCGGCAAGGCTATGACCCGAAGCAAGGTCGGGGAAAATGTATATTACTATTGCCGCACCTATAAAGACCAGTCGAAAACGGCTTGCACCAAGCATACTATCAGACACAATCATCTGGAACAAGGTGTATTTCATGTTATTGAAAAAATTGTTTTCCTTGCGGCAGAGTTTTCCGAGATTGTTTCAAGGATTAACACTGCTCCATTGCAGAAAAGCCAGTCTATACGGCTTAACGACCTGATAGCGGCAAAGGAAAAAGAGCTTTCCAAGATAATGCGTTACAAACAAAGCATTTACCAAGACTGGAAAGACGGAGAGATAAGCCACAAAGATTACCGCCATATGCAGGAAGATTACGAGCGGCAAATGGAATCCATTAACGAGGTTATAAGAAACCTAAACGAAGAAAAGGCCGAACTTGAAAATGGGATTGATACGGAAAATCCATTTTTAGCAACCTTTCGGAAGTATGAAAATATCGACAAGCTGACAAGAGAGGTTTTAATTGAGCTTGTAGACCACATCAAGGTACATGAAAATGGCAGTATCAGCGTTAGCTTGAAATTTGCCAATGAATACCGCAGAGTAACGGAATACATCAAGCTCAATACCCATTCAAATGCGGTTTAGAAGAACCGCAATTTTACAGGCAGTTTGTTTTCCTAATATAAACGCTCCGGTGGCACCAGTAGGTCCGGTGGGTCCTGTGGCGCCGGTATCGCTGGCGGCACCGGCAGGGCCAGTGGGACCAGCAGGCCCGGTGGCACCAATCGCACCAGCAGGGCCAGTAGCGCCGTCGGCGCCATCCATCCCAGTAGCGCCGGTAGCACCCGCAGGTCCGGCAGCACCGGCAGGCCCGGCAGAGCCGGTTGCACCAGTGGCTCCGGCAGGGCCGGTAGGGCCAGTGGCGCCGGTAGCACCGCCCGCAGGCCCGGTGGGGCCAGTTGCGCCAGTGGCTCCAGTAGGGCCACCTCCAGGCCCGGTAGGACCGGTGGGTCCGGTTTCGCCAGCACCAGTTGGCCCGGTTGGCCCAGTGGCACCAATCGCGCCGTCTGCACCGGCAGGGCCAGTGGGACCGGTGCTGCCATCGCTGCCGTCAGGTCCGGTAGCACCGGTAGCGCCGGTGGGGCCAGTTGCACCAGTTACGCCGTCGGCGCCAGCAGGGCCAGTGGCACCAGTAGGACCCGTTTCACCATCGTCAGCGCCAGTGGGGCCGATAGGGCCGGTAGGTCCGGTAGGCCCGCCCGCAGGTCCGGTAGGCCCGGTAGGGCCGGGTTCACCAACACCAGTAGGTCCGGTTGGACCGGTTGCCCCAGCGGAACCGACAGCTCCAGTAGCGCCAGTGCTTCCGGCAGGGCCAGTGGCACCGGCTGGGCCAGTAGAACCAGCCGGCCCTGTTGGCCCAGTGGGGCCTCCTGCACCGGCCGGGCCGGGAGCACCAGCAGCACCTGCTGGGCCTGTGGCACCAACTGCACCGGCAGGTCCAAAAGCACCAGCGGGGCCAGTAGCCCCCGGGACGCCCGGCACTCCGGGGTCGCCAGTTGGCCCAGTGGGGCCAGTGGGGCCAGGGACGCAGCATGGAACGGGAGGCCGACAAGGCGGAGGGCAAAGAGGTGGATTGCAGCGGTCGGGGCACGATCCCGAATGTCTTTTCATACTCGGCTCAAAGCTGCCATTAACCTCGTTATTGTGATTCATCATGAAACAATACCTCGATTATTGAAAATGGAAGAATGAGTTTTCTCGCTTGTACAACCCCGGCACGGTAATATATTACATTCCTCTTTCCATCATATAAATTCCGTACCTTTTTGGTGAGTGGGTTGGCTTTAAGACGCAGTGATTGGGGCTGTTTTTTAGATGCATGCAAGATAGCAGGCAGTTTTTTGGCGGCGACTATAAATGCAATTTGGGGACAGTACGGATTAAGGTATGATATGCTTTTTCTGTACGGCAGGAACTCGGATAGAACGGGTGACAGTATGGCAGGAAACGACCGGACGACTTGCGGCCCCGGTAGATCGGACGTTTTAAAAGGTTCCCTTCCGTTAAAAAGCAAGACATAAAAGAATCAGCTTAACTTTTAATCGTCAGCCTTCCCGATTGGCATTCAGACATGTCTGCTTTTAATTGTGCTTGTCCTTTCCAAGAAGAAAAACAGCCCCTCATTCCATAATGAGGGGCTGTTTCAATGGTGGTTGGAAGGACTCGCCGCTCTGGCTCTTCTCTCCAAAAGTCAATTTTATACCGTAATGCGATCTCCACGCTATTACAACATTATAATTCATAGTGCAACATAATACCACTTGTTTTCAAAACGCAAAGCTTTTAGTAAATACCCAAACATTTTTGCAGGGCCGGAAAGGCCCTCCTTTTGACAGGTACGATTCCGAGACCTCCGATACTTTTGTGAATGCTTTTAAACAGGATCGATATGTTTGGTATCACAGCTGAATCCATAATTATATAATCAACCCCCATGGTCAAAAAAATATTTGGCAAATATTGTAACAATTTTAGATATTTTAACGTCTTAACAGTATGTAGGGAATTGAAAACCAGCGATTCAATATCTCCTAGGGCACGAAAAGAGCAGTCCGATGCAGTAAACTTGCAGCAACTATTTCGCAAACTCTCTATTCCGTGAATTTTTTACAAAATGAGAAAAGCGGTACAGGGGATCTTACTATCAACGGCGAATAGGTATGGGCTAGATAATATCTACTATACCAAAATCTCTTAATACGATATTGATCAGGGTGGTAGCAGACCCCAACCCAAAGCAGAGTTTCACTTTTATGCGGATTCAGATCGAACGGAGAAATTGTAATGCCAAAAAAAACATTTCATGTATCTTTATGGATAATAGTAATATTTAATATATGGATTAAATTGTTTATGAAAGTCGATGCATTTACAAGCAGCGTTATCCATCTAATCTCATACAGTACACTCGGATTATATGCAATATATACGGGTTACTCAAGCAGAGAGCTGCACGTAAAAGTTTTAGGAATCTCTTTGATTATTTTGGCTGTCCTTGATTTTTTATTGTAATGACAATGCAATAGTATCCCCCACGGATGAATTAACAGTAGTTTATCCGTGGGGGAAGTTTTGCTTTACATTGTAATATCGAACTAGCTAATAATCAGATCATGTCAACTGAACAAAAGCTGCTTTCCTGCGGATATAACCAGACTCCAGGAGCGTACCGGTTAGCACTCGCCTGCGCCGTGCCGCAGTCACAGCCCGGACAGTCCCCCCTGCAAAACGCAAGCGCCTGCGTTGCAGGCGCTTGCGTTTTACTTTATATCAGGCAAATCCACAAATCGGGCATATTCCCATTGGTAAATGCTCCGCCGCACTTAACGCGGCTTTACAATCAGGTTAATCAGGCGATTTTTCACGTAGATGGTCTTGACAATTGCCATGCCCTCCACAGCCTTTTGCACCTTCTCCACCTCCAGCGCGGCGGTCTTCACGGTTTCCTCGTCGCAGTCGGCGGGCATGACCACGGTGCCCTTCAGCTTGCCGCCCACCTGCACCGCCATCTCCACGGTGGCAGCGGCGGTTTTGCTTTCATCAAAGGCGGGCCACGGCTGCGCGCAGGCCATGCCGCCCGTCATCCCGGCAAAGCCCAGACTCTCCCACAGCTCCTCCGTGATATGGGGCGCAAAGGGACTGAGCAGCAGCAGCAGATATTTCATGTCGCCCCGGCTGGCGCCGTTGGCGTAAAACTCGTTTACCAAGGTCATCATGGCGGAAATGGCGGTGTTCATCTTCAGCTCGTCGATGTCCTCCGTCACCTTCTTGATGGTCTTGTGAATCATCGACTCGTTGGCGGGGGTCACTTCATAGCTGTCGGAGGCGGACTCCGCCAGATTCCACACCCTGTCCAAAAAGCGCTTGGAGCCCTTTACCGCTTCGTTGGACCAGGAGACGGCCTTTTCAAAGTCACCGATGAACATGATGTGCAGGCGCATGGTGTCTGCGCCGTACTGCTCCACAATGTCGTTGGGATTCACCACGTTGCCCCGGGACTTGGACATTTTCTCGCCGCCCTCGCCCAGGATCATGCCGTGGCTGGTGCGCTTGTGATACGGCTCCTTAGTGGGAACCACGCCGATATCGTAGAGGAACTTGTGCCAGAACCGGCTGTACAGCAGGTGCAGCGTGGTGTGCTCCATGCCGCCGTTGTACCAGTCCACAGGGGACCAGTAATCCAGCGCTTCCTTGGAGGCCAGCGCGTTTTCATTGTGGGGGTCCATATACCGCAGGAAATACCAGCTGGACCCAGCCCACTGAGGCATGGTATCCGTCTCACGCCGGGCGGGGCCGCCGCAGTGAGGGCAGGTAGTGGAAACCCAATCGGTCATGGCGGAGAGGGGGCTTTCGCCGTCCTCCGTTGGCTCGTAATTCTCCACATTGGGCAACACCAGAGGAAGCTGCTCCTCCGGCAGGGGAACCCAGCCGCACTTTTCACAGTTCACCATGGGAATCGGCTCGCCCCAATACCGCTGGCGGGAGAATACCCAGTCCCGCAGCTTATAGTTGGTCTTGGCCTGACCGATGCCCTTTTCCACCAGCCAATCCTTCATGGCGGGAATGGCTTCCTTCACGGTCAGCCCGTCCAAAAAGCCGGAGTTCACCATGATGCCGGTGTCGTCCTTCAGGGCGAAGGCTTCCTTGGTGATGTCGCCGCCCCGAACCACCTCCACAATGGGAAGGTTAAACTTGGTGGCAAACTCCCAGTCGCGCTGGTCGTGGCCCGGCACGCCCATGACGATACCGGTACCGTAAGTGATCAGCACGTAGTCGGAAACAAACACGGGAATTTTCGCGCCGGTGACGGGGTGGACGGCGGAGATACCCTCCAGCCGCACGCCGGATTTCTCCTTGCTCAGCTCCGTGCGCTCCAGATCGGACTTGCGGGCCGCCGCGTCCATATAGGCTGCTACCTCGTCCCAGTTTTTGATCTGATCCTTCCACTTTTTAAGATATTCGTGCTCCGGCGACAGAACCATATAGGTCACGCCGAACAGCGTGTCGCACCGGGTGGTATATACCGTCAGCTTGACTCCATTGTCGGCGGTGAAGTCCACCTCGGTCCCCTCGGAGCGGCCAATCCAGTTGCGCTGCTGGATTTTCACCCGCTCGATATAGTCCACATCGTCCAGATCGTCAATCAAACGCTGGGCATACTCGGTGATTTTCAGCATCCACTGGCTCTTTTCCTTACGAACCACGGCGCTGCCGCAGCGCTCGCACACGCCCTCTACCACCTCTTCATTGGCCAGCACGCACTTGCAGGAGGTGCACCAGTTGACGGGCATGGTGGACTTATAGGCAAGTCCCTTTTTGAACATCTGGAGGAAAATCCACTGGGTCCACTTGTAATATTTGGGGTCGGTGGTATCCACTTCCCTGTCCCAGTCAAAGGAGTAGCCCAGAGACTGAATCTGACTGCGGAAATTGGCGATGTTGTCCTCTGTCACCTTCCGGGGATGGATGTGCATTTTAATGGCATAGTTCTCCGTGGGCAGACCAAACGCGTCAAACCCGATGGGGAACAAAACGTTATAACCCTGCATCCGCTTTTTGCGGCAGATGATGTCCATAGCGGTATAGGGCCGGGGATGGCCCACGTGAAGTCCCTGTCCGGAGGGATAGGGGAACTCAATCAGCCCGTAGAACTTGGGCCGGGAGGTGTCGCCGTTCACGGCGGCGAAGGGCTTTTCTGTCAGCCATCGCTCCTGCCACTTTTTTTCAATGCCGGTAAAATCGTATTTCATTTTACAAGACCGTTCCTTTCTGATGTTTGCCCCGGTCGGGCAACAAAAAAATACGCCCCTGACCGCAGCGGTCAGGGGCGTTGTGACGCGATACCACCCTGATTCAGCCGCCGGTCGCCCGGTCGGCCCTCTTAGGTGCCAAAACGGCAGCAGGTCCGGAATTCCGGCCAACGCCGCAAACCCGCCCGCGCCCTCTCGGACCATCAGCCTATAACGGGGCCGCCCGCCCCGCCCTACTTTTCTTCAGGCGGGAAACTCCGGGACCAGTTATCCACGGACTTTCTCCACCGGCTCGCACCAGCCGCCGGCTCTCTGAGGCAGAAAAACCCGTCTTTTATCCCATCAACGTCTTTGAACACCGCTATTTTACGGGGGTTTTCCCTTTTTGTCAAGGAAAATCCGCATTCCGCATGAAGGCGACTCAGTCCCGCGTCAAAACCTCCGTCAGGTCCAGCCGCTTGCCGTCCCGCCACAGGCGCTCCAAATCGTAAAATTCCCGGGCCTCCTGGGAAAACACATGCACAGCCACGCAGCCGTAATCCAGCAGCACCCATGTTCCGTCCCGATAGCCCTCTCGGCGCAGGGGCGCTTCCCCTTGCTCCTTCAGCAGCTTTTCCACCGCATCGCACAGTGCGTTGATCTGGGTGTTGGAGGTACCGCTGGCAATGACGAAATAGTCCGCCAGCGTGGTCAGGTCCGCAATTTCAATGGCGGCAATTTCTCCGCCTTTTTTCTCGTCCAGCGCACGAACAGCGCCCAGTGCAATTTCCTTTGGTGTCATGCATCTCTTCCTTTCAAACTCAGGCCGCCTGCAAATGCGGCGTTCTTAATATGATATCGGGGCTGGGTTTTACCGTCCCGTGTCACTCAGCCAGACCGGAGGGCACCTCCGTAACCTCCGGCGGGACAAATACCGTGTCGTCCGGCGGAGTAACCGTACCGGGATCCGGTGTTCCCGGGGTCGTCGTGCCGGGATCCGGCGTTCCCGGTTCTGTCGTTCCGGGGGTAGTTGTTCCGGGGGTAGTCGTTCCGGGGGTAGTCGTTCCGGGGGTAGTTGTTCCGGGGTCGGTCGTTCCCGGGGTAGTTGTTCCGGGAGTGGTTGTGCCGGTTCCGTCCTCCGGCGTGACGGGCAAGCCCGTCTGCGGATCAATTTCCGTTTCGCCGTCGCCGGATTCGACGTTCTCAGTGTCCACCGGCTCAGTGGGGGTGTTTTTGGGAATCACCGGCGAAACGGCAGCCTTGCTGTCCTCCACATGGCCCGTAGAGGAGCTGACGGATCCGTCTGCATTGATGGACATGATATCCAGATCACTGAGTGTAAAAGTCTCTACAAATGGGCTGAGCTTTTGGTTCACCAGATCCAGCAGCTCCCGGGGTTTCGGAACCACGTAGGACTGGTAGTTGCCCACTGATCGGCTATAACAGGACTTCGGCGTATTGGGCATGGTGACAAATTCCACATTCTCCATGCTCAGTCCGTCCATGATGGCGGACTTGCCAAACCAAAACAGATTTTGCACGCTGAGGTCGGTTTCCACGTTCTCCTGAAAAATTTTAGAAAACTGGTTAATTTTCCCCACATTTTTCACCTGCAAAAGCTGCTGTATCACCGCTTTCAAAAACGCCTGCTGGGTTTTAATACGGCCTAAGTCCCCGTCGGCATAGCCGTATTTCATATTATTGTCGTGGCGGTAGCGGATCACGCCCATGGCCTGCTCGCCGTCCAGCAGCTGATCGCCCTTCTGGATGTGAATGGACAAATCCTGATAGGGATCCTCATAATTCATGTTCCGGGGCACGTCAAACTGGACTCCGCCGATGGCGTCCACCAGCTTGCCCACCGCATCCCACTCGATAATCACCTGATAGTCCGGCTCAAAGCCCACAAGCTGGGATATTTCCTGATATACCTTTTTGACGCCCTTGTCACCCCCTCCGTAGTAATTGTATACGGAGTTGATGCGCTTGATGTCCCAGGATACGTTTACCATAGTGTCCCGGGGAATATTCATCACGGTAAGCTTCTGGTTGGTCACGTCGTAGCTGGCAAGCATCATGGTATCCGTGTTGCCGCCGCCGCCGGTGTCCCGTCCCATTATCAGAACCGTGTAATAATCCTTGCTTTTGCGGGTTCCGTCGCTGCGGGGACGCATCCCATCGCCATAATCGTCGTCCTCCGCCTGAGAGGAGGACGGATCCTCCTTCTGGGGCAGCTCCGGCTTGACAAACACCGCCCGATAGGCCAGCGTCACCGACAGCACCGCCGCCAGCACGCACGCCAGTGCGATCAGGCCCCTCTGCGTCCCCGTCAGACGGCGCTTTTTCGTTTTTCCTTCCGTTTTTTCAGGGCTGGCCTTCTCTTCCCACCGCCTGCCCGGGCCTTTCTTTTTCTCGTTCATCGTTTGCCTTTCAGTTTCCTTTCAGATACTCCACTGCCTCCAGCGTGGCGCTGTGGACGGGATTCCCCATCTCACGCATCTCTTGAACCGTCATGGTAAGACCCATCAGCAGTCCCTTGTCCAAATCCTCGTCGCAGGCCGCGCGCAGCGCGTCCACGCCGGGGAAGCTGCGGGTAGGCTCGATGTAATCCGCAAGATACATGATCTTTTCCAAAAGTGTCATCTCCGCATGACCGGTAGTATGCCAGAAAATGGCGGTATAAATCTCGTCGTCCACGCCAAACACGTCCCGTGCAATTGCCGCGCCGGTCTTGGCGTGAAGCAGCTTCAGCGCCTTGCGCTCCAGCTCGTCCATGGGGATGCCATACTGGCGGCAAAGGGCCGACTGCTCTTCCATTCTCAGCTTTTTCGTGCAGTCGTGCAGCAGGGCCGCCACCCGGGCCTTGTGAACATCCGCGCCGTATCGCAGGGCCAGACGGATGGCCTCCTGCTCCGTGCCCAGCACATGGGGAATACGGCTATGGTTCAGATAGCTCAGCGCCACAGGCCGAAGCTGATTAAGTCGCAGCGCCCGCAAATCCGCGTTTGTCCCATACAGACTGTCCCGCAGAATCCGTCCGTATACCGCCGGAGCAAGATACCGACCTCCGTCGCCCGCCTCCAGCTTGTCCCGCAGGTCCGTGGAGGAGATGTCCACCACACCGGGCACCGTGAGCGTGAAAATACGGGCGGCGGGATAGGCGCGGTAGAGATATTCCCGCTGGGGCGCAAACAGCTCCTCCGTGTCCGCTTCCGACCGACCAAAGGCCGCAATTCCGGCAATAGCCAAAATCCGCTCCGGCTCGTGCCAGAGGTGAAGCGTCAGAAACATGTCCGTCCCCATCAAAAGCCACAGCTCGTCATCCGGATACTGCGCCCGGACAGCCTCCAGCGTGTCCGCCGTGTAGCTGGTTCCACCCCGTCGCAGCTCCAAATCCAGCGTTTCCACCCTGTCACCAAGACCCGTCTGTTCACCGGCAAGGCGCGTCAGCTCCATTCGCTGCTCCGCCGTGGGGCTGCCGGACGGCAAAGGCTTGTGGGGCGGAAGACTGTCGGGAATCAGCAAGAGCTTATCCAGCTTCAGCAGCTCAAATACCGCCCGTGCGGCCGTGATATGGCCCAAATGAGGCGGATTAAAGGTCCCGCCGTAAATGCCGATCCGCATGCGCTCTCCCCCCTTGCATCTTCAAAATCAAGCCTTGCGCTCCCTCCGGGGCTTATCCTTCACCAGTTCAATGCGCTTGTCCTTGGGCTTGGAGTGGGTTTCCCGGTAGAGTACAAATTTGCTTCCGATCACCTGCACCGGCTCACTGCGGGTGGGCAAGGTCAACTGGTCGCAGGCCTCCCGTGCGGTGAGCAGGGAATTTTCCAAAACCCTGCCCTTCACCAGCTCCCGCGCTTCCAGCGCTTCGTTGGCCTGCTGAATCACCGCCTCGGTGACGCCCTCCTTGCCGATGTGCAAAATGGTATCAATGGTATTTGCCATGCCGCGCAATTGCGCACGCTGTTTACTTGTCAGTTCCATAAATTTAAGATAATCTCCCCTTAATAAAGCTTGATTTTTATATTTCTATGACAGACGCAGGAATTTGTCAATAAGTTTCGCAAATTCCCGGAAATTTTTTTACAAATGTCACGCGTCTCTCCATTTAGGTGCATTCCTCCGTCTCACCCGGAGCCTAATCGGGTTTTTACTTCCCCAGATACGTCCTCAGCTCCTCGGCAAACACCCGCAGAGCCTTGCCCCGGTGGGAAACCTCGGCCTTTTCCGCATCCGTCATCTGGCCGAAGGTCTTGGCCTTTTCCGGCACTAAAAATACCGGGTCGTACCCAAATCCACCGTCTCCCATGGGGGCGAAGGCAATCGCCCCTTCACACCGGCCCGCCGCAGTCAGAGTATCCCCATCGGGAAACGCACAGGCCACGGCGGTTTCAAAGTGAGCCGAACGGGTGGGCACGCCCCGCATGGAGTTCAGCAGCAGCATATACCGCCCCCGGTCGTCCAGCTCCGGCCCGCCGTACCGGGCGGAGTAAACCCCCGGGCCGCCGTTCAGCGCGTCCACACACAGGCCCGAATCATCCGCGATGGCAGGCAGGCCCGCCGCCGCGCACACGGCTTTTGCCTTGAGCATGGCGTTTTCCGCGAAGGTTTCGCCTGTCTCCTCCACATCCACATGCAGCCCCAGCTCGGCAGGGCTTACCACATCCACGCCCAGAATTTCCAGGATGGCGGCCATTTCCCGGAGCTTACCGGGGTTTTGTGTCGCCAGCACAAACTTCGTCTGTTCCATACTCATCCTCCCAGCGCGGCCCGCTGCATGGCCTCCAGCTCCCGGATTCCCTTGGCGCAAAGGTCCACCAGATGCCGCTGCTCTTCTATGGTAAAGGCCCGACCCTCGCCGGTACCCTGCAATTCCACCAGCGCCCCATCACCAGTCATCACGCAGTTCAAGTCCACCTGCGCGGCCGAATCCTCCTCATAGCAAAGGTCCAGCAGCAGCCGGTCCTCCACGATTCCGGCGGACACCGCCGCCACGGAGGTTTTCAGCGGATTTTCCCTAAGCGCGCCTGCCTTCATCAGCCTGCCCACCGCAAGCGCAAGGGCCACGTAACCGCCGGTAACGCTGGCAGTGCGGGTGCCACCGTCGCCCTGAAGCACGTCGCAGTCCACGGTGATGGTTCGCTCCCCCAGCTTGGTCATATCCACAGCGGCCCGGAGGGACCGGCCCACCAGCCGCTGGATTTCCGCGCTGCGGGGAGAGAGCTTCAGCTTGGAGATATCCCGTCTGGAGCGATCCCGGTTTGCCCGGGGCAGCATGCTGTATTCCGCCGTCACCCAGCCGGTTCCCTCCGGCACATGGAACGGCGTGCGCTCCTCCACGCTGGCGCAGCAGAGCACCTTGGTATTTCCACAGGTAATCAGGCAGCTTCCCTCCGGAAACTCCACAAAATCCGTTTCAATTGTCACAGGCCGCAGTGTATCAAAGGCCCGTCCGTCAATTCTGGTCATGGCTGTTCTCCTTTTTATATGATGGCCTCTACGTATTCTCTCGCGTCGAAGGGGCGCAGATCGTCAATCCCCTCGCCCAGACCCACGAATTTCACGGGTACGCCCAATTCTTTTGCGATGGCAATGACGATGCCGCCCTTGGCCGTGCCGTCCAACTTGGTGAGGACAATGCCGGTAAGCCCCGCCGTATCACGGAAGCCCCGGGCCTGAATTAAGCCGTTCTGCCCGGTGGTAGCGTCCAGTACCAACAGTGTTTCCCGGCTGGCGCCGGGGCACTCCCTGTCAATAATTTTCGACAGCTTTGCCAGCTCCTTCATTAAATTTTCCTTGTTGTGGAGCCGCCCGGCGGTGTCGCACAGCACCGCATCCACATTCCGCGCCTTGGCGGCGGAGAGCGCGTCAAACAGCACCGCGCCGGGGTCTGCCCCCTCCTTTGCGCGCACCAGCTCGCACCCGGCCCGCTCCGCCCAGATTTGAAGCTGATCGGCAGCGGCGGCGCGGAAGGTATCCGCCGCGCAGAAGAGGACCCGCTTGCCCTCCTCCTTCATACGATGGCCCAGCTTGCCGATGGACGTGGTTTTCCCCACACCGTTCACGCCGATGAACAGCACCACGGCGGGCTTCTCCTCCAAATGAAGGGACGCATCTCCCACGTCCAGCATCTCCGCCAGAATCTCCCGCAGGGCGGCGCGCACCGCTGTTTCACCGGAGACGCCCTCCCGCTTCATTTTGGACCGCAGCCGCTCCACCGCCTCGGCAGCAGTGTCCACTCCCAGATCGGCAAGAATAAGACGTTCTTCCAAATCGTCAAAAAATGCTTCGTCGTCAGGGGAAATGGCGTAGCCGATGATGTCCTCCTGCCAGATTTTTTTCAGTTTGCTGAAAAAGCCCATAGTACCCGTCCTTTAAAATTTATTCAATGATTTCCCCGCAGTGGGGGCAGTGCTTTCCGGGCCGGAAGCTCCGCCCCAGCCATCGCTTGCAGCTTGGGCAGCGGAAAAAAATGATTTCCAGCGCCAGCACGGACAACACCAGCACCACACCGGCCGACTTCGCCAAATCGTTTTCCAGCATTCCTCCTGCCAGCACCACGATGCATCCCAGCACGGCTACGACAATTACCAGCACATATTTTTTCATAGCGGACATTGTCTGTCCCTCCTCATTTAATGTTCAATTCCTTGGCCATATCGTTGAGATTGATGGTCAGAATCTTGCTCACGCCCTGCTCCTGCATGGTCACGCCGTAAAGCACGTCAGCCTCCTCCATGGTGCCACGGCGGTGGGTGATGACGATGAACTGCGTCTTTCCCACAAGGGTGCGCATGTATCGGGCATACCGCGTGACGTTGGCGTCATCCAGCGCCGCCTCGATTTCGTCCATCACGCAAAACGGCGTGGGATGTACCTTCAGAATGGAAAAATACAGCGCGATGGCCACAAACGCCTTCTCTCCGCCGGAGAGGAGGGAGATGGTTTTCAGCGTTTTCCCCGGCGGCTGGGCCTTGATCTCGATGCCGCAGTTTAATATGTCGTTTTCGTCCTCCAGCTCCAGTGTGGCCTGCCCGCCGCCAAACAAATCCACAAACGTGGACTGAAAGCTTTCGCTTAAAAGCTTAAACTGCTGTGAGAAAATCCCGGTCATTTCGCGGGTCAGCTCTTCAATCACACCCCGAATTTCACTTCCGGCCTTCTCCACGTCGTCCCTCTGCTCGCTGAGGTAGGTATAACGGGTGTTCACCCGGTCGAATTCCTCGATGGCCCCGATGTTTGGCGTGCCCAGCGCGGAAATCTCCCGTTTCAGCTCTGCGATGCGGCGATTGGCTTTCGACCGGCTTTCCAACTCCACCCGCTGGGCCTGTGCGTCGGAATGGCTCAGCTCATAGTGTTCCCAAAGACGGTCCAAAATCTGCTTTTCTTCCAGCGCGCCGGTGGCCATTTTTTGCTCCAGCCGACTGGCAGTGCGCTCCAAATCCAGCAGACGCTCGTTCATCTCCTGTCCGGCGCGGCTCTTGGCGGTGCGCTCCGCTTCCAGCGCGATTTTCTCCCGGTCCAGCGCCGCAAGGCGGTCCCGCAGGGCCTGCCCCTGTTCGCGCAAAGCCTGCGCTTGGGTCTGTCTCTCCGCGATTTCCGCTTCCGCCCGGGCAATGGACGCACGTCCCGCTTCCAGCGTCTCCTCCCGTACCGAGCGGTCGCCGGAGAGATCGGCTTTCAATGCCTGCAAGTCCTCAGCACGGAGGGTCGCGCCCTCCCGCTCCGCCCGCAGGGCGGCAAGATGGGACTTCCGTGCGCTAACCGATTCGCTCAGTTCTCCCGCACGGGCCAGTAGCTCCGTCTGCCCGGAAAGCTGCTCGTCCGCTCTGGCCCGAAGCGCTGCGGCCTCGGACTCTGCGGCGGCAATATCCGCCGCCGCCTTTGTCCCCCGGCTGTCGCACTCCGTCAGGCGGACAGAAAGGGCTTCGCACTCCCCCTCCAGCGTTTCAAGGCTTGCACGCAGGCTTTGCAGCAGAATGTCAAAGTGGCTCTGCCGCCCCTCCAGACGAAGAACCTCATCCTCCGTCGCCCGCTGCTGGCCCTGCGCCGTCTCCAGCTCATACCGGGCCTTTTCCAGCTCCCGATTCAGCTCCTCCGCCTCGGTCTTGGCCTCGGTCAGATGTAGATGCAGCGTCTCCGCCTTTCCGTGAAGCTCCTTCAGCTCCGCCGCCCGGCTTAAAACGCCTGCACTGCGGCTGACGCTGCCGCCGGTCATAGAGCCGCCCCGGTTCATTACCTGTCCGTCCAGCGTGACAATGCGAAAGCGGTTCCCATATTTCCTTGCCATGGCAATGCCGCAGTCCAAGTCCTCCGCCACCACGGTGCGCCCCAGAAGATTTCGGAAAATACCCGCATACTGCGGGTCATATTCCACCAGTCCAGAGGCAAGGCCCACATAGCCGTATTCCCGCTCCAAGCCGCTCTCCCGCAGTTCGTCGCCCCGAATGGCGGACAGGGGCAGGAAGGTGGCCCGGCCTGCATCCCGCTGCTTTAAAAAGCCGATGGCGGCCTTCGCGTCCTCTTCCCGGTCCACCACAATGTTCTGAAGTCCCGCGCCCAAAGCGATTTCGATGGCAACGGAGTATTTCCGCTCCACGCTCATCAGCCCCGCCACCGGCCCGCGAATGCCCCGCAGGCTGCTTTGGGCCTGACACACCAGACGGACGGCCTTGGAAAAGCCCTCGTATTCCTTTTCCATCTCCGTCAGCAGCCGGATGCGGTGGTCCAGCGCCCCGGCGTCCATGGTCAGCTTGTTTGCTTTCTCCGCCGCTTCCCCGGCCTTGCGCCGCCGCTCTTCCATTTTCATGGTGTGGCCCGCGATGATGTTGGCAACGGCCCCGGCCTCGTCTCGGGCGTCCTCCAGCGCGCGGCGGTTGGTCTTCGCTTCGCGGCCTGTCTCGTCCAGCCGCTCCCGGGCGCTTGCAAGCTCCGTTTCCGAAGCGGTCCGGCGCTCCGAAATCTGGGCGCGCTCCGCCGCCGCCGCCGAAGCCTCCGCCCGCGCGTCCGCCGCCGCGGACACCGCCAGCGTCTCCTTGGCTCGCAATTGCTCCGCCTCGGTCAGCTTGCCCTCCGCTGTCTGGGATGCCTCCCGCGCTTGTGCCAGCAAGGCTTCCAGCGTCTCGGCCTCTTCGGCAACCTGCCGGTCAATCTCCGCGATGTGCGCCGCCTGCTCCTCAATCTGCTTAGAAAGGCTGTCCGCCCGGTTTTCCTGCGCTTGCAGCTCCCGTTCCACCCGGTCAATGTTCTCCCGATGGTGGGCGGCGGTGGTTTTCAGCACGGCCACGGCGGATTCCTGCTCCCCCGCCTGCGCATCCTTTTCCCCAGCCTGCGTTCGCAGGCTTTCCGCCTCCATATCCTTTTCCCGCATCCGCTGGCCGTACTGCTCACCCTCGGCGTACAGCGCATCCAGCTGCACCCGGGCCTCGTCACGGGCGGCCTCGGCGGTGCGGAAGTCGCTTTCCAGCTTTCTGGCCCCGGCCTTCAACGCGTCCAAATCCTCCAGCCAAGTGGAAATCTCTAAAATTCTCAGCTCGTCCCGGAAAATCAGGTATTTCTTCGCCTTTTCCGCCTGATCCCGCAAAGGCTCCACCTGCAACTCAAGCTCTGCGATTTTGTCGTTGATGCGCACCAGATTTTCGTCCGTGCGCTGAAGCTTGCGCTCCGCTTCCTCCTTGCGGTGGCGGTATTTGGAGATGCCGGCGGCTTCCTCGAAAATCTCCCGGCGGTCGCCGCTTTTGGTGGACAGTATTTCATCAATTTTACCCTGTCCGATAATAGAATACCCCTCCCGGCCCATGCCGGTGTCCAGAAACAGCTCCGTCACGTCTTTAAGCCGGACGGACTGGCGGTTGATGTAATATTCGCTCTCCCCGCTGCGATAGTACCGTCGGGTGACCGCCACCTCGGCTTCCTCCAGCGCGGGGAAAATGTGCTCCGTATTGTCCAGCACCAGCGTCACCTGCGCAAACCCCTGCTGGGGCCGCTTGGCGGTGCCGCCGAAAATCACGTCCTCCATTTTCACGCCCCGCAGGCCCTTCACGCTCTGCTCTCCCATGACCCAGCGGATGGCATCGGAGGTATTCGATTTTCCGGAGCCGTTAGGCCCCACAATGGCGGTGATGTCCTCGCCGAACTTCAAAACCGTTTTGTCGGGAAAGGATTTGAAGCCCTGAATTTCCAATGCCTTTAAGTACAATGAAGCCACCTCTGTCAATAGAGATACTGTAACTACTCTACTATATCAAAAAAACTGCTTATATTCAAGGTACAATTTGAGAACGCTGTGGGAGGAGCATTCCCCGAAGCGCTTCTGCCACCAACTCTGCGGAGCGTAGGTTGCCATTTTGCCCGGGACGCGGTATTCTGCTCCTAGCAGAAAATCCGATGAAAACGAGGAACACACTTGATGAATCACTATGTAACGGGCGGAGCTATCCGGGAGCTGCGGGAGAAAAAGCAGCTTACCCAGCGCCAGCTTGCCGAGATGCTGTGCGTCAGCGACAAAACCATATCAAAATGGGAAACCGGCCGGGGCCTGCCGGACGTTTCCCTGCTGGAGCCTTTGGCGGCTGCCCTGAGCGTTTCGGTGGCGGAGCTTTTGAGCGGCGAATGCTTTGTCAACGCCAACCGCTCGGGAAATCTCCTGCGGAGCAAATTTTACGTCTGCCCTATCTGCGGAAACGTCCTGTGGGCTGCGGGGGAAGGTGCGTTTTCCTGCTGCGGTGTGAGTCTTCCGCCGCTGGAGGCCGAGGAGCCGGATGAGGCCCACAGCCTGCGGGCCGAGCGGCTGGATGACGAATGGTATGTAGAATTGGACCACTCCATGCGCAAGGATCACTTCATTAGCTTTTTCGCGCTGGTGACGGATAACCGGTCCGAAATCATCCGGCTTTATCCGGAGCAAAGCGCCGAAGCTCGCTTCCCTTATCGAAGCGGCACGCTTTACGCATGCTGCAACCGCCACGGCCTGTTTAAAATCTGCCTGTAAAAAGCTGCGGGAGCGACTTCACTCCCGCAGCGCTTTTTCTATACCGTCTCCACCTGTTTCGCTCGCTCTCAGGTGGAGCGCTTTTTTCTTCCCGATTTCGGCTTTACTTCTCCATACAGCCAATCCAGCGCGTCGGAAAGCGTGCCCACCTGATCGATTAGCCCCAGACCCACGGCTTCTTCTCCGTAAAGCACGGTGCCTACGTCCGCCGCCATTTCCCCGGTTTTCATCATCAGGGAGAGAAACTTCTCCCGGTCGATGGCACAGTTGCGGGTAACAAAGTCCACAATGCGGTCTTGCAACCGCTCGAAGTAATGGTACGTCTGGGGTGCGGCAATTACCGTTCCACTCATGCGGACAGGGTGAACCGTCATGGCCGCGGAGGGCACAGCAAAGCTCCGCTTCGCCGCCACCGCCAGAGGGATACCGATGGAGTGGCTTCCTCCCAGCACCAAAGACGCGGTGGGCTTGCCCATGCCCGCAATCAGCTCCGCGATGCCAAGACCCGCCTCAATGTCGCCGCCCACGGTGTTCAGAAGAAACAGCACGCCGTCCACCTCATCGGACTGCTCCAGCGCCGCCAGCAGCGGCATCACATGCTCGTATTTTGTAGCCTTTGTGTTGGGGGAAGCGGCCATGTGGCCCTCAATCTGCCCGATGATGGTAAGGCAGTGAAGGCTTCCCCGCCGGGTTTTGGTGGTGACGGAACCGCTGTCCACAATCTGCTGCTGCCAAGTCTCCGGACTGGTGCCGTTTTTTTCAGAGCCGGTGTCCGTTCCGGTGTCGGCATCTTCTTCCTCCGTCACCTTTTTTGTTTTTGTCTCTTCCGTCATGAAATCCCTCGCTTTCTGACCTAGCTTCTGCAAAAATTAGAAATTTACCCGGTTTCCTTTTGAAAAGCACCATGATATAATGCTTCAATATATCATCATTCTCTTGAGGGGAGCTGACGGACTTTGAAGCAGCAGCGTATTGTGGTAAAGGTGGGCACCTCCACCCTTACCCACAACTCCGGCGCGCTGAACCTGCACCGCATCGAGCAGCTAGTGCGGGTTCTTGCGGATTTAAGCGGTATGGGCCATCAGGTGATTCTGGTGTCCTCCGGCGCCATTGCCGTGGGCGCGGCCCGGCTGAATATGCCGGAGCGGCCAAAGGAGCTGCGGCTTAAGCAGGCGGCGGCGGCAGTGGGCCAGTGCCGCATCATGCACATTTACGACAAGTTTTTCTCCGAATATAACCGCACCGTCTCCCAGATTCTGCTGACAGGAGACGACGTGGACGATCCTATCCGGGCAGAGCATCTTACCAGCACCTTCGGGGCGCTGCTGGAAATGCGGGTAATCCCGGTGGTGAATGAAAACGACTCCGTGTCCTCTGCGGAAATTGAAACCGGACGGCACAAGGTTTTGGGCGACAACGACACGCTTTCCGCCATCGTGGCAAAGCTGTGCCAAGCCGACCTGCTGATTCTGATTTCGGACATTGACGGGCTGTACGATGCGGACCCGCACACTCATCCGGACGCAAAGCTTATCCGCCGGGTGGAGGCACTGACGCCGGAGATTCTGGAGATGGCGGGGGGCGCAGGCTCGTGGCGGGGCACCGGCGGCATGGCCACCAAGCTGTCCGCCGCCAAAATTGCCACGGAGGCAGGCTGCGACATGGTAATTACCAACGGAGAGCGGACCGAGGACCTGTACGGCATTGTGGACGGCGCGGAAATCGGCACCAGATTCTTAGCTTTGAAATAAGGGGGCGCGGAGCATGGAAACTATGACTGCCTTGGAGCGGCAGGGCCAATTGGCCCGGGCCGCAGGACGGGTGCTGGCCATTGCCGGCACGGCGCAGAAAAACGCCGCGCTGGAAGCCATCGCCGATTTTTTGACAACGAACCAGGCCATATGGCTTGCCGCCAACGCGGAGGACGTTGCCGCCGCCGCGGCTGCGGGAATGCGTCCCGCCATGCTGGATCGGCTGACACTGACGAAGAACCGCATTTCCGGGATCGTGGAGGGCATCCGTCAGGTTGCCGCCCTGCCGGACCCCATTGGCACGGTGACGAAAATGGAAACCCGGCCCAACGGGCTGATCATCGGACGACGGCGGGTTCCGCTGGGCGTGATTGCCATTATCTATGAGGCCCGGCCCAACGTCACCGCCGACGCGGCGGCTTTGTGCCTGAAATCCGGAAATGCCTGCATTCTCCGGGGCGGGAAAGAAGCCATCCGCTCTAACCGGGCGGCGGCGGAGCTGATGCGCGCCGCGCTGGAAAGCGTCGGTCTGCCTGCGGACTGCATCTCGCTGGTGCAGGACACCAGCCGGGACACGGCAAACGAGCTGATGCACCTGACGCAGTACGTGGACGTGCTGATTCCCCGGGGCGGTGCGGACCTGATTCGCGCTGTATCCAAAAATGCCAGCGTCCCCGTCATCCGCACCGGCGAGGGCGTGTGCCACGTCTATATCGACAGTGAGGCAGATTTGGACATGGGCGCCAAAATTCTGTTTAACGCCAAGTGTTCCCGCCCCTCCGTGTGCAACGCGGCAGAATGCGTGCTGGTGGCGGCGGATGTAGCGGACACCTTTTTTGAAAAGGCCGTTCCCCTTTTGAAGGAGAAAAACGTGGAGCTGCGGTGCGACGAGGCCGCGCTGACCCTGATCGGCGGAGATGCCGTCCCCGCCAGCGAAGAGGATTGGGACGCGGAATATGACGACTATATTCTGGCTGTCCGCGTCGTGAAAAATGCAGCGGAGGCCATCGAGTTTATCAATGCCCATGGCACCGGCCATTCAGAGTCCATTATCACAAAAAACTATTTTACCGCCCAGCACTTTTTGAACGAGGTGGACGCAGCGGCGGTCTACGTCAACGCCTCCACCCGGTTTACAGACGGATTTGAATTCGGTTTGGGCGCGGAAATCGGCATCTCCACCCAGAAGATGCACGCCCGCGGCCCCATGGGCTTAGAGGAGCTGACCAGCTCCAAATACGTGATTTACGGCGAAGGCCAGATTCGGGAATAAGCGTTTCGGCCCCGGCGGAACAGTCTGCCGGAGCCGGGCGAATGCACGAAAGGTAGGCACGATATGGCAACTTACGGATTTATCGGCGTTGGAAACATGGGTGGGGCCTTGGCCCGGGCGGTATGCCGCACAGTGGAACCGGATCAGGTGTTTCTCTCCAACCGCACCATGGCAAAGGCGGAAACGCTTGCCGCGGAGCTGGGCTGCCGCACAGCGGACGGCGAAGCCGTGGCCGGAAACGCGGACTTCATTTTTCTGGGCGTAAAGCCCCACATGATGAAGGACCTTTTGTCCGACATCGGCCCCATCCTTGCCGCGCGGGAAACGCGGTTTATTTTGGTGAGCATGGCGGCGGGCCTGTCCATCGCGGACATTCAGGAACAGGCAGGAGATGCCTACCCCGTGATTCGTGTCATGCCCAACACCCCCTGCTCCATCGGGGAGGGGATGACGCTGTATTCTCTCAGCCCCAACGTGTCCGCTGAAGAGGAGAAAGCCTTCCTTGCCGACATGGCCGGGGCGGGAAAATTTATTGCGATGCCGGAGCAGATGATTGACGCGGGCAGCGCCGTCTCCGGCTGCGGCCCGGCGTTTATCTGCTTGTTTTTAGAGGCTTTGGCGGATGGCGGCGTGGCCTGCGGTCTGCCCCGGGCCACGGCCATCGAGCTGGCAAGCCAAACGCTGGTAGGCACGGCCCGTTTGCAGCAGGAGAGCGGGAAGCATCCCGGCGCGCTGAAGGACGCGGTGTGCTCTCCCGGCGGAACCACCATTCAAGGTGTTCGCGCGCTGGAAGAGGGCGGCTTCCGGGCCGCAGCAATGAATGCGGTCATCGCCGCGTATGAGAAAACGGCGGCGCTCAAACAGTAACCTTCTATTCCTTGAGAGATGAAATTGCTGCATTTTTAAATACGCGCGGCGGACCTTAAACATGGTCCGCCGCGCTTTCCTGTCCTCTACTCTTTTTCTGAAAATTTACCTTGTGCCGTCTCCACCGGGTCTTTTTTCGTCTTTGAGAAAACTTTTTTAATTTCTTTCATCCATCCGTGAACCTTTTAGCTGCGAATCCCCTCTAATATGCAGAGCTCAAATTTGGATCGGCCATCCGGAAAAGGACTTTATATGTACCCAACCAGACACTCAAGAAAGGAACAACCGCCGTGGACAGAGATGATTTTGCTTCCCGCGTTGTCGCGGCAGAGCCTACGCTGTACCGCATTTCCAAGTCCATCCTGAAAAACGACAGCGACTGCGCGGATGCGGTGCAGGAGGCCATTACATCCGCATATGATAAGCTTCCCACTCTGCGGGAGCCGGATTATTTCAAAACGTGGCTTTGCAGAATTTTGATTTACGAGTGTTACCGCCTCTACCGGGCAAACCGAAACACCGTGTCTCTGGAGGACTATGCACTGCCGGAGACAGCCCCGTCCCATAGCCGGGATCCGGGGCTATACGCCGCCATCATGGCGCTGGGGGAAGAACTGCGTCTGGTAATTGTGCTGCACTATGTAGAGGGCTTTCAGGTGGTGGAGATTTCGCAAATGCTCAAAATTCCGGCAGGGACGGTGAAAAGCCGCCTCTCCCGCGCCCGGGCTGCGCTGCGGTCGGCCCTTGAGAAAAAGGAGGTATCGGCACATGACGCATGAAGATTGGAACAGCGTGTTTCCCGACGTGCCCCAGAGCTTTCACACAGCCGTGGAGCAGGCTCTTGGCGAATGCGCCCCCGCCCGAATCGAAAGGAGATTTTCAATGAGACGAAAAGCACTTTTTATTGCCGCGGCGGCAGTGGCTGCCCTTTGCGTGACGGCGGCAGCCGCCTACGTTTTCCAGTGGGACGACGCCTTAGCCCGGCGCTTTGGCGCAGACCCGAAGCAGCAGGAGCTGCTGTCTTCTTCCGGGGCGGTGGGCGCTCCGGAACAGTCCGTTACGGAAAACGGACTGACAATATCCGCCCTGCAAACCCTCGGAGACAAAAACGGCGTTTACCTGCTTTTTTCCGTTCAAGCGCCAGATGGCGTCGCGCTGACAGACGCCAGTGGATTTGAAATGCTGGGCGTGAATCTTGAAGGCTCGACCCACGTTAGTTGGAGCGGCGGGTTCATGAGCGGCCCGGCCCAAACCGCCTCCCTTTCCGTGGCGGACAACGAGCGCTATTTTGAGCTTTGGCTGTACAATTCCCAGCAAATCGACTGGAACGGCAAAACCATCACTTTGGATTTTGCAAATCTTCAGGCCGACCGTGGCAAGCAGGACATGTACACCGTGACCGAGGGGCAATGGTCCCTGTCCTGGTCCCTGACCTACACCGATGCCATGCAAAGCTTTACGCCCGGTGAAGCCTATCAGGTGAACGGCCACGCGGTGACGGTGGACTCCGTTCAGCTCTCCCCGTTGTCTCTGGCCCTGTCTCTCAGTGGAGACGGATTGGACGCCCTCGTTGAAAACTCCGACTTGAACGAGGCTGGG
This sequence comes from Bacillota bacterium, assembly GCA_023402075.1. Taxonomy (GTDB): domain Bacteria; phylum Bacillota; class Clostridia; order Oscillospirales; family Oscillospiraceae; genus Oscillibacter. Next base: position 81,864 of record JAEXCS010000028.1, on the reverse strand, counting down.
TCGCTGTGCACCGCGTCTTTGACCATGGAGGATGGAACCGTTCTTGATGAGCTGTATGGCCCCGGAACCGAGGGGTATAGCGACGGGCTTTATAGCCGCACCACCAGCTTCGAGCAGGTTGTAGACACAGACCGGGCAGTGGCCCTCACCCTGACCTTCTTCTGGGAGAGCGGCGACAACACCATTACAATTCCTTTGAACTGATTCGCGGCGTATTGTATAGACGAGGAGAAGCGGCCTTTCGGCCGCTTCTCTTTACAATTTTGCAAGTCGCCAAACATACGTCCATGATTTAAAATTGCAGAGAATATTTTCCCTTGAACCGCGCATACTGGGGCCAGAGGTGATTTTATGCAGTTAAGTCAAAAAGAAAGCAGTCTCTTAAAGGATTTGAAGGGGCAGGAGCAGCTCTGCGTGGACAAATACACCAAGCACGCCTCCTGCGCGGCAGACCCCCAGCTAAAGGACCTGTTTACGCAAATTGCCCAGGCCGAGCAGCAGCATCTTGACACCATTACCCAGATGGAAAAGGGTACGGTTCCGTCCACAGGCGGCGGGTCCCAGAAAAGTCAGCCCACCTTCAAGGCGGCCTATGGCGCGGCGGACACACAGGACAAACAGAACGACAGCTATCTGTGCTCTGACGTACTCTCCACGGAAAAGCACGCCTCCCATCTCTACGACACCTGTGTCTTCGAGTTTAAGGACGAAAAAGCCCGCGACGCCCTGAACCACATTCAGAAGGAAGAGCAGGAGCACGGCAAAATGATTTACGATTATATGTCCGCCAACGGCATGTACTCGTAACCCCCCCAGCCCCGCCGAAAGGCGGGGCTTTTCCTTTTCCCCGAAGGGCATTCCCTCCGTTTTCCCCTGTCCCGAGCCGCCCGACAATCTCAGAAATTTTTCGCAAAAATGTACGGCGCCGTACAACCGCCTTTGCCTGCCTTCATTTAGCAACACACAACTAGGAGGTACGGCAAGAGCAAAGAAGCAATTGGAGAAAACGGGGCCGTTTTGGGAAACGGCGAGTATTGGAGTCGGGTGAACCGTCCACCTTTTTCGGCGGACTGATGCGGCGGGCATCGGAGGCAAGCTAACAGGCGACACTGCGGGAAACCGGCAATCGGGCAAGCAACATGGTGGAGGAAATCTACGAAGATTTGCAGGAGCATAAAAAGCGGCTCTCTTCCATTGATTCCGGGGGTCGAAATGCACTTGCAAAACAGGTTCAGGGGCTGTATGATGTTTGCAGAATGGCAGATACTTCCTGTTCACACAGCAGGGAGTGTATTTCCATGCTCAACCTGTCCGGCCTTTTCAGCAATCCCTTCAGCGACGAGCGCGCAATTCAAAGCGCCATCCGCAAGCTCAAAAACAATCCGGATTTCTTTTCAAGTGAATGCATTGATCTCATTGAGAAGGCCGCGGACTGGGGCATCGCTTTCGCCGCCGGAAGCAGCGAGAAAAAACGGTCGTTTCTGGAAGACGTTGCGCAGGGAAAGGTCAAGGACTTTTTTCAGGAGGTTGCGGACGCCTATCAGGCCGGAAGCGATACGGCGGATATCCGTGGAAAGTGCGGCCACTCCATCGGGAGCCGCGAATATCTGGACCGCATGGAGCGGGTTGTTTTCCGGCAGGACGTCCCAACCATGTACAGCGCCCGCTGGGGAAGCCCCGACTACGACGGACTGTTGAAAAGTTCGCTGGAATCCATTGCTCACCAGTTGGAGCGGGACCTGGAGCGCAATGAGCGGGAGAACAACTACATCACCGATGATACCGCCAAAGACCTGAAGCTTGCCGTTGGTGAGCTGGAACGCTGCGGTATCAGCACCGGCTCGACCAATGGTAAAATAGAAAAGCTGGCGTGGTTTGTGGGCGGCGACCCGGCAAAAATCCGGGAGCTGCAAAGCAAGCTCAACGCCACAGGAATGGTCCCGCATTTACTGGAAGACGGCGTATTCGGAGAAGAGACAAAAAAGGGTCTTGCAAAGTATGTTGAGGAGTTCCGCAAAAGTTTGGAGAAAACGCTGCTGAACAAAGAAGATATGGACCGTGTACGCGCCCGGATTTCCATGGGGCTGGCTATCATGAATGTTAGCACTAAAACATTTCCGGGTGTGTCTTCACTGTCAATCGGATTTGAAATTCAAAAAGCCCTGTATGATAACCGCCAGAACATCCAACGCTTTATCTGGAAACAGGGTGCAGAGCACTATCTTCGCAAAAACGGATATGATGTAGCCGCGCTGCTGTTGGAGCATTCGTTAGAAAGTATGCCCAGCAGCCTGTACTTTTCTCAGACTCATTGGGTAACGGAAAAAATTATGCAAAGCAATGGATTTCAAAATGCCTATCAGGAACTGGAAGAAAACATAAGGAACGACCCAGATTCCTACGCGGTGCCGGGCGCAATGGAAATGAATTTCCAACAGACGGGCGACCGGGATTTGTATTTAGGAATTGGAAAGTGCACAATAAAATATACCTGCCAACGGTTTGATTTTAATGTAATTATAAATTTTAAAATAGAGGACAAATACAATTTTGATGAGATACGAACATTTCGCGAAAATAATGATAAAATTGTGAAGTTTAATTTTGGTATTGGAGCACTGGCAAATGACGCGGGGTTCTTATCGCAGGCAGATGAAGTCATTTCAAATTACAAAATTTATATTTCATTCCAAAAAACAGTGATAATCGAAGGTGTATGACGATGGTGAAGAAACGCAGTGCGGCACAAAAAAGGGATCATTCCATGCTGTATGGCGTGCTGGGTGGGTTTGGGCTTTTTGTTTTGCTGCCGCTTTTAGTTGCACTGTATTTCATATGGCCCAGCTATATGTATTCGAAAGCCCACCCTTTTTTCCCGAAAGGGACGCAGGTCACGCAAACAGATGACCACGGATTTCCCGGAGATGGAACCGCAACCGTTACGGCTCATATTCCACCGGATGCATCCAAGGAGTTTGCGCAGAAGCTGCGGGAGGACGGATTTAAAGAAACGCCGCTTTCCGATTTTGTGCAGCGGCAGTTGCAAGGAGTGACAGAAGCAGAGGCCGCCGCTCAGGTCACCAATGGTCTGTGGTATTTTCAAGACGATACCCCCGAAGAATTTCGAAGTGAGTATTGTCGGGACTATACGTTTGAAATTTACGACTTGGACGCCTGCATTTATTACAGCATTGAATCCGATTCCTGAGCGACTGTGCGCTTGCGGGCGTGGCAACCGGTCCGTCCGCATTTATTGCGGTCCCGGTTTTGAGTCTTGTTGGTGGTATTGGCTGAGCCATAGGCGGGGATGCCCTTGGGAGATACATCGTGGACATTACCTGTACGGAGGATTAGATATGGGACTGATTAAACTTTTATGGAACCTTTACTATTTCCCACGGCATCACGAATCTACGTTACCGCCGGACAACCGGCCGCCGGACGGTAGTCTGCATTTTATTGAATGTGGGACTGTCTCTTGGAAATCCATACCAGAAACGTATAGGAACTATGAATTTTCGCCAAACGAAGATGAGTATGATCGTAGAATTGGGGAACTCGGCATAGAGATTATGAAGCGTTTCTGTGTTTCCAGACGGGTTTTAACAAAAATAAGATCCGTCAGGGAGGTTTCTAAAAAAGAAAAATCTCCACCCGATCGCTTTCCTGTGCGGTATCAGCGGTTTTTGCAGCAAACTCAACCGCAGATCCTTACCCATGCAGGGCATGATAAGGAACTCTTCGTTTGCACCAATGGCTTTGATAAAACCGCGCTGGCTGCATTTAAGGAGCTTGATAGAACGGATGACTGCTTTTTTGATTATTACGTCTTTCTGCAAAGCGCTCTAACTGCAAGCGCGGAAGAAGCCGTCGAAGCGGCTGCGGCTGGGGAGTACGACGTGTGGTTTAGTCTGAGCGAATGGGGACCGTGCGCGCTTTATATAACGCTGAATCCCGAAACGGTTGACGTGGGCGAATTGCAGGAGCTGATTGCAGCGGTTTGCGAGGAAAATAACATTTTGTTTCAGAATCCGAAAGGGTAGTTGTATGGTACGAAGACGAGATCATTCCATGCTGTATGGCGTGTTGGGTGGGTTTGGACTTTTTGTTTTGTTGCCGCTTTTAGTTGCACTATGTTTCACATGGGTAAATTACGTAAATTCGGAAGATCGCATTATTTTCCCGGCGGGAACGCAGGACACCAGAACTGACGACTATGGCGGATTTCCGGCAAATGGAGTTGCAACCATCACATCCAATATCCCATCAGATAAATCCGCGGAATTTGCACAGCAGTTGCGAGAAAAAGGATTTCAAGAAACCCAGATTTCTGAATATGTGCAGAGGCAGTTGCAAGGAGTGACAGAAGCAGAGGCCGCCGCTCAGGTCACCAATGGTCTGTGGTATTTTCAAGATGATACCCCTAATAAAGAATTTTCCGGAGGAGACTGTTTTAATTATACATTCGAAATTTACGATCTGGACACCTGCATCTATTACAGTATCGAATACGATTCCTGAGCGACTGCGCGCTTGGGGGCGTGGCAACCGGTCCTGCCTCATTTATTGCGGTCCCGGTTTTGAGTCTTGCGTTAAGACTTGGCGGCAGCTGGGTTGGCGGGGCGCTTGGCGCCAAGGGCGGCGCCATATTGGGCGCAAGCATCGGAACAGCCATTCTTCCTGGCGTTGGAACTGCAATCGGCGGTTTTGCCGGAGGTTTGCTATTAGGCGTTGCAGGTTCATTCGCTGGGGATAAGCTAGGAAGTTATGTTGTTGACATTACAGTAATGGAGTGAGAACCATGGTTTTTAGAAAATCCAAGCAGAAAATATGCGCCTCCGTGGGGAAAGACGCACAAATTGCCTTGATTTCGGGCGGATTCTACTCACATGAAAAAGCGGAAAATCCAGAAAACTTGCTTTATTGCCTTTATCCGCTGGATGCAGGTGGAGATTTAGAATTCGCCTCTCTGGCAAAAGAGTATGCGGCTTGGCTTCTGAACCGTTTTCCGGCGGTGATCAATCAATGCCAAAGTATCTTTTCATAAGACATTCGGGAAGAGGCGTTTTTTCATGCCTATTTGAAGGCAGGGAAAAAGCCAATTTTTACGAAGGGACGAACTGTAATTACAACGACAGAAGGAATTGATTATCAATTACTGGATTGCATTCCAGAAAATGAGTCAGCCCGTTATGAACTTACCTTTTACGGGTTTCTTTCGCCACTTTCTGCGAAACTTGAAAAAAATGATTACGCAATCAAGGTATATTATCACGAAGAGCATGACTACTTGCAGCTTGAGGTTCCTCATATGACAGATCCCATTCTTGAACAGCTTTTGGAGATTTGTAAAAAGCACCGGAGAAAATTGAATTTATTACAATAAAATCAGAAATTGTGCAATTTCAGATCTGTGAGAATGGAGCTTCCGCCCTATATGTAACGCTAAATCCCGAGACGGTTTACGTGGACAAATTGAAGGAGTTAATCGCAGCGGTTTGCAAGGAAAATGATATTTTGTTTCAGAATCCGAAAGGGTATGAAGGATAGTTTTATGGCTAGAAATCGGGATCATTCCATGCTCTATGGCGTGCTAGGTGGATTTGGGCTTTTTGTGTTGCTGCCGCTCTTCACCGTATTATTTTTCAAAGGGATCGGTTATATATATTCAAAAATCCACCCCTTTTACCCCGAGGGAACACAACTCACGCGAACAGATGACCGCGGATTTCGTGCGGGTGGAGCCGCAACTGATACGGCTTATATTCCGCCGGAAGCCTCCGAGGAGTTTGCGCAAAAGCTGCGGGAGGACGGATTCAAAGAAACGCCGCTTTCTGATTTTGCACAGCAGACCTTGTTAGACATCAGGGAATTGGAATACGTCGGTCAGGTTACAAATGGCCTGTGGCTTTTCTGGGATGATAGTCCTGAAGAGACTTCAAACGGAGAGTGCACAGACTTCCGGATCGAAATTTACGATTTGGACGCCTGCATCTATTACAGTATCGAATACGATTCCTGAGCGACTGCGCGCTTGCAGGCGTGGCAACCGGTCCGGCCGCATTTATTGCGGTCCCCGTTTTAAGCCTTGCGTTAAGACTTGGCGGCAGCTGGGTTGGTGGGGCGCTTGGCGGAAGTGTCGGCGCAAAATACGGTGCGCTCATTGGGACTGCAATATTCCCGGGGATTGGAACCGCGATTGGCGGTTTTGCCGGAGGTTTGCTATTAGGCGTTGCAGGTTCCTATGGCGGTGATTGGTTTGCACAAAAAGTAATTGATATAACGGAAGTGATTTAATCATGTTTGGGAAGAAAAAGAAGTCTTTTGAAAAGGTCATTGAAGTAGAAGCCCTTGACTGGGAGACAGACCAACATCTGCTCTCCTGGAATGTGGCGGGCGAACATCGGCTGTCGCTTGGCTATGCAACGCATTCCTTAGAGGACTATCAGGGGCTTGTTTCCGTCGTATTGGACGTGATGGATGAACTGCTTAAGGATTGCGCCGTGTTCACTTGGCTAAAGACTCCCCTCCTGCAAGTTTCAAACACAAAAAAATTTTGGTTTCAGAATAACTCTCCGAAGGTGGTTCTTTCAAACTTAGCTGCGCAATATGCGTCCGAACAGAAAGCGGAAACTTTTTTTGACGGCGACTGTGAGATTATCGTGCAGACAAAAGGAGCCAATCGTGCATTAATGGAGCGTTTTTATCAGATTCCAAACTGCGCCACCGCCTTTGACCACTCTGTTTATGGTTTTTACACACCGCCGGAAATCGACCCCGATCGTCTCTATGAGGACGCGCACTTCAGTGTGGTGCATTCGTTGGCGGATTACGTCATTTCCTATCGAGACTTTCATGTGGAGCTAAATGTTTCCATAAACCCCGCAGCGGTATCGAAATTCGATGTCATGGAGCGCATTCAGCGGGTGTGTGAAACGCATAGTAAGAAAATCATATAGTGGCATAAAGGTAGATTTTTTCAACTTGCACAGAGCCGTATTGGAGTTTATGGGCATCGGCAGCGCTTTGGACGGTATATCGTAGATATTACTTGCACGGAGGATTAGATATGGGACTGATTAAATTTTTATGGGACCTTTACTATTTCCCACGGCATCACGACTCTACGTTGACGCCGGATGACTGGCCGCCGGATGGTAGTCTGCACTTTCTCAAATGCACGGACGAGGCCCAGAAAACCGTTCCAAGTACACACATTCAATATGAATTTGGCGCCAACGTAGGCGAGGATGACCGCAGAATCATAAAGCTCAGTATGGAGATTATCAAACGCATCTGCGGTTCCGGACTGATTTTGACAAAAATCGGCTCCAATAGGAAATTTTCAAAAAAGAGAAGTTCCATCCCGAACGCTTTCCCGTGCGGTATCGCCGCTTTCTGGAGGATATAGGTTCTCCGGTTTCGATTTATGCAAAGGATGAAAAAATGCTGGCGCTTCTGACAAAGGGCTTTGACGCAACTGCGTTTTGGATGAATCAGGAAATCAACACGGCAGACCCCAGTTTTTTTGATTTTTACGTATTGCCTGATACGCCAGCAATTTTAAGTGCGGAGGATGCCGCCAAAGCGGTTGCCGCCGGAAATTACGATGTGTGGTTTGACCTGAGCGAATGGGGACCGTGCGCGCTTTATATAACGCTAAATCCCGAGACGGTTGATATGGGCGAATTGCAGGAGCTGATCACAGCGGTTTGCAAGGAAAATGATATTTTGTTTCAGAATCCGAAAGGGTATGAAGGATAGTTTTATGGCTAGAAATCGGGATCATTCCATGCTCTATGGAGCGCTGGTCGGGTTTGGTATTTTTGCCGGGATCCTTTTCTTATTTGTACTGAGGGTCGCGTGGAGAGATGACATAAATAATAAATATTACATTCCTTTCCCGGAGGGGACGCAGGTCACACAAACAGATGACCACGGTGGGTTTCATGGGGATGGGATTGCAACTATTACGGCTCATATTCCGCCAGACGCATCCAACGAGTATGCACAGAAGCTGATAGAGGATGGATTTATGAAAACACCTATCTCCGAGTATGCGCATTTGCAGTTAAGGAGCGTTAAGGAAGCGAATGATGCCATTCAGGTCACCAATGGTCTGTGGTATTTTCGGGATGACAGCCCCAGAGAGTTTCCAAATGGAAATTGTGAAAACTATCTATTTATCATTTACGATTTGGACGCCTGCATCTATTACAGTATCGAATACGATTCCTGAAGCACTTTCAGCCCGCCGCCGGGCGGGGTTTCCCGTCCGGCTGTGTCTTTTACCTGCGTAAACCTTGTCCCGCTCAGGCTTGGCTGCGGGCAGAGCCAATCCGCCCTATTTTTTCGTTGCCCCGTCTCGCTCCCTGTGTTACAATGAAGCTGTCATTTCCCGGCGGCGGAACGGCTTCTGGCCCTTTTGCCCGCCGGTACTTCAGGAGGAACCTTATGAAAGTCGCCCTGCAATTTGCCATGCCTGCGGAGCTGCACGCCCTACCCGGAGCGAGGGAGCTATCAGCGATTGAAACCGTCTCCGGTATTCCGTTTTTTGAGGTCGCACCGGGAATCCTTGCCTGTGCGGGCGGTGTTGGCAAGGTCAACGCCGCCGCTGCCGCCGAAATCCTCTGTCTGCGCTTTGGCGCAGAGCTGATTTTAAACGCGGGAGTAGCAGGCTGCTGTACCGACCTTGCGATCGGCTCCCTTGTGGTGGCCGACACGCTGGTGCAGCACGACGTGGACACCACTGCCGTGGGGGACCCCATCGGCCTTGTTTCCACCGTGAATAAGACGGAATTTCCCACATGGGAGCCGGACACCTGCCTGTCCCTTCTCAAAAAACAGGGCGTAGATACCGTAAAGGGCCGGGTAGCCACCGGGGATTGGTTTGCCGTAAAGGGTGATCGCGCCCAGTGGATCGCCGATACCTTCCATCCTCTGCTGGTGGAGATGGAGGCCTGCGCTGTGGCGCAGGTATGCGTGCGAAACGATGTAAAATTTGCCGCGCTGAAGTCCGTGTCCGACCACCTGTTTTTTGACAATCAGGCAGAGGAGTATTTTGACTTTACCCAAGCGCTGGAAAGCCTTGGACGAGTGGTTCTTCCCCTTGCTCAAGCGCTGTCGGAGCTTTCATAAGGGAGGTTTTTCATGAACACAATCCGGCTCTATACCCGCCAGAGCGACAAGACTTTGCTGATGCTGGAGCATGGCGGGCGCATTGTGAACCAACGGATTTACGTACAGCTTCACTTCGGCGACATGGCAGGGCATTATCTCGACTGCTACGACTGGTTTGCCCGGGAGGCCGCCCGTCTTGTCCCCAAACCGGAGGGGGCGGAGCTGTTCATCTGGTGCACACCCAATGTAAAAAACTGCCTGCCGCCTATTGAGGGGACGGTGGTCTACGCACTGGACGTACCGGAGGACCGGATTGTGTTTTTTGACGACGCAAAGTGGGACTACGTCCTCAACCACCGCTATCTCCCTTTGGACGACGCCGACGAGGCCGCATACCGAAAGCATCTGCAAGACATCGGCGTCACCAATTCCTTTGAGTTTTTTGAAGGGCGGTACGCCGGGAAATACCCGGAGGAGACGGCCCGGATTCTAGAGAGCTGGAAGCGGGTGTTTGACCCCATCGACCGCGCCTGCCCCACCGCCTGCGGCAACCTCTGGGAGATCAGACAGGAGCAGAATGTCCGCGTTTTCCGCCCCGGCGAGCCGGTAATCCCCGTATGATTCGGAAAATATGCGAAAACGGGTCATTTTTGCTTGACAACGCCGTATTTGGCCGCTATAATTAGTAAGCCGCTTTGAATGGGTAAAAGTGCGCCTTATGGACGCCGCCCCCGACAGCGAGCCCGTATTGAAGGAGTTGAAACATATGCACGCAATCATTGAAACCGGCGGCAAGCAGTACAAGGTCGCAGAGGGCGACGTGGTCTTCATCGAGAAGCTGGACAACGAAGCCGGCGACGCCGTGAAGTTTGACCGCGTTCTGGCCATTCTGGACGGGGACAAGGCCACCTTTGGCGCTCCCGTTGTGGCAGGCGCCAGCGTGGACGCCACCATCGTCAAAAACGGCAAGGGCAAGAAGGTTCGTATCTTCAAGTACAATGCCAAGAAGGGCTACCGTAAGCGTCAGGGCCACCGTCAGCCTTACACCAAGGTTGAGATCGGCAAGATCTCTGTCTAAGGCATGACTACCGTTACGTTCCACATGGAGGGCGAGCGCATCTGCGGATTCGACGCTCAGGGACACAGCGGATACGCCGAAGCCGGATGCGACATCGTTTGTGCCGCCGTCACCAGCGCCGTGCGCTTGGTGGACGCGACCATAAACGATGTGCTGGGTCTGGCGGCCAGCGTGAAGGTGAGCGATGAGGACGCGGACATCAGCTTTCGTCTCCCCGGCGGGCTATCCGCCGAGCTGGAGGACTGCTGTCAGCCGCTTCTGACGGGCCTGATGGTCTATTTCGCCCAGCTTCATGACGAGTATCCCGAAAATATTGAGGTTTTGGAGGGCTGACCCCCTCCCCATCTAAAACAAGTCTGAAAGAAAGGATGGTTCTTTATTATGCTGAACATTGGCTTGCAATTTTTCGCCCACAAAAAGGGCGGCGGCTCCACCAAGAACGGCCGCGACTCCAACGCCCAGCGTCTGGGCGTGAAGCGCGCGGACGGGCAGACGGTTCTGGCCGGCAACATTCTGGTTCGTCAGCGCGGCACCCACATTCATCCCGGCACCAACGTGGGCAAGGGCAAGGACGACACTCTGTTTGCCACTGCAACCGGCGTGGTTCGTTTTGAGCACCTGGGCAGGGACCGCAAGAAGGTCTCCGTCTACGAGGCGCAGTAACCGAACACCTTGGAAGGGCCTCGAACGCAGACGTTCGAGGCCCTTTTTTTAGAACGGGACACACTAGGAAGTATGGCTGATCCGCTCCCGACCTCCGGGACACGCCGGACGCGGGGAGCTGACCAGCCGACAAGAAAGCGAGGCAGTTTATGGCGTCTTCTTTTATCGACAAGGCCCGCATTACCGTGCGGGCGGGCAACGGCGGAAACGGAGTGGTTTCTTTCCACCGTGAAAAATATGTGGCCGCAGGCGGACCCGACGGCGGAGACGGCGGCAAGGGCGGTTCTGTCATTTTACAGGTGGACGACAATCTCTCCACCCTTCTGGACTTCCGCTACAAGCGAAAGTATGCCGCTCCCAACGGTATGGACGGGCAGGGTGCGCGTAAGTCCGGCAAGGACGGCGCGAACCTGATCATTAAGGTGCCCCGGGGCACCTTGGTGCGGGACGCGGAAACTGGCGAAATTATCAAGGACATGTCCGACGGAGAGCCTTATGTCCTCTGCAAGGGCGGCCGGGGCGGCTGGGGAAACTCCCACTTTGCCACCCCCACCCGGCAGATTCCCCGCTTTTCCAAGGGCGGAACCCCCGGCCAGAGCCACGACGTGCTGCTGGAGCTGAAGCTTTTGGCCGACGTGGGTCTGGTGGGCTTTCCCAACGTGGGAAAATCCACGCTGCTAAGCGTGGTAAGCCGCGCCCAGCCCAAAATCGCCAACTATCATTTCACCACCCTTTCTCCAAACCTTGGCGTGGTGTACGTGGGTGAGGGCCGCTCCTTTGTGCTGGCAGACATTCCCGGTATCATTGAGGGGGCCAGCGAGGGCGCGGGTCTGGGTCACGATTTTCTGCGCCATATTGACCGCTGCCGCCTGCTGATTCATGTGGTGGACGTGTCCGGCAGCGAGGGCCGGGACCCCGTGGAGGATTTTGACGCCATCAACGCTGAGCTGATTCAGTACAGCGCCGACCTTGAAAAGCGGCCCCAGATTGTAGCTGCCAACAAGATCGACGTAATGGAGGATTCCGAAAATTTGGAGCGGCTGCGCAAGCACGTTGAAAAGCTGGGGTATCCCCTGTTCGAGATTTCCGCCGCTGCCCATCAGGGCGTTGACAAATTGATGAACAAGGTGAGCGAGCAGCTCTCGGCTTTGCCGCCCATTGTGGTGTACGAGCCGGAGTATGTCCCCCGTCCGCCGGTGATCGACTATTCCCAGCCTCTGGATATCCAGCGCACAGACGACGGCGTTTGGGTGGTGGACGGCCCGTGGCTCCAGCGGCTGATGAGCAACGTGAACCTGAACGACTATGAAAGCCGGATGTATTTCGACAGAACTCTGCGGGATTCCGGTCTTTATCAGCGGTTGGAGGAGATGGGCATTCTGGACGGCGACACCGTTTCTCTCTACGACTTTGAATTTGAATATCAGCGCTAAGCCGCTCCTTCTGCACCTTTGGCGGCAAAAGCCGCGCCAAACCCCGCCCCTTTGAGCGATTTATTGATGAAAACGTCCCCGACGCGGCAATAAGCCGCGCCGGGGATTGTTTTCATATTTCCGCTTTCGGCAGGTTTACGGACGCTAGCCGGTCGGGATTTTCGGGGGTATCCCCGTCCAAGCAGACTTAAAAGCCCGTCACGGTTTTTTGCATATTTCTAGCGATAAGCTCTGCTTTTACAAAAGAAGCCCCAGCCCGATCACCGTCAATAAATCCTCCGTCTGCCCGCCGGGGCAGTTCAGCGGCAGTTCCTGCGGCTCCACCTGTCCGCCGTCGGGCCGCAGCAGCGCCCGCTGAACACACACCACCCCGTCCCGGTCCCCCATGCTGGAAAAGGTGAGACTGTCCCGGGCGGACAAGCCGCAGCTCACCACCCGCTCCGCCCGAATCTGCCGGGAGACAAGGCCGGTCCACTCGCTTGGCAGTAAAACGGTGCCGCAGGCACACACTGCCTCCTGCGTATCCAAAAGATGCCGACAGCCAGCCACGGAGAGAGCCAGCACCTCCCATCTCTTTTCCGTCAGTGCCCGAACCGTTTCCGGCCGCTCCACCCCCGCCGGAAGAGGCACAGGAGCCGCCGCACCTCCGCCAAAAAACGCCGCGTCCACCATCTGCACATTCCCCCTCTTTGGGAAGTGTTTGCCAAGGCGGCGGGTTTATGCGAAAATTTCTCTCGTTTTTTTTGCGAAACCGTGTTAGACTGGTTGCAACGATTTGTTTTAATAGTTCCGAGGTGACTGTTTTGCGCTTTTTTGCCCATCTCCATACCGTCAACCATCATCGCGCGCTGGTTTGTAAATACTGCTTCCGGTTGGGGCTGTACTGGCAGGGCCTGACCCACGATCTGTCCAAATACTCTCCACAGGAATTTTGGGTGGGCGTGAAATATTATCAGGGGGATCGCAGTCCCAACGACGCGGAGCGGCGGGAAAAAGGCTACTCCAGCGCGTGGATTCACCATAAGTCCCGCAACCGCCACCATCTGGAATACTGGACGGACTATGGCCAGAAGGAAGATGGAGACTTCGGCGTGGTGGGGGTGGAGATGCCTGTGAAATACGTGGTGGAGATGTTTTGCGACCGATATGCCGCCAGCCGGATTTACCGGGGTGCGGCTTTTGAAAATGCAGACCCGTGGCGGTTTTTTCAACGATCCAAAACCCATACCATTTTGAATTCCAAAACCGCCGACCTTCTGGAAACCATGCTTGCGAAGCTGAAGGATGAGGGCGAGGAGGCCGCCTTTACTTATATCCGAAATGAAGTTTTGAAAAAGTAAATACCGGAGAGTTTTGCTCCGGAAGCTTAAAAAAGCGGGGGAAGCCAAAAGGCTTCCCCCGCTTTGTCAAATCAGGTTTTCTTCTGTGATCTCCGGAATTTCACCGCACTTCCGGTTTTCCGTCAAAAGCGTGAAAATAATCTTTGCGGCAAGGCAAAGATCCTCGGCCTGCGACCGGGTCCACGAGCGGTGGAATTGGCAGTCGTCAAACCCCAAAAAGCCTAAAAGACGCCCATTTTCTCTCACTGCGCAGCGAAGCATGGAGCGGGCATCTCGCTCTTCCATCAGCTTTCGGTGTTGGGCAGGCAGCGTCTCATCTTCCCTGCAGAGAAAAATCCCCCGGGCATCAAAGTTCTGGCGGCAGGATCCGTCCATACTCCGGCAGCGGGTACTTTGCCCAGTCACCCGCAGGGGAGCAATTTCCTCTCCGCACCATTCAAAGGTGTTGAAGCAATACATACCGTCTGCGGAGCTTTCGTATAGATACACCCGACTCACATGGAACAGCCGTCCCAGCTTCTCCAGCGCACCGGCCACGGCGCCCTCTGTATCCCCGGATCGGCGGCAATCCCGCAAAATTTCACCCAGTATGCGGGACAGACCCATCTGCACATCCGTCTCCGGGTCAATTTCCGCATAGGACAGCTCCGCGTCCTTCCCGTTCTCTTCGGCGAAATCCCCGTCGCATAGCAAGGCAATCCCCCCGCCGGCCTCTTTGGCCCGGCAGAGCGCATGACCGCAGCGCTGAAGCAGCGTCTCGCAGTCCGATCCGTGGGCCGCGGCCATTGCAATGCCCACGCTGCACGAAATGGCCCGTCCCGAATGCTCGGCTGCGTTTCCGCACGTCTCCAACAGGCGGTGCGCCCCCTCCAAAACGGTGTTTTGGGAAAAAACCGACGGTAAGAAAACCAAAAATGCGTCCCCGCCGATACGGGCGGAAATTTCGCCGTCCCGATAGGTCCGTTTCACCACGCCAGCCAGCTCCGAGAGCACCGCATCGCCAAAAACGTGGCCGTACCGGTCGTTTACGCGGCGGAAGCCGTCTACATCCAGCACCAGCATGGCAGCGGCTTCCGATTCTTCCATGGCGGCAAGCCGGACATCAATCCGTTCCCGGGCCACCTCCTTGTGAAACAGTCCGGTCAGCCCGTCCCGCTTCGCTTGATCCGCCAGCTCCTGTGCCGCCTGCTTTTCTTCCTCCACGTCTGAAATGACGCCGATCACCCGGCACGGTCTTCCGTCCCCGCCAAGCTGCACCGCCGCCTTGGCTCTTTGCCAGCGATACTGCCCGTCGGCATTAATCAGACGAGATTCTGTCTCCTCCCGCAAAGCGCCGTCCCGGATGGAGCGAATCGATTGCAGAATGTTTTTCATATCCAAAGGATAAATGCGGGTGCTGTTTTCCAAAGCCTTTTGAAGATAGCTGCGGGGCTGATAACCCAGTTTTAGCTCCCAGTTTCCAGAGGTCAAAAAGCGGTCTGTCAAAACATTCCACTCAAAGACGATGCTCCCCTCCCGCTGGACGGCCACCTGATACCGCTCCAAACACTGGCGCAAATCCTCCTGCACCCGCTTCTGCGAGGTGACATCTGTCAGCACACACTGGAAATACTCCCGTCCGTCGGCCTCCCGGCGCAAAATGCTGTCCTCCAGCACCCATATCGTGCGTCCATCGGCGCTGTGCAGGCGATATTCCAAATGCAGCTCCCGTCCCACCGCCAGCTGCCTGCGGCTATGGGCCAGCATCCGGTCCCGGTCCACCGGGTCCAGTAGACAGACCATGCGGTTTTGAAATCTGGAAGCAAGCTCCTCCTCGGTATAGCCCGTCAAATGTAAAAAGCCCCGATTCATGTGAGTAACAGTAAGCTCCCGGTCGTTTTTGCGCCGCACCAGCGCAGTGGGAAGCCTGTTATAAAGCACGGCCGGCTTCTCTTCCCTTTCGGGTGAAAGCATCTGTGTTCCCTTTGCTCCTGCCCGATCCGTTTCCCTGCGCCACACCGCCAAACCCTGACAGCGCCGGGGATCCTCTGAGCCAAGGCGCAAAACCGTGCTGTGATACCAGACGTATTCCCCAGTATCCCGGTCAAAAACGCGGTATCGGCTGGAATCCTCCCGGGAACCTTCTGTGAAAAAGCGATGGTATACCCCATCCACCTGCATCATGGCCTTCTCCCGGTCCTCCGGATGGACACAGGTCCGCACAAACACTGCGCCTGCATCATCCACGGTCCTCTTTTGGAGAAACACGGAAAAATTGTGGTCTGCCTGATAAAGCAGACGATAGCTCCCCGCGTTCCAGTCCAGCTCCAATACTGTGGCGTTCAGGTGGCGGAAGATGGCGGAAAGCTTATCCTGACTCCGGGCTGTCCGCGTCCCCGAAAAGGCACGGGCGGGCCGTGGCATCTCCTCCGCGCTCGCATCCACCGGGCGCAGCCCGTCGGCATATTTTCGGGCCAGCACGAAAAACTGCTGCTGGGCGCTTTTAAAGCATTCCAATAGCTCTTCGGAAAATGCGCCGCACTCTCCCCGCAGGATCATATCGCTGGCCTCCTCCTCAGGAATGGCCCGCTTATATACCCGGTCCGTGGTCAGCGCGTCAAAGCAGTCTGCCACCGCCACCACCTGCGCGCAGATGGGAATGTTATTCTCCCTCAGTCCCTCGGGATAACCCCTGCCGTCCCATCGCTCGTGGTGGTATCGGCAAATGTTGTAGGCATAACTCAAATACTCCGGGTCACTCATCCGGTCCAATCCCGCCAAAATTTCGCAGCCCTTGACGGTATGGGTCTTCATCACTTCAAACTCCTCCGGCGTCAGGCGGTCGGGCTTGTTTAAAACTGCGTCGGGAATGGCAATTTTCCCGATGTCGTGCAGCGTAGAGGCGCTGGCAATCACATCAATGGTATGTTCATTCATTCCGTATTCAGGATGTTCCTGCGCCAGCTCCCGCAGCAAAATCCGCGTAAAGCCCCGAATCCGGCGGATGTGCTGTCCGGACTCCAAGCTACGGTGCTCAATGACGGAGGAAAGCCCGTCGATCAGCGCGGTGTTGGATTCCCGGATGCGCGCGGCCTGCTCCTCCACCAGCTCTTCCAGATGAAGCTTGTGGCGGTAAAGCTCCACGGCGTTTTGAATCCGCCGCTTGACCGGGCGGGCTTCAAAGGGTTTTATAATAATATCCGTTGCCCACAGATCAAACACCCGGACTTCGCTTTCAGGCGTGTGATCGGCGGTGATGACGATGATCGGGATGCGGGAAAGGTCCTCGTCCCCCGCAGCCTCTTGCAGCACTGCGTATCCGTCCTTTACCGGCATCAGCAAATCCAGCAGCACGGCTGCAATTTTCTGCCGGTTCCGGCGCATCAGCGTCAGCGCCTGCGCGCCGTCCTCCGCTTCTAAAATCTCGTACTCTCCCTCAAACATAGCGGAGAGAATCGCGCGGTTAATCTGCATATCATCCACCAGCAGCAAGGTGTTGCAGGTCTGTGTCATCACTTGCCCCTCCACTCCGGATACAGTGTGCGGACGCTGCCGCCCCTCCGGTTCTGTCGGCTCTGTTTCCTCCGCTGTGTCGTCATGGGTGATCTCCGTTCTATCTCAGTCTTTCACGTCCCCGCCGTCCGGAGCGGTCATTCAATCCTTGGCGGAGACGTGCAACAATATTCACTCTTGCATGTTATTTTACTTCAAAACAACTCTATTCGCAATAGTTTACGTCGCCTGGTTAACGTAATATTTTCCATTTTTTATGCAAAAAATTCAAAACGTCGTAATTTTTATACGAAGGCAGTCTTCCTCGGAAAAAATCAAAAAAGCCGCCCCTGATGAACTTCTTCATCAGGGGCGGTTATCACTGCGGACTGTCTCCGGACTCTCCCAAAGCCACGGAAACAATTTCCGCACAAGTCAGCCTCCCAAATATGCCTTTTTAATGGCGGGAGACGCCAAAAGCTCACGGCTTGGACCGGTGGTTACAATTTTTCCTGTTTCCAGCACATAGCCCCGGTGGGCGATGGAAAGAGCCATCTGTGCGTTCTGCTCCACCAGCAAAATAGTGGACCCCCCCTTGTTCAGCCGCTGGATAATTTCAAAAATCTGCTCCACAAGCAGCGGCGCAAGACCCATGGACGGTTCATCCAGCATCAGAAGCTTGGGATGGCTCATCAACGCCCGACCCATGGCCAGCATCTGCTGCTCACCTCCCGAGAGGGTCCCGGCCACCTGACGGCGCCGTTCTTTCAGGCGGGGAAACTGCTCATAGATTTTCTCCATGTCCCCGCTGGTTTCCGCCCCCTTTTTTGTATAGGCCCCCATTTCCAGATTGTCCTGCACGCTCATCTGCAAAAACACCCGCCGTCCCTCGGGGACAAGGGCCATGCCACGGGAGACAATCTTGTGGGGTGGAATCTTGCCCAGATTTTCACCCATGAAGGTCACGGAGCCGGTTTTGCTGTGCAGCAGCCCGGCAATGGTGTTCAGCGTGGTGGATTTTCCCGCGCCATTGGCCCCGATGAGGGTGACAATCTCCCCCTCGTTCACGTCGAAGGAAACGCCCTTGACGGCGTGAATGCTGCCGTAAAAGACGTTCAGGTCCTCTGCGGATAAAATAACGCTCATGCCTTCACGCCTCCTTCTGTTTGCCGAGATATGCCTCAATCACGGCGGGGTTGGACTGGATATCCTCAGGGCTTCCCTTGGCAATGACATGCCCGAAGTTCAGCACGCAGATACCCTCGCAAATGTTCATTACAAGGCTCATATCATGCTCGATGAGGAGAATGGCGATCTGGAAGGTATCCCGGATTTTCCGGATATTCTCCATCAGCTCCGCCGTCTCCGAGGGGTTCATACCCGCCGCAGGCTCGTCCAGCAGCAGCAGGCCGGGATTGGTGGCCAGCGCCCGAACAATCTCCAGGCGCCGCTGGGCCCCATAGGGCAGGGATCCTGCCTTGGCGCGGGCCATATCCTGCATGTCAAAAATGCTTAAAAGCTCCATGGCCCGGTCGTGGGCCACCTTCTCTTCCTTCCAGAAGCCGGGAAGGCGGAAAATACCGCTCCACATGTTGTAGCTCATGGCGTTGTCCATGCCTACCTTCACGTTTTCCTCCACCGTGAGGTTGGAAAACAGGCGGATATTCTGAAAGGTACGGGCAATGCCCGCCCGATTCACCTGTATGGTGTTCATCCCGTGAGTGTCCTTGCCGTCCAGCAGAATCGTGCCCTTGGTGGGCTGATAAACCTTGGTCAGCAGGTTAAATACAGTGGTTTTACCGGCGCCGTTGGGGCCGATGAGACCCGCAATCTCCGTGCGCCCGATGGTCAGGTTGAAATTTTCAACCGCCTTCAGGCCGCCGAAGGTGACGCCCAGATTGATGCACTCGAGAATGGGGCTTTTGCCAGCGTCCCGGTCCGGGACCATCGCCCCGGAGGGGACGGGAATCAGCTTTGAAAACATATCAGGCGGCCTCCTTTCCGGCAGAGCGCCCAAGTTTGAATCGGGCAAAAAACGCTTTGAGGGCAGGATTATTGGTAAACAGCATCACCAGAATCAGCACCACCGCGTAGGCCAGCATCCGATAGTCTGCAAACTGGCGCAGCAGCTCCGGCAGGATCGTCAGCGCGGCAGCGGCGATGATGGAACCCCGGATATTGCCCATGCCTCCCAGCACCACGAACACCAGCACCAGAATCGAGGTGTTGAAGTCAAACTTTTTCGCAAGAATGGAGGAGAAGTTCATGGCATACAGCCCCCCCGCAAACCCAGCCAGCACGGCGGAGGTAACAAAGGCCATCATCTTGTACCGGGCTGGGGAAATC
Source organism: Bacillota bacterium (assembly GCA_023402075.1). GTDB lineage: Bacteria > Bacillota > Clostridia > Oscillospirales > Oscillospiraceae > Oscillibacter. The sequence continues at coordinate 62,413 of JAEXCS010000028.1, read as the reverse complement.
CCCACGGACTCAGCGGCAATGCGGTTGTCCCGCAGGGCCATCACCGCTCGGCCTGCCCGGCTGTGGACAAAGTTCAGCACCACGGCAAGGGTCACCATGATGAGCAGGAAGCCTGCGGTGAGGGAAGACAGCTTGGAGATGCCCACCGCGCCCATCGGGCCTTGCAGCAGCATTTCCCCGTCCGCCGCCAGATTTACGGCGGCGGCGCTCATGCCGAAGTGAAGCCCCTCCGCATCCAGACCCACATAAACGCAGTTCATGATATTTTTAATAATTTCGCCAAAGGCCAGCGTCACGATGGCCAGATAGTCGCCCCGAAGCCGCAGCACCGGCACCACCACAATCAGGCTCACCAGTCCCGCAGCTGCGCCGCCCACGGCCATGGCAACAGCCAGCCGCACCGGGCCTGCGGGAATCGCGCCCTCCAGAGCCGCCGCAGCGATGACGGCAGTAAACGCGCCCACGCTCATAAATCCCGCGTGGCCAAGGCTCAGCTCGCCCATCACGCCCACGGTCAGATTCAAGGACACCGCCATGACGATATACGCGCACACGGGCACCAGCATACCCTTCATGGAAGAGGTCAGCGCCCCACCGGAAAGCATCCCCTGCATCACGACATACACCAATATAACCATTGCATACGTAATCATGCCGGAGCGGGTGGAGGGTGCCATGCGTTTCAGTTTTGTAGTCATCCCTCTCACCTCAAACCTTCTCACGAAGCTGCTTGCCCAAAAGCCCCGTGGGCCGCACCAGAAGCACGACAATCAGCACGCCAAACACGATGGCATCGGACAGCTCGGTAGAAATATAGGCTCGGGCAAAAATTTCGATGATGCCCAGCAGCAGTCCGCCAAGCAGTGCCCCGGGAATGGAACCGATGCCGCCGAACACGGCGGCGGTGAACGCCTTGATGCCCGGCATGGAGCCGGTGGTGGGAATCAGCGTGGGATAAGTGGAACACATCAATACCCCCGCCACGGCGGCAAGTCCCGAACCGATGGCGAAGGTCATGGAAATGGTGAAATTCACATCGATGCCCATGAGCTGCGCCGCACCCTTGTCCTCGGACACGGCCCGCATGGCCTTTCCCATTTTGGTGCGGCCGGTAAACGCAGTCAGCGCCAGCATAATCACAAGGCAAACCGCCACTGTTATCATGGACACATAAGCAATGTTCAACTGCCCGTCGAACAGCGACACACCCCGCTCCCCGCCAAAGGTAAAGAAATTGGGGAAAATCTTCGTGTCGGAGCCCCACAGCAGCAGCGCCGCGTTTTGCAGAAAATAGCTCACACCGATGGCGGTAATCAGCACCGCAAGAGAGGGGGCAGAGCGCAGCGGCTTATACGCCAGCCGCTCCACCGCAATGCCCAGCAGCGTGCACCCGGCAATTGCCAGCAGCACGGCGGGCACCGGGTGCCAGCCAAGGGAGGACGCAGTGATAAAGCATAAATAGCCGCCCACCATAATCACGTCGCCATGGGCGAAGTTCAGCATTTTTGCAATGCCGTAAACCATGGTGTAGCCCAGGGCAATAATTGCGTAAATACTGCCCAGGCCAATGCCGCCAATCAGATTGGAGAGAATCGTCATAGCAAGAGATACCTGCCTTCCAAAATTTAAAGCGCCGCCGCGCCAGTATCGGCGCGGGACTTCTCTGATGCGTTCTGGTCAGGAGGTCCCGGCCCGCCATGGCGAGCCGTATCCTCCCGGCCGGAACGGCGGAAACCGGGAGGCCCCAAAAGGGGCCTTCCAGTTCTCGCATCCGTGAAACCGGAAATTACATGGTCACGTAAGCGCCGCTCTCAACCTTTACAACCATGGGAGCCTTGGAGACTTCACCGTTGGTGCCCCAAGTCATGCCGGTGCCGGTCAGGCCGTCCACGCTGAAGTCGGAAGCCGTGAACGCAGCGACCATCGCCTCGCACACATCCTCGTGGCTCATCTCGGCAGTCACACCGGCCTTCTGGCAGGCGGCATAGATGGCGTAGATGCAGTCGTAACCGTCGGCGGCAAACTGGTTGGGGGTTTCGCCGTAGGCCGCCTCATACTTAGCAACAAAATCGGCGGAAGCGGCGTCGGAGGCGTTGAAGGGAGTCATCAGCATCAGGCCCTCGGCAATCGTGGTGTCAAAGCCCTCCATGGCAAGGATGCCGTCCATGCCGTCGCCGCCAAAGAAGATGGGGGAATAGCCCATGCTCTTGGCCTGATTCAGCACCAGAGAGGCGGGCGTGTAGTAGATGGGCATGAAGACCATCTCAGCGCCGTTGTTCTTCGCATCGGCAAGCTGAACGGAGAAATCGGTGTTGGTGTCGTCCGGGAAGGTGGTGGTGGAGACAACCTCCAGCCCCTTGGCCTCGGCCTCGGCGGCAAAGGCGGTGGCGATGCCGGTGGAATAAGCGTCGCCGTTGTTATAGAGGACAGCAACCTTTTTGGCAAGCGCCTTTTCTGCCACATAGTCGGCGGCGGTGATACCCTGACCGGGGTCTGTGAAGCAGATCTGGAACACGTTGTCCTTGCCCTTGGTCACGTCGGTGGAGGAAGCGGAGGGCGTGAGCTGGAAGTAACGGTCGGCATAGGTTTCAGCCGCCACGTTAACGCAGGAACCGGTGGTGGTGCAGCCGTATACAATCTGCATGCCCCAGTCCTGAAGCGTGTGATACGCGTTGACACCCTTCTCCGGGTCGGCCTCGTCATCCTGGAAGTTCATCTCAAACTGCAGGCCACCCATCGCGTTGATCTCGTCCAGCGCGATCTGCGCACCGTTGCGGGTGGCGATTCCGTAAGTAGCAGCTCCGCCGGTGAGAGGGCCGATGCCGCCGATCTTAATGGCGGCGGACGCTGCCCCGGCAGAGCCGGAAGCACTGCCGCCGGACGCGGCGGGCGCGGAGGTTCCGCCGTTGCTGCCGCAGCCGGCAAGGGCAGCCATCATGGCGGCAGCAAGGACAAAGCTCAAAACTTTCTTCTTTTTCATCATTACAATCTCCTTTAAAATCCTTATTCAGGGTGGTTTTCCGGCGGAGCCAGAACCGACGGCCGTTCGGTCCGTTTCCCGCCGCAAACGCTCAGCTTATACAAAAAAGCGGCTGTGCTCCAAGAGCACAGCCGCTTTTCGTAACGAAAATTATGCGGTGACACGTCTCCTGCATCTATTCACTTTCTCCATAATCAGCAGCCCTACCAGTACCAATACTAATACCAGAATTGCCAGCAGCAGCCCTACTACCAGAATGGTGCTAATCAGGCTGACGGTAATCATGGCAATAATAATAATGGACGCCGCAATAACGGCGTCCAGAAGGGCAACAATGTTCATATTGGAGGCAGAACGAGTGCAGGGGAAAGAAGCCTCTGCACGATTGGCAGACGCGGTCATATCGGTATAAAAACGATTGTTAAACATCATAACCGTCAGGCTCCTCTCCAAAAATTTTTCGGCTCCCCCGCTGTGGGGACTCAAATGGGTTGGTCTTATTGTAGCGGCGTAACCCGCGAATGTCAACCGGAAAAATGACAGCAGTTTTCATAAATCAAACGCTTAGAATTAAAGTTTATAAGACATTTATAACAAAAAACACTCTTTTGACTGCAAATTTGTCATACCTCAGGTACGTTGTCTGCTGAGCCAAAGTCACTTTTTTTCACTGCTTTTTTGGTTTGGGAAAGCTCGGCTAAAGCCGGGCTTTCCAAAAAAACAGTACCCTTAATCCGGCACGGTGGGTACGGCCCCGGCGGGAATCGGGCAGGTGTACCCCTCCGCCGTGCGGCGAAGAAATTCCACTTTGGCCTCCTCCAAAATTTCGGGACCGTTCAAAAGATCGATGGCGGCGGCGCACAGTACCTTCCCCGCGTGGACGGCGGCCTTGTGGCCGATGGCGGTTTTGTCGCAGGAGACATTTTGCCAGCTGTGGCCGGGGCAGCCGTTTGGCCAGGCAGCCACGTGGATCTGCGCCGTGGGACACTGCCAGCTCACGTCGCCCACGTCGGTGGAGCCGGGCTTGAACGCCTCTCCCTGATACAAAGGCAGAAGAAATTCGTTCATTGCGCCGCCATTTTCATTACGTAGAGTTTTAACTCTTTCCGCATATTCCGAATTGTAATCGCAACCGATTCCCGGAAGATAGTCCGCACCATCGTAGGTTTTGGCCAGAGCATCAGCAAAAGCCCTCTCTTCCTCTGTGTGGGCGGGAACACCCAGCGCGGAAAAATTTTCATGCAGCAGCTTTTCCAGCGTGTGGTTGCTCACAGTGTCTGCCAGCCCGTCGATAAACGTGCGCTCAAAGGTGGTGTCGGTCATCAGCGCGGCGCCCTCGGCAATCCGGTCCACCCGCGCTTGCAGTGCAACCGCTTCAGAAACGTGGTTGGAGCGGACCATGTACAGCACCGTCGCCCGGGGCTGCACCACGTTGGGGCTGCGCCCACCCGCATCGGTAATGGCATAGTGGACCCGGGCCTTGTCGCTCATGTGCTCCCGCAGAAACTGAACGCCAATGTTCATCAGCTCCACTGCGTCCAGCGCACTGCGGCCATGCTCCGGGCTTCCCGCAGCGTGGGACGCCACGCCGGTAAAGCGATACTGCACCTGAATGCAGGAGTTTGAGGACCCAGTTGCCACCTCGTTTCGATCCTCCGGGTGCCACGTCAGCGCCGCGTCCAGCCCGCGCCAAAGCTCGTCCCGGGCCATAAATGCCTTTGCCGCGCCGCCCTCTTCACCGGGGCAGCCATACAGCACCACAGTGCCGGGGCGCTTCGTCTCCTCTAGATATGCCTTCACGCCAATTGCGGCAGCTAAGGCCCCGGCGCCCAGCAGATTGTGTCCGCAGCCGTGTCCGCAGCCGCCGGGAATCAGCTCCTCCCGATCAAGGCTTCCACCCTTTTGGGACAGGCCAGACAGCGCGTCATATTCTGCTAAAATACCGATGATGGGTCGTCCCGAGCCAAAGGACGCGGAAAAGGCCGTGGGAATATTGCAAATCCCTTTCTCCACGGCAAACCCCTCGTTTTCCAATACCTCGCAATACAGCGCGGCGGACCGCTCCTCCTGCAAAGACAGCTCCGCGAACTCCCATATAGAGTCCGCTGTCCGGGTAATCAGCTCCGCCTTTTCCTCAATGGCGGAAACCGCCTTTTGCTTTTCATTGTCGATCATTTCATCGCTCCTTTTCCACGGGGCCGCAGCTCCGCCTCGTTTTGTTCTCATTTTTCCGCCGGAATCCGCCCCTTAAGGAGCGTCCCATGACAGCACAAACCCCCGCCGGACCGCCGCGCGGCGGTCCGGCGGGGGCGTTTGTTAAAGCACCTTGCTCAAAAATTCCTGCAAACGGGGATTTTGGGGGGAATTGAAAATATCGTCGGGGCTGCCCTGCTCCAGCAGCTTACCGTCCGCCATAAACAGCACACGGTTGCCCACCTCCCGGGCAAAGCCCATCTCATGGGTGACCACCACCATGGTCATCCCCTCTCGGGCAAGACCCTTCATCACGTCCAGCACCTCGCCCACCATCTCCGGGTCCAGCGCGGAGGTAGGCTCGTCAAACAGCATCACCTCAGGCTCCATAGCAAGCGCGCGCACAATGGCAACCCGCTGCTTCTGCCCACCGGAAAGCTGGATAGGATACGCACCTGCGCGGTCCTTCAGGCCCACACGGTCCAGCAGGTTCAGGGCCTTTTCCTCGGCCTCGGACTTTTTCACGCCCCGCACCTTGATGGGGGCCAGCGTCATATTTTCCAAAATGGTCTTGTGGGGAAACAGGTTGAAGTGCTGGAACACCATCCCCATCTTCTGGCGGTGCTCGTCGATGTTCACCCGCGCGGTTTTCCCGCCCTCGGTTTTCACCCTGGCTTTGGTGATGTCCACCCCGTTGAAGACAATGGAGCCGTCCGTGGGCGCTTCCAGCAGATTCAGACTGCGCAAAAACGTAGATTTTCCAGAGCCGGAGGGGCCGATGACCACCATCACGTCCCCCCGGTTGATGTCCACCGTCACGTCGTCAAGAGCCTTGATGACGCCCTTGTTGTAGTATTTTTTCAGTCCGGTGACCCGGATCAGTCTACCGCTTGTCGCCACGGCTCATCCTCCTCTCGAAGTACGCAATAATCTTGCTGGTGGGGAAGGTCAGGCAGAAATAGAGCGCGGCCACTACCAAAAGCGGCTCCAGAATCCGGAAGGAACCGGCCTGCGCCGCCTTCACTGCGGCCATCAAATCCGCAACGCCGATGGTAAAGGTGACGGCGGACTCCTTGATGATGGTGACAAACTCGTTGCCGATGGCGGGCAGTATGTTCTTAATGGCCTGAGGAAGCACGATGTAACGCATGTTCTGTCCCTGCGTAAGACCCAGAGAACGGGCTGCCTCGGTCTGCCCTCCTTCAACGGACTGTACGCCCGCGCGGATGATTTCGGACACATATGCGCCGGAATTCAGCGCCAGCGCCACCACGCCGGGAAGAAAACGGTTCAGCTTTACAAAGCCCAGAATGGTCACCGCGGGCAGATTGATCACATCCTTGTGAAACAGCACCTGATACACGATGAACAACTGCACCAGCAAGGGCGTTGCCCGAAAAATTTCCACATAAACCGTGGCAATAAAGCTGACGGGATTAAACCGGCTGAGAGCAAATAAAAACCCCTGCTCCCGCAGACGGCCCTGCTGATCCAGCGCCAGAAACCGCAAGGGTCTGATATCGGACATGCGCATGACGGCCAGCACCAAAGCCAGCACAAAGCCCAGAATCACCGTGAAAAAAGAGAGATAGATGGTGCACAGCATTCCTTCCTTAAACATCCCGGAATACTGAAATACGGCCTCAAAGCCCGCTTTGGAGACATTCATCATGGGGCTCCTTTCGGATAATGATGGGGTTGCCGATCCTGTGAACGGCGCAATTCCTCCCCGCCGAAATGGGGGGAGGAATCACGGTTATTACGGATGAATCTCAGCCCGCCTGAGAAGAAGCGGCCGCAGAGGACGCGCCGCTTTCCAGCAGACCCTCGTGAATATCACCGCCGGCCTGCTCGTTGGCAGTGGCAACAAAATCGTCCATAGAGCCGTCCGCCAGCGCAGCGGCAATCGCTTCGTTTACACCGGCAAGCAGGGCAGCATTGCCCTTCTGCACGCCCACGGAGGAGCCCTTCACGTCATAGGGCACATCAAAGGCCACATACAGATCGGGATAGTTCTTGGCATAGCTCTGGGCCACCACTGTCTCAACGAAACCGGCGTCCAGCTTGCCGCCCAGCAGCTCGGAGACCACGTCGGTCACCTTGGCAAGCTGGATGATGTCTGCGTCGGGCGTGTTCTCCACCGCCAGCTTATACTGGATGGAACCCAGCTGCGCGCCGATGGACAAAGAGGAATCGTTCAGCTCTGCCAGAGAGGCCCACTTGTCCTTGTTGGCCTGGGTGACCACCAGAGACTGGCCGCCCGCATAGTACGTGTCGGAAAAGTCCATGGCGTCCATACGGTCGGGGTCGGGGCTGAGACCGGCCAGACCAATGTCCACGTTTCCGGCATTCAGCTCGGCCAGCACGCCGTCAAAGTCCATGGGGACAATCTCCAGCTCCAAATCCAGATAGTCGGCAATATACCCGGCCAGCGCCAGATCAAAGCCCGCAAGCTGCGCGTCGCCGTTTTCATCAATGGCATAAAACTCATAGGGCGCAAAGTCGGGAGAGGTGGCCACGGTCAGCTTGCCGGCCGTCACCGTCTGGATTCCGGCCTCAGCGGAGCCGGAGCCGCTGCCGACGGATCCGGAAGGCGCGGAAGAACCGGCGGACCCGCCGGAATTCCCACAGGCTGCAAGGGACAGAGCCATTGCAAGGCTCAGCGCAAGCGCAAAAAACTTTTTCATCATATTCGCATCCTTTTCCAAAAATCTGCTTGCCCGCACAGCGGACGTTACTCACTCTTTTCAGGAGAATCAACTTCCTCCTTGAGATTGCTATACCTTATCACGCCAAATGCATAATGTCAATACTTTTCCAGAAAAAATGTATAATTATTTGCTTAAACTTAGTTTATTTTCTTAATCATACAGCATTTTTCCTATAAGCAGCGCTCTTTATTGGCCATTTTGACGGTTTATTTCTGTATATTATTTGTATTTATGCATATCCATCTGCATATAAATTTTGCACCGTGTGAAAACTTCACTGCCGACCATTTCCCGAATCGCCTAGCGCGGTGCCATCAGATGGTGCAGCGCGGCGTCCAGCCCGTCGATGCTCAGGGGAAACATGGGAATTTCCTCTCGGATTCTGTGAATGGTGTGGCTCCCTCTGGTATAGTCCCACCGCTCCTGAGGAACGGGATTCAGCCAGGCTATGTGAGCGGATTTTTCCGCAAAGCGCCGCAGCCAGACAATGCCCGGCTCTTGATTTGTGCAGTAATAGTCAAGACTTCCGCCCCGTCTCAAAAGCTCCTCCGGGGCCATGGCCCCGTCTCCTACAAACAGGATCTTCCACGAGGAGTTTATCTTTGATAGCACCCCATTTGTGCTCTCGCTCTCCCGATAGCTGCACTCCGTTGTAGTAAACAGATCGTCATACACGCAGTTGTGGAAATAATAGGTTTTCAGTTCCTTGAAGTGGCTGGCCTCGTGGACCGCATGAAACAGTCTGGCACACAGGCGGGAATAAGACCACATGGACCCGCCGGAATCAAACAAAAGCAGCAGCCGCACGTCGTTTTTCCGGGGCCGGCCGAATTGCAGGTTTAAAAAACCGCCGTTGTCGCTGGTGGCCTGCACCGTCTCGTCCAGCAAAAGCTGGTCTTTCGGCCCGTCCCCCTTCACCGTGAGATTCCGAAGCCTACGAAATGCCATTTGAAACTGCCGCAGCTCCAGCGCCGCGTCCTGCCGGAAATCCCGGTAATCCCGCTCCGCCGCCACCTGTACGGCGCTTCTGTGCCGTCCCGGTCCGCCGATGCGTATTCCCGCGGGATTATAGCCCCCGTGACCAAACGGAGAAATTCCCCCAGTGCCTACCCATTTGCTGCCGCCATCGTGGCGCTCCGTCTGCTCGGCAAGGCGCTCAGCCAGCATTTTTTTCAGCTCTTCAAGGTTCAGGCCGCCGCCAAATTGAGCGTCTACCGCTTCTTTGTCAATTTCCCGCTGCGGCATCGCTTCCGCCAGCCAGCTCAAAAACTCCTCCGGCAGCTCCCGGACGGACTCCACATCCTGGAAATACTCCGCAAAGGCCAGATCAAACCGGTCGAAGTCCGCTTCACTTCTGGTCAGCACGCAGCGGGCCAACCGGTAAAAATCCGTCAACTGGGAGCCGTGCAGTCCCAGACGCAAGGCCTCCATCAGCGTGAGCCACTCATTTAAGGATACGTCCAGCCCATGTCGGCGCAGGGCGTAAAAAAATCCCGTAAACATCCGCTCACCGCCGCCCGATGACGTCCAAGTCCTCTGTCTTTTTCAGCAAAACCCCTGCAAAGGGAAGCGTTTTGTGCAGCAGTTCCGGATCAATTCCCCCAATGCTCAGGGCCTGCACCCAGTCCAAAAGCTCGCTGGTGGAAGGCTTTTTTTGCAGGCTGCGGCTCCGCAGGGCGTAAAACTGCCCCAACGCCTGCTCCAAAAGCTGCCTGTCCAAATCCGGATAATGGGCGCGGACAATCTGCTCCATCATAGGCGCATCGGGGAACGCGATATAATGGAAGATGCACCGGCGCAAAAAGGCGTCCGGCAGTTCCTTTTCCGCGTTGGAGGTGATAATGACAATGGGGCGGTGCTTTGCCCGGACGGTTTCCTTCGTCTCCGGGATGTAAAACTCCATGCGGTCCAGCTCCCACAAAAGGTCGTTGGGAAATTCCAGATCAGCCTTGTCAATTTCATCAATCAAAAGGACCACCTGTTCCCCAGCGCGGAATGCCTCGCCCATTTTGCCCAGCTTGATATATTTCCGGATGTCGTTGACTCCGGATTCGCCAAACTGGCTGTCATACAGGCGGGCCACCGTGTCGTAAACGTACAGGCCATCCTGCGCCTTGGTGGTGGACTTAATGTTCCACACCATCAGCTCCATCCCAAGAGACTCCGCCACCGCCTGGGCCAGCATGGTCTTTCCGGTACCCGGTTCTCCCTTGATGAGCAGGGGCTTTTGAAGCGCGCGGGCAATTTCTGCCACTCGCAGCAGCTCCGGCGAGGCAATATAATCCTTTGTACTGTTCAGTTCTTTCATAGTTCCTCCAAGTAAAATTTCATCAAAGTTCGGCAAGGGGCTGCCGCAATTTCGCGGCAGCCCCTCTTCTTGTTTTTCAACAACTTACCTGTATTCCCGGCGCAGTGGACCTTTCGTCCCTCCCCATGTCCTTCCGCCGCAAACCAGAGAAGCGTTTACGCCGGAGCAAGGGATACGCAAGGAAGCGCAGCGCGGTTTTCGCCACAGGCGAAAACCTAGTGCAACGGACTTTCCTCCAACGCGGCTTAGCCGAAGAGCTTCAGCAGGCAGCCCGCCGCCACCGCAGAACCAATCACGCCGGCCACGTTGGGGCCCATGGCGTGCATCAGCAGGAAGTTGGAAGGATTGTACTTCTGGCCCACCACCTGAGACACGCGGGCCGCCATGGGAACGGCGGACACACCGGCGGAGCCGATGAGAGGATTGATCTTGCCGCCGGAGAGGACGCACATCAGCTTTCCAAACAGCACGCCGCAGGCGGTGGCAAAGCAGAAAGCAATGAGGCCCAGAATAATGATTTTAATGGTATCCCAGCTGAGGAACCGGTCATACACGGCGGTTGCGCCCACAGAGATGCTGAGGAAAATGGTGACAATGTTCATCAGCGCATTCTGCACGGTGTCGCTGAGACGCTCGGTCACGCCGCACTCCTTAAAGAGGTTTCCCAGCATCAGGCAACCCAGCAAAGGCGCCACGGAGGGCAACACCAGACAGGTGACAATGGAAACCATAATCGGGAAGACAATTTTTTCGGTTTTGGATACAGGACGCAGCGTATCCATCTTGATCTTCCGCTCTTTCTCCGTGGTCAGCAGCTTCATGATGGGCGGCTGAATCAGGGGAATCAAAGCCATGTAGGAGTAAGCCGCGATGGCAATAGGACCCAGATACTCCGGTGCCAGAATCTTGGTCAGCCAGATAGCGGTGGGGCCGTCGGCGCCGCCGATGATGGCGATGGATGCGGCAACCTTGGGGGCAAACCCCATGACAGTGGCCATCAGCAGCGCCACGAAGATGCCGCCCTGAGCCGCAGCGCCCATAAACAGAGAGGACGGACGGGCAATCAGGGGGCTGAAATCGGTCATCGCACCCACGCCCATGAAAATCAGGGAGGGATAAATTCCGGTCTTCACGCCGATATACAAAAGGTCAAGCAGGCCGCCGTCATGAAGAACAGTGCCATAGTTCACGTCCACACCCCAAAACTCAGGGTGAAACACTCCCGAGCCGGGAAGATTCGTCAGCAGCATACCAAAAGCAATGCCAACCAGCAGCAGGGGTTCAAACTTTTTGACAATGCCAAGGTACAGCAGCACGCAAGAGACGGCGATCATAATCAGCTGCCGCAAGTCCATCGTAGCAAAGCCCGACGTACTGGCAAGCCCCGTGATCGTTCCAGTTATTAACTCCATTCGGAAAGCTCCTTTCCGATTAACCCAGCTGAACCAACTGAGCGCCAGCGTCAAACTGCTCGCCAAGCTTAACAAACACCTGCGACACCGTGCCCGCGCAAGGAGCCATAATCTCGTTTTCCATCTTCATGGCCTCAAAGGTCAAAAGAACCTGACCGGCAGCAACGACATCGCCCGCCTTGATGGGAAGAGACAGAATCTTGCCTGCCATGGGGGCGGTGACAGTGCCCTCTCCTGCAGAAACGGGAGCGGGTGCTGCAGCAGGAGCAGGAGCGGCGGCGGGTGCTGCGGCAGGAGCAGCAACAGGGGCGGCAACAGGAGTCACGCTCTGGATGCGGGGGGCGGCGGCGGGGGCGGAAGCATCGTTCTCAGCCACCTGAACGTCATAAGCCTTGCCATTGACGGTAATCGTATAAGCTCTCATGTCAATTTCTCCTTAAAAACAAATATGAATTTTATTTTTCTTTCAAGCTTGGAATCAAAAGACGTTCAGTCTAAATCCCGCCCGTTGCGGATGAAGGGGTTGCGGCGTGCCCGCTCATATTCCACGATGGCCGCGGAGAGAACGGCAATCAGCTCCGCGTCGTCCTGCTTTGGCGCGGCCGCCGGCGCGGCCACGGTTCCAGCAGGAGCCTTGGCGGGCGCGGCCTTGCCTGCGTTTCGGGTGGCGATCTTGCCGGACACAATCAGAATTACATAGAGCAGCAGCAAAACAGAAAACACAACCAGCATGCTGGCAACGCTGACAATACCTGCCTGCCCCATTGTCATACTACCTTGAATCATACATTCACCTTAAGAAGCAAACGCTTTCCTTTCTTCGTTCATTTGTCTTCTTTTCGGGAGAAGACCTTTCCAAACGCGGTGATAATCGCGTAGAGCGACAGCAGAACAACGAACACCACCGCCATACTGACAAGGCTGACGATGCCTGCCACGCCCAGGCTCATACTACCGTGAATCATACATTTACCTCAAGAAGCGGCTGCTTCTCTTTCTTATTTGTTCATCAAACGGTCCCAGTCGCGGATAATTCTGGGCGTCATCATGTGGTGGAAGGGGCAAATGGATTCCGGATTCTGATAGGCCGCGCCCACGAATGCGCAGATGTAGTTGCGCAGCTTGGGCATTTCCACGATCTCGTCCACCAGCCCGGCCTTGGCGCAGGAAGCGGGGCGGGACTTTTCGGTATACTCCTGAATCAGCTCGTTCATCTTGTCGATGGTAGGCTGAAGGGCCTTGCCCTCTTTCTTGTCCTTGACAAGGCGGCGGGAATACATGGCAGCAGCGGCGGTTTCGCCGTGCATCACGTAAATTTCGGTGGCAGCCGTACCAATGCTGAACACGTTGCGCGCGTTGCCCTGGGGGCCACCCATGACATAGTGGGCGGCAGCGGTGCCCTTGCGCAGGGTAATCTCCATCTGGGGAACCTTCGCGTTGTGGATGGAGTAAATCAAAGACTGGCCAAGGCCCAGCAGCTCTGCCTTTTCAGCGGGGTCACCCACGTCGATGCCGGTGGTATCCTGCATCCACACGATGGGCAGGCGGTCCCGTCCGCACATAGTGACAAACTCGCTCATCTTAATCAGGCCCTGACGATACAGCTTGCCGCCCACGCCTACAGAGCCAGCCTCCCGATACTCGGGATAACCGGGAATCAGGCCCTGATAGTTTGCCACCACACCGGTGAGAAGGCCGTTGATTCTGGCAAGGCCGCAGACAATTTCGGGGCCATAGCCCTTCTTGAATTCCATAAACTCGCTGTTGTCGAACACGCAGGCCAGCACTTCCCGGATGTCATAGGCGCGCTTCTGGTTGGCGGGCACGCGGGTATAAAGCTCCTCGCCCTGATGCGCAGGCTCCATGGGGTCCGCCACCCGGAAGAAGTTTTCGTTGTAGCCGGGGATGGCGTCCATATACTTCTTGATGGCGGTCAAAACGCCCTCTTCGCCGGAGTAAACCTCGCGGAAGAAGCCGGTTTCGCCGAAGTGAATGTGCACCGCGCCGGGAGGATCGATCTTTCCGGCCTTGACGGTGGCGTCGATCAAAGCCTCGGCGGCTTCCTCGTCCACATAGCCCTTGGGATTCATGCCGCCCACGATGCCTGCGCCGCCCACGGCCATGTTGGCCTTCTCATGGGCGATGAGGATGGTGGGGCTGACGGCGTGATAGCCGCCGCCGGCGGGGTTGGTTCCGTAAATACCCACCAGCACAGGAATGCCCATCTGCTCCAGCTCGGCGTGGCGATAGAAGGGAGTGCCGCCGGTGACGCGGCCCGCGAAGACCTTCTCCTGCTCATCCAGCTTCACGCCCGAGCAGTTGAGCACGTAAACCAGAGGAATACGAAGCATCTTGGCAATGTCCGTGGCCCGGGTCAGCTTCAGAGCCTGACCGGGAACCCATGCACCCGCCAGCTTCTTGTTGTCGGAGGCGATGACCACCGCCCACTTGTCCTGAATCTTGCCCATGCCGATCAGCACGCCGGTGGATCCGTCCTTGTTGTCTCCGGGGTTATAGAGGCTGTCCAGCGGGCACCAGGTACCCTCGTCTACCAGAAGGTTCACCCGCTGGGTTGCGGTCATCTGCCCGGCCTGGTTGAGGGACTCGTCGCTGCGTCCTGCGGCCAGAGTGGCCTCTACCTCAGCGTTATACGCGGCTTCGACTTCCCGCAGGGTCTTTTCGTTTTCCTCGTTTGCCGCTTGAAGCGGCGTTCCCAGCTGAGGCATGTTCTGGAAATAGGAAGGCATGGAATAGCCAAATGCGCTCATATCGTACCACCTTATCATGTAATTTAGCCGTGGCCGGAAAAGCGGGACGGCAGTCCGGCCAATCGGCCGTCCCGCGCAATTCAAGCTTTGATTTTTTTATCTCACAGGGAAATCACATCCGCAAACGCCTGAATGGCGGTGCGGGCCTGACCGAAGTCTCTCATCTGCTGGTCCACGCCCAGCTTGATATGGGGAATACCGGCCTCGTCCAGTGCTTTTTTCAGGGCGGGATACTCCATCTCCTCCGGGTCGCAGAACTGCTGCATAAACAGCACCAGACCCTTGGCCCCGCTCTCTTTCACCAGTCTCACCACATGCTCGCCCCGGCGGTTCTCGCTGGAGCTTTCATCGTAGAGCAGCACGTCAAAATCCTGATCAGCGAACTGCTGGGCCAGCGCTTCCATGGGGTCGCCAGTCTCGGGTGCATCCACCCGGAAGGCCCGGGACTCGTGGGCCACATCGTCGGCGGCAATGGCCACCTTGTTCTCCTCAAAAATCTCCAGCAGCTTGGGATTGTCACAGACAATGCCGGAGGTGACCACTTTTACGCCCTTCCAGTTGCTGGCGGGCAGGGCCTTCAGCTCTGCATTCAGGGCTTCCAGCTTTTCGGCGTGCTCCGCTTTGGGCATAAACCATGCGGCTTTCAGCACGGCGCTGCGCATTACAGGGGTAATCACGTCGCAGTGGTCGCTTGCAAGCTTCACAAACTCCCGGCGGGCCGCGCGGCTGCGGTTATAGACCTTGATGGCCTCCCGCAGGGCTTCATCGGTGATGGGGGCACCGGAGATTTTCTCAAGCTCTGTCTTAATGTGGGTATACTGATCCATGCAGAACTTCTTGCCGTAGGCGGGTCTGCGGTTCTGGGGATGGGCCAGGAAAATGCAGGGCAGCTTCTCACTCATAGCCACGCGGATGTTCTGGCTCATGGGGCGCAGCGTGTCGCAGATGGTGGGGGTAATCACGCCGTCCAGCAGATCCAGCGTGCCGTCCAGCAGCATTTCAAGGTCTAGCTGGGCGATGGTGCAGTAAAACGTGGCGCAGTATTCCTTCGCCTGAGAAATAGTCTTGTCGTTGCTGCCCCACAGACCGAAAGGCATCATCCCGGCGGCAGCCACCAGTTCCTCAGGCGCGTAATAGGGCATCACGCCGATGCACTTTTTGCCCTCCGCCTTGTACTTTTTAAGCTGTTCCTTGGGGCTTTGCGCCACGGCGGTAAATTCCTTTACAATTCCTTCGATGCTCATGCCCTGGCCTCCTTCTGCTTCATGTTCTCCTCCATGGCCTCCACCAGACCCTGCACGCGGGTTTCATACTGGGCCTCGTTGAAGTTGCGGGGATCGGCCTGATCGCCGTCGAATCCGGCGCAGGGAACGCCCAGATCCTTTGTGAAGCGGCGCTGCATCTCGGCCATGTAGCCGGACCAGGGTTTGCAGGAGCGGTTATAGTGGACCAGCACACCATCGACCTTGTTGTCCCGGCAGATGCCCTCGCGCCAATCCACGCCCTGCTCGATGCACACGCTGTTGGGCGCCTTGCAATAGGCTCTTGCCATGTCGTCCAGACCGTCGTACACAAAGCCGAAGGCGGGGGCATACACCACGGCGGTGACGTTGACACCGTTGGCCTTCAGGGGCTTAAACAGGGTTTTCAGGTTGGGCCAGCAGGGGATGCCCTCAAACATAATGCGGTATTTCTCAGGGAAGGGCGCGGTGGTGGTGCCGTTTTTCACGTGCTCCTCCAGCTCGGTGGCCAGCAGCTCAAAGGCCTCGGCCGTCTCCACCTTGCCGCGGGCGGTCACCACGTCCGCCATGTGGTTGAACAGGTCAAATCCGCTCATGGGAGAGGGCTTATACTGCAAATAGTCGCACACCTTCAGCCATGCCTTGGCGGTGCGGTTTGCATTGGCGCAGGCCTGCTCGAACTTCTTCTCGTCAAACTTCGTCCCCGCAATTTTCTCCATCTGGCGGATGGCATCGTCAAACTGGCCGCGGATATAAGCCACCTGAGAATCACTGACAGTGACCTCGTTGTTGTAGGGTACGTCAATCATAATGAGGGGAATGTTGTGCATCCGGGCGATGTTCTCGTACCACTTGGTCATGCAGTTGCAGATGTTGTTGCAGCAAAGCACAAAGTCCGGCATGGGAACCCGGCGAGACTCGTTGGTGGTCTCCACCCCGGCGGCATAGGCAAGGGAAATCCGGGCGTAACCGCAGATATCCGGGTCATAGCCCAGAGACTCCGCAGCCTCGCACATCCGCTGCCCGTCGTGCTGGGCGCCGATACCGGCGGCTTGATTCTCCGGATAGACAACTGCCAGACCCAGCGCCTCGGCAATTTCGCAGGGGAACTTGGACGAAGACCAGCCCACGGGGCGGCCTGCCTTTTTGGCATCCCATGCAGCGGCATACACCTTGCTCACCACGTCCCGAAGGGCCTGCGTGCCGGGGCTGGCCGGCTTGGGGGCCTTCTTTACGGGAGCCGCCTCTGGGGCGGCTGCGGTAGTTTTTTCGTTTTCAGCCATGAATATATCCTCCGTTTCTCAATAAGCTCGCGTTTCTTTTCCTGATATTGCGCCGCGTCCCGGAGGGGATGGGCGCGTGGTTCCCCTTTCGGGATCACTTGCTAATTATTTGGAAGCCTTCTGCCAGGCATACAGCGCCGCGCCCAGCGCGCCGTTGTACTGGGTCAGGGGCGAAGTGAGAATGGGATGGCCCAACACCTCCTGCAAGGCGGAGACAATCCCTCCGTTCTGCGCGACACCGCCGGTCATCACCACTTCGTCCCGCACGCCGATGCGCTTGGCAAGCCCCACCACCCGTGAGGCCACGGACTTGTGGATACCGTTGATGATATCCTTTTTGTCGCTGCCCTTAGCCAATTGGCTGATTACCTCGCTCTCGGCGAATACGGTGCAGGTGGAGCTGATCTCCACGTTTTTGGTGGACTGGGCGCCAAGGGTCGCAAGATCCTCTACCTTTACCTCCAGCACCCGGGCCATCACGTCCAGAAACCGGCCTGTACCGGCAGCGCACTTATCGTTCATGGCGAAATTTACCATCACGCCGTTTTCAATTTCCAGCACCTTCACGTCCTGCCCGCCGATATCAATGACAGTATGAACCTGCGGAAAGAGAAAAAATGCACCCTTGGCGTGGCAGCTCAACTCGCTCATCTGGTGGTCCGCCACATCGTCCAGAGAGTTGCGGCCATAGCCGGTGGCCAGAATGAAGGCCATGTCCTCTTTCTTCATCCCCGCGGCTTCCAGCACCTCCGCGATGGCGCGGCTGGGTCCGCTGGTACCCGCGCCCACGCTTACAAGAGACTTGGCCACGATGTCCTTCCCATCTCTCATAATCACGCATTTGGAGGCGGTGGACCCCACGTCAATGCCCATTGTATAAATCTCACTCATAAAAGCAGCCTCCTTTGGGGCGGCAGGGAACGCAACCCCGTGTTTTCCCCCGCTCTTTGGAACGCATCCCTTTAAAACCCGCGAAAATCCTTTGAAACAGGTGTTTTTTTGATGATTCCACAGCCTTAGAATACCATATGGGGGCAAATTGTAAATACTGCCGCGCGTTAAAAAATTAGCATATATTGCTTTTTGATTCGTCTGCTCTCACAATTTTGCCCAGTTCAAACCAAAAAAATTGACAGATTGTCAAATTAATTGACCCAGCTGCACCTTTCTCCGGGTAAAAACCGACCGCCAGCCGAAAGCAATTTCAGCAGGCGGCCGGGAAATTGGGTCGGCGCGGCTCGGGCGCCGCGCCCCCCGAAATTGCCTCAGATCTTGTTGGCGGGGCAGACCGGAGGCCGCCCATGGCACAGGTTGACAAGATCGGTGGCGCAGGAGGTACAGCAGTTGATCACGGACTCCTCCGTGGAGGCCGCGGTGTGGGGCGTGAGAACCACGTTGTCCATGTCCAGCATCTGGCGGCTGTTTTCACTCAGCGGCTCCGGCTCAAACACATCCAGACCCGCGCCAAACAGCACGCCGGTCTTCAGGGCCTCTACCATTTCTTCCTCGTAAATCAGACCACCGCGGGCCACGTTCAGGAAAATGGCGCGGGGCTTCATCATTTTAAACTGCTCCATGCCCACGGTTTTCTCCGTAGAGGGCATCAGGGGCAGGTGGATGGAAACAAAGTCGGCAGTCTTCCAGATTTCGTCGGCATTGTCCTTCAGCTCGATGGGAAGGCCGCCCAACTGTTCCTTGGTGACATAGGGATCATAACCGATGACCTTCATCCCAAGGCCATTGATGCACTTGTCTGCAAAAATCTTTGCAATTCTGCCGCAGCCCAAAAGGCCCAAGGTCTTTCCTTCCACCTCCACGGTGTTTTCAAGGCCCATGCGCACATAGAAATTGCCGCTGCGGAACTGCTTATCCACATAGTTGAACCGCCGGGCGGTCATCATCAAAAGCATCACGGCATGCTCCGCCACCGCGTTTGCATTGCCGGAAGGAGCAAACACCACCTGAATCTTTTTTGATGTGGCGTAGTCAAGGTCAATATTATCCAGCCCTGCGCCCTGCTTGCCGATGCCCTTCAGGTTGGAACAGGCATCGATCATGGCGGCGGTCACCGGTTCGGTGCGGCACATAATCACATCGGGCTGATACTCCTTCAGCTCCCGGAGATAGGTCTCCTCGTCCAGGCCGCTTGCGACCTTTACCTCCACGTCGTTATTGTTGAAGATTTGGGTCGCCACATCGCTGAGCTTGTTGGTGTAATAAGCCTTGTATTTCATGACTTGCGTTCCTCCAAAAATCCATTTTTTCGGAAGCGGCAGATTGTTTTGTCCGCTTCCGATTTTATATATCACGTAGTATTATCATAGCCTACTCTTTTTAATTTTGCAAGTATTCCTGCAATGTATTTTTAATTATTAATTATTTCCGTCATTTCCGACGGGTTTCCAAGTCCCTTTTCGTCATTTTGTAGAGCAAAATTCTCTGCATTTCCCACAAATATAGGAAATACAGAGAATTCATTGATATATATTGTGCTTGTGGAGAAAAACGAATTTACTTTCGTTCTCCCTGACTGAACCGCTTCGCATACTGCTTGGGCGGCAGCCCCGTCAGGGACGTAAAGGTGCGGATAAAATGCTCGTTGCTCTGAAATCCTACCATCTCCCCCGCGGTCTGCACCCGGTATCCGTCCTGCAACAGGCGGCGGGCCCGAAGGATGCGGGTATTGATGACATATTCCATGACGCTGAAGCCCGTGGCCTCCTTAAAGCAATGACTCAGGTAATATTTGCTGATAAAAAATTCCGAAGCCACCCGCTCCAGCGTCAGCTTTTCTGCTAGATGCTCCTGCAAATATTCCAGCACCGCGCTGATTTGCAGCGCGCCCTCCCGGCTGCCGGGATCAGAGGGGCGCTCTACCTGACACAGCTCGTCCGCCCACTGGCGCACCGGCGCCATGGACAGCGCCTGAAGCAAGAATTCCGACAAAAGCAGCATCTGGTTTAAATCAGAACCGAAGCCCGCATTTTTGCGCCCCTGTTCCCAGTCCAGCCGCTTCAAAAGGGACAGCAGCTCGTTGTATCGGTTTCCCGTCTCCACCATCCGCTCGGCCTCCTGCACCCTGCGGTAAAGGTCCGTCTTCGGCGTGGAGATGGCATGAAGCGTGGGAATGGGCACGTGGAGCACATAGCGCTCATAAGGCTCCGCGGCCAAAGTTTTGTGCAGTGTGGCATCCGGCAGAATAAACAAGGCCTCCGGGTGCAGAGAATAAACCTGATTCTCTACAAACATCTCCCCGCCCCGGGAGACGGGCATCAGAAATTCCACACTCTCATGAAAATGCGGGCGGTCCATATACCAGGAGTTATCCCGGCTCATTTTTAAATAAAACGGTTGTACCTGCACGTCGGAATCCTCCTTTCCTCTCCGCCTGCAACCACGCAAAATCAGGCAGTAAAACAATATACGCTAATTTTTTCGCGCAAATGTTCCTTTACAGAGGTTTAACATATGGTACTATGATATATGATTCCCTATGAAAATACAAGCTTTTTTGTGTCATTCAGACAGAAAAACTATCAAGATGTGGAGGCAATCGTAATGGGAAAAGTTTGCACGCTCTCCGAAGCCGTAGCCCGGTATGTGAAGAGCGGAGACACCATCTGCTTTGGCGGTTTTACCACAAACCGCAAGCCCTATGCCGCCGTGCATGAAATCCTGCGTCAGGGGCAGAAGGATTTCACCGCATGGGGTGGCCCTGCGGGCGGTGACTGGGACATGATGATCGGCGAGGGCCGGGTAAAGGCATATATCAACTGCTATACCGCCAACTCCGGCTATACCAACGTATCCCGCCGCTTTCGCGCCGCCATTGAGGCGGGCAAGCTGACCTTTGAGGACTATTCTCAGGACGTCCTGATGCTTCAGCTTCACGCCGCCTCTTTGGGGCTTCCCTTCCTGCCCGTGCGCCTGATGAACGGCTCCGGACTGACAGAGCACTGGGGCATCAGCCGCGAGGAGCGGGCAAAAATGGACTCGGTGGACAACGAGAAGTTTGTCTACGTGGACAATCCCTTCAATCCCGGCGAAAAGGTAATTGCCGTGCCGGTGCCCAAGCTGGACTGCGCCGTGATCCATGTGCAGAAGGCCTCTCCCGACGGAACCTGCATCATTGAGGGCGACGAATTCCACGATGTGGACATTGCCGTGGCCGCCAAGCGGACCATTGTCACCTGTGAAGAGCTGGTTTCCGACGAGTTTATTCGCCGGGATCCCACGCTGACCCGCATTTTCGGCATGTGCGTGGACGCGGTGGTTCACGCGCCCCACGGCGCATGGCCCGCCCAGTGCTACGGGTATTACGACGTGGACGGCAAAGCCATGACGGAGTATGACAAGGCCTCTAAATATCAGGACGCGGACGACGCCAAGCGCCAGCTTGCCAAAGCCGCCGAAAAAGCCCAGAAGGCCGCTGCCAAGGCCCCCGGCGACGCAAAGGCCGCCGATGCTGCCGCACGGGCCGCTGCCGCCGCCAAGGGCGCGGAGGACGGCACTGCCGTTCCCGAAACCTTCCAGGATTTCCTCAACAAATGGGTGTACAGTGTGAAGACTCACGAAGAGATGCTGGATAAGGTGGGCGCAAGCCACCTGCTTTCCACCAAAAATGTGCCCGGCCTTGGCTATGCCGGAAAAATTCCGGAAAGGACGTGCTGAAAATGCCTGATTATACGAATTACACGAAGCAGGAAATGCAGGCCTTCGCCATCGCCAAAAACATCCAGGCCAACCAGATTGTCATTGTGGGAACCGGCCTGCCGCTGATCGGCGCTTCTCTGGCCAAGCGGATCATCTGCCCCTCCTGCCACCCCATCGTGGAAAGCGGTCTGATGGACTGCGACCCCGTGGAGGTTCCCCGCAGCGTGGGCGACAACCGGTTTATGGCCCATTGCGCCGTGCAGTGGCCCAACGTCCGCTTCATCGGATTTGAAGCCAACGAGTGGCTCCACGGCGAAGACCGGCTTATCGCCTTCATCGGCGGCGCGCAGATCGATCCCTACGGCAACGTGAACTCCACCTGTATTGGTGACTATCATCATCCCATAACCCGTTTCACCGGGTCCGGCGGAGCCAACGGCATTGCCACCTACTGCAACACCGTGATCATGATGCAGCACCAGAAGCGCCGGTTTATTGACAAAATCGACTATGTGACCTCCTGCGGCTGGATGGACGGCCCCGGCGGCCGCGAGCGGGCGGGCCTTCCCGGCAACCGCGGCCCCCAGATGGTGGTGACCGACCTTGGCATCATGAAGTTTGACGAGGAAACCAAGCGGATGTACCTCGCCTATTATTACCCCTTCTCCACTCCTGAGATGGTGCAGGAAAACACGGGATTTGAAATCGACGTGAGTCGTGCGCAGTTGATGGAGGGTCCCGATGCCGAAATCATCCGCATTATCCGGGAGGAGATTGACCCGGGTCAGGCCTTTATCAAGGTTCCCAAGGGGAAATAAGCAGCTCTTAAAAAAATTTCCGCCGCTGTGACGGCGCACACGAAAGAACCGCCTTTGGCGGTTCTTTCGCACACTTGCAGCCCAAAAGGAATTTTCAGCCATTTACACACGGCGCAGAACATGATTTAATGGATTCTGCCGCTCCCGCGGCGAAGCTGCGCAAAGCTTTAAGCAGACCTCAGCGCTTTTAAAAAATTTGCTTGCGGCAATTTTTGGAAGCAACGCGAAAAAGGAGGGCCCCCATGCTGCACTATTCAGGAACCGTTTACCGCCCCCCCAGCGAAGCTCACAGCCTGATTATTCAGGTAACCGTGGGTTGCAGCCACAACAAATGCGCCTTTTGCAATATGTACAAGGACAAGAAATTCTCCGTTACTCCCAGAGAGCAGGTGCTGGAGGATCTGCGCTGGGCCCGTGCCCAGTATCCCCGGGTAGAGCGCTTTTTCTTAGCCGACGGGGACGCGCTGATTCTCCCGACGGATCGTCTGCTGGAGATTCTGGGAGACATCCGGACGCTGTTTCCCGAATGCACCCGCATCTCCACCTATGCAAGCCCTAAAAGCATTCTGGGAAAAACTCCGGAGGATTTGTCCGCCCTTCGCAAAGCGGGGCTGGACTTTGCGTACCTTGGCCTTGAGACGGGGAACGAGGCCCTGCTTCAGAAAATCAACAAGGGCGTGACGGTTGCCCAGCAAATTGAGGCAGGCCAAAAGCTGAAAGCCGCCGGGCTGACTCTCTCCGTCACCGCCATCAGCGGCCTTGCCGGCTCCAACGGAGACTGGCAGGCCCACGCCATGGATACCGCCAAGGCCCTGAACGCCATGAGGCCGGACTTTATCGCCCTGCTGACCCTGCGCATCTATACAGGTACACCCATGGCCGATTGGGTTGCAAGCGGCGAGCTGGTGACTCCCACGCCCATGGAACTGATTCGTGAGGCAAAGCTTCTGCTGGAGCAGATCGACTGCCCCGGCGCGGTATTTCGCTCTAACCACGCCAGCAACTATCTGGTGTTGGCAGGAAACCTGAATCAGGACCGGGCGCGGCTGATTGCGGAGTGCGAGGAAGCGCTGCGGGGTGAAGCGCCGCTGCGCAAATTTGTAGAGCTGGGGCGTTGACGCTCTGACACAAGCGAATACAATGCCCCTCCGGCGCAAAAGCGTCGGAGGGGCATTTTCTTTGCTTTGGCTGATAACCCCGGCCTATTTTAAAACCGAGGGCAGTTCCCGCTTCATGGTCACGGTGATGCGGGGCAAATCGTGAAGCCCCCGGTTTAAATCGGCAACTTTCGGTTTCGTCACCGCCGTGACGGGAAACAGCCGATTTACAAGCTCCTCCGCGTCCGGCTCCTTCAATCCAAACGGATACGCAAAAAAGACGGGGGCCTGCCCCACCTTCTGCTCAATCAGGTCATAACTCTTTTGGATATCGTCCAGCACACGGGTCTGAAACCCTTCGTCCGTCTCATCGGGCCTGCGCTGGATTCCGTTGACGCGGCCAGGATCAAAGCATCCTCCCAAGTCTCCCAGATTGTGAAGCGCAAAGCTGTGAGAGCCAATTTCAACCAATCCCGACTCAGTCATCTCCCTGCACATATCCCATGTGAGAAAGTTATCCGCCGGAAGTTCCGGCATCTCCACAATAATGGAAATGACCGCCTTCATCTGATATTTCTGCAAAAGCGGGTATAACAGGTCGTAGTTGCTGCGGTATCCGTCGTCAAAGGTAATCAAAACAGGTTTTTCCGGCAAAGGGTCCCCCTCCGCCAGCTCCCGGGGTAAAACGGATTGGTAGCCGCGGTCCCGCAGCCAACTCAAGTCCTCTTCCAAGCGGCTCTCGGTGACAGTCATGTCGTTGCACTCCGTCCCGTCCACCACCACATGGTGATACATCAAAACCGGAAGAGGTGTCCTCCCGTGGGCCGATACTCTCCAACTGCCCAGACCACAGAATACAATTACCGCCACGAGGATGGAAATTCCTTGCCTGCTCCAACCATGTCTTTTTCCCGGACCCGTATGCCACTTCAACCCTGTCAACTCCTTTTTATTTCACAGCGCCATGCTGATTGTGATTCTCATGTAAATAAGACGGCGACGGCACTCAAAAAGTAACGCCGTTTTTCTGATATCTTATATATTTTACAGAGATCACAGACAAATTCAAAAAGCGATAACTGGCATATGCCAAATAGTTCTTGACATTTTTATTCGCCGCGATATAATACAGTTAACTGGCATATGCCAATAACATGCATGGAGGAAATACCTTTGCCAAGACCCAAAAAATGCAGAAGAGTCTGCTCCCTTCCGCCCAGCCCGATATTTCTTCCGGCGGACGGCGGGGCGCAAAAGCCGCCGGTTATCCTGACGGTGGACGAATACGAAACCGTCCGCCTCATCGACAAAGAGGGGCTTTCGCAGGAGGAGTGCGGCACGTACATGGAGATTGCCCGCGCGTCGGCCCAGCTTATTTACGCCTCGGCACGCAAAAAAATTGCGTCCGCGCTGGTGGACGGCCTTCCCCTGAAAATTGAGGGAGGAGACTACCGTTTGTGCAACGGAGCGGAATCTTCGTGTGGCTTTGGCGGCTGCGGACGGCACCGCCGCTGCTGCGGTCAGCCCGACAAACAATCAGCAGGAGGAATAATGATGAAAAAAATTGCAGTCACCTATGAGAACGGCCAAATTTTTCAGCATTTCGGCCAAACGCGGCAGTTTAAAATCTACGACGCGGAGGACGGAAAAATCACAGGCTCCTCCGTGACGGGCACCAACGGCAGCGGGCACGGCGCGCTGGCGGGCTTTCTGCGGGATTTGGGCGTGGACGCTCTGATCTGCGGCGGCATCGGGGGTGGAGCGCGAACCGCCCTGTCCAAGGCGGACATTCAGATTTACGGCGGAGTGTCCGGCAATGCGGACGAAGCCGCGGCAGCGCTGCTTGCCGGAAGCTTACACTATAACCCCGACGCTTCCTGCAGCCATCACCACGACGGGGAACACGCCCACACCTGCGGGGAGCATGGCTGCGGAGAACATCACCACGGAGAGCACCACCGTGAAAAGCAGCACTGAGGGAACTATTATTGGGGCGGCCTGCTTTGCAGGCCGCCCCGGCCCTTCGTGCCTTGAAGAACCGCGATCTCGTCCGGGTTTGCTTGACAAGGCCCCCCGTCTCATCTAAAATGAGGGCAGTCTATTTAAAGAGCCATCCTAAGTAGGGAGTATGGCTTTTGCAGATCCACGCCCTTGCCTGTCAGGAAAGGAGGCCGCTATGCGCCGCGAGGCAGTCCGAATTAAAATACTGGCAATCGCGCTGCTGGCCACGCTTCTGACGGCAGCGTGGCTGACAGAGGGCTATGCGGCCACGCACCTTCGCCACCGCTGCACAGGGGAGAACTGCACCGTCTGCACAAAGCTTGCGGTCTGCCTGCAAGCGGTGGAAAAAACGGGAGACGCGGTCGTCGGCTTCGGTGCTTCTTTTGAGGCAACGCTTTTTCATCCGGCAATGACACTTCTTTTGTCCATTGCCGCACTTCTATGCCCCTTGTCACTGCTGACACTGAAAATCCGGCTGAATAATTGAGATGCCCCACAGGAAGAAAATTCGCCCCGGCTTTGGAAGACAAATCTGTCTCCGCCGCCAAGGGCGCTGTCTTCCTGTCGTTTTATGTCTGAAACAAAAATTAGGGGGCAATTTTACTGTGAAACAGCCATTTTCTCCGCCGTTTACACGGCGGCGGGAGGCAGTCTCCCCGTCGGGGGATTACATCCCGGTTTTTGCCGTCACCGGCTTTCTGGACGCCGGAAAGACGACACTTTTAAACAGCCTGATTCAATCGCGCCTGCGGGAGGGTGTCTCCCCGCGCTGCATTCTTTTCGAGGAAGGCGAGGAGGACCCCGCCCCATATGTGGAGGATTTAAAGCCCCTCCGCCTTTCCATCAGGGAGGTACAGCGAAACCCGGAAGCGGTATCTAAAAAAATCTATCAATATCTGCTGGAGCAAGGCCCAGAGCAAATTGACGAAATCTGGGTTGAATGGAATGGGATGCTGCCCATCCGGGATTTACAGGCCCTGTTCCCCGCTCCAAGCCGACAGGTCACCATGGCGGCGGGAGATTTCTGCCGTCTTCAGAAAATCCTGCACGTAGGGGACGGAGAGACGCTGGAGCGTCTGCTTGGCGGAACGGGAGCGGCTTTGGCCGACCAGGTTTCAGGTTGTGATTTTATCGTGCTGCGAAATGCTCAGGGCAAGGAGCTCCGCCGCCTGCGCCAGCTTTTGCAGGGACTTAATCCCGGCGTTTCCGTGCTGCGGTCCGACTGGCTTCAGGACATTGAAAAGGCCCTACAAAAGCCCCGGCCCGCACCCAACACCTTTTTCCTTCTTAGTCTTGTCTATTTCTGCGCCGCCTATCTTCTTCTGCGGCTGGTGTTGGGCGGGACCCAGGTAGACGGCGTGGTAAACGTATTTCTGGGCATTCTCTTGCAGGCAGTGCCCTTTTTGCTGATCGGCGTGCTGCTTTCCTCCGCGATTCAGGTGTTTATTTCCGACAGGCTGATCGCGGAAAAATTTCCAAAGCACCCGGCGGGCGGCTTTTTATTTGCCTTACTGGCGGGATTCTGCCTGCCGGTGTGCGACTGCACCTCCATTCCGGTGTTTCGCAGCATTGTGCGCAAGGGGGTTCCCCTGTCCGCGGCGGTGACATTTCTTTCCGCCGCGCCGGTCATCAATCCGGTGGTGATGCTCAGCACATGGTACGCCTTTGGCGGAAACTGGAAGATTGTGGCCTGCCGTGTGGGTCTGGGACTTTTTTGCGCGGTGCTGATTGGGCTGTCCTTCTCAGGGGCCAAATCCAAATCCGACATTCTCATCGGCGGGGGGCTTGGCGCGCTGTGCGGCTGCGGCTGCACGGCGGACCCGGGTGCGGGAAAGCTGGAAAGCTTTATGCTTCATGCCATGTCTGAATTTTTCAGTGTTGGAAAGTATCTGTTGATGGGTGCGTTTGTCTCGGCACTGTTTCAAACCATGGGGGCGGGCCTGTCCCGCACCGGCGCGGGAGACGGCCTTCTGCTTCCCCTGCTGCTGATGATGGCGATGGCGTTTTTCTTCTCCCTGTGCTCCTCATCCGACGCGGTGGTGGCCCGGAGCTTTGCAGCCCAGTTCCCCATGGGGGCCTTGATGGGCTTTTTGGTATTTGGCCCTATGATGGACGTAAAAAACGTATTGATGCTCTCCGGGAGCTTTTCCAAAAAATTTGTGTTCCGTTTGGCTTTCACCATGTTTGCCGTATGCGGCGTGATTATTTTCGCCGCTTTTTCTTTGGGACTTGGGGAGGTGCTGGCATGAAACGGGGTGCTTTAAATTCTCAGGCGGCTTTGGAGGTCATCTGTCTGGCGGCCTTTTCCGGGGTTCTGATTTATCTGGCGCTTTCAGGCGCGTATCTTTCCTATGTAGCCCCACGGGTAAAGCCGTATCTCTTCTTTTCCGCTGGGGCGCTTCTGGTGTGCGCTGTGTTTTCCGCCACGCGCCTGTTCCGTCCACAATACCGCAGGCGGTCTGTCCACTGTTTTTTGCTGGCGCTCCCCGTTCTTCTCGTGCTGCTGCCTCACCAGCAGATCAGCACCGTTAGCTCCGGGGGCCTGCTTACCGGCGGCAGCGCCTTTGGCGGGACGGACGGTCAGCCGCCCGCCATTTCGTCCTCCGTGCCCTCTTCTTCCTCTGAAAGCCCGGAGCCGTCCGCAGAAGACGGCGTTTATACCATGGAGGGAGCCAGCGGACAGGTAATCGGCTATCTCCACGGGTACGATGCAGAGGCCAAGACCGTCACAATTCCAGACAGCGAATTTTACAACTGGTGCAGCGAACTATTCATGTATCCGGATCGCTTTGAAGGCTTTGAAATCACCATGACCGGCTTTGTGCTAAAGGACATTCCTTCTTTGAACGAAGGCGAGTTTGTTCCCGCGCGGCTGATGATGTCCTGCTGCGCGGCGGATCTGTCTCCCTGCGGCATCGTTTGTAAATACGACGACGTGGCGGGACTGGCGGCGGATTCGTGGGTCACCGTCACAGGCGTTTTGGAGGTAGGCTCCTTCGAGGGTGCGCCCGAGCCGCAGCTTCACGTTTCCTCCATCGAACCGGCGGAGGAAATCACGGATTACGTCTATCCGTATTAAACCGTCCCCGTCGGGGGAGAACACAGCAGGGGACCGAAAACGGCCCCCTGCTGCGCCGCTTTTTAGCTAAAATAAGTCAAAATCTGCCTGCCCGTGTTGACAAGGCCAGACAGATAAAGTATCCTGTTTTAAAAATAAGATTGTTTGGCATTTGAGAAAGAAGAGATGCGTTTTATGAACATGGATGTATTGCAGGGTATTTTAATCCCGTTTATCGGAACAACGGCAGGTTCGGCCTGCGTCTTTTTCATGAAGGATTCTCTGGGCGACCGGGTGCAGCGCGCCCTCACAGGCTTTGCCGCTGGGGTGATGGTGGCCGCCTCCATTTGGAGTCTTCTGATTCCCGCCATCGATCAGTCGGAGCACCTGGGAAAATGGTCCTTTGTCCCGGCGGTTGTGGGCTTTTGGATCGGTGTGCTGTTCCTCCTTCTGCTGGACCACATCATTCCACACCTGCACCGTGGCAGCGAGCAGGCCGAGGGCCCCAAAAGCCACCTTGAAAAAACAACCATGCTGGTGCTGGCAGTGGCGCTGCACAACATTCCCGAGGGGATGGCTGTGGGCGTGGTATATGCGGGCTTTCTCTCCGGCGAAACCTCTATCACCGCCGCAGCGGCCCTGTCTTTATCCATCGGAATCGCCATTCAAAATTTTCCCGAAGGAGCCATTATTTCCATGCCCCTGCGCTCGGAGGGAATGGGTAAGGGAAAGGCGTTTGTGGGCGGCGTGCTCTCCGGTCTTGTGGAGCCGCTGGGCGCGGTGGCAACCATTCTGGCAGCCACGCTGGTAGTCCCCGCTCTGCCCTATCTTTTAAGCTTTGCGGCCGGAGCCATGCTCTATGTGGTGGTGGAAGAGCTGATTCCCGAAATGTCGGAGGGCAACCATTCCAACATTGGAACGATCTTTTTTGCGGCAGGCTTCAGCG
The DNA here is from genome assembly GCA_023402075.1 of Bacillota bacterium. GTDB lineage: Bacteria > Bacillota > Clostridia > Oscillospirales > Oscillospiraceae > Oscillibacter. The sequence continues at coordinate 32,944 of JAEXCS010000028.1, read as the reverse complement.
TGATGATGATACTGGATGTAGCTCTGGGATAACCAATTCGACACACAGAATACGACTTTTAATTTCGGCGGGGTTCCCCGCCGAAATTTTCCTTTTTTCTAATAAAAATTAGTCTTTAGGACAAACTAACCCCGAGTCCTCGACTCAGAAAGGGGTATTTTATGGATAAACACATGGATCAGCATAAAGACGATTTGGAATTTCCCGACGAAAAAAACCGGCGCAAAAAGCAGCGGGACCCTGAAATCCCCTACGCCGATGATACAGCACAGACCAATCCCACCTCTCAGCAGGACTGGCAGCACGGCACAAATTCCTCTGGAAGCGGCTATGGGCAGGATGAAAATGTGTCCCGCCAGCTTCGCCGCGAAAACAGAAATTTTATGGGTTCTGTCGGCTCTATCGGAGCCTATGGCTCCCTTGGCGCCACCGGCGCCACCCGCTTTACGGGCGCCATCAATCCTGCCTCCAATCCCTCCAATCCGTCCGGAACCCCCTCTCCGGATGAGATGCGGCATACCGGCGAAAGCTCCGGACAGCACAAGGATCGATAATCGACCTTTTTGCACCGCCGCCATCGGCGGCTGACCACGTAAAGGAGACGCCAAACAAAGTTTGGCGTCTCCTTTCATGTGATCGGTTATGAGGATAATCGGCCACGGACACCGCAACAAAAAGCAGCACGGGATTACAGCAGCTCAAATTCGTTTTTGCGGAAGTTCAAAACGCCGCTGTCCCGCAGCTTTCCAAGCTCCGCCGACATGGCGCTGCGTTCTACGGAGAGATAATCCGCAAGCTCCTGACGGTTAAAGGGAATCCTAAAACGACTGCCTCCCGCCCGCCGGGCCTCCGCCGAGAGATAAGCCAGCAGCTTTTCCCGCGTGGTCCGTCTGGAGGTGAACTCAATTTTTTGTGTCAGGGCAATGTTTTTCATAGATACAATGCGTAGCATGTTCTGAATCAGCCGATTGTGAAAATCGCAGGCCCGGGTGCAGGGGGCAGTCAGGCGGTCGCAGTCGATAAACAGCAGCTCGCACGCATCCAGCGCCATCACACCCACGGGCAAAGCTTTTGCGCCAGCGCAGGCAAAGGACTCGCCAAACAGGTTGCCCGGCCCAATATTCGCAAGAATACTGCGGTTTCCGTAATAATCGTCCTGAATCACCTGCACCTGCCCTGTGAGTACCACGCCGAATTCCCGGATGCACTCTCCCCCGGAGAAAACAGCCTGCCCTTTTTCATAGCGAACGGTTCTGACCCGCAAACAGCCCAGCAGCGGCTCAAAATCCTCCTCTTCAATGCCCCGGAACAGCTCCGTTGCTTTTAAAACACTAAAATATTTTTTCATAAACTGCCTTTCGTTGGAATTCCAACAGACTTGCTGCCTAAATAATAGTACACTCAAGGCATAAAGTCAATCCAAACATCTAACACTCTCAGAAAGAAGCGTCCCACACCAAATCTGCGGCATCTCGGGCAGACTGCGAAAATTCGGGACAAGTGAGTTTGGATTGACAAACACCCTTTGGGATGATAGATGTTAGGTATCAGCCGACAGAATCGCAAGCGTATCATCCCACTATCCTACCCCCATCATTAGGTTTCGCCAATACTAAAGGAGGAAAAAGGAAATGAGTATGTTCTGCTATCAGTGTCAGGAAACTGCCGGAGGAAAGGGCTGCACCATGCGCGGCGTATGCGGCAAAACCGAGGAGGTGGCCAAGCTTCAGGATTTGCTGATTTACACCCTCAAGGGCGTATCGGAAATCGTTATTCGGGGAAAACTGGATGTCGATGCCATGCCCGGGACAAACCGCGAGGTCATCAACAGCCTGTTCATGACCATTACCAACGCCAACTTTGACGACGGCTCTATTGAGGAGCAAATCAAGCGGATGCTAAGCATTCGTGACAGTCTGAAGCCCTCTGGGGCAAGCCTGCACGACGCCGTCACCTTTACGGTGAGCGACCGGGCCTCCATGCTGGAAAAGGCCGCACACGTCGGCGTGCTGTCCACCGAAAATGAGGACGTGCGTTCCCTGCGAGAAATGATTATTTACGGCGTGAAGGGCATGGCCGCTTATGCCGAGCACGCGGCAAACCTCGGAAAAACGGACGAAAGCATCAGCGCCTTTATCTACGAAGCTCTCGCGGCAACGCTGGACGACACACTCACCGCCGACGATTTGGTGGCCCTGACGCTGAAAACCGGCGAGTACGGCGTGAAGACCATGGCGTTGCTGGACGCGGCGAACACCTCGAAATACGGCAACCCGGAAATTACCGAAGTGAACATTGGCGTTCGGCAAAATCCCGCCATCCTGATTTCCGGGCACGATCTGGCCGATCTGGAGCAGCTGTTGGAGCAGACGAAGGGCACCGGCGTGGATGTCTACACCCACAGTGAGATGCTGCCCGCCCACTATTATCCCTTCTTCAAAAAGTACGATAACTTTGTTGGGAACTACGGCGGCTCTTGGTGGCAGCAGGTGGATGAGTTTGGTCCGTTCCACGGCCCCATCCTTTTCACCACCAACTGCATTGTGCCCCCCAGAAGCGAGGAAATCCGCGCCAGAATCTTCACCACCGGCTCCTCCGGCTATCCCGGTTGCCGGCACATCGAGCCGGATGAACACGGCAAAAAGGACTTTTCCGAAGTCATCGCTCTGGCCAAAACCCTACCCGCTCCTCAGGAAATTGAGTCAGGCAGCATTGTGGGCGGCTTTGCCCACAATCAGGTGATTGCCCTTGCGGACAAAGTGGTGGATGCCGTGAAGTCCGGCGCCATTCGCAAATTTTTCGTGATGGCCGGGTGCGATGGGCGCATGAAGTCCCGGGAGTATTACACCGACTTTGCCAAAAAGCTTCCGGCAGACACTGTGATTCTTACGGCGGGCTGCGCGAAATACCGCTACAACAAGCTGGGCCTTGGAGACATCGGCGGCATTCCTAGAGTGCTGGATGCAGGCCAGTGCAACGACTCCTACTCTCTGGCGGTCATCGCCATGAAGCTTCAGGAGGTATTCGGTCTGGACGACATCAACAAGCTGCCCATCGCGTTCAACATCGCGTGGTATGAGCAAAAGGCCGTGATCGTGCTGCTGGCGCTGTTGTATCTGGGTGTGAAGAACATCCATTTGGGTCCCACCCTGCCGGGCTTCTTGTCCCCCAACGTGGCAAAGGTGCTGGTGGAAAAATTCGGCATTGCAGGCATCGGAACGGTTGAGGACGACATCGACCTATTCTTAAACGCCTGATTGCAAACGTATTTGACTGAGGGAACTTAAAGGAAGGAGATTTGGCATTATGAACGCAAAAATTGACAGAAACGGCTGCATTTCCTGTGGACTGTGCGAGTCCACCTGCCCGGAGGTCTTCCGCATGGGAGACGACGGCCCTGCGGAAGTTTACACCGACCCCGTCCCCACCGATGCGGAAAGCACGGCGGAGGAGGCCCGGGACGGCTGCCCCGTCTCGGTCATCTCTCTGGAGTAACGCAAACCCCGGCACAGGAAATTCCACGCAATTGAACCCCCTCTTTGAAATTACCCCATGATTTAAATTACCCCATCTTTGAAAAAGACTAAGTCCCCGCTGAACGGCAAGGCCGTTTAGCGGGGCTTAGTCTTTCAAATCAAAAATACATGATACTTTCAGAAAAGCAAAGACGCGGAAATATAAATTCCCGCGTCTTTGCGCGTTTCTTTCCCTGTCGCGTCAGGCGTTTTTTTGCACGTTGTCAGTCCGGATACCCTGAAGCGCCAGCTTGACCAGCGCCTTCACCGGCTCCTTTTTGCCCAACTGCCGCAGACGCAGAATCATATGTGGGTTGGGAAGCCCCAGTAAAATTGCCGCGGCGATGTTCACATCCAAATCCTGTGTCAGTTCCCCTGTTGCCTGCGCACGGAGAATCGCCTGTTCCAGAATAACCGCCATATCCCCTGCAAGGTCCTCCACCACTGTCTCCAACTCGTTGATGGAATCCCGGGTAAAAACCCGCACAACCTCATTGAAATCAACATTTCCAGCCATATCCAGCATCATTTCCATATAAAGCTCCATCTGCGCGGAAAAGGGAAGATCCCGGCTGAAAACAGACACGATCTCTTCTTTTATTTGCCCGATTTTCATTTTGCAGGCTGCGATAATCAGCTCCGTCTTAGAAGGAAAGTATTCGTATATCGTTGACTTTCCAATTCCGGCCCGGGCGGCAATCTCTGACATAGAGGCTCCGTCAACGCCCCGAAAGCCAAACTCCGTCAGTGCAGAGTGCAATATGTCGGCGCGGCGCCGGTCACTGATCTTCGACACTGAGGATCTCCTCCTTTTTCGCCGACATGGACTTTCCCCTCCTTGCCGCGCGCTTGTCGGCAAATCTTTGCCTGAAGCTGTCCAAAATGCTGTAATACACGGGGGTGAACAGCAGCGTTACAACGGTGGAGATCAGCATGCCGGTAATCATTGCGATGGCCATAGGTTTCATCATTTCGGCTCCCTCGCCCATGCCCATGGCCATGGGCAAAAGCCCCAGCACCGTTGTAAGCATGGTCATCATCACGGGCCGGACACGGCGGGGGCACGCCTGCAAAATTGCCTCGTCCTTCTCCTCACCCCGCAGACGGCGAATTTTGATGTAATCCACCAGCACGATGGCCGAGTTGACCACCGTTCCCGCCAGCATGATGACGCTGACCAAAGAGACGATGGAAATTTTCATGCCGAACAGGAACTGCGTGGACAGCGAGCCCAGCAGGCTCAACGGCAGAATCATCATGACGATGACCGGCATCAAAAACGACTCAAACTGAGACGCCAGCACAAAATACACCAAGCCCAGCGCCACGATCAGCGCAGTACCCAAACTCTGGAAGGAGTCCATCATGTCGCTGCTTTCGCCCGCCATCTCCACAGTAATTCCCTCCGGGGGCTGATACCCGTCCATCACTGTTTTAACGGACTGGGAAATGCCCACCGGATCATCCGTGCGGCTGTCGCCGGTGATGGTGATGGTGCGGCTTTGATTCTGACGGATAATGGTCTGCGGCGCCATCATCACCTCAACATTCGCCACCATATTTAACGGGATGGCGCTGCCGGTGGGCGTGGTAATCAGCATAGAGCGAAGCGCATCCAAACTCTTTCCTGCGTCGGCCTCACCCCGAACCACCACATTGATTTCCTCGCCGTTTACCTTCAAAACCGTGGCGGTAGAGCCGGTAAGCTGGCTGCGCACGGCAGTGCCGATGGTTGCGGCGGTAAGCCCATACTGCGCGGCCACATCTCTTCGCAGCGTCACGTCCACCTCGGGCACCTGATCCCCGGCACTGGATTTCAGGTCCACCGCGTCGGGCACGCTGTCACCAATCTGCTTCAGAAGATTGTCCCCCGCCGCCTTCAGCTCATCGTAATTATCGCCGGAGAGCGTAAGTTGGATGGGCTTCCCGCTCATAGCGGACATATCCATCATCCCTGCCGAGGACACAGTGATTTCCGAACCCGCAATATTTTGCAAATCGTCCCGCAGCCCGTCTCCAATCTCTTCGGCGGAGCGATGGCGCTCCTTTATGGGAACCAGATTCAGCGTCACGGAGGTGGAATTGTCGCCGGTCATACTGCTCATGGTGCCGCCACCGGTGGTGTAATAAATATCCTTGATTTCCGGAACGCTATCAATAGCCACGTCCACCACCTGTTCGGCAACGTGCTGCGCTTCCTCCGTCTCGGTTCCGGTGGGAAGGCTGACGGTGACGGTGACGCTGCTTTGGTCCATAGAGGGCATCATCTCAAAGCCCGAGAAGGCAATGATACCGATAAAGACCACCATCATGACAAGCGTTGCCAGCATGGCCCGCTTGCGGTGATGGATAAAATAATCCAGCTTTTTTACATACCAGTCAGCCAGCCGGCTGCTTTTTGGCTTTTTAGCGGCCTCCATGACCTGCGCGTTTGCCTTCAGGTCTTTCTTGCCCCGACCCAGCAGCATATAGCTTAAAAGCGGCACAATCGTCAGCGCCACAATCAAAGACATGCCGATCAGGGTGCAGATGGTCAGGCAGAAGTCGTAGAACATCATACCGACAATCCCGTCGGTCAGACCCAGAGGGAGAAACACCGCCACAGTGGTCAGCGTGGAGGCCACGATGGACAGCGATACCTCTCCCGTTCCCTTGGTACAGGCGGAATAGTTGTCGTGCCCCTCAGAGCGGTATCGGAAGATGTTTTCCAGCACCACGATTGAGTTATCTACAATCATACCCACGCCCATGGCCACGCCGCCAAGACTCATCATGTTCAGCGTGATGCCCAGCACCCGCATCAAAAGGAACACGGACACAATACAAAGGGGCATGGACACAGAGATAACCATGGTTGCGCCCCAGTCCCTCAAAAACACAAACAGCACCAGCGCAGCCAGCAGCACACCCATGATGATATTGGAAATGGCGCTGTCCACGGACATGTTGATATAATCGCTCTGATCCATCAGCACAGACCAGTTCAGGTTCGGGTTTTCCTCGGCGATATCCTTCATGGCCGCACTGACGCTTTTGGCGGTGACCACGGTGTTCACGTCGGACTGCTTATTGACGGACAGGATTACGCAGTCCTCCCCGCCCACCCGGGCGATGGCACTGCGCTCCTGCGGCTTGAGATAGACGTTTGCCACCTCTCCCAGACGGACGGTGCCGCCGGTGGGCAGGGGAATCAGGCAGTTTGCCACGTCCTCCGCAGAGGTAAACTGACCGTCGGTCCGCACGGACAGGGTATTTGCCCCGTTGTCCACGCTGCCGGCGGGAATGGCTACGTTCTCTGCCGAGAGAATCTGTGCGATATAGGTGAGAGACAATCCGTAACCGGCCAGCTTCTCCGTGTAGGTTTCCACGGCAATCTCGTTTTCAAAGCCGCCCTGCACATCCACGGAGGCCACGCCCTCGATGCGCTCCAGCGCGGGAGAGATCGTATCGTCCGCCGTCGCCTGAAGGGATGCCAAATCCGCGCCCCGCAGCGCAATGACCATCACGGGCATGGCATCCATGTCCATGGCCATCATCACCGGGTCGCTGGCCCCGTCGGGCAGGGTGCTTTTCGCCATGCCCACCTTGTCCCGCAGGTCCGTCATGGCGGTGTCCAGATTGGTTCCGTCTGTAAACGTCACCAGCACCATGGACATATTCTCAACAGAATAGGATTGAAGCTCATCCATACCCGCCACCGAGGCGCAGGCGCTCTCCAGCGGGATGGTGACCAGATTTTCCACCTCCTGCGGGCCTGCCTGATAGGTGGAATACATCAGCACCATAGGAAGCTCAATGTCCGGCATCAGCGACAAAGGCAGCTGGGAAAAGCCCATCACACCGAAGATTGCCACCATCACGCAGGCCATGATGGTGGTAACTTTATGGCGGATGGAAAACGAAACGATATTCATTCCGCCTTGCCCTCCGCGCTTTGGGCCGCCGCCTGAGAAGCCGCCGCACCAGAGGAAGCCGCGCCGCTTTCAGCACCGGAGACGTCCGCGCCGGAGGAGTCCCCGCCAACCTCCGGCGCCGGGGCATTGGTGACGCGGACGGGGTTTCCGTCGCTGAGATAGCTCTGTCCCCGGGTCACAAGCTGTTCGCCGCCGTGAAGCCCGGAGGTAATCTCCGTCTCCTTCTCGCCCACAAGGCCGGTCGTCACGCTCACCTGATAAGCCATATCTGCGTCCACCACGTAGACGGACTGGCTTCCGTCCTCTCCGGTGAGAATTGCTTCCGTGGGAATGAGTACCGTACCCGTCCGGGAATCGGTGCGGAAGGTGGCCCGGGCAAACATGCCGATGGAAACTTTCATATCCTTGGGCAAATCGATATGTACCTCATACAATGCAGAGGGCAGGCTGGCGGCGGAAGCCACGGAGGCCACCGTTCCCTGCACCGCCGTCTCTCCCACGGAGGGAATGTTGATTTCCACAATGTCTCCCACACCGATGGAGGGCTGCAGCGTTTCCGAGACGTTTACCACCACCTGAGGACGTCCGATCTCCGAAATCACCGCCCCCACGGTTCCGGGACCCACGGCCACGCCGGCCGTCACGCTGACGCTGGAAACGGTTCCTGCGATGGGCGCCGTGACGGTGGGGCTGTTCAAAATGTCCCACACATCGTCCAGCCCCATCTGGGTCAGGGTGCTCTTGCGGGCGTTTTCCGCCTGCAGCGCGCCAAGCTTCGCCTGATCGAGCTGGTTTTGACTTACCGCCCCCAGCTCAAAAAGAGCCTGAAGATTGGTATAAGACTCCTGCGCCTGACGAACCTGTTCATCCAGAAGCTCCCGAGTGCCGGAATAGGTTTCCAGCGCACTGCCGTAGGTGTCCCGCAGATCGGCGGTGTCCAGCGTATACAGCGCCGCCCCGGCTTCCACGGTATCGCCTGCCTTGGCCGTCACGCTTTTAACCTTGCATGAAACCTTGCTTAAAACCGGCACGTTGCGGTTGGCAGTGACGCTGCCGGTGACAGTGCTCTCCGTGGCGATGTCGCCCAGCTCCACCGTTTGGATCTCCACAGCGGTGCCTTTTTCCTCCTCTGTGGAGGAATCACCCGCCTGGCCGCAGCCCGTCAATGTACCCAGCAGCAGTGCCGCTGTCAGCAGCGCGGAAAAAGCTTTGATCTTCATCGTATTCTCCTTTATATGTATCCGGCCTCAGACAAGGCCGTATTGGGTGGCGTTGACATAGGCGCGATAGGCGGAAAACAGGTTTCTATTTGCGGTCTTCAAATCGTCCCCCGCGCTGTCCAGTTCTCCCTTGGCGGCCAGATATTCCTCGTGGGACGCCATTCCCAGCTCGTATTTCTTCGCGACAATGTCAAAGCTTCTCTGTTGGAAGTCCACCGTCTCCTGGGCGGCGCTCACCAGCCGGACGTTCTCCGGGATAGCCAGACACACCCCCTTGAATTTGGAGGCAAAATCGCTCTTGGCGCCGTTCAGGGCGTTTTTATTGGCGCCGCTGGTTTTGGAATTATAGGAGAGCTGGGCATTCATCACGTCCACATTGCGGTTCATGGCGGTATTGAGCTGCTTGTCGTAATTCACCGCGTCCAGCTCCGCCTGAGTGGGCATGGGCAGATCTGCCAGATGAACGGTGCCCTTGAGCGCCATGCCGCACATTCCCTCCAGCGTGACCTTGTTGGATGCAATCTGGTATTTCAGGGTTTCCAGCTGGCTTTGCAGCTGATCTCGCTGGTGGTTCATTTTCTCCACGTCATAGGCGGAGGCCATGCCCAGCGCCTGCTGCTTTTCCGTGATTGCCACAGCCCGGTTCAGCGAATCAAGGCCCCGGTTCATGGCGTCCAATCCGTCCTCCATGGCCGCCAGAGCCACATACAGCGTCTCCGCGCCCCGAATAAGTTGGTTGATGCCGTCCTGCAAAGAATTCTTTGCAGACTCCGTGCTATCAAATACGCTGCTGCGCGAGCCCATCATCTGGCTGATCTGTGACTCCACCAGCATTTGCGTTGCATACAGCGCGATGTACAGCGAATCCGTAGCAGCCAGATCACTCCGAGCGTCATTCAGCTGCCTTGCCATCGCTTGAAGCGCATCAATTCCGCCGTCCAATGACACCGTGGTGTCTGAAACGTCTTTAATCTGCCCCTGCAGAGAGAGCACCGTATAGTTGTACTTCTCCATCGCCTTGCGCAGGCTTTCAAAGTGCACCGTGTCGGCAGTGTTCGCCGCCGTCAGAGAATCGCTTTGCAGGCTGTCCGCCGCAAGAATTCCCAATACAGGGGCCGCCGCATCTTCCGTCTGCGAAGATGCGGAGCCGTCCGGATCAATATCCGGTCCTGCTGCATCCGTCTGCCCGGAAGAAGCTGCAGGCGGCGCATCCGTCTCCACCGCACCCGGTTGGGCGGAGGAAGACGCGGTCGGCTCTGCCGGAGGCTGAACACGGTCGTCTGCCAGCACTGGCAGCGCGGCGGCCATTGTCAGCAGGGCTGCCAATAGCAGCGCGAAAGTTCGTTTCATACAGATCTCCTTTTATCTGCGCGAGGCGCAAAGTTAGTATTTGCTAAGTCACCGACCGACCGTTCGGTCGGAGATGTTTATTATAGGCGCGAGTCCCCTGTCTGTCAAGGAAAAATTCTCTGTTTGCGCCCTTTCTTAACAGCCTACGTTTGAAAGTGGAACGCCATTTCAAACGCCACACGCGTGCGTGCTTTCACGCAAAATCACCGAAAACCCGACACGCCGGGTTTCCGGTGATTTTATTTACTCTGAAGACCGCTCCTCTGCAATCTCCCGGCGAAGCCGCGCGCGGCGGTCATCAAGCAGCAGTTCTTTGTTGTGGCGGTAGTAGGCTTCGCAGCCAAACTGCTCCACAAACCAGGAGGTATCGTACCCGGCGGTGATCTCCGTCACAAAGACCACCAGCTCCTGCGAATCACCGAAGGCTTCCTCCAAAAAGCGGAACACATTGTCAAAGCGGCGGCCAGTCTCTTCGGCGGCCGCGGCCCGGGCCTTCACTTCCGCCCCAAACCATTCCCTTACCGCGTCCATGGCCTTTTCATCAGTCACACCCTTGTCCGCCAAGCCCTGCCGATAGCGAACCAAGGCATTCAGCTCTCTCTGCTCCAGACTGCGGCGCTCCTTGTCCGTCTGCCCGGCGGCGGCTGCGCGGCGCATGGCCTCCCGGCGGGCATCCTCCAGCGCCAGCAAAGCCTCTGCCGCCCCGGTTCCCGCCGCAAGGCGGGCCTTGAAGTCGGTGAGGTCGGCGTGGAGCAGTTCCGTCAGCGCGTCCTGCGTGCGGGCGCGGTTCGCCTCCCCGCTAAGACGGCCCAGCAGCAGACCCAGCACCGACAGCTTTTCGTCAAAGGGGGCGGTGCGCAGCTCGGAAACGGACACGGCGGCCCACTTTCCCTCCAAAATTTCGTCCACCCGCCATGTGCGCTGATACTTGGCGTAAAGCTCCAGATATCCGGCAAAATCCCGGGCGATGCGGGGCATCCGGATATACTGGCCCACCACCTCGGCCCCGGCCCGCAGACCCAGCGTTTCATAGGCATAGAGCAGTTCGCTCAAATCCTCCCAGCCCCGGGCGGTGGCAAACTGCATGCCATCCACTGTGGTTTCAATGCGGTAAAAATTCTCCCGCTTGCTGTCAAGATACGACAAAACCGCCCCGTGAAGGCCTCTGCGGCGGGCGTATTCCTTCCAAACGGCAAAATCCTCCTCAATGTCCATGCGCTTCACCCGGTCCAGCGTCACCACGTCAAAGTCCCGGACAGAGCGGTTGTATTCCGGGGGATTCCCTGCCGCCGCAATCAGCCACCCCTCCGGCAACTTCTGGTTTCCGAAGGTCTTGTTCTGCAAAAATTGCAGCATCATGGGGGCCAGCGTCTCGCTGACGCAGTTGATCTCATCCAGAAACAAAATCCCCTCTTGCAGGCCGGTTTGCTCCATCAGGTTATACACCGAAGCGAGAATCTCACTCATGGTATACTCCGTGACGGAAAACTCCTGCCCGTTATAGGTCCGCTTTTCGATAAAGGGCAGCCCCACGGCGCTTTGGCGAGTGTGATGGGTAATGGTGTAAGACACCAGGCCCACCCCCGTCTCCGCCGCAATCTGCTCCATAATTTGAGTTTTACCAATCCCCGGAGGGCCCATCAGCAGCACCGGCCGCTGGCGGTTGGCAGGAATCAGGTAGTTCCCTAGCCCATCCTTGGCAAGGTATGCCCGCAGTGTGTTTGTAAGCTCTTCTTTCGCCTGTTTGATGTTCATTTGTCCGTCTCCTTACAGCTCCGGCAGTTCCAGAAGGTCATCCTCATCCCGTCCGTCCGCTTCGCCGGGTTTCTCCGTTTGCGCCGCCTTCTCCGCCTGATGCGCGGCGGTTTCCAGCTCCTGCTCCGTCAGCGTCAGACGGATGGCCCATGGCGGCGTATCCATCGGCAGCGCGGGGTCCTCCGGCATCACAAACGCCGCTTCATAGGGCGGGCGCTTTTCGGGATACCGGCCCATCCCGTCGGTAAAATAAATCAGGCCCCGAAGGCCCGCCATCTCCCCGGCGGCGCGCAGCTCCTCCACATGAGAAAACACCGGGCGAAAGTCTGTGGCGCTGCCGCCGATGAGGTGAAAGTCCTCCATATAGGCTTTTAAATCCTTTAAGTCATGGAGAACTGTATCATCCCGCACCCGGTCATCGCATTGGATGACCCGAATGTTCACCCGGGTGGAAAAGGTTTCCGTGCTCTTGAGAATCGAATAGGTGGCGGAAAGAAACTGCCGCACCAGCTCCCCGGAGGTAGACATGGACGTGTCGATTGCGATGACAAAATCCTCGATGCGCTTTTCCTCCCGCGTCTCCGGCGGCTCTACCAGAGGAAGATTCCCGTAAAGCCGCAGGCCGTAAGCATAGAAGCCGTAATCAAAGCCGTCCGCGTCCACGCCCTGCACCTCCCGGGGGACGGCAAACCGTTTGAGAAAGGCCCGGTAGTCAACGCCCGGACGGTTTGCCACCTTCACCTGCTCGTACACCGCCTCGCCGCCCACGGCCCTGCCCGCCAGCACCGTTTCCATCCCCGTCTGCGCCCGCTCTGACGCGGTGCGCCACTTCTGATCCTGACGCTCATTGCGCTCCTGATCCTTCTTTCCCTGCGGGTCCCAAAGTCCGTGGTCATCGGCAAAAAATTCCCGCTGGAACCGCGCCCGCTCGTATTCCGGAAGGTCCCGACGCAAAAGCTCCCGGTAAATTCCTTCGGCGGTGAGTACCTTCATATGCTCCCGTAGGCTTCCATACAGGCTGCGGCGCATGGGCGCGGGGGCAATTCCAAGGCAGGGACTACCTAGTCCGTCCAAAATACTTTCCACGGCAACGTCGCAGCTCAAATCCCACAGCTCCGGTTCCCGTCCCTGCTTTTTGGCAAGGTGCCTGAGCAGGCAATGGAGAATCGTGTGGAGGTATGCCCGGTTGATGCTCTCCGCGCCCCGCAAAAAGCGCTCGGAGAGGTAGTCCGCATCGTAATACAGTATTTCCCCGTCAGTGGCAATGGCCAGCGTCATCCCACTCGCCGGGCGAAAGGCAAGCCCGCTCAGCGCCGCATCCAGATAGGGGAAATTCAAATACAGCTCGCTCTGGGCCGCCCGCAAAATTTCAAGCCCGATTTCCTCCCGCGTCCTCTTCTCCGCCACAGCGCCGCCCCCTTACAAGTCAAATGATTTATGAAGCCCTCCGGAGGGTTTTTCCCGCAGGCTCTCCAGCAGCAGCGCCAGCGGCTCCGTAAGCCCCATCTGCCGGGCTGACTCCGCCGCCGTGCGCAAAGCGGCGGCGTCCGCGCCGCTCAGGGGCAGGAACCACGCAAGACCCCTGCTGTTCCGCTCTTCAAGAAGCCATGCCAGCACGTCCCCCGTCCGGCTCTTCAAATACGTCAAGTAGTGCTCTCCCGCCTGCTCCGTCAGCTCCCGGGGCATGCGCAGCCGGTGCCACGCAAGGCGAAGGGCGCAGTTTGGGTCGTACTCCTTCTCCAAAAGGCCGGGAAACAGCCGGTCATACTCCTGAAGGGACAGCGCCCGGTTTCGGAACGCATGGCGATAAGGATAGCCCGAACCATAGAGGTGAAAATCAAAGTGGTGGGCCGGGGCGTTTTCCTCTAATACTTCCCGGTACTCCGGGAAAATAAGCCGCGCCGTCCCTCCGTCGGGATAGCTTACACTTACGTCCAGCTCCGTGGTCAGTTCGCTTGTAACATAGGCAAGACTTTCCGCCCTGCCGTCCCGTGCACGGATAAAAAATCGGCGCAGATCGGCGCAGTTCATAAACACGCCGCTGCCCCAATCGTCCACCGGCTCCGCAAGGTGCAGCGCTTTCAGGGCAGAGCAGTTGTAAAACGCGTAATCACCCACCCGCCGCAGCGTGGGCGGAAGCGTCACAGACTCGATTCCCCGTGAATCGTCCCCCGGCTCTCCCCCGCCGCAGACAATGCGCAGGGGCGTCCCCTCGGGCGCGGGACGGCTGGGTGAAAAAGCATGGTGGCCCAGCGCCATCACCGGAAGATTTTGAACCCGTTCCGGCAGGAAAACGTGCTTTTCGCCCGAGGTCACGGCCGTCACTTCGACCCCATCGGATGAGGGCTTCCACCAGAGCGTCAGCGCACTCTCTCCCATCTCCGTTTCCATGCCCATGCCCCTTTCCATCCCAGCCTATACTCCCTGGGGGCGCAAAGCGCCGCCAAAATATCTGCAATTCAAGCAGGCATGCGCCTGCAACGCCGACATTGTACCATAGTTTCCACAGCTTTGACAGTGTTTTCCCCACCGATTCTCCGGCTGGGCAAAATTGCCTGCTCATTCTGAATTTTCTCTTGACATTTTTGCTTTACTGTATATACTGTATATGAACAGTATGCGAGGTGATTACAGCTTGGAAATTTTATTGAGCAATTCCTCCGGCGCACCCATTTACGAGCAGATTGCCGCACAGATTCGGGATCAGGTCGTGGCGGGAACATTGGAACAGGGGGCGGCGCTGCCCTCTATCCGTGCGCTGGCAAAGGACCTGCGCATCTCCGTCATCACCACCAAGCGTGCTTATGACGAGCTGGAAGCGGAGGGCTTTGTTTACACGGTGGCCGGCAAGGGCTGCTTTGTGGCGGAGCAGAATACAGAGCTGATTCGGGAGAGCCGCCTGCGGGAAATTGAAGGCCATTTGCAGGCCGCAGCAGACCTTGCGGGAAGCTGCCGCGTCACGGACGGGGAGCTTGTCTCAATGCTGCGGATCATTTTAGAGGGGGAATAAACCATGGATGCGATTGAAATAAAGAATGTGAACAAGCGCTTGGGCGACTTTGCCATACAGGATTTAAGCCTTGTGCTTCCTCAGGGGGGCATCTGCGGACTGGTGGGAGAAAACGGAGCGGGAAAAACCACAGCCATCCGCCTGATCATGGGCGCTCTGCGGCCCGACAGCGGCGAAATCCGCGTGCTGGGGGTGGATAACCAAAGCCCGGAATTTCATCGGGTGAAGGAGGACGTTGGCATTGTGCTGGACGAAGCCCATTTTCCCGAAACGCTGAATGCCCGGCAGGTGGGCCTCATCATGGCGGACACCTATCAGCGCTGGAACGCGGCGGCCTACGACGAATTTTTAAAGCGCTTTGGCCTTCCTTTAAAAAAGGCGTTTAAGGACTACTCCCGGGGCATGACCATGAAGCTGGCCATTGCCGTGGCGCTGAGTCACAGCCCGAAGCTTTTGATTCTGGACGAGGCCACCAGCGGGCTTGACCCCATTGTGCGGGATGAGATTCTGCAAATTTTTTCCGAGTTTACCCGGGACGAAACCCACTCCATTCTTATCTCCTCCCACATTGTCAGCGATCTTGAAAAGCTGTGCGATTACATCGCGTTTCTCCACAGGGGCCGTCTGCGGTTCTCCATGGAAAAAGACGCTCTGCGGGACGAATACGGCATTCTTGCCTGCAACAAAAGCCGCCTTTCCGAGTTGCCCGAGGGGGCGGTGCTGGGCGTGGAGGAGTCGCCCTACGGTGTGCGGGCACTGGTAAAGCGGAGCTTGGTTCCCGCTTCGCTGCCGGTGGACCGGCCCAGTCTTGAGGATATCATTCTGTTTCTGGTAAAGGGGGAAAAGCGAGTATGAAGGCGCTGGTAAAAAAGGATATTTATGTGCTTCTGCGGCAAATGAAGATGTTTCTTTTAATGATTGCAATTTTCGCGGCGATTCCTCAGGGAAACATGACCGTCTTTGCAATCGTCTACTGCGGGATGCTTCCCTATACCGCCATGGCCTATGACGAGCGGAGCAAATGGGACGATTTAGCCGCCATGATGCCCTATACCACCAGTGACGTGGTTATGAGTAAATATGTGCTGGGTTGGCTGGCAGTGGGCTGCGCCACGGTTTTAAGCGCCCTGAGCAATTTCCTGCTGGGGCTGTTTATCACAACGGACTTTTCCATCTCCGCACTGCTGCCGTACATGTGCATGGGCTTTTTAATGATGGCCATAACTATGCCCCTCATGTTTCGGTTCGGCGTGGAAAAAGGAAGAACCCTTTTCATCCTTTTAATGGTCATCTTGGCTGTGGGCGGCGCGGGTCTGGTTGCGAAATTAGTGGATTCCGGAGAAAGCGGAGCAATTCCCAAGCAGGTGCTTGCCTTTGCTCAGCTCGGCATTCCTCTGCTGTCCGCCGCGCTGACAGCGGTGTCAATTCCATTGTCCATGGCAATGTACAAAAAGCACAGATACGGCTGAGAGCCATACCCGGTAACGCGGACTACTAAATCCTTTAAAGCATCGCAAACGCGAATTCTTTCAGTCACTTCTTTATCAAAAGGCATACAAAATGCAGAAAATATAAAACATTGATCGGCAGACAGCGGGAAATCGCTGTCTGCCATTTTTTCTTTCATGGTTTCTAAAATATGGAGCGACGTTACTTTTACGTATTTTTGCGGAAAACTATTAAATGTTACAAAAACAGCTCTTACTTTTCATGGATATTCATTCTTGACTCATTTTCAGCCCGGTGATAGTATAACGTATAAACATCCTACGTTGGATGAAATGAGGTTTGAGAAGAGGAAGGGAGCTATCATGAATAAAGAAGAACTCATCGATAAAGCGTATGAAGTTCGTAAAAACGTTCTGAGAATGGCACATGTGGACAAGCGCGGTTTTATTTCTCAGTCGCTGGGCGCCGCGGACTTTTTAACGGTGCTGTATTCCCACGCCATGCGATTCCACGCAGACGATCCGAAGTGGGAAGGCCGCGACAGATTCCTGCTTTCAGCCGGACACAATGCCATTGCCGTATACGCAGCGATGGCAGAAGCTGGCTTTTTCCCGAAGGACTGGCTGGACACCTATGGCCTTGACAACAGCCGTCTCCCCATGTCCTGCATGCCTGCCTATACGCCCGGCATCGAAATTTCCGGTGGCTCCATCGGCCTTGGACTGCCTATCGCCGTGGGAATGGCTCTGGGTCTGAAACTTAAGAATTCCGACGCAAAGGTCTATGTGATGATGGGCGACGGCGAGATGGCCGAAGGTCCCACCTGGGAAGCCGCCATGTCCGCGGGCGCCTATCAGCTTGACAATATCATCGGCATTGTGGATATCAACGGAATTCAGGCCGACGGTTTTACCAGCGCGGTGCTGGATACCGAGCCTTTGCATGAAAAATTCAGCGCCTTCAAATTTGATGTGCAGCGGATTAATGGCAACAGCATTACACAGGTGATGGAAGCTGTGGACAAGGCCAAAAATTCCACCGAAAAAAAGCCCCACATCATTCTTTGCGACACTGTTCCCGGCACGGGAATTCCCTTCCTGATCGGCAATCAGAAGAGCCACTTTATCAGTCTGGACGCAGAGGGCTGGGAACGGGCATTCAACGAATTGGAAAGGGGTAAGGACTAATGAGCAACGGTATTAAAAGTGTGATCAGCGACTCCAATGTTGCGACAAATCATCCGACCATGGCAGAGCCTTTTGGCAATGCTTTAATCGAGCTGGCCAAGGAAAACGACAAAATTATCGGCCTGAGCGCAGACCTCGCCAAGTATACGGACATTCATGTCTTCCGCGATGCCTTTCCCCAGCGGTTTTACAATGTGGGCATGTCCGAGCAGCTTCTGATGTGTGCTGCCGGAGGCTTGGCAAAAGAAGGGTTTATTCCCTTTGCCACTACATACGCCACGTTTATTGCCAGAAGATGCTACGACTTCATTTCTCAGGCGATTTGCGAGCACAACACCAATGTAAAAATTATCGGCGGCCTGCCCGGTCTTCAGTCGGGCTACGGCCCCAGCCATCAGGCCACAGACGATCTGGCCATCCTTGGCTCCATGCCCAATCTGACCATCATCGATCCCTGCGACGCGCTGGAGATGCAGCAGGCCACCAAGGCAGTCGCCGCTTTTAACGGCCCTGTCTACATGCGTTTGCTGCGCGGAAACCGTGTGCCGGTCGTGCTGGACAAGTACGATTACCAGTTTGAAATTGGCAAGGCCAAGCTGCTGCGGGACGGCGCAGATGTTTTGATGATTTCCTGCGGCGAGATGACCATGCGCTGTCTGGATGCGGCCGAGGCTTTGGAAAAAGACAATGTTCACGTGGCAGTTCTGCATGTTCCCACCATTAAGCCCCTGGACAAGGAGACCATTCTGGCTGAAGTGAAAAAATCCGGCCGTCTGGTGGTCACAGCCGAGAACCACAGCATTGTGGGCGGCTTGGGCAGTGTGGTCGCCAATCTGCTGGTGGACGAGCAGGTATCCGCCGTTTTGAAGAAGATTGCCCTGCCCGACCGCTATCTGGCGGCAGGTACGCTTGAAACCCTGCAGGATACCTACGGAGTTTCCACCAAAGCGGTGATCTCGCAGGTGAAATCGTATCTGAACTAAGGAGGAGCGCACTTTGAAAGGAACGATGTGCGGCCTTGTCAAGGAGGCTGCTGCGCCGGGAAACTTTGTTTATCATACCGACCTGCCCATTCCCCAGATTGACGATGATGAGGTGCTGATTAAGATTCATTGCACCGCTGTGTGCGGCACCGATTTGCACATCATGGATTGGGATAAATGGTCCCAGGCGCGGATTAAGACTCCGCTGATTCCCGGCCATGAGATGGCGGGCGACATTGTCGAGGTGGGCAAGCTCGTCCGCGACCGCAAAGTGGGCGACCGGGTTTCCTGTGAAACGCACATTCCCTGCAATCACTGCTGGTTTTGCAAAAATGGTCTGCCCCACATCTGCAAGGATGTCAAGCTGTTCGGCGTGACGGAAAACGGCGCGTTTGCCGAATACGCCAAGATTCGGGCCGACAGCACCTTTCTGCTGGATGACGACATCTCCTATGAGACTGCCTGCTTGTTCGAGCCGATGGGCGCGGGCGTGCACGGCGTTGAAAGCGCCGAGGTGGCGGGCAAAACAGTGCTTGTCAGCGGCTGCGGCCCCATTGGGCTGACGGCCATCAGCGCCAGCAAAACCTTTGGCGCGAAGCTGGTCATCGCCTGCGATTTGGTGGACGAGCGACTGGAAACAGCCAAAGAAATGGGCGCGGACGTGGTTTTGAACAGCGGCAAGTGTGATCTGGTTGAAGAAATCCACAAGCTGACCGACGGCATCGGGGTAGATGCCGCCATCGACATCACCGGCGCGGAACCGGCTATCAGCGCCAGCCTGCGGTGTGTCCGCGCGGCGGGCAGACTGGTTTGCGTGGGCCTGCCCACCAAAAATATCACACTGGATCTGACCAACGATCTCATATACCGCGAGGTGGAGATGACTGGCGTTTCCGGAAGGAAAATCTGGGATACGTGGGCAGACTTTGAAACCGTGATGAAAGGCCCCTATTACAAACTGGATAAGGTCATCGGGCGGCGCTTTGCGCTGAGGGAGTTTGACAGGGCATTGGAAGCGATTCAAAGCGGCGTTCCCGGAAAAATGATACTTTATCCCGGAAAGGAGCCGCTGGAAGTATGAAACACGCAGAAGGAACCATCAACAAGGTGCACGTGCTGAGAATTGAGCCGGGCGAAGACGTTTTGCTGTCCATTCAGCAGTATTGTGACGAGCATCATATCCTCAGCGGCATTATCCTTTCCGGCATCGGCAGTCTAGACGGCTGCACCTTCTTCGACCCGCAGGAGATGCCGGGCAAACCGGGGCTTTACGGCTATGTAACCCCGATCAGCCGCCCCACCCCCATCGAGCTGGTGGGGCTGAACGGAATTGTCTGCGGCGAAGCCGATGGGAAGGCAGCGCCCCACATTCACGCCTGCTTTGCCGATGCCGAGGGCAACGAATACGGTGGACATCTCAAAGAGGGAAACCGGGTTCTTGTAACCGTGGAGCTGGCAATTGCCGAACTGTCCGGCATTCGTATGTCCCGAAAGATGGATCCCGTCAAGTCCGTTCCGGTGTTGTTTCCCGAGGCAGACCAATGATATACTAAGGCGATTTCCAAAAGCACCGAATGCTATATACGTTAAAGAGAGGGAAAAACAATGAAGAAGAAAATTTTAGCCGCCCTGCTGTGCGCGGCAATGAGCGCCTCCCTGCTGGCTGGCTGCGGAGGCAACTCCGGCTCCGGCAACGGCTCCGGCAGCGCCGCTGCCGCAGGACAGACCTATACCATGAAAATGCACCTGAGTCTCGGTGAAACCGATCCCGTATACAAGTCCGCCGAAGTGTTTGCAAAGACCGTCAACGAAAAGACCGACGGCGCCATCACCGTAGAGCTGTATCCCAGCTCTTCTCTGGGCAACACTGCGGACTGCCTTGAGGGCCTGAGCCTTGGCATCTGCAACATCGTTTATGAATCCATCGGCAATCTGGCCTCCATGTCCTCCCTTGCCAACGTGGAGGCCGCACCCTACCTGTACTCCGGCGTTGACCACTGGAGAGCGGTGTGGGAAGGCGAAATCGGCCAGGACGTTTTGACGAAGCTGGGCGAAGACTGCGGCATGACCCTGATGGGCGCGGGCTTGCAGGGTGTTCGCGTGATGTGCAGCAACAAGCGCATCGAAACTCCTGCCGATGTGGCAGGCTTTAAGCTGCGCGTCCCCACCATCCCCATCTATCTGGACACCTGGCAGTGGCTGGGCGCTACCCCCACGCCTCTGGGCGGCAGCGAAGTTTTCACCGCAATTCAGCAGGGCACGGTCAACGGCGCGGAAAACGGCCTGACCAACATCGCCAGCCTGAGCTGGGATGAAAGCTGCGATTACATCATTGAAACCAACCACGTTTACAACACGGTTTCCTTTATCATGGACAAAAACTATTTCGCATCTCTTCCCGCCGAGTATCAGACCATCATTCAGGATGCTTCCGTGGAAGCGGGCAAGTATTGCACCGACTTGGTGATGGACGCCACCGAGGCCGTTCGCCCCGAGGTGGAAGCCGCCGGCTGCGAGTTTATTGATACCGACGTGTCTCTCTGGCAGCAGGCTCTGGACGGCTTCCTGGAAGCAAAATACCCCGATTTGGTCCCCTACGCGTATGCAATTAAGGCCGCCGACCCCGCCTAAACACAGTACCCCCAACAGAGAGGGGCTTTCCGGAAAATGAAAGCCCCTCTCTAAAAAAGCTGACAGAGGAGTTGAACAAGTCTGTGTTGACATATTACACCCGCTTTCTGGACGGTGTCCAAAGGGTAATCAAAGTGCTGGAAATCATTCTGCTGGCGGCGATTACTCTGATTATGGTTTATCAGTGCGCCATGAGATATATTTTTCAGAATGCACAGCCCTGGTGTGAAGAGCTTGCTCTTTATCTCAGCATTTACAGCATTTTTCTGGGAATTCCCATTGCTGTGCGGCGCGACAGCCACCTTCAGGTGGATTTTCTCCTTGCCTTTATGTCAAAAAAGGTCCGCTATCTGGTTTCTGCTATCAGCTCCGTGGCAGCGATTATTTTCATGATTGTTTTTTGCTATTACGGCTTAAGTCTGATTCAGCACGCCACCAGCGCATCTACCACGCTGCCGCTGAAAATGCGGGATATTTACTATTCCTTCCCCATTGGCGCGGCACTGGTCATCCTGTTTTCTGTGGAAGCCGCTATTAAGAATTTCTTCAATTTTCTGGGCAAGGCTCCTGTTGACTCTGGAAAGGAGGGCGCTTAACGATGAATGCTGGCGTCATTATCTTTATCCTTCTGCTGGTTCTGGCCTTTGCCGGATTGCCGATTTATCTCTCCATCGGCATTGCGACCATGGTGGCAATGATCCACGCCGGTTTTCCGCTGGAGGCCGTCGCCCAAAAAACCTTTCTTGGCATGAACTCCGCTTCCCTGCTGTGCATTCCTTTGTTTATTCTGGCGGGCAATATTATGGCACAGGGCATTACGCAAAAGCTGATTGCCGCCGCCAACGTGCCTCTTGGCAGAGTGCGGGGCAGTCTCGCTTCCGTAACCGTTGTCTCGTCCGCTCTGTTTGGCGCAATTTCCGGTTCGGCTGTGGCCACCGTGGCCGCGGTGGGCGGCATGACGGTGCCTGCCATGGAGGAGGCGGGATATGACAAGAACTATTCCGTTGCCTGCGCAAGCTGCTCTTCCCTGCTGGGGCCGATGATTCCCCCCTCCATCTCTCTGGTGGTATACGCCAGCCTGACAGAGACTTCCATTCAAAAGCTCTTTATGGCCACTGCCGCGCCCGCCGTGCTTTGCATGGTGTGCTTTTTGGCGTATACGCTGTATTACGGCTATAAAATGAAGCTGCCCATGCAGCCCAAAACCACCACCGGAGAAAAGCTTCGCATCCTAAGAGACAGCATCTGGGCCTTGCTGATGCCCATCATTGTTTTGGGCCTGATTTTCGGCGGCATCTGTACCGTTTCCGAGGCGGCTGCCATCTCCGCGCTGTATTCCGCCATCGTGGGCTTGTTTATTTATCGCACCATCAGCTTTAAGAGTCTGCTGGAGACACTCTATGAGACAACCATTTCCGTGGCGGCTATTATGATTCTGGTGGGTCTTTCCAAAGCATCCGCCTATGTGGTGATCTCTTCTCAGCTTCCCCAGCTTTTCATGCAGGCCATGACCTCTCTGGTTTCTTCCAAGTTTATGGTTCTTCTGATTATCAATGTAATCTTTTTGATTCTCGGATGCCTGATGGAAGGCAACTGCATCATCGTGATGATGGTTCCTTTAATGCTGAGCCTGGTAAACTCCTTCGGCATCGACCTGATTCAGTTCGGCATCCTGACCTGTATCAACATTTACATCGGCTGCATTACGCCGCCCGTGGGCGTATCCCTGCTGGTGGGCGCAAAGATTGGCAATGTGACACTGGGCGGCGCTTTCAAATCATGCCTGCCGTTCTTTATCATCTCTCTGATTGTTCTTTTGCTGGTCACCTATGTTCCTGTATTCACGCTGTGGCTACCGGGCTTTCTTGCCTGACGGTAAAAAGCGCGGTGACAATACTGTATCATGCAGGGGTGAACCGTGTGTCACGGTTCACTCTTTGCATATTTTTGGAAGGTGTGTTATAATGACAAAAATAGGATTCTTGGGCCTTGGTGTGATGGGCCTGCATATGGCGCTGAATGTAGACCGGAAAATGGATTTGGAAGTAATCGGATACGACGTCGGCGCGCAGCAAATGCAAATGTACCGTGATGCAGGCGGCACTGTGGCTGCCAATATTGAGGAGCTTTATACTACCTGCGACGTAATTCTCCAGATGCTGCCTACCCACGCCATTATCCAGCACTCTGTGGAAGAAGCCATTCGGCTGGGAAAGCCGGGAAACCTGATTGTAGATTTGTCCTCTGCCGCACCGGACATTATTCTGGCACTCTCGGAGAAGGCAAAGGCTGCGGGGATGTTTCTGCTGGATTCCCCCGTCAGCGGCGGAAATGCCATGGCGAAAGACGGAACGCTTTCCATCATGGTGGGCGGTGACCGTGCCGCATTTGAGCAAATAAAGCCCTTGCTGGACTGTATGGGCACGCCGGTGTACACCGGTGGCCCCGGCAGCGGCGACACCACAAAGCTGGTTAACAACATGGTGGGCGGCGCCATTCTGGTGGCCATTGCCGAAGGATATGCGTTTGCGGCAAAGGCGGGCATTGATTTGCAGACCACCTTTGACGCCACCCGTGGCGGTTTTGCAGGAGGGCCTTTATACGATAACAAGGTGCCCAAGGTTCTTCACCGGGATTTTGAGCCGGGGGCCCGTATTGCCGTTCACCGCAAGGACATCCTCAATGCCAAGCACTATGCGCACAAAATGGGTGTGGACTTGCCTTTGACCGACGTGGTGCTGCAAGTAATGGATTGGATGAACGACAACGGCTATATCAATGAAGATCAAGCGGCGCTTGTCCGATACTATGAGGATAAGATGCAGGTTACTGTGGGACAGGCCGAACAATGATGTTTGGCATTTCGCCACTGGTTCTTGAGTAGATCGTTTGCGCAACGGAACAAACCTTGAAATTGAGGAAAAGTCTGATGAGAGAAGTTACCGGTGAGTATCTTGCCCCTATCCAGGCAAAATCCGTAGTAGACCGGGTGGTTTCACGCTTAACCAGCGCCATTATGAGCGGGGAATTAAAGCCCGGAATGAAAATCCCGACAGAATCGGACTTGGGGAAGTCCTTTGGCGTGGGCCGCAACACCGTGCGGGAGGCCGTCAGAACCTTGGTGGCCTACGGCATTCTGGAGGTTCGCAGGGCAGACGGCACGTATGTCTGCGACGGATTTACCCCCAAAATTTTGAACCCCATGCTGTATGGAATTATCCTGCAAAAGGAAAGCGCCCACCATGAGCTTGTGGATCTTCGAAAGCTTCTTGATAACGGAATATTACAGCAGCTTTTTTATACAAAGCTTCCGCAGGAGACATGGGATCGCCTTGGCGCGATTCAGGACGATTTGGAGGAATATCTGGCTTTGGGGCAAAACGACATTGCCACCATTGCCAAAAAGGACATTGCATTTCATCAGGAGTTGGCAGCCGCCACCGGCAATGTGGCCGTCATCACGCTGTATGACAGCATTGTAAAAATTACTGAGGACTTTTTGTATAAAACCATCGAAACGATTTTACAGCACGATGCGGTGGCCTATTTTTCACAAAGCCACAGGAATATTATGGAGAAGCTTTCCGGCAACCGGCTGGACGAGCTATACGAGCGCGTAGAGTGGAGCTACCAGTATTGGTATATGACCTTCAAGGAAGAAGACGCCTTAAGTGATGCTCCGGAATAAGCAGATTTTCGCGACTCTGCGCTGCGCTCCCTCTTTCAGCGCGCCGCGCTGGGCATCTGCCCGATGAGCAAAGCAACGCAGAAAAACGCAGGCACTGACGCAAAAACAAAGCAAGGGCGGGAACCCATGTGGTTCCCGCCCTTGCTTTTCTCGTTTAGCTTGCGTTGACAAATCGTTCCTCGCCAACCGCTATCTCTGGGTACTTCTCTGTTTGCTCAGTCTTTCCGCTTGCCCAGATAAGCTTCCTTCACCTTTTCGTTCACCAGCAGCTCCGCGCCGGTGCCGGAAAGGGTAATGTTGCCGGTTTCCAGCACGTAGGCCTGATGCGCAATTTTCAGGGCCATATTGGCGTTCTGCTCGATCAGCAAAATCGTAACGCCCTGACGGTTAATCTCCTGAATGATTTTGAAAATATCCTGTACCACCAGCGGTGCAAGCCCCAAAGAGGGTTCGTCCATCATCATCAGCTTGGGACGGCTCATCAGCGCCCGTCCCACAGCCAGCATCTGCTGCTCGCCGCCGGAAAGGGTGCCCGCCAACTGCCAGGACCGCTCCTCCAACCGGGGGAACAGCTTGTAGACCCAGCTCAGATCCTTTTCAATCTCTGCCTTGTCTCTGCGCAGATACGCTCCGATTTTCAGGTTTTCCAGCACGGTGAGATCCGCAAAAACCCGCCGTCCCTCTGGAGAGAGGGCAATACCGCTGCTGATAATCTGGTCAATGCTCTGACCCGTCAGTTCGCTTCCGTTCCACTGGATGGAACCGGAGTCGGCCTTTACAAGGCCGGTGATGGTCCGCAGCGTGGTGGACTTTCCCGCGCCGTTGGCCCCAATCAGGGTAACGATTTTTCCGTCCGGCACTTCCATAGAAATGCCCCGCAGCGCCTGAATTCCGCCGTAGGATACCTTCAGATTGTCAATTTTAAGCATCTTCCGCCACCCCCAGATACGCGTCGATCACGCGCTGATCGTTCTGAATGTCTGCTGGGGTGCCCTTGGCAATCAGTCCGCCGAAGTCCAGCACGTAAATGCGGTCGGAAATATCCATGACCAAATCCATATGGTGCTCGATGAGGAACACCGTCAGCCCCAGCTCAGAGCGGATACGGCCGATAAACTCCGTCAAATCGTTGGTTTCCTGGGGATTCATGCCCGCTGCCGGTTCATCCAGCAGCAGCAGCTTTGGCTCTGTTGCCAGCGCCCGTGCAATTTCAAGGCGGCGCTGTTTGCCGTAGGGCAGGGAGGTTGCCAGCTCGTCCCGCAGCCCCCCAAGGCCCACAATGTCCAACAGTCGCTCTACGTCTGCCCGCTGTGCCTCCTCCTCCCGCCGGTTCAGGCGGAAGGTGGCGGAAAGCAGGTTGGACGTGCGGCGCAGGTGCTTTGCAATCAGGATGTTGTCAAACACGGTCTGAGATTTCCACAGCCGGATGTTCTGAAAGGTTCGGGCCATGCCCAGCTTGGTGATGCGGTCGGGGGTTGGCGCCAGAACCTTGTCGGTAAAAGCCGCCGGGTCCCGCTCCCGCTCATACGCTTCTATGGCGGCCCACTCCTCCGGTGTTGCTCCCGTACCCGAAGGGTGGAACGCAGCGGTATACAGCTCCGGATTCTGCCCTTTGTAGAGTTTTTTCATCTTCCCCTGAGGATGGTTGCGCACGATGGTTTCCCCGCAGAATTCCACCCGTCCGTTGCTGGGAGCGTATACCCCGGTGATGACGTTGAACGCGGTGGTCTTTCCCGCGCCGTTAGGCCCGATGAGGGAGACAATCTCTCCCTTGTTGATCTCCAGATTCAAATTGTCCACAGCCACCACGCCGCCGAACTGCATGGTTGCGTTTTCCACGCGTAATACATTCTCTCTCATTTACCCGCACCTGCCTTTGCTTTCGCGGAGCGTCTCTTCTTTTTCAGGTCCCACAGCTCCCGATCGCCCATGATGCCCTTCCGGAAGAACAGCACTACAATCATGATGACCACGGAGAACACCACCATGCGGAAGCCGGAACGCAGCAGGGGCAGCTTCAAATTGGAGCTAAGCAGGAACCACACATCCCACCCCAGAGCCAACGCTGCCAGCGCCAGAGCAAGCACCGGACCCCACTCCACCGCAACCCGTTTTCCTGTGCGGGAGATAATCTTTCTGCCGCTGCGCTTCATCCGCAGCAGGCCAAAGCCTGCAACGGCGACAATCGCAGCCGCCAGCAAAGCGCAAAACTGCACCTTGGCACTGAAATTTCTTAACACTGTCTCATTGTCCAGAAACCGCAGCCACCACTCTGAGCAGCCCACGAACAGGAACGAGCCCAGCACGGACCCTGTGACGGACCCGATTCCGCCGATGACCACAATCAGCAGAATTTCGTAGGTCATAGCCGCCTTGAAGGCCGTGGCCTGCACGCTGGCTTGAAACATTGCCAGCAAAGCGCCGGAAATTCCGGCGAAAAAGGAGCTGATGACAAAGCTCATCCGCTTGTGGCTGGCCAAATTAATGCCCATAGCCTCGGCGGCCACCTCGTCGTCCCGGATGGCCTTGAAGGCCCGCCCGTAGGTAGAGTTAATCAGCAGCACCACAATCAGGATACACACGCCCGCAAACAGAAAGGGCATCATCGTGGTAAGCTTCAGCTCCCCCATATGGAAGTCGGAGAAGCCGGTGAACCCATACAGCAGGTTGGAGCCGTTGGTAACAGGGCCCAGCCCCTCATACTGCACCACAGAACGGATAATTTCCGCAAAGCCCAGCGTGGCGATCGCCAGATAGTCGCTTTTCAGCTTCAAAACAGGCAACCCGATAAACCACGCGAACAGCGCCGCCACGCACCCCGCAAAAAGCAGGCACAGCACCACGCCCAAAAACACGCCGAACTGGCCCATGGAGCTGCCCAGACTTTCCGTCACGGAGAAGCCAAGGCCCCCGCCCGGATAGCGCTGATAAACACTGGGCTGACGCGCCACAGGGACGGTGAGGATGGCGTAGGCATAAGCCCCAAGCAGCATAAACCCCGCCTGTCCAAGGGAAAAGAGACCCGTAAAGCCGTTTAGAAGATTCATGGAAACAGCCACCAACGCATAAATCGCGCCCTTTTGCAGCACTGTCAGCAGCATGGACGGAACCACCTTGGACGGCAGATTGTCAAGCACCACCACCAGCACCAGCAGGGCTGCGGCAACCAGCAGGGCAACCCATGTCTTCTTATGGTCTTTTTTTCTAATCATTCCGTCACACCTTCTCCGTCAAATTCTCTCCGAAGAGGCCGGTAGGCTTCACCGCGAGAATCACAATCAGCAGGGCAAAGGTGAACGCGTCGGAAAACGTGGTCAGACCCGCGCCCTTGATGAGGCTTTCGCAGATGCCGATGATAAAGCCGCCAATCACCGCGCCGGGAATGGACCCGATGCCGCCGAACACGGCGGCCACAAACGCCTTCAGCCCCGGCATTGCGCCGATGGTGGGCGTGACGGTGGCGTAATTGGAAAAGTACAGCATAGAGCCAACAGCCGCCAGAAAAGACCCCACCACAAAGGTGAAGCTGATGACGTTGTTAATCTTGATGCCCATGAGCTGCGCCGTTTCAAAATCCCGGGAAGCGGCCCGCATGGCCATGCCGATTTTGGTGCGTTTGATGAGCAGAACCAGACCCGCCACCAGCACCACCACCAGAAACGGCGTGACGACGGTGACCCGACTGGTGGAGCTGCCCGCAACGTTCACACTGTCGCTGATCCAGGGCAGCACCGGATACTGCTTGGGAAGACCTCCGGTGAGGTACCACATGGAGTTTTGCAGCAGATAGCTCATGCCGATGGCCGAAATCATCACGGACATCCGGGGCGCGGTGCGCAAGGGGCGATAGGCCACCTTTTCCACCAGCACGGCCAAGGCCACCGTCAGCACGATGGTCAGCGGGATGGAAATGGACAAAGGCATGGTGGCGGCGGAATAGACCATTACAAAGCCGGCCACCGTAAAAATATCGCCGTGGGCAAAGTTAATCAGGCGTAAAATGCCGTACACCATTGTGTATCCAATGGCAATCAGGGCATACTGCCCGCCCACGGAGATGCCTGCCAGCAGATAGGGCAGGATTTGTTCTAGCATGGGATTCCCTCCGTTTTCATTGTGTCCCGCGCAAGGGCGCGGGGTTCCCGTTAAACCGTTTTTTGTGATGCGGGCCTTGCCCGCAGGTTTGGGCCTGCTTCTGTTCTGCATCGAACCCTTCGGCTTTCGGCTCGATGCAAGCCAGAATTCTTATACCCTGAAAAGCGCGGGCGGGGTGGCTCCCCGCCCGCGCCGTGGGCCGTACGGTTTTGGGGCAGACCTTCGAATCAGCCCTCCACGGACTGACGCTTCACGAAGGTAAACGCGCCATCGGTGGCCTGCTTGATGTAAGCCTCGGTCTTGTTGGCGTCGCCGGTTTCGGGATTGATGGTGATGCGGCCGGTGACGGCATCGATATCCACGTTGAACAGGGCGGCCTGAATGGCCTCGCCCTCGGTGGACTGGGCCAGATTAATGGCCTCGATGGCGGTCATATACGCGTCATAGCCCAGCGCGGAAACAGCCGCCACAATGTCGTTGCCGCCGTTATTGGTCAGGTTCTGTGCGTCGGCGTTCAAAAACTCCTTAAAGCCCTTGACAAACGCGGCGGCAGGACCGGCATCGTCGTTCTCGTCGAAGAAGGTGGAGCAGTAAACCTGCTGGTCGGTTCCCTTCTGGGCAGCAAGAATTGCGGAGTTCTCCCACGTATCGCCGGCGGTGATGGGAATGGTGACGCCGGCCTTGGCAGCCTGACCCACGATCAGAGCGGCATAGGTGGTGGAGGAGGGGGCGAAAATCACGTCCGCACCATAGGTCACGGCGTTCTGGATGTAAGCAGAGAAGTCAGAGGTTCCCTCGGGGAAGCTCTCGGCCTTCACCTCGCCACCCAGGCTCTCAAATGCCTGCTTGAAATAGGTGCCGAGGCCGGAGCCGTAGTCCTCGCCCAGCATGGTCAGCACATATGCCTTTTTCGCACCGAACTCCTCGGACACAAAGTTGGCCATCACGCTGCCCTGGAAGGGGTCCAGGAAGCAGACCCGGAAATAGTAGGGGTTCAGCTCCGTCACGGCGGGATTGGTGCAGGACACGCCGATGGCGGGAATCTTTGCCTGCTCAAAGGTAGGTGCTGCGGCAATGGACACGCCGGAGCCATAGGAGCCCAGCACCACGGACACGCCTGCATTTACCAGCGTCTGTGCTGCGGTGATGGCCTTGTCAGTGGTGGACTGGTTATCCACGATCTCCAGCTTCACATCGTAGGTCTGGCCGCCGATCTCCACTGTAGGAGCCACCTGATTGGCATACTGAATGCCCAGCACCTCCTGCTTGCCGCCCGCGCCGTTGTCGCCGGACGCAGGCTCAAACACGCCCACCTTCAGCACGGGATTGCTGCCGCCGGACGCGCTGCCGCTGCCGCCGGATGCACCGCCGCCGGTATCCCCGCCACAGGCAGCGAGAGAGAAGGTCATGGCAAGAGCCATGGCAAGCGCAAGAAACTTTTTCATGTTCTTTCCTCCTGTCGTCAATAAAAGAGAACCGTTTTTCAATTCTCTTTGCATAGAAAGCATTTTACGGAATTTCTCCCGGTTTTTCAAGTAGAATTATATACAGAGCAAGGCTTTAAATTCGTTTTGCGACCCATAAATTTCCAAAAAATTTTTAAATTTTGTCTCCACATAAAAGACATATGTAGCTATTGTAAAAAAAATTCCTAATTACTGTGCGCGATGCATGGACAATTATTTTCGTGATTTTGCCGAAGCAAGAAAAAAATAATTGCGTACTCTTACGTTTCAATCCGCATTTCATCCTGCTTTTTACTTTTTTGGCAAGCTATGTTCCTCTCCAAGGCGTTGGGGGATGGTGCGGTCAGTGGGCACGCCTGTCAAAAACCCCCGCCGCCCAGCGGGACAGCGGGGGTCTGCGTCTTTATGCCCGGGCGGATGCCTCCACCACGGTCAAAAATTCCTGACGGGTCATCGTCTCGTTGGCCAGCAGGAAATTTGCCACCGAATCAAGCTGCAAACGCCGCTCCCGCAAAATCAGTTCACATCGGCCGTAGGCGGTGGTGACAATGCGGCGCACCTCCTCGTCGATCTGGGCGGCAACCTGCTCAGAATAACTGCGGCCCTGCCCCATTGCCCGACCCAGAAATACCTCATCGTGTCCCGTTTCAAAGGACACGGTACCAAGCTTTTCGCTCATGCCGTAGCTGGCCACCATCTTATGGGCAATGCGGGTGGCCCGCTGAATGTCGTTGCCCGCGCCGGTGGAGATGTCTCCCAGCACCAGACTTTCGGCGGCGCGGCCACCCAGAAGCGCCACAATCTGCTCCTCAAGATACCGCTTGGACATGTAAGAGCGATCCTCCTGCGGCAGGGAAATCGTCATGCCGCCCGTCTGCCCCCGGGGCACAATGGAAATCTGATTCACCGGGTCATGACTAGGCAGCGCATGCATCACGATGGCGTGGCCCGCCTCGTGAAAGGCGGTAAGCCGGCGCTCGTGCTCTGGAATCACGCGGCTCTTCTTCTCCGGTCCGGCGATAACCTTGATCTCCGCCTCCTTCAAATCCGCCATGGTGATAAACTTCTGGTTCCGCCGGGCCGCCAGCAGCGCCCCCTCGTTGGTGAGGTTTTCAAGGTCCGCCCCGGTGAAGCCCGGAGTTCCCTTGGCCACCTCGCTCAAGTCAACGTCCTCAGAAAGCGGCTTTCCCCGGGTGTGTACCTTGAGAATTTCCTCACGCCCGCGAATGTCGGGAAGCCCCACAAACACCTGCCGGTCAAACCGGCCCGGGCGCAGCAGCGCCGGGTCCAGCACGTCCACCCGGTTGGTGGCAGCCAGCACCACCACCCCCTCATTGGCGGAAAAGCCGTCCATTTCCACCAGAAGCTGATTCAAAGTCTGCTCCCGCTCGTCGTGTCCGCCGCCCACACCGGTGCCTCTCTGGCGGCCCACGGCGTCAATCTCGTCGATAAATACGATGCAGGGCGTGGTCTTCACAGCCTCTTTGAACAGATCACGCACACGGGACGCGCCCACGCCCACGTAAAGCTCCACAAAGTCGGACCCTGAGATAGACAAAAAGCCCACCCCGGCCTCTCCCGCCACAGCCTTTGCAAGCAGGGTTTTTCCCGTACCCGGAGGGCCTACCAGCAGCACGCCCTTGGGAATCCGCGCGCCCAGCTCGGTGTACTTCTGCGGGTCCTTCAAAAACTCCACAATCTCCCGCAGCTCTTCCTTCTCCTCGTCGGCCCCCGCCACATCCGCGAAGGTGATGGACTTGTCCCGCTCGGAAAGGGCATGCGTCCGGGCCTCACTGAAGCGGTTCATTCGGTCCGGACCGCCTGCCCCGCCGGACCGGAGAGACATAACATACCACATACCGCCCAGCAGCAAAGCCGCCGCCACATAGGGCAGCAAAATCGCCAGCCAGTTGGTGGAGTGATCCGCCCGATAGTTGTAGGAGGTGATAATGCCCTTGGCGGCCTGCTCCTGAATCAGGTCGTTCAAATCATTGTAAAACAGATCGAAATCATACAGCTCGTGAACCGCAGTAGTGCTGCCGTTGATCTGCGTACGCAGGTGCAGCGTCAGCGTATTGTTGAAGATATCAAGGCTTTCCACCTTCTCCTGCTGGATCAGGCGCACCACCTCGGAATACTCAAGCGGCTCCGTGGCAGAGCTGCTTCGCCACAGGTACATGGCGCACAGCAGCATCACCACCGCCAGAAAAACAAAGGTCATCGCGTTTGTAGCTTTTGAATTTTTCAACGAGTCCTCACTCCTTTGCGGGCCAAGCGCCCGTTTAGCGGGAATAAACCTCCGGCTTCAGCACGCCGATATAGGGGACGTTGCGATACTGCTGACAATAGTCCAGTCCGTAGCCCACCACGAACTCGTCCGGCACCACAAAGCCGACGTAATCAGCGTTGACTGCCTTGGTCCTGCGAGAGGGTTTGTCCAGCAGCGTCACGATAGTGATGGAGGCCGCGCCCCGGGTTTTGAAATACTCGCTGAGAAACGCCAGCGTGTTGCCGGAGTCCAGAATGTCCTCCACCACGACGACGTGCCGGTCCGTGATGTCCTGCTGAATGTCATGGACAATCTTTACCCGGCCGGAGGAACTGGTTGCGTTTTCATAGGAGCTGACGGCGATATACTCCACGTCGCTTTTCACCTGACAGGCCCGCACCAAATCCGCCAT
>JAEXCS010000012.1 GCA_023402075.1 Bacillota bacterium | reverse complement strand
CAACGGCGTTCAGATCGTCGGGGTTGGTGATGGTCTGCATGGACGCCCGGTCCAGTGTTCCATCGGGATTCACAGCCACCTTTCCGGAGGTATCAGGCACCTGCTTTACACATACGATGATTTTCATGACTCTCTACCTCCTCAGTTATTTCACGCCCAGGCGACCGGCAATGACCATCCGCTGGACCTCGGAAGTACCCTCGTAGATCTCGGTGATCTTTGCGTCGCGCATCATGCGCTCCACAGGATACTCACGGGTGTAGCCGTAGCCGCCAAAGAGCTGCACGGCGCGGCGGGTCACATCAGAAGCGGTCTCGGCGGCGAACAGCTTTGCCATAGCCGCATCCATGGAATAATCCTCATGGAGCTGCTTCTTGCAAGCGGCAGCATACACCAGATACTGCGCTGCCTGAGCGCGGCAATGCATGTCGGCCAGTTGGAACTGGGTGTTCTGGAACTGGCTCAGCCGTCTGCCGAACTGAACGCGCTCCTTCGTATACTTCACAGCCTCATCAATAGCACCTTCTCCAAGACCCAGAGCCTGCGCGGCGATGCCGATACGGCCGCCGTCCAGCGTCTGCATGGCGATCTTGAAGCCCTTGCCCTCTTTGCCCAGCAGGTTCTCCTTGGGAACGATGCAGTCTTCAAAAATCAGATCGCAGGTGGAGCTGCCACGAATGCCCATCTTCTTCTCGTGCTTGCCGACGGAGAAGCCGGGGAAGGACTTTTCCACAATGAAGGCGGTGATGCCGTGGTTGCCAGCCTTCTTATCGGTCATCGCAAACACCACAAGGGTGTCGGCCACGGTGCCGTTGGTGATGAAGCACTTGGTTCCGTTAAGTACATAGTGGTCGCCGTCCAGCACAGCCATGGTCTGCTGGCCGGAGGCATCGGTGCCGGCGCCGGGCTCGGTAAGACCGAAAGCACCGATCTTCTTACCGGAAAGCAGGTCGGGCAGATACTTTTTCTTCTGCTCCTCAGTGCCGTGCTCAAAAATAGGGGCGCAGCACAAAGAGGTGTGGGCAGAGACAATAACTGCGGTGGTTCCGCAGACCTTAGCCAGCTCTTCCACGCACATGGCATAAGAGAGAACGTCGCCGCCCGCTCCGCCGTACTCCTTGGGGAAATAAATACCCATCATACCCAGCTTCGCCATTTTCTCTACGGTTTCCATGGGGAAGCGCTCTTCCTCGTCAATCTCTTCGGCCAGAGGCTTCACTTCAGTTTCGGCAAATTCGCGGTACATCTTACGGAGCATCAACTGCTCGTTCGACAGATGAAAATCCATATTTCTTACTCCTTATATTGAATTTACTTGGAATAGTCGTAGAAGCCCTTGCCGGTCTTTTTGCCCAGCAGACCGCCGCGGACCATCTTGCGCAGAAGCAGCGCGGGACGGTATTTGGAATCACCTGTTTCGTTGTACAGTGTCTCCATGATGGCAAGGCACACGTCCAGGCCGATGAAATCGCCCAGAGCCAGGGGGCCCATGGGATGGTTCGCGCCCAGCATCATAGCCTTGTCGATATCTTCCACGGAGGCCACGCCGGTTTCCACCAGGCCCGCCGCCTCGTTGATCATGGGAATAAGTACCTTGTTGACCACAAAGCCCGGGGCCTCGGCCACCTCGATGGGATCCTTGCCGATCTCGCGGGTCAGGTTGTAAATGTAATCAAACGTCTCCTGCGCGGTGCTGGCGCCCCGGATGATCTCCACCAACTTCATGCTGGGGACGGGATTGAAGAAGTGCATGCCGATGACGGGATGCTTCAGTCCGTTGCCCATTTCGGTGATGGACAGAGAAGAGGTGTTAGATGCGAAAATCGTCTCGGGCTTGCACATGGCGTCCAGCTCGTTCAAAAGCTCCTTCTTGGTGGCCATGTCTTCCTTGACGCACTCGATAATCAGGTCGGCATCGGCACAGGCGGACTTTTCTTCCACCAGTACGTTTGCAAGCAGAGCGTCCATCGCCTCCTGCGCCATCTTGCCCTTCTCAACGCGCTTTTTCAAAGAAGCCGC
This sequence comes from Bacillota bacterium, assembly GCA_023402075.1. Taxonomy (GTDB): domain Bacteria; phylum Bacillota; class Clostridia; order Oscillospirales; family Oscillospiraceae; genus Oscillibacter. The sequence continues at coordinate 11,394 of JAEXCS010000012.1, read as the reverse complement.
CAGCTTATCCTTGTGCTTCTGGGCGGAAGCGACAGAACTTGCGTACATAAGAGCGGTGTGTCCCTTTGCCGCGAAAACCTGAGCAATTCCGCTGCCCATTGTGCCTGCGCCAAAAACTGCAACTTTCATGTAAATCCTCCTATTATTTTCACATGTTGATGGGATTTATTTCATAAAGGCCAATACGTCAGCCATTTATAAACGGTTCGGGCTTACGCTTTTCTACAAAAGCGGTCATCGCGTTTTTCTGATCCGCCGTCTCAAAGCAGGATCCAAACAGCTTTTCTTCTACAACCAGTGCCGCGTCCATATCCGTCTCAAGTCCGTCGTTCACGGCCTTTTTACAGGCGCGAACGGCGATGGGAGCGTTTCCGGCGATGCGCCCTGCAAGCTTCTCAGCCTCGGCCATCAGCGACTCGGCGGGATAGACGGCCTGCACAAGGCCCACGCTCAGTGCCTCCGGCGCTTTAATGTTACGCGCCGTATAAAGCAGCTCCTTTGCCTTTCCGGGACCAATCAGCCGCGCCATCCGCTGGGTTCCGCCAAAGCCCGGCGTGATACCAAGGCCCACCTCCGGCTGGCCAAACACCGCCGTATCCGCACACAGGCGAATATCGCAGCTCATGGCCAACTCGCAGCCGCCGCCCAGAGCAAACCCGTTTACCGCAGCCACTGTGGGCACGGGAAGGGTTTCCAGCTTGCGAAACACGTCGTTTCCCTGCTTGCCGAAGGCCTCGCCCTCCGCTTTTGTCAGATCTCGCATCTGCGCAATGTCCGCGCCTGCCACAAAGGCCTTCTGTCCCGCTCCGGTGACAATCAGGCAGCGGACAGACGCCGGGTCAATTTGATCCAGCGTCTCGTTTAACTGGGCAATTACTTCGCCATTCAGTGCATTCAGGGCCTCGGGACGGTCAATGGTCAGAACCGCCACCCCTCCGGCTTTCTCCTCCAATTTTACAAACGCCATATCTTCCTCCTCCAATACTTGTCAAAGGTCAAAGGCACCTGCCCTTTGGAAACAAGGACTTTGCTAAAATACTCACAATGTCCATTATAGTTTCTCCCGCTTCAATTAGCAACCCCAATCGTGGAAGAAATCTAACAATTTTTGCTTTTTTACATTTCGTACAAATTCGTTACGCAATTTTATGCGATTGTGTTAAGCTGTTAACAGATGCAGGAAGGCCTTCTTTTTTTCAGGGCTGAGTTTTCCCCGGTTTCGCGCATTTACAAGGGAAAAAAAGCATGCTATAATAGCCCGGAATCTATTATTGATGCGCAATTTTGCAGCAGTGCGGCGGCATAGTGGGAAATGTGAGCCGCCGCCTGCTTTTACAACTGGGAGGATGTATCCTGATGCGAATGAGAAAGAAAAAAAATCTGATTCCCCGGATGGAGCGGTGCGCGGCACTGCTGATTTCGGACCCCTATTCCATGCGCGGGCAATGGCGGACACTGAAGCCGGACGCGCGGGAGCTTCGGGTGGAGCTGGGCTGTGGCAAGGGGCGGTTCACCGCCCAGACCGCCGCCGCCGAGCCGGACGTGCTGTTTATTGCAGTAGAAGTGGTGCCGGACGCTATGGTGGTAGCCATGGAACGGTGCCGGACAGAGGGGCTTGAAAATGTCTTTTTTGTAGATGCCAACGCCGACCAGCTCCCCGCCTTTTTTCAGCCCGGCGAAGTAAACCGTATCTATGTCAATTTCTGTGACCCTTGGCCCTCCAACCGGCACGCCAAGCGCCGCCTGACCCATGGGAATTTCCTCAAGCTATACCGTCAGGTGCTGCAGGAGGACGGGCAGGTCCATTTTAAAACCGACAACGCCCCCTTATTTGAATTTTCCGTGGAGGAGTTTCCTCAATTCGGCTTCACTTTGTCGGAGGTGACCCGGAATCTACACGAAAATGGCCCTGTGGGCGTGATGACTGATTATGAGGAGAAGTTTCACGGACTGGGAACGCCCATCAACCGTCTGGTAGGCACCATGGCGGAGTGGACAGAGCCGGAGCCTGCCCCGGAAAGCGCGGCGCAGGAGGACGAAACACCGCAGAATGATTCCGCGCTCTAATACAAAGAACACAAAAACAGCGGCTTTTCCTCACAGGTGGGAAAAGCCGCTGTTTTTTATCATGCAATCATCTGATTTGAAAAAGCGTCCGCCAAATCGGACAAAAATCAGTAAAAAGAGACGGACATCTCAATAGATGTCCGTCTCCGTGCTTTTATGGATATACTATGCTTTTAAGCAGTCTTTTTCGCCAGCTCGGTCAGCTGCGTAAAGGCAGCGGCGTCGTTGACAGCCAGCTCGGCCAGCATCTTGCGGTTAATGGTCACGCCGGCGGTCTTCAGCCCGTGCATGAACGTGGAATAGTTCATGCCGTTGATCTTGCAGGCCGCGGAAATGCGGGTGATCCAAAGCTGACGGAAATCGCGCTTCTTCAGGCGACGGCCGGTGTAAGCGTAGCTCAGGGACTTCATGACCGCCTCGTTTGCGATTCTGAAGTGCTTGGACTTATCGCCCCAATAGCCCTTGGCCAGCTTCATGATCTTATTTCTTCTCTTGCGCGTCATCAGCGCGCCTTTTACTCTTGCCATTTTGAATTGCCTCCTATTCTAACCGTTCAGTATCTTATTTGTAGGGAATCATCTTGCGGATCGCATCCACATTGGTCTGGTCCGCATAGGTACCGGCGCGGAGGCGGCGGGTGCGCTTGGTGGTCTTCTTGGTCAGGATATGGCTCTTAAACGCATGGGCGCGCTTAACCTTTCCGCTCTTGCTCAGGTTGAATCTCTTCTTCGCGCCACTGTGGGTTTTCAGCTTCGGCATAATTGAAATCTCCTTCCGTGTGTTTGACAGAATCTATTTATTTACCAGTTTTGGGAGAGAGGAAAATGGACATCATCCTGCCCTCCAGCTTGGCGTCCTTGTCCAATGCAGCAGTTTCGGCGCACTCCTCGGCAAACCGCTTCAGCAGCGTTCTTCCGATGTCGGTGTGGGCCATCTCGCGTCCCCGGAAACGAACCGATACTTTGACGCGATTTCCCTCGGCAATGAACTTCTGTGCGTTTTTCAGCTTGGTGTTGAAATCCCCGATGTCGATACCGGGGGACATGCGGATTTCCTTGATCTCTACCACGTGCTGATTCTTCCGGGCTTCCTTTTCCCGCTTGCTCTGTTCAAACCGAAATTTTCCATAGTTCATCAGTTTGCACACGGGCGGCTTAGCCTGAGGTGAAATTTTCACCAGGTCCAGGCCCTGTTCGTCGGCGATCTTCTGCGCGTCGGCGGAGGGCATAAGTCCCAGCTGCTCGCCGTCGGCTCCGATCAAACGGATTTCCCTGTCCCGGATCGCCTCGTTCAGTTCATGCTCTACCATGCTAATAGTCCAAGCACCTCCATTCAAAAATCGCAAAAAAACGCGGGCGCCCGATGGGCATCCGCGTAACTCTCCGGACAAGGCGCAAATTCCGAGATTCGGAATGCGCCTGTCAACAAGCCGCCAAGGGCGGCCTGAGTACGGTGTTGACCTCTTTGCCAATGGCGGGAGGTGGAGCGGATGCACCCGGCTCACTTTATTTTGCCTTGTTATTCTATCAGTGTAAGGCCCGTTTGTCAAGCGCCAATGTGATTTTTAAAAAATTTTTAATTACCGCGGAAACAGGCATACATAAATTTCAGCGAACGCGGGAGACTATTTCTCGTACTCAGCGAAGCGAAGGGAGGTGCGCAGCATGGCACAGAACCGTGAGAACAATCAGCAGAACAACCAGCAGAATCAGCAGCAGAAGCAAAATCAGCAGAACCAGCAGAATCAGCAGAATCAGCAGCAGAAGAATCAGCAGAACCAGCAGCAGAAGAATCAGCAGCAGAACCAGCGCTGATTTTTCCGGAGGCCGTCGGGGTGGGTATTCGCTCCCCCGGCGGCTTTCGCATTTTGCGGGCAAAAAATCTCCCTTCACAAAGAGCTGCTTTTAAATTTTTGACGACAAAACAGGCTCTTGCTGTTTCAGGCTCAACGTGGTATCGTGATAAATACTATATTATGTGCGCCGCGCGCGGGAGGGACCTATGAAACCGTCAAAGCAGACTACGCTGGGCTATGTGTTGGCCCTGTTCACTGTGGTGGTTTGGGGAACCACGCTCATCGCCAGCAAGCAGCTTCTCGCTTTTTATCCCCCCGCCCGCATCATGCTGATGCGGTTTATTCTGGCCTACATCTCCCTTTGGATCATCCGGCCCCGGCCTCTGCTGCTTCCTTGGAAAATGGAGCTGCGCTTTGCCGCTTTGGGAATCGCAGGCTGCACAGTCTATTTTCTAACAGAGAACTCCGCCCTGCTGTACACCACGGCATCCAACGTCAGCATCCTTGTCTCTGCCGCCCCGATTATCACAGCCGTCATCGCCCACTTCGCCACCGATGAAAAGCTGCACCGGAATACGCTTTTTGGCTTTCTCACCGCCTTTTCCGGCGTAGTGCTTGTGGTATTCAACGGGGCATTTGTCCTGCGGGTCAGTCCCAAGGGGGACATTCTTGCCCTCCTGTCCGCCTGCTGCTGGGCTACATACTCCGTGATGCTGCGCAAAATGCCCGCAGAGCTGGATTCCATTATGATTACCCGGCGAACCATGCTGTGGGGTATGATTACCGCCATTCCCACGGCGATTCCGGGCGGAGCGTTTTCTCTTGCTCCGCTGGCCGCACCGCTGCCCCTGTTTGACATTCTGTTTCTGGGGCTGATTGGCAGCGCCCTGTGCTATGTCTTGTGGGGCAAAGCCTTTACGCTGCTGGGCGTGGTCGCCACCAACAACTGTCTGTATCTCATTCCCTTCGTCACGATTGTGGCGGCGGGGCTGGCGCTGAAAGAGCCTATCTCCCCGGTAGCCTTGGCAGGGGCGGTTTTGATTACTGCGGGCGTGATTTTGGCCCAGCGGCGCAAAGCAGTTCCACCTCAGGCGGGAGAAGCATCTCTCCAAAGCCCTCGGGATACACTTGTTGAAGATGTCTCAGAGGAGGCATAGTCGTATTTATGATGATGAGGAGGCCGCGATGCGGCCTCCTCATCTTTCGTTTGTCAGCTTTATCCGCATCACAGCTCTGTAAATGAAAGAACTTCCTTTGTCCGTTCAAACTCCTCATACCGCAGTCCCCGGTCCGCAAGCTCCATCTCCCCTACCTGATTGTCGTAGGGGTCAGCCCTCCAGTGGTCTTGCGGCACATCAAAGGAAGCCTGAAACGCCGTGTTGGCGGTCATTCGGTAACTATCCAGATTGCCGAAGTAAAACCGGCGGCGGGCCTCGTTTCCCTCCCGCACAGCGCCAGCTCCGAAGGAGGGATCGGCATACAGCCAGCCGTAGGGCGCGATGTAAAACCTCGCCCAGTCGTGTGCGCCGCAAAAGCCCGGCTCCGCTTTCCATCCGCTTTCCCACCGGGCCGGAATCCCCGCACAGCGGCAAAGCGTGATAAACAGCAGCGCCATCACACCGCAGTCCCCCGTTAGGCTTCTGGCGCAGTTTTCCGCAATATTTTCAAGGCCGAAATAAGCCCGGACGTAGGTATACTTAACATTTAATGTCACAAAATCATAAAGTTTGCGGGCTTTTTCCAACGGCTTCTCCACGCCTGCCGTCAGCTCCGCCGTCAAGGCGCGGAGGTAGGGGGTAAACAAAAGATGGGGTGGCTCCTCCGCCAAAAACTTTTCCGGCGGGTAGGCCGACTCTTCTCTGTATTTTCCCGGACAGGCCAAATCCGTATACCGCGCCGTGCGCACATAGGAAAATTCCACCGTAAAGGAATGGTTTTCCTCCATGCGCTCCTCCCAAAACACCACCCGCTGGGGCGCGTCCTCTGGGGAGATATGGGCAGGTTCCGGAGAAATTCGCTCGATACGGATTTCGCTCTGTGCGTCGCACGCGCAGGGCAGGGGCAAATATGCCCGGACTCTCTCTCCCTTTCGGAACGTCTCGTCCTTCAGCTTCAGGGACGCACGGCACCGGATGCGGGCAGACAACTCTCCCCTTTCCGCCAGCAGACGCGCCATGCGATTTAACCGGGATTCGCCGTTCTCCCGGGTAGCATCCGAGCCATCCGCCCCTAGCTGGGAGACACCTGCCCGGGCGGCATAGGCCGTGTCGGTTTTGCACAGAGAGTCAAAAAAACGGTCAAAGTAATGGGGAACGCCCTGCACGTAGATCCAGTCAATCCGCCCCGCCGCCGTCAGCGCGTCAAACTCCTCCCCTGTGAAATCCGGTGCGGCGGATTGCGCCAGCGCAATGGCTTCCGCCCGGGTCAGGGGATAATCTGCCGGAAGACGGGACATCATTTCCCGCTGGGCAGTCAGGCAGCGCTTCAGCGGCTCCGGCGTGTTGGGCGCGTTTAAATACCGCAGGGCGGCACGGTCCGCTTCCACAAAAGCTCCGAAGTATTTCAGGCGCAGAACCTCCTCTGGCAGGCCGATGTGAAGGTATCTAAAATTGTCGTTGATGCTCATGCTTCCTCCTTTTCCCGACGCTGAGCCTCCCCGAAGACGAGGAGGCCCAGCGCCTGTTTATCCGTTTTTTGACTTATGCCATCAGCTTGAGAATCGCGCCCATGGCAAGCCCGGCGAAGTTTCCGACAGCCGCGCCCAGCACGCCCATTAAAACGCCGATTCCCGCGTAAGACTCATGATAAGCCACCGCAATAATCGGCGCAGAGGCGCTTCCTCCGATATTCGCCACCGACGCTGTGGACACCATGCACAAATCCCAGTGAAATATTTTGGACAGAAGATACATAAGCACCACGTGAATGATAAGGATAAACACGCCGTAAACCACCCACATAGGCGCGGCCAGCAGGTCGTTGAGGGGAGCCTGCGTCGCCAGTAAAGACACCACTGCGTACAAAAGGATGTTGGACAGTTCTTCCACCGCGGGCAGTTTGCCAATGGGGGTCATGGCGCAGGCAAGACCCAGAACGGTGACAAACACGGTGGTGCAGGTGCCCTTGTCAAACATGCTCAGACCCACAGACTTAAAGCCGGTATTCATCAGCAGACCGATTTTCTGGGACATGGCGGAGACAAATAGCGCAAGGCCGATCAGCCATATCCAGTCGGCGGACTTTGCCTGCTTCTTCTCCTTGGCAACCTCTTCGTTGGCGGCTTCTGCCACGGCGGAGAGCTTGGAAGTATCGGCCTTCACGGAATTATCCCATTTTTTGGAGTATCTTATCATAAAGAGGAGCAGGGCGATCCACACGGAATAACACACCGTATCCAGCGCCAGCGCGCAGCTATACGCGCCGGGGTCCACCGGCAGCGCGTCCTGCATGGCGGCCATGTTGGCCGAGCCACCCACCCAAGAGGCGTACAGCGCGGCGGTGGCGGCCCAGGTGTTTGCCCCCAGCAGTCCCTTGAACAAAGGATAGCCGATAATAAAGCCCACAGCAATGGTCACGGAGCAGCCAAGGAAAATGGCCACCATCCGCCAACCCAGCTTTGCAAGCTTGCGGAAGTCGCAGCGCAGCAGCATGACAAAAATCATGGCGTAAAGCAGATTGTTTTTCAGCCCGCTGTACGCCGCCGAGCACTCCTCCGAGGCGTACAGGCCCATGGTGCAAAACACCATATTCAGCACGTAAATCCACACCAGTGGGGGAACATAGCCAAAAATCTTCCACTTGGCGTACTTTTCCAGTGCCAACAGTCCGCCGGCAAGGAACATCAGAAACGCGATGTAAGTAAAGCCGTTGGTAATTGTAAACATGTTGTCCTCTCCCTTTTTATTTCAGATTGCCGGTTTTGCGGTTCCCATACCGCCCGGCCCCCGTAAGTTGGCGCACGCAGCGCCCCAGTCCCCGCTTTACCGCCTCCTTTCTTTCATCGTCTGGTGGGGCGACTTCGCCCCACCAGATTTTTTCAGTCCAGATATGTAATGCCCCGGATTCCCGTCACACCAAGCCCCGGCGCGTCGGAGACGGTGATTTCCTTTTCGTTGAACACCGCGCCCCCCTCCACGGGATCCTCGCTGCACAGCACGGGGCCGTCCAAGTCAATTTTTGTAATGATTTTCTTTCCGCAGGCCAGATGCACCGCCGCGTTGACGCTGACCTTGGCCTCCAGCATACAGCCGATCATGCACTCCACGCCGTAAACCTCGGCGGCAGAGGCAATTTTCAGCGCGTTCCACAGTCCGCCGCATTTCATCAGCTTGATATTCACCAAATCAGCCGCGCCCATCTGCATAATTTTCACGGCATCCTCGGGGGAAAATACGCTCTCGTCCGCCAGCACTGGCACATAGCTCCGCTCGGTGACGTATTTCAGGCCCTCGAAGTCATGGGCCTTGACCGGCTGCTCCACAAACTCGATGTCCAGCCCCTTGTCCTGCATCTGGTTCAGCAGCGTGACTGCCTGCTTGGGGGCCCATGCCTGATTCGCGTCGATGCGGATGCACACATCGCTCCCCGCGGCCTGCCGCACGGCGGCCAGCCGGGCCACGTCCAGCGCCGGGTTTGCGCCCACCTTCACCTTCAGGCAGTCATAGCCCCGTTCGATGGCGTTTCGCGCATCCCGGGCCATCTCCTCCGGGTCGTTGACGCTGATGGTGATGTCGGTGACGATGTTTTTCCGTGCACCGCCCATCAGCTTGTAGACCGGGATTTTGTAAAGCTGGCCGTACAAATCCCACAGGGCCATATCCATGGCCGCCTTGGCGCTGGTGTTTTTGAGAATGCAGCCATTCAGGGCGGTCATCAAATCCTCAAATTCATCCACGTCCCGGCCCACCACCGTTTTGATGATGTGGTCCTTTAATGCGCCGATGATGGCCCCGGTGGTGTCGCCGGTAATCACGCCGGTGGGGGGCGCTTCGCCGTAGCCCACCGCGCCGGTATCCGTGTGAACCTCCACAATAACATCCTCCACGCTGTTCACCTGCCGCAGCGCCGTTTTAAACGGAACCCGCAGGGGAACGGAGATATGGCCCAGCCGAACCTCTATAATTTTCATATTCTTCCTCCTCCTGTTTTATTTCGCAAGCTCATACATCGCCCGCGCGATGATCTGCGCATTTTGCATCAATCGATCCACTTCGATAAATTCATCCGGCTTGTGCTCTCTCACCTCGTCCCCCGGAAAAACGGGACCGAAGGCCACCACGTTGGGCATGGCCTTGGCATAGGTTCCGCCGCCGATGCTCTTGGGCGGGTCACTCAGGCCCGTTTCCTCTCGGTACACCCGCATCAGGGTGGTCACCAGTTCGCTCTCCGGCGGGACATACAGGCTTTCCTTGTGTGTCTGCTCTACCACCTCAAAGCCCGCCGCTTCCAGCTCGGCCTGAAACTTGGGGCCGCAGTCTCCAAGGGACTTGGTCACGGGATAACGATAGTTTACCCGGCAGGTCAGGCCGCTTTCGTCCCCGGAGATGACCCCTAGATTAAATGTCAGCGCACCGGACATTTCATCTTCCATTGCAATCCCCAAAGATTTTCCGTCGGTTTCCATGCCGATCTTCTCCCCCAGGAAACGAACCGCCCCGGCAAGCTCCCCTTCCAGCGGCAAACTGTTCAGCGCCAGCAGCAGCCGCCCGATGGCGTTTTCCCCCTGCTCCGGGGTGCTGCCGTGGGCGCTGACGCCCCGGGCTTCGATTCGCACGCCGCCGGGTATGGGAACGCATTCCACCTTCTCCGGCAGCAGGCTGGCAAGTTGCTTTGCCTGCTCATCGGTGCATTTCAGTTCCGCAAAGGCGGATGCAGGAACCACGTTTGGCGCGTCGCCACCCGCAAGTTTCATAAGCCGCACCGGGCCGGACTGGCCTAAACTGCGCCGGAAGGTCACATTCACGATGCCCTTTTCCCCGTTGATCACCGGGTATTCCCCATCCGGGGTCAAACCCATTACGGGCATTTCGCCCCCGTGGGCCAGATAGTATTTCATGTCGGCGGAGCCGGTTTCCTCATTCGTGCCCATCAAAAGCCTTATTCGGCGGCGAAGGGGCAGTCCCGATTCTTTCAGCGCGCTCAGCGCGTAGAGAGCGGCCACGGTGGGGCCCTTATCGTCCATGGACCCCCGTCCGAAGACCTTTCCGTCCCGGACCTCGCCGGAAAACGGGTTTCCGCTCCACCCTTCTCCGGCAGGGACCACGTCCAGATGACCTAACACAGCCACCATTTCCTCCCCATCGCCCAACTCGCACCAGCCCACCTGATAATTCATACTACCCACTCGAAGTCCAAGGCTCTTTCCGGTTTCCAGCATAAACTCCAGACACCTCTGAATATTTTCGCCGTAGGGGTATCCGCTTGCATCCTCCTCCCGCACGCTGGGGATGCGGATGCTCTCCCCCAGCGTTTTCAGCAGCGGCTCTCTTTGCCGCTCCACAAGCTCCTTCAGTTCCATTTCGCGCTCCTTTCGGTTTCTTTCACCCGCGCAATGTTTGCGCGGATCGCCTGATTCTAAGCTGAAAAACACAAAAACCCAGCAAGGACCAGAGAAATTCTCTGATCTTCACTGGGTTTCCCCCTGCTGATTGATATATTGGAAGATATATCACACAGGGGAAAGCAGTTTATAAAATTGTTTGCCCGCCCGACTTATCCGCCGATGGATTCACTCTTCCCCACCGCGGCCCGATATCGCTTTTCTGCATCCTTCATAGCCGCAAGCACGGCCTTGGCAGAAGAGCCGTAATATCGGCGGGACACCTCGTTTTCCAGTTGGTCATATTCCCGCAGCAGGGACCGCCCCACAAAAACGCGCCGCAGAAATTTTTCCGTCAGCTCCAGCGAGTGGGTACAGCTAAAATCCAAAATTTTTCCGCTTTCAGCTTCCATCTCCAAAGCCATGTAAAAGGAACCAAACATTTTCGTGATTGCGTTGTCGCTGTTGGTCCGCGATTCGCCGATGATATACAGCGTCTCCATGTCTTCCATTTATCACATCACCCTGCAAAAGAACTTTGTAGCAATTATATCATTTCAAAGCCCCATGTCAACATTTTACAGACATTTTGTACAAAGCTATCTGTTTTCCACAAAATCCAATGGTTTAATTTTGTAATCTCGGCAAGCATGTTGTGAAAGTTTTCCAATACAGTTTATGCCTGTGCAACACATTTTTATAACTTTTGCCGTCTGGCAGGCATTTCTTCCAACCACTTCTCATCGCATACAAAACAGCGGCGGAAACCGAAATCGGTTCCCGCCGCTATTTTTCGTTTTCGCGTTTTCCTGTCCCCCGGTTTACAGGTTGTCTAATGGCAGCCTGCATTGCCCCGCGGGCGTTTTGCGCCGAATTATGCCTTGCTCAACTGCTCATCGATGGCCTTGGCGGCGGTTTTGCCCGCGCCCATGGCCAAAATCACAGTGGCTGCGCCGGTGACAGCGTCGCCGCCGGCGTAAACACCCGGACGGGA
>JAEXCS010000006.1 GCA_023402075.1 Bacillota bacterium | reverse complement strand
CGGTGGCCGCCTATTACGACAACGAAGTGGAACTGACCTCAAGGAAGGCCCTGAGCCTGTTGGAGCCGGTGGTCATCTGCTGTCTGGCCGGCATCGTGGGATTTATTCTGCTGTCCGTTTATCTGCCCATGTTCAGCCTTTACGGCTCAATTTAAAAAATCAGGTATTCCGCCGGGACGCAACCCGCCCGGCTGATACATACTATAAGTTTTCAACAACCCGAAGAAGATAAAATGAGGAGGAACAATTCATGTTACAGACAACCCTGCAATCCCTGAAAGCAAAGAAGAACTCCAAAAAGGGCTTTACCCTGATGGAGATGCTGATTGTTGTGGCCATTATCGGCGTGCTGGTGGCCATTTCCATTCCCGTGTTTACATCTAAACTGGACGATGCAAAACAGGCGGCTGACGACGCCAATATGCGCACCGCCAAGGCCGTGTATGCCGTGTATATGCTGGATGCCAGCGGCACAGAAAGCGGTATTACTGGTAATGGAACCTATTATTTTAACGCTTCTACCGGAAAGTTTGAGAAGAATGATGCCACTGGTAGAGCGCCGTATGAAGCGCAGAGCGATGATACTGCCGCAAGCCCAACTAGAGCCAAAGGTAATTATATCAAGGTTGTGATAGGAACCACCAACACAGCGCCAACGTGGGCGGCACCTTAACTCTGTCTAAGACTTCATAGTTCAAACGCTCTCCCTTCCGCCGTTGGGTTGCGGTGGTCCGGGAAACAGCAGCTGCCCGTGGCCTGTCCCGAAATTTGGGACAGGCCCGTCGGGCCTTTCATGCTCATTGGGAGGATTCGCGTATGCTCCAGCTTTCCGCCGCCCTGACGGCGTATATTTTAATAGTTTCCGCCCTTTTGGGGTTGGTTTTGGGCAGCTTTGCCGCCTGCATGGCCGACCGGGTGGCGGCGGGGCAAAGCTTCCTTCGCGGCCGCAGCCACTGTGATGCCTGCGGCCATGTGCTGACGCCCCGGGATTTGATTCCGGTGGTTTCGTGGCTGGCACTGAGAGGAAGATGCCGCTGGTGCGGCGCAAATATTCCGGCACGCTGCCCTGCGGCGGAACTGCTGTGCGCCGCCGCGTTCGTGGGGATTGTCCTGCGGTACGGCGTGACGCTTCAAACGCTCCAGTATTGGATTCTAACCGTATTACTGCTGGCGACGGCGCTGGTGGATTATGACACCGCCGTGATTCCGGACGGATTTTTACTGGCAATGCTTGCAGACTGGCTGATCTTTCTGCCGCTTCTTCACCCCGGTGCGGTGGGGAGCGCCTGCTTGCGGGGCCTTGCCGGTGCGCTGGCCGCCTCCGTTCCCCTTTTGCTTTTGGTGCTGGTGATGGATCGGGTTTTAAAACGGGAGAGCATGGGCGGCGGGGATATTAAATTCTTTTTTGCTGCCGGGCTGTTTTTTTCGTGGCAGTCGGTGCTGTTTTTGCTGATTGTCTCCTGCGTGCTTGGAATTTTATTTACGCTGGTGTCGGGCCGGACGGCGGGGGACCCTGAAAATCCAAAGGCATTTCCCTTTGGCCCCGCGATTGCGGCGGGCGTCTATCTTTCTCTGCTGGCGGCAGAGCCTGCCATGGCGGCTTATCTGCGCCTTTTTTTACTTTGAGAGTTCCCGCCGCGTTTTGCGCGGCTGCCATAAAACCTGACTGACAGGGAGGATTCTATGTCCAATACCTATCTGGGACTTGATATCGGAACAAACGCAATGAAGCTGGCGGTTGTAAAGGGCGGGCGTGTGCAGAAGCTTTGCGCATCGCTGCTGCCTGAAAATCTGGTGCGGGAGGGACGCGTCACGTCTCCCGATGCACTGGCGGAGGAATTGCGGGGACTTCTGCGTGCCCAGCGTATTTCCGAGCGGAAATGCGTGCTGGCGCTGTCACCCGAGGCGGCGTTTGTCCGCAGGATTACCGTGCCGTGGATGACCACAGAGCAGTTGGAGGTCAACCTGCCTTATGAATTTCACGATTATATTCAAAAGGACAAGGAATTGTATTTTTACGATTATGCCGTGGCGGGCGTCAACCGGAACGATGCCGGAAATCCGGAGACGATGGATCTGCTGGCGGCGGCGGCGCCCAAGGAGCTGATTGCCCTGGGACGGTCCTCACTGCGCAGGGCGGGGATGAAGCTTTCGGCGGCGGTGCCAGAGTATCTGACCTACCGCAACCTGATTACCGCCTACGAGCGCGCCCATCCCGACAGCCATCCCCGGGAGTATTGTCTGGTGGATATGGGTCACAGCGCCATCCGCGTCCATATGTACCGGGACGGCGTGTATGAAACCTCCCGCGTGCTTGAGTACGGCGGCGTTTCCGTGGGTGCGTTGATTGCGGACAGCATTTCGGTGGATTTTCACATAGCGGCGGAGTACATGGTGTCCAATTACAAAAATGTACAGGAGCTTTCCGTGTGCCGTGAGCTGTACCGAAAAATTGCGGTGGAAATTTTGCGGGCAGTGAATTTCTACGGGTTTAATACCCCCGATTCAGATTTGCGGGACATTTATTTTGGCGGCGGACTGGTGAAGATTCAGGCGCTGATGGATGCTGTCCGAGATGCGATTCCCCTGAATCTGCATTTTATGGAGGAACTGCTTCCCTCCGCGGAACATACCGATTTGGCGGGGCAGTGTCCCGCCGCCATCGGTGCGGCGCTGGAAATGGCCGGGAGGTAGAGAAACGATGAAAAAGAAAGAGCGGCAGTATCCATTTAAAACCTCCATTAATTTAGCGCAGAGGGAACGGCGTCCCGGAAATCTGGCCACAATTGTGACCACCGCCGTGATTCTGACGGCAGCGATCGCGGCGTTCTCCAAATTTGGAGTGATTGACCGCCTTCAGGCCGTTGGCGAAATTCGCGCGCAGGCGGCCCAGCAGGAAGCGTTGGTGGAGCAGGTCAGAGAACAGACCGCGGAGTATGATATGATTCTGGAGCGGTATCAGAGCGAGTCTTTGCGCAGAAATACCGCTGCGGGGGGAGCAGACCCCATGAAGTGTCTGGAGCTTGTGGAAAAAAACCTGTTGAACCGGGCACGGGTCGCGTCCTTTACCGTCGATATGGACACGGTCACGGTGAAGATTTCCGACGTAACGCTCAATGACATTTCCGACATTTATCAGAATCTGACGAAGGATGCGGCGGTGTCTGGCGTACAGGTGTTCAATGCCTCCACCGATAATGAAAACAGCACAAAGGTTACCGCCGCCATGACGATCTCAATGGTTGTGGAAAAGCCGATCCAGACTGACGCGGAGAAGGGAGCGGCTTCATGATGCGAAGAGAGTTTACCCAAAGGGAAAAGGCCCTGCTGCTGGTGTTGGTGGTGGTGCTGCTGCTTTCGGGCTACGTGAAGCTGTTTCTGGAACCCTTGAGCGCACAGATGTCAGATGTGCAAAACCAGTTGGCGCAGGCGCAGGATTTACTGACTGCGGAGCAGACGAAGCTGGCCCGGATGCAGAAAATGGAGACAGAGCTGGAGGACGGTGACCTATCCGGTGCGGTTGAAATTCCGGATTATGACAATATTAATAATGTGATGATTCAGCTGGATACCATTCTCACGGCAGCATCCGATTATCAGATGACGTTTGCGGAGCTTCAGTTTGGAAATGAGCTGGTGTCCCGCCCCATACAAATGACGTTTAAGGCCGGCAGTTATTCCGGGGCCAGGGCTATTTTAACCGCGCTGTATGAATGCAGATACTGCTGCGCGTTAAGCGGAATCTCGGTGGTCTCCTCTGATGAGAACGGTTCCGGAGATGTGAAGGCGCAGGAGGTAACCGTGAAACTGACTGCGACATTTTATAAGCGCTATCACAGTAACGGCGCATCGGATGCCGAGGGAAACTGAAAGTTTCCTTTTGCACCGGACAAGGCCGTCAGCCAAAGCAGAAAAATTGAACCGGGAACGCTCACCATTCATTGAGAGGTGAGCGTTCCCGGTTTTTTAGCATGAGGAGAAAAGCGGAAAGTGCGAAGCCGCCTCAGTTCAGCGCGTCCGCGCTCTGATGAAACAGCTCGGAAACCCGGGCGGCTACTGCGGGGCAGGAGACTAGGTCCCCATCCTGCGCCAGCAGCGAATCTGCGGCGGCTTGGGCTTCCTTCAAAAGCGCAGTGTCGCAGCCAAGGTCCGCCACCCGCAGACCCGGCAGGCCGTGCTGCCGCAAACCGAAAAAGTCGCCGGGGCCCCGCAAACGCAAATCCTCCTCCGCGATTTTAAAGCCGTCCGCCGTCTGGGTCATGACGCGCAGGCGCTGGCGGGTGTCCTCATTTTTGCTGTCGGAGATGAGGATGCAGTAGGATTTATGGCTTCCCCGGCCCACCCGGCCCCGGAGCTGATGAAGCTGGCTCAGGCCGAAGCGCTCCGCGTTTTCCACCACCATCACCGTAGCATTGGGAACGTCCACGCCTATCTCAATCACCGTGGTGGACACCAGAATGTCCGTTTCACCGGCGGCAAAGCAGGACATGACGGCCTCTTTCTCCTTTGCTTTCAGCTTTCCGTGGACAAAAGCAACCCGCAGGTCGGGAAATACCTCCGTCCGAAGTGTTTCGGCGTACTGCATCACGGCCTTGCGTCCGTCGTCCCCCTCTTCGCTCTCCGTAATTTCGGGGCAGACCACATAGCACTGCCGCCCCGCCTGCACCTGTGTGCGAAGAAAGGCGTACAGCCGGGAGCGGTATCCGTCGGAGACAGCCGAAGTCCCGATATGCTGCCGACCGGGGGGCAGCTTGTCAATGACGGACACGTCCAGATCGCCGTATAAAATCAGGGCCAGCGTCCGGGGGATGGGCGTGGCGGACATGACCAGCATATGGGGGCTGTCTCCTTTAGAGGCCAGCGCCGCCCGCTGCCCCACGCCAAAGCGGTGCTGCTCGTCTGTCACCACCAGACCAAGGCGTTGGTATTCCACGCCGCCGGAAATCAGTGCGTGGGTTCCAATGATAAAATCAATTTCTCCCGCCGCCAATTGGGCAGATAGAGTGCGTTTGGTCTTCGGGGTCATGGACCCGGTCAGCAAAGCACACCGCACACCAAGGCGCTCCAGCAGGGGGGAAAGGCCGTCGTAATGCTGGCGGGCCAGAATCTCCGTGGGAGCCATCAGCGCCGCCTGACGGCTGTTTTTCACACAGAAATATACGCTGGCGGCAGCCACCATCGTTTTTCCGGAGCCTACGTCCCCCTGACACAGCCGGTTCATGGGACGACCGGAGCGCATATCCCCAAGGGCTTCCTCCACACAGCGTTTCTGGGCGGCGGTGAGGGTGAAGGGGAGCGCCGCGTAAAAAGGAGCCATATCGACCCATTCAAACGGCGTGGTGCGCACCTCGTCCCGCCGGGAGCGGAGACGGCGCAGACCGATGGTGAACAGGAACAGCTCCTCAAACGCCAGCCGCCGCCGGGCCTGATCCAGCGCCTCGGCAGAGGCGGGAAAGTGGATGTTTTCATAGGCAAAGCCCGCGCGGCAAAGCTGATGCGTCTGCCGCATGTCCTCCGGTAGCACGTCCGGCAGAATATCCCCGCAGGCGTCCAATCCCTGACGGATGGAACGGGAGAGAAGCAGGCGGCTTACTCCGGCGGTGAGGGGATAAACAGGGACGATGCGGCCCGTCTGCTCCCGTCGATCTGCCGGTTCCACCACCGGGTTCGCCATCTGTCGGCGGAGGAGATTGCCCTCTGCTTTTCCGTAAAAAATGTAAGTTTCACCGGCCTTCAGGCTGTTTTTCAGCCATGCCTGATTAAAAAAGGTTACGTCCAGCACGCCGGAGTCATCCACTGCCCGCAGCTTCACCAGCTCCAGCCCCTTGCGAACGCGGGAGAGGGTGGGGGGAGAGACGACCATGGCCTCCACGCAGGCAAGCTCTCCGGGTTGGAGGTCCGAAATCTGCTTTGCAAGCGTCCGGTCCTCGTAAGTGCGTGGAAAATAGGAAATCAAATCCCGCAGAGTGGAGATATTCAGCTTGCCAAGGGCCTTGACCCGTTGGGCACCGATCCCCTTGATGAACTGTACGCCCGTATTCAAATCCGCCGTGGGGACCGCCTCCTCTCGTATTGCTTGTTCCATTATAACTGTCCTCCGTCAGGTTGGCAAGGCGGTTTTCCGGGAAAAGGGAGACACGGAAAAGAGTGCCGCGAAGAGAAGTTGTGGAAAAAGGATCACAAAAGCGGCAGTATCGGAAAATACAGCAACGGAAAAGAATGCAACGAACAGGGCGGACCTCCCAAGAGGTCCGCCCTGTGTAGAAACAATTTTCGCCGGGACACTTTGCCGCAGGCTTCCCGCCGGGAGGCTTACAGATTCAAATTGAGATACTCCACGTACCGATAGGTAAGACCGTCTTCCTCAATCGGCTCGGACTGGGAAACGACTTTCCACGCGGCCAGCTTATCCAAATTGGGGAAGAAAGTATCCGTCCCGGGAATCACGGCCTCCACCCGGGTCAGATAAACCATTTTGCAGCGGGAAAGCATGGCGGCATAGATGCTGCCGCCCCCCATGACCCACACGTCGTCCGCGTTCATGTCCACCAGATTTACTGCGGCCTCCACGCTGTGGACAATTTCCGCACCTTCCCGGACGAAGTCCTTGCCGTGGGTGATAATGATGTTGCGCCGGTTGGGCAGGGGATTTCCGCCGGGCAGGGTTTCCAGCGTCCTGCGGCCCATGATGACGGTTCCTCCGGAAGTGAGCGTGCGAAAGCGCTTCATATCCTCCTTCAGATAAAACAGCAGCTGATTGTCTTTGCCAATGCCCCAATCCTGTGCCACGGATAAAATCGCATTCATAAAAAAGCCTCCCTCTTTATATGGCAATGGGAATTTTCGCTTCCAGCGGGGCGGGGGTATAGCCCTCCAGCCGGAAGCTGTCCCTTGTGAACCGGTAAAAATCTGTCACCGACGGGTCCGCGGAAAACTGCGGCGCTGCGGTGGGGGTTTGCCTGAGAATTTCTTCCACAATGGGAACGTGCCGGTCGTAAATATGCGCGTCTGCGATGACGTGGACCAGTTCCCCGGCCCGCAGGCCCGAAACCTGAGCAAATATATGCGTCAGCACCGCGTACTGCACTACGTTCCAGTTGTTGGCGGCCAGCATGTCCTGACTGCGCTGGTTCAAAATGGCGTTCAGGGTATTTCCCGAGACGTTGAAGGTCATGGAGTATGCACAGGGATAGAGGTGCATCTCGTGGAGATCCTGAAAATGATAGATGTTGGTGAGAATCCGGCGGCTGGCAGGGTTGTGCTTCAAATCGTATAGCACCCGGTCCACCTGATCGAACTCCCCCTCGGGGTATTGGTGCTTCACACCAAGCTGATAGCCGTATGCCTTGCCAATGGAGCCGGTTTCATCCGCCCACTGGTCCCAGATTTTGGCGTTTAAATCGTGTATGTTGTTGGACTTTTTCTGCCAAATCCACAAAAGCTCGTCAATTGCGGTTTTCCAATAGGTGCGCCGCAGCGTCAGAATCGGGAACTCGGCCGCAAGGTCATATCGGTTTACAATCCCAAATTTCTTGACGGTGTGGGCTGGGGTTCCATCCTCCCAGCGGGGACGGACCTCCCTGTCCCTGTCCCATACGCCGGTGTCCAGAATCTCCCGGCAGTTTTGAATAAACAGCTCGTCCGCGCGGCTCATGATGAATCCCCCCGTTTTTTGTCTTGACTTATACAGTATAGCAGAATGAGACGCCGGTTTCAACGGGGATTGACTGGGAACCGCTAAAAAAGTTCTGCATAGAATTGCAGCCTTTTGGTAAAATTGTGATTGTATCTGTGCAAAAAGTGCTGTAAAATAGAAAAGACAGCCACAAAAATTAAAGGGGGTGCGGGAGATGCCGGAGGGACTGGAGGGCGACAAGCGGGGGTATCTGTTGGAAGATTTTCGCCTGTTCCGTTTAAAGGATACCAGCACGAAAACGCTGGAATATCACTATCACGAATTTGACAAGCTTATCCTGCTTCTGGGCGGCAGGGTGACCTACATGGTGGAGGGCGTAACCTATTTCCTCCAGCCGTGGGATTTGCTGCTGGTGCCCCGCAACCAGATTCACAGGGCGCTGATTGACCCGGGAGAGCCTTATGAACGGATGGTGCTGTGGCTGGGCCGGGAGTGGATGGACAGGCGGAGCGACCCGGACGAGCCGCTGGCCGCCTGCTTTGACTTGGCCTGCCGCCGGGGCTTTCACCTCCTGCGAACGGATGGGGAGCGGCGTCCCTTCTACCTGCGCCGCTTTCAGGAGCTGGAGGAGGCACTTCGGTCCCGGGAGTATGGCTGCGGGAGAATGGCTGACGCATGCTGTCAGCAGCTTTTGATTGACGTGAACCGGGACAGTTTGCGGGACAAAACAGCGGAGCGAGAGAAGGACGCTTATCGTTCCGACCCCAAAATTGAAGAAATTTTGCACTATATTGCTGGGAATCTGGACGGGCCGCTGACAGTAGACGCGCTGGCGGAGCGGTTTTTTCTCAGCCGCTATTACCTGATGCACCGGTTTAAGGAAGTCACGGGTTATACTATGCACCAGTATATCAGCCAGAAGCGGCTGCTGCTGGCAGGAGAGCTGCTGCGGGAGGGAACGCCTGTGATGCGGGCGGCGGCCCTTGCCGGGTTTGGGGACTATTCCGCATTTTTGCGGGCTTTTCGCGCCACATTTCACGCAAGCCCCCGGGATTTTCAGCCCCACAGGTAACAAACTTCTGCAGAATATCTGCCGACTGGTAAGCAACGTCAATGTGGCGAAGTGGGGCATGGGAAGGCCGGAAAATTTTCAGAGTGTTGTAAATGCCATTTGAATAATTTAGAAAAGCTTGATATTCTAATAAAGTCATAATGTGCGCAAACCCCGGGAAGCGCCATATGACGCGTCCCGGGGTGAGGAAAAAAGCTGATCTTATTTGTGCGCTGCTTTGCGCATAGGAGAGGTGTTCGCCGCGGCCACGCCAATCACGTAGACCACGATGCCGATGATATAGCCTGCAACCCGGGCATCCTTGCCGAAAAATTCGGCAATCTGGCCGGAGAGGATCAGCACCATGCCAAGGGGAGCGACAAACATCATGCAGACGGAGAAGAAGCCGTCCATTCTGTTGCCTGCGCCGGAGTGAATCTCGTCCAGCATGGACTTGGGGTGAATTTCCCAGCCAATCATAATGCTCATCAGCATGGCGCCCAGCGGCATGGCAATCCCCTCGGAGAGCATATCCATGAAGTCCAGCCAGCAGTCGTTCCAGCCGGAGATGCCGAAGGCGGCCTGGCCGGGAACCCACACGCCGTTGGAACCCAAACCATCCACCGCCACGATGGTGGCTTCCACCAAAATGGCGAGACAAACCAGCAGGACGATTTTGGAGCGGCTGGCTTTTTTGCCACTCTGGGCCGCGCGGTCCAGGAAGAAAGTGCTGATGACCTCAATCAGGGAAATGGCGGAAGTGATGGCAGCAATCAGCACCAGCATATAGAAGATGGTGCCGAACAAGGAACCGACGCCGCCCATGCTGTTAAACACGTTTTGCAGGGTAACGAACAGAAGGCTGGGGCCGCCCAGCGCGATGTCGCCCACGGGGATGCCCTGCTGGATACCGTAGGCCACCGCGGCCGGAATGACGGCAATACCCGCCATGATGGCGATGGTCGTGTCCGCGATGACGATGATGGCGGAGTTCTTCACCAGATTCTCTTTTTTGTCCAGATAGGAGCCGTAAGTAATCATAGCGCCCATGGCCAGAGACAGGGAGAAGAACATCTGCCCGCCCGCTGTGGAGAGAACCGTGCTGATACTGGGCGCGACCGGAATAAAGCCGCCAGCCACCGCATAGCCCGGAACAAACATGAATTTCAGCCCCTCAATGGAGCCGGGCATAGACAGGCTTTTGATGATGATGATGACCAGCATCACAAACAGTGCGGGCATACCGACGTTGTTGAACTTTTCAATGCCGCCGGAGATGCCGCCGCGGTTGATGAGATAGCAGATAATCAGGAACAGGACTGTAAAAAAGACGCAGCCCATGGGATTTGTCAGCATGGAGTGGAACAGGTCGCCGCCGGGGATCGCCGCGTTCTGGAAGGCCAGATTGCTTAGGTTCAGGGCCATGTACTCAATGCAGTATCCGCCCAGCACGGAATAAAAGCTCATGATGATGAACGGAGAAAAGACTGCCAGCCAGCCGATCCACTTGAACCGCTTGGATACCGCGTGATAGGCGCCGATAGGACCGGTTCCGGTCTTCCGTCCCAGCGCCAGCTCCCCCATCATGATGGTGAAGCCCACGAACGCCGCCAGCAGCAGATAGACAATCAGGAAGGTAAAGCCGCCCGATTTGCCCATCTTGTATGGAAAGCCCCAAATGTTGCCAAGGCCGACGGCCGAGCCGATTGCCGCCAGCAGGAAGCCAACGTTGCTTCCCCAACTGCCCCTCTCATTTTCCACAAATAGCCCCTCTTTCTTAATTGGATTTGTGGTAAAAATATACTATTAACAAAGTGTGAAGTCAAGAGAAATGGGTGAAAAGTGTACAAAAATTTTTTACACACTTGTGACAAAATTAACAAAAAGCACAAAAACATTAGACAAACAGGGTTTGCAGGGCGGGTAGCCGCCCATGGATAAACCGGGAAAGGATCGAGGAAGTATGCTTGAATTTACGCCGATAACCGCCGAACATGGAGCATTGCTGCGCGGATATTATGGGACATGCAATTATGGACTTTGCGAATATTCCGCAGGAACAAAGCTGATGTGGGGGGAACGGCTCCACCCCGCCTTCGCGGAGGCGGAGGGATGTCTGATCGTCCGCAATGAGATGGATGGGGAATTTCTGTTTGACTATCCCGTCCCCGGCCCCGAGGGAGACGAGGATGCCGCACTTTCAGCCATTGAGGATTGGTGTATGGAGACGGGGGCGGCCCCGGTGATTTCCGTGGTTCCGGCGGTAAAGGTGCCCCAGCTTTTACAGCGCTATCCCTATGTGGGTGTGCGCAACGTGCGCACATGGCAGGACTATTTATATAAAGCTGAGGATTTGCAAAACTTCGCGGGGCGGCGATATTCCGGGCAGCGCAACCACATTAAAAAGTTTTACGCCGCCTGTCCCGATGCGGAGTTTAAACCTCTGACCGCGGAGGATATGCCTTTGGTGAATCGGTTTTGGGAGGATTACGGACAGGAGTTTGCCAAGGCGGACGACCCCAGAGCCGCAACGGAATTAGAACTTGCAAAACGGACGGTGGGGCAGTTGGATAAGCCGTGGTTTTTCTGCGGCGGAATGATGAGCGGGGAAAAGCTTCTCTCCCTGGCACTGGCGGAGCGGTGCGGAGACACACTGATTATTCATATTGAAAAAGCGCTGTATTCCTATGTGGGGGTCTATCCTGCCATGGTGCAGGCTTTTGCCCGGCACTTTGCCGGGGACGCCGTCTGGCTGAACCGGGAGGACGACGCCGCCGACAGAGGGCTGCGGACCTCAAAGCTGCAATATGGGCCGGATCATCTGGCGCCCAAGTATCACTTTGCCCCGCAAAACGAGCTGCTGTGCCATGTGAAGACCCTGCCGGAGCTGACCACGGAGCGGCTGACCCTCTCCGAACTGACGGAGGAGGACATTCCTGCTTACAATGCACTGGTGCTGGACGGAGAGCGGAACCGCTGGTGGGGCTATGACGACGTGGCAGGTCTTGGCGGCCCGGTGGAGGAGCGGAGCTTTTACGAGGTGGCAAAGCGGGATCGCCGCAACTGCGCTGCGGTGAATTTTGCCATCCGGCTGGATGGAAAGCTCATCGGCGAGGCGGTGCTCTATCACTTTAATTACCGGGGCGACGCGGAACTGGGCTGCCGCATCTCAGGCGAATACGGCGGACATGGATATGGGACGGAGGCGTTTACCGCTGCCGCCGAGTGGGGACTGTACGGCGTTCACCTGACACGGGTGGTGGCCAAGTGCTTCAAGGAGAACGAAGCATCCCGAAAGATGCTTGCCTCCTGTATGCGGCCCGCAGGCGAGGATGAAACATATTATTATTTTGAGAAAAAGGTCTGAGCTTTCAAGATTTTTGCAGTGGGGCTTTAAAGAATCAAAAACCTCTGATGCGGATTTGTTGAAAATCAGTTTGTCGCCTGTGGGCAATGGATAGCAAGAGGCTGAGGAATTCGCTTCCTCAGCCTCTTTAAGTAGAAAACACGGATTTTTGATTTTAGCGGATTTTTACATAACTTCTCTCCCCAAAATCCATACTAGACCCCAAAAGGGAGGTGCGGTATGGAACAGCTTTCAACCCGCTATGACGACAATGTCCGCCGCTTGGATGATCTGCTTGGCGCGGGGCGCAACTGCGATATGGTGGCGCGGGATTTTGTCATCGGAGGGCGCAGATCCCGCATCTGGGTCATTGACGGCTATGGACAGGATACGATTTTAGAGCGGATGGGGGCCTTCTGGCTGTCACTGCGTCCCGAGCAGGTGAGGACGCTCACGAAGATGCAGGAGTTTGCCGACAGGTTCATTACCTTTTCCGAGACAAACGTGACAGAGGATTTGGAGGATATTTGCACATCCGTTCTGTTGGGAAAAACTCTGTTTCTCATGGAAGGACTTACCGGCGGGGCGATGATGGACGCGAAAGGCTATCCCTCCCGGGGGGTGGATGAGCCTGCGGACGGAAAGGTATTGCGTGGCGCCCACGACGGCTTTGTAGAAGCCGTCGTGCCCAACATGGCGCTGCTGCGCCGCCGCATCCGGGACCCGCAGTTAACCATGGAAAGCCACAAGGTGGGCGGACGAAGCCGGACGGATGTGGTGCTTTGCTACATGGAGGACCGGGTGGACCGAAAGGTGCTGGAGCAAGTTCGGGAAAAGCTGGCCGGGGTGGACGTCCACTCCCTCTCCATGGGGCAGGAGAGCCTTGCCGAGGCTATTCGCCCCAAGCAGTGGTATAATCCCTTCCCCAAAATAAGATATACTGAGCGGCCCGACACGGCGGCGGCCACCGTGATGGAGGGGAGCGTTGTGGTACTGGTGGACAACACCCCGGCGGCCATGCTGCTGCCCACCACCATTTTCGGCTTTACGCAGGAGGCCAACGATTTCTACTTCCCGCCTCTGGTGGGAACTTATCTGCGGCTTCTTAGAATGTCGGTGATGCTGCTGAGCCTGTTCATCACGCCCACATGGTATCTGTTGGTCAGCCAGCCCAACCGCCTGCCGGACTGGCTGGTGTTTCTGGCAAAGCCGGAGCCTTGTGCGCTGCCGCTGCTGGCGCAGCTTTTGGTGGTGGAATTTCTGATAGACCTTTTAAAACTGGCCTGCCTGAACACGCCCAGCGCCTTGTCCAACTCCTTCTCTATGCTGGGTGCTTTAATTTTCGGAGATTTTGCGGTGCAGGCTGGGTGGCTCACGCCGGAAGTGCTGGTGTATATGGCAGTGGTGTCCATCTCCGGCTTTTCCCAACCCAGCTTTGAGCTGGGCTATGCGGTGAAGCTGCTGCGGATGCTGCTTTTGATTCTCTCCGCAATTTTTGACCTGTGGGGTCTTGTAGGCGGAATTTTGCTGATTTTCTGGCTGGTGGCCACCAACAAGACGGTGGTAGGCCCCGGCTATCTGTATCCGCTGATTCCCTTTAACGGCAAGGCGTTGAAGCGGCTGATCATCCGCGAGCCTATCGGACGGGACAATACGTGAAAAACGGCGGCTTTGGCATCCCGCGGGGATACAAAGCCGCCTTACTCTTGCAAAAAGAAGAAATTTATGGTATTGTAGTTGCCTAAGCCCAAAGCCGAAACGGGCTTTGGAAATACAGAAAGGGGGAGTTATGAATCACAAAAAGGAACGTCGGCGGACGGAACGCCGAAATTTCAAAACGGCCCTGAATAAGGAACTTCGGGAGCATAAAAGTTCCTTTTTTGTATTTTATTCTCTCCGCGCGCTGGTGATTCTGGCGCTGTCCCGCCAACTTTGGCTGGGGAGCTATGAAAGCGCCTTTTTCTGCGTGCTGACACTGCTGCTGCTCTACCTGCCCAGCTGGGTGCAGGTGCGGCTGCGGATTGAGCTTCCTCCGCCGCTGGAAATCACGGTGCTGTGCTTTATTTTCGCAGCCGAGATTTTGGGAGAGGTCAATGCGTTTTACATTGTGATTCCCTTTTGGGACACGATTTTGCATACGCTGAATGGATTTCTTGCCGCGGCGGTGGGCTTTTCCATGGTGGTGCTGCTCAATGACAATCCCCGGCTTACCTTTGATCTTTCACCCGTGTTTATGGCGCTGACGGCGTTTTGCTTTTCCATGACCATCGGCGTGCTGTGGGAGTTTTTTGAGTTTGGCTGCGACTACTTTCTGGGAACGGACATGCAAAAGGATACAATTATCCACATGATTAAAACTGTGATGCTGGATGCCAGCCGCAGCAACAAAGTGGTGGTGATTCCGGATATCACAGAGGTTGTGGTAAATGGAGAGGACATGGGTCTTGGAGGCTATCTGGACATCGGGCTGATTGACACCATGAAGGACCTGATTGTAAACTTTATCGGCGCGGCGGTGTTCTCCGTCACCGGTTTTTTCTATGTGAAAAGTCAGGGTAAGCGGCAGACGGCGGCACAGAGCTTTGTCCCCAGCCCCAAAGAGGCGCACCGGGATTATCTGGCTCAGGCGCGGGAGCGGTCTGCCGCGGAAGCGGAGACCCTTTTGCTTGAGAAAGATGGCGGCGCAGAGGAACGGGAAGACCCGAAGAAACGCGCCGGTACAGAGGGAAGCCCTCAGAATGAAACGAAAAATCCGGAAGATGAAGCGCCCGCTGCTGGCGGACGGTAAAAAGGAGCGGGATGGACTTGAATGCATTTCGGCAATGGCTGACGGAGGATTGCTACGCCCGGGAGGTGGAGCTGTCCTTTGCCGACTGCGACAGAGACAAATATGTGCGCCCGGCAAAGCTTTTGAGCCTTGTGGCAGGGGCGGCGGGCTTTGACTATGACGCAAGGGGCCTGCCTTATCAGAAGCTTTACGAGATGGGGCAGGTGTTTTTGCTCTCCCGGGTGGCGCTTCGGATTCATCGGCGGCCCATGAACCGGGAGGTACTTACCATCTCAACCTGGGAAGACGGCATCCGGGGCGCGCATCTGCGCCGGGCCTATGAGCTGACGGATGAGAACGGGGCCGCCGCGGTGAGCGCCCGCAGCGAGTGGATTCTCATTGATCCGGCGGAGCGGAAAATTCTCCGGCCCTCCGATTTTAAAGCAAAGACTGTGCATGTCTGCCCCAAGGCAATCGACAGCCCGGAATGCCGAAAAATATTTTTGCCCAAGGATGGACTGGCGGAGCTGGGGCCGCGTCCTGTTCGCTGGTCCGATCTGGACGGCAACGGCCATGTATACAGCGGAAATTACGGCGACATCGTATGGGACGCCCTGCCGGAGGATTTGCAGTCCGCCCCTTTGCGGGAGCTGTATGTGAATTACAGCAAGGAAGCCGTACTGGGGGAGACAATCGGGCTGCTGGGCTTTCGGGAGGAGAACACCTACACCATGGAGGGACGGCTTGGAGAGACGCTGTGCTTTTCCTGCCGATGCGAGTTTGACACAGTTGCGTTACAAGTTTGACGCAGATGAGTAAAAATAGAAAAAAGATAGAAAAAGAGGTATTGAAAATGAAACTGAGAAACAAAAGATGGGCTTTGGCGGCTGCAATGGGCCTCATGTTAACGCTATCCGCATGCGGCGGAAGCAGCGAAGAGTATGAAGAGGGCCGCATCGGAGATGTGATGCACAGTGAGTTTTTTGATTTCACGGTCAATAGCGTTTATATTTGTGATACTTACGAGGAATATGCCCCTGACGCGGACCATAAGCTGCTGGTGTCGGAACTGACAATTAAAAACACGTTTAAAGAAAGCATCCTCATGTTTGACACCGATTTTCAGGCCCAGTGGACTGACAAGGACGATCAGGATAACGCGTTTGCAAACCCCATTGAAACCATGGTGAGTGCGGAGCAGCTGGAGTCCGAGTATGATCTGGCAGTGGATGAGGAGCGGACCGGTCTTTTGATTTTTGAGGTTCCGACGGATTTTGCGGATTTTTCCATTGTCTATCTGGAGGAATTTGACACCGGCGAAACCGGTAATCTGTACGAGGTATTCTTTACCGCAAAAGAAGCCGGAGTGTCTGTGTAAAACTGATAGTTGAAATAAAAGGCGGCCCCGGATACCCCGGGGCCGCCTTTTACTGCGGGTATCAGAGCCGTTCCAAATCCCGGGGGGTCATCACCATGTCCCGCCGAATGTCGGCAAGACTGTGGGCGCCGCACATGGCCATGGTGTCCGACAGCTCGGATTTCAGCTTTTCTACGTAGATAGAAACGCCCTCGGCCCCACCACCGTACACCATGGTGACAAAGGGACGGCCGATGAGCACCGCGTCCGCACCCAGAGCCAGCGCCTTAAACACGTCCATTCCGGTGCGGATGCCGCCATCCACAAAGACTGTCAGCTTGCCGCCCACTGCGTCCACAATGGCAGGCAAAACCTCTGCTGTGGCGGGGCAGTTGTCCAGCACGCGTCCGCCGTGGTTGGATACGACTATGCCGGAGGCCCCGGCCTTCAGGGCCTTTTTCGCGCCTTCCACGGTCATGATGCCCTTGAGAATGAAGGGCCTTTTGGCAAGCAATGCAATTTCCCGCAGCTCCTCCACTGTTTTGCTTCCGGCAGGGGGCTGCATGTTTTTCAGGAAGGGCAGGCCCGCCGCGTCGATGTCCATGGCCACGGCAAAGGGATTGCCCGTGTTCACCAGCGCCATCTTCTCACGGATCAGCTCCAGATTCCAGGGCTTGACAGTGGGCACGCCATGACCGCCGCTGGCGGCGATGGCCTTTGCCGCCCCTTCCACCACGGCGGGATTGGTGCCGTCGCCGGTAAAGGCGGCGATGCCTGCCGCCGCGCAGGCGGAGATGAGTTGGTCGTTATAGGTCAGATCGTCGTACCTGTCGCCATAGTGCAGCGTCATGGCCCCGATGGGCGCGGCAAACACCGGCAGGTCAAAGGTCTGGCCGAAAACCTTGAATGTGGTGTCCGCGGGTTTGTTTTCGCAGATGGTATCCATATTGACACACAGCTCCTGCCACTTCTGATAGTTGCGGATGAAGCCGGTGCCGATGCCCTTTGCGCCCGGGCCGGGAACAGTGTTTTTGCAGACCACGCCGTTGCAGACCGGACAGGCCTTGCAATGGGGACCGACGCGGGTGCGGGCGCTTTCCAATACTTCCTGATATGTCATAGAACGATTCCTCCCATGCTGCGCGGTGATTGCGCGCGTACTGCCGCCATTTTAACGCCGTCTGAAAAAAAACGCAAGAAATTGTGTAACTTTTTCCATGCTTCTGCGTCTAAAGAAACAAATGCCCATCCGTTGGAAGCGGATGGGCGAACGACAAGGAGGAAAAAACGATGAAAAGAAAGCTTGCGATGCTTCTGGCGGCTTTGTGTCTGACGGTGGCTGCGGCGGGCTGCGGCGCGTCATCCGCTGGCGGGGCATCCTTTGGCGGGGAAATGGACAGCACAGCGGCCCCTGCCGATCGGCCGTCCGCAGAATCCGGGGCGGCGATGGATATGAACGGCTTTGCTGCCTATGAGAAAAACGGAAAAGCAGAAAACCAGCTTCGGGCGGAGAAGGACGGCGGGGACGGCAGCAAACTGATCTACACCGCAGAGCTGAACCTTGAAACCACCACCTTTGACGAGACGGTGAAAAACCTGTCGGCACTGGTGGATGAGCTTGGCGGCTGGACACAGAACAGCAGTGTGAGCTACGGCGGCTCCGGATACCGGTACGGCAGCTACTCGGTCCGGGTGCCCAAAGAGAAATTCAGCACGTTTCTTACCCGGGCGGGGGAGCTGGCCCATGTGACCTACACCAGCTCCAACGTGGAGGATGTGAGCGAACTGTACTATGACACCGCAGGGCGGCTGGAGACGCAGAAGACAAAGCTTGCGCGGCTGCAGGACCTTCTTGCCAAGGCAGAGAACATGGAGGACATCATCACCATCGAAAGCGCCATTTCCGAGGCGGAAAGTCAGATTGAAGCGCTGGCCGGGGAGATAAAGCGTTATGACTCGCAGGTGGACTATTCCACGGTGCAGTTCTCTTTGAACGAGGTGTATCAGCTTTCCAATGTAGAACAGCCCGCCACCGGCTTTTTCAGCCGTCTTGCCGGGGCGCTGGTTTCGGGAGCGCGGGGCTTTGCAGACTTTGTGCAGAACGTGCTGCTGATGCTGGCCTATGCTTGGGTGTGGGTTGTGCTGGTGGCACTTGTGCTGATTGGGGTGATTCTGGTGCACCGGAAACAACGTGTACTTACAAAAAAAGAAACGTCCGCATCGGAAACACAGGATGACAAACCGGAATAAATCCGATATAATAACGGGAAAGCGGGCAGCTTCATAAATTTTGGGATAAATTCCGGTGAAGTGTTCGCAAACTGAACAGGGAGGGGTTTTTATGACCGTCACATGGCTGGGCCACGCCTGCTTCCTTCTGGAGCAGGACGGCTATCGTATTGTCGTCGATCCCTATACCGACGTTCCCGGCTATCCGGCGCTGGATCTGGAAGCCCACGGAGTTTATTGCAGTCACGGGCATTTTGACCACAGCTATACGGATGCAGTGAAGCTGCTGCCGGGGCGGGAAAGTCCCTTTTCCGTAGAGGGAATTCCCTCGTTCCACGATGGGGAGGGGGGCGCCCTTCGGGGAGAAAACACCATCCGCGTCTTTTCGGCCGGAGGGGTTCGGGTCTGCCATTTGGGGGATTTGGGCCACCTGCTTACGGAAAAGCAGGCGAAAGCTATCGGCAGGTGCGACGTGCTGCTGGTCCCCGTGGGCGGAATCTTCACGGTGGATGCAGCCGGGGCCAAGGCTGTGTGCGACAGGCTGACCCCCCGGACGGTGGTTCCTATGCATTACCGTCACGCGCCCTTCGGACTTGAAAAGGTTTCCGGCGTGGAGGACTTTTTGCGGCTGTGGCCCGAAGAGACGGTGCGCTGTCTCCCGGTAAGCTCCTTTACGTACCTTACCAAGGAAAGCGGGGAAGGCGCAGAACCTGCGGTGTTGGTTCTACGATATCCCGCCTGAGCGCATAGTTTTGCCGCCTTTGCGTACACTGTCTCCAACAGCGGGTTTGAAACGGAGGCGGAGATATGAGCGTGGCGGTGCGGCGGCACGAGTTTTATTGGGTACTGGGGGACTTCCTTTTTACCGCAGTTGCGGGGATTGCGCTGCATTTTCTCTGGAACTGGACGGGAGAAAATCGGATTGCCGCGGCGTTTTGCTCTGTAAACGAATCTGTTTGGGAGCATATGAAGCTGCTTTTTTTCCCCGCCTTCCTTCTCTCCATGGCGGAGGTTTGGCTGCGGGACTCCCGAAACTTTCTGGCAGTGCGGGGCGTTTCCCTGTGGATTGGGACAGCGCTGATTCCCGTGCTGCATTACACGTATGGCGGAATTGTGGGCTTTCATACGCTGTGGGCCGACATCGCCGTGTTTCTTGTTTCGGCGGCAGCGATGTTTTTGCTGGATTGGCGCCTTGGCAGAACGGGGCGGTTTACCTCCGGATGGCAGCAGGCAGCGGGACTTGCGGCGCTGTGGGCGCTGGCGCTGGTGTTTGTGCTGTGGACCTATCGTCCGCCCCAGCTGCCCCTGTTTTTGGACACGGCGGCGGGCGTGTACGGGCTTGCATCGTGAATGAATTGTAAACACCCCCTGAAACGCGCTGTTTCAGGGGGCTTTCTCTTGACCGGGGCATTTGGGCAGGAGTATAATAAATCAATTGGAATCAGGGCCGGAGGACGGGACGGAGGGGCTTTCCACAGCCGTTCGCAAAGTCCTTTCCGGCATTGCGCAGGCGAGAGGGACAGGCCCCGGCCGCGCGGGCCGCGAAGCGGCAAATAAATGCATGGAGGAAGAAAACATGGCTGATGAGATTGGAAAAGTGCCCGAGCTGACGCTGGAATCTACCGCGGCTGCGGCGCAGGCTGTTCCGGAACTGACGTTGGAGGATACGGCGGCGTCTGCCCCCGCTGCTCCGGCGGCGTCCGCGCCCAAGCCGGAGGCAGAGCCTGTCCGGCTGGATGAAAGCCTTTTAAACGAGCAGGAAAAAAAGGCTGTTGAGGAATTTTCTAAAAAAATCGACCTCGCGGACTCCAACATGATTTTGCAGTACGGCGCGGCAGCGCAGAAAAACGTGGCGGGCTTCTCCGAAAACGCGCTCAGCTCTGTAAAGACAAAGGATTTGGGCGACGTGGGAAAGTCCCTATCCTCGTTGGTGGCAGAGCTGCGGGGCTTTGGCGAGGAAGAGGAGAAAAAGGGCCTGTTCGGCGCGTTTAAAAAGGCCGGGAACAAAATGCAGACGATGAAGGCCCAGTATGCCAAGGTGGAGACAAATGTGGAGCGCATTGCCCGGGAACTGGAGCAGCACCAGATTGTCCTGCTGAAGGATGTGGCGATGCTGGACCAGATGTACGAGCTGAACCTGAAATATTACAAGGAACTTACCATGTACATTCTGGCAGGAAAGAAACGCCTTGCCGACTATCGGGCCGGAGAGCTGGAGGAGCTGCGCAAAAAAGCGGAGGCCACCGGCACGCAGGAGGATGCGCAGGCGTATAACGACCGGGTGCAGATGTGCGAGCGGTTTGAAAAGAAGCTCCACGATCTGGAGCTGACCCGCATGATTTCCGTGCAGATGGGGCCGCAGACCCGGCTTTTGCAGAACAACGACACGCTGATGGTGGAAAAAATCCAGTCGTCTTTGGTGAATACCATTCCCCTGTGGAAGTCTCAGATGGTGCTGTCCCTGGGGCTGGAGCACTCCCACCTGGCCACCGCAGCCCAGTCTGCCGTGACCGACACCACCAATCAGCTTTTGAGGAAGAACGCGGATATGCTGAAAATGGGAACTGTGGCCGCCGCCAAGGAGGCGGAGCGGTCTATTGTGGACATTGAAACCCTTCAGCACACCAACCAGCAGCTCATCTCCACGCTGGATGAGGTGATGACCGTTCAGCGGGAGAGCGCGGTAAGGCGCAGGGCCGCGGAGGTTGAGCTTGGCCGCATCGAGGGCGAGCTGAAGCAGAAGCTGATGGAGCTGCGCGGTTAAAGTCCGTCGGGAATTGCCTCGCAGGAAAAAGCGAAACTGAGAAAACGGAGCCGGAGAAGGCTGCGGGAGCTGCAAAAGCAGCAAATGAATGCCCTTTGGGGTGTGGAGAGGAGGCGGTGAGATGACTGTTGTGCAATCTGCGCTGGACGCTGTGACGGCGGCACTTGCCGCTGTGCCAATGGCGGGCGCGTGGTTTTCTGCCGTGGTTCGGTTTTTGTTCCCGGTGCTGGCGATTTTGATTTTATTTCGAGCGATCCGGGGGCTTATGCGGATTCCTCACACGCCGGAAACCTGGGCTCAGCTGAGTCTTCCCAACGGCACGGCGCTGCCGCTGACCCACTGGGAAAACATTCTGGGCCGCAGCAAAACGGCCGACGTGATTTTGAACTATCCCAGTATTTCCCGCCAGCATGCGGCCCTGTGCCGCAACGACGAGGGGGACTGGACGCTGTATGATCTCAGCTCAAAGGGCAGCACGCAGCTAAACGGCGAGGTGGTGACGACCTCCGCCCCTGTGCGGGTGGGGGATACCGTGGGCCTTGGCGGCGTGCCCCTTTTGTTTCTGCCCCAGACCGTGGGCGAGCGGGAGGAGACAGAGCGGCGGCGGCAGGCGGAGCGGCCCGCCGCCGTGTGGCCTTCGTTTCTGTGGCTGACAGTGTTTCAGGTTTTGGCCTGCCTTCAGTTGATTGTGGCGGCAGGGGAGAAGGCCACTGTGGCCTTGCCCCTGAGCTTTTTGGGTTTGACGGCGGTCATGTGGATTTACTACATCGCCCTACGGAGCACAAAATGCGTGGGCTTTGAGATGGAAACCATCGCATTTTTCCTGTCTACACTGTCCCTTTCTGTCACTGCGTCCTCAGCACCGGGGTCGCTGCTCAAGCAATTTATTGCCATTGTGCTGGGACTGGTGGTGTTTCTGGCGCTGGGACTGGCTTTACGGGATTTAAGTCGGGTACAGAAGCTCCGCTGGATTTCTGCGGCGGTGGCCATGGGGCTTTTGGGTGTGACACTGGTGCTTGGCAGCCGCGTATTCGGCGCGAAGAACTGGATTATTCTGGGGCCGTTTTCCATTCAGCCCTCAGAAATTGCGAAAATCTTTTACATTTTTGCCGGGTCTGCCACGCTGGAGCGTCTGTTCCGCAGACGGAACCTGACGCTGTTCATCGTCCTCACCGGAGTTTGCATCGGGTGTCTGGGGCTGATGAGCGATTTTGGAACCGCTGCCGTTTTTTTCGTCACGTTTTTGGTGATTGCTTATCTCCGCTCCGGGGACTTTGCCACGCTGGGGCTGATTTGCGGCGGAGCGGTGTTTGGCGCGGGACTGATTGTGCAGTTTAAGCCGTATATCCTCAGCCGGTTTGCCACATGGGGTCACGCGTGGCAAAACGCGTCGGTGGGCGCAGCCTATCAGCAGACCAGAACCATGTCCGCCGCCGCCAGCGGCGGTCTTGTGGGGATGGGGGCAGGAAGGGGCTGGCTTTACAAAATCCCGGCGGGGGACACGGATCTGGTATTCGGCATGCTGTGTGAGGAGTGGGGGCTGATTGTGGCGGTGCTGGCCATTGCCTCCATCGTGACGCTGGCGGTGTTTGCCGTCCGGGCGTGCCGGGTGGGGCGGTCCAGCTTTTATGTCATTGCCGCCTGCGCTGCCGGGTCGCTGATGGTGTTTCAGACGTGCCTGAACGTATTCGGCTCTGTGGACCTGCTGCCCCTGACGGGGGTGACGCTGCCCTTCGTATCCAACGGCGGGTCTGCCATGCTGTCGGCATGGGGGCTGCTGGCCTTTTTGAAGGCCACGGACACCCGGGAAAATGCCAGCTTTGCCATCCGGCGGGGGCCGGGAAAGCGCTTGACGGAGGAGACTCGCCGCCGGACGGAACCGGTGCGGGAGGATGAATTCCGCCGGGAGCCTGTCAGGGAGGACGAAATGTACGGGCCTGCGGGGAACGATGGACGGTTCAACCCGGGACGCGGCGGAGAAAATGCGTCGGCAGGAGCGGGATTTACGCAGGAAGACGATACGCAGAGACTGTACTTTGACGATGAAAATTCGTTTACCATACCGGAGTTTCTCCGAAACCGGGAAATCGACGGAGAGGAGGACCGCCATGCGGAAAATTGAACGGAGGGCGGTGCTGTGTCTGCTTTTGGCGGGGGCACTGGGACTGGGACTGCTCTTTTTTGTGGGAAGATTTTTGATGCATGGGGGCAGCTGGGCCTCCTCGGCTTTTAACCGGCATCTATATAACAACGCGGGCGTTTTGACCAGCGGGACAGTGCTTGATCGGGACGGAGACGTGCTCTCCGCCGTG
The DNA here is from genome assembly GCA_023402075.1 of Bacillota bacterium. Taxonomy (GTDB): domain Bacteria; phylum Bacillota; class Clostridia; order Oscillospirales; family Oscillospiraceae; genus Oscillibacter. Next base: position 11,741 of record JAEXCS010000006.1, on the reverse strand, counting down.
GACGACGGGGGAAACCGCACCTATTACCAAAACGAGACGGTTCGCAAATCCACCCTCCACGCTGTGGGAGATTTGCAGGGCAGTATCGGTACCGGCGTGCTGAATGCCTTTGCCGACAAGCTGACGGGGTATGACCTTGTAAACGGTGCGTTTTCCGCCCATCAGGGAAATTCCATGTACCTGACGATTGACGCGCGGTATAATTACGAGGCGTATCAGGCGCTGAACGGACGGGCGGGAACCGTGGCTGTCTACAACTACAAAACCGGGGAAATTTTGTGCATGGTTTCCGCGCCCAGCTACGACCCGTTGAACGTCCCGGCGGACATTTTGGAAAACGACCGGTATAAGGGCGCGTATCTCAACCGGTTTTTATCCTCCACGTTTACCCCCGGCTCTGTGTTTAAAACAGTGACAGCGGCGGCGGCCATTGAAAAGCTGCCGGACTATGACACACGGACATGGAACTGCCAAGGCTCTGTGAAAATTGGGGAGGAGACGATCGTCTGCTCCGGGACGCACGGAGACGAGACGTTTGCCGAGGCACTGGCAAACTCCTGCAACGTGGCCTTTGCGGAGATGGCAGAGGAGCTGGGGGCGGACACGCTGGCATCTTATGCGGCAAAGGCGGGGCTGACGGACAGCTATTCCGTCAGCGGTTTGCCCACCGCCAAGGGAAGCTTTTCCTTCGATGGCATCACCGACGGGGAGCTTGGCTGGGCCGGAGTGGGCCAGTTTCACGACACGGTGAATCCCTGTGCCCTGATGGTTTACATGGGGGCCATTGGAAACGGGGGAAAAGCGGCTGTACCTAAGTTGATTTTAAAAACCCGCGACAGTCTGGGCCTTCCCTCCTCCCTGAATCTGACACACCACACCGGGCGGCTGATTAACGCTGCCACCGCGGAGACGCTGGCGGACCTGATGGCAAACAATGTGACGGAAAACTATGGAACAAAGCGCTTTCCCAACATGGATATCTGCGCCAAGTCCGGCACGGCGGAGGTGGGAGAGGGCAAAACGCCCCACGCCTGGTTTACCGGCTTTCTCAGGGATGAGGACACGCCCTATGCCTTTGTGGCGCTGGTGGAAAACGGCGGCGGCGGCGCGTCCGTGGCCGGAACGGTGGCGGGCCGGGTGCTGGATGCAATTGTAAACGGGTACTAACCAGTCAAATGCGTGCGGGAAGCGTTTTTCGGGAAGCGAAAAATCATCCGCGCCTTCAAGATGACAGAAACCGGAGAGATGGACATGCAGGAAGATTTTACGAAGAAAAAACGGTGGATCAACGCCGGGAGCATTGTCTCCGCTGTGGGGCTGCTGCTTTATTTTCTGGGGCGGGCGCTGAGCTTCCCAGAGATTGTGCTGGGGGGCGTGGCCGTTGCGGCGGCGGGGGTATCCCTTGCCACGCTGTTTTTGATGATTGCCTGCCGACAGGACGGGGGCAAGGAGCTAATCTCCGGAAACCGTCTGGCAGGGCAGGGGGGGCTGACAGTGCTGCTGGCCATGGCCGCAGCGGTGGTTTTGAAGGGTGCCGGCCTTCTGACCTGAATCACGGAGTGCCTTGGTTTGGGTGAATCAAAAACCCGGGCATATCAATGCTCCACGCAGGGAGTAGTGAAGTACAAAAACAGCGCGGGACGGATGCAATATCCGTCTCGCGCTGTTTATTTTGTTGAATTAAATCGCGGCTGAAAAGCCGGACCATTGCGCTGAAGGGTGGGTTTTCCCGAAAATTTACCAGACCACCGTTGAGAAATAGTCCTCCACGGTTTCTGCGCGGCGAATCAGCTCCGGGCTGCCGTCTTCCTTCCAAAGAAGCTCTGCGGAACGGAGTTTTCCGTTGTAGTTATAGCCCATGGCAAAGCCGTGAGCACCGGTGTCGTGAATCACAAGCAGGTCGCCCCGGTCGATTTTAGGAAGCATCCGGTCAACGGCGAATTTGTCGTTGTTTTCGCACAGGCCGCCCGCTACGTCGTACTTGTGGTCACAGGGGACATCTTCTTTTCCAGACACGGTGATGTGGTGGTAGGACCCGTACATGGCGGGGCGCATCAAATTGCAGGCGCAGGCGTCCACGCCGATATACTCTTTATAAATGTGCTTTTCGTGAACCGCGCGGGTGACAAGGTGCCCATAGGGCGCCAGCATAAACCGACCCAGTTCCGAGTACAGCGAAACGTCTCCCATTCCGGCGGGAACCAGCACTTCCTCATAGACCCGGCGTACACCCTCGCCGATGGCGGCAATGTCGTTTTCCGGTGCGTCCGGCTGATAGGGGATGCCCACGCCGCCGGAGAGGTTGATGAAGGTGATGTGGCAACCCGTTTCTTCCTTCAGCTCCACCGCAAGCTGGAACAGGACTTTAGCAAGGGCGGGATAATATTCGTTGGACAACGTGTTGGAGGCCAAAAAGGCATGGATGCCGAATTCCTTAGCGCCCTTGTCCCGCAGCATCTGATACGCGTCTGCGATCTGGGCGCGGGTCATGCCGTATTTTGCGTCGCCGGGGTTGTCCATCACCTGAAAGCCCTCGCGGGTTTCGCCCAGCGTGAACATGCCGCCGGGATTGTACCGGCAGCTGATTTTCTCGGGGATATGGCCGATGGACTGCTCTAAAAACTCCACATGGGTGATGTCATCCAGATTGATGACGGCGCCCAGCCGGTCTGCCAGTTCATATTCTTCGGCAGGCGTATTGTTGGAGGAGAACATAATTTCCTGTCCCCGAACACCGCATTTGTCCGCCAGCATCAGCTCCGTGAGGGAGGAACAGTCGCATCCGCAGCCTTCCTCGTGGAGAATTTTCAAAATCGCCGGGGTGGGGGTGGCCTTCACAGCAAAATACTCCCGGAAGCCGGGGTTCCAGGCAAAGGCGGCATTCAGACGGCGGGCGTTTTCCCGAATGCCCCGTTCGTCGTAAATATGAAAGGGGGTGGGGTATTGGACGGCCACGGCCTCCAACTGATCTTTTGTCAAAAAGGGCTTTTTCATGGGAAAACCTCACAATTTATTCAAGTCCGTTCGGGGTGTGAACGGATTCTATTCTATGCGCGGACGGCTTCTGTGTCAAGAAAATCCAAGAAATATGACGAATTTGATAAAAATTTTGCTGTGCATCGGTCCTTTCTATAAAAACTGTGCACATATTGAAAGCAACTGTTGAAATTCTCCCGGGCTGCGTCTACAATAAAGGGACAAGAACAGCCCGGACGGGCGGAAGGAGCGGCGGTATGGAAAAAATTACGGTAAACGCGGTAGGCGAGGAGTGCCCTATCCCCGTGGTGAAGGCAACAAAGGCGCTGGGAGCCATGAAAGAAGCGGGAACTTTGGAAATTCTGGTGAACAACGACGTAGCGGTGCAGAATTTGCGCCGCATGGCGGCAGGGTATCATTTTTCTATGCGCGTGGAGGAACGGGGAAACGGTGTTTCCGCCGCGGTGATGGACGTGACTGGCCCGGTTTCCCCCATTGCGCTGGAGACTACGGGGGATTTGTGCGGGTTGCCCTCCTCGGGCAGCTTTGTAGTGGCGGTGGATACGGACGCGATGGGCCGGGGCAGCGAGGAGCTTGGAAAAACACTGATGAAGGGCTTTTTGTTTGCGGTGAGTCAGCTTCCCAGTCTTCCCAAAACCGTCCTGTTCTATAACGGCGGCGCACACCTGACCTGCCGGGATTCCGCCTCATTGGAGGACATCAAGGCGCTGGCGGACAAGGGCGTGGACATCCGCACCTGTGGCACCTGCCTGAATTTTTACGGTTTGACTGACAAGCTGGAGGTGGGCAGCGTCACGAATATGTATGAAATTGTGGAGACGCTGGCGCAGGCAGGAAAAGTGGTTAAGCCGTGATTTATCTGGACAACGCGGCCACCACCCGGCCCAAGCCACCAGCGGTGGGGCAGGCGGTGCTGGCTGCGCTGGAGGGGTTTGGCAACAGCGGACGGGGCGTCCATGATGAAGCGCTGACAGCCGCCCGGACGATTTACGATGCCCGTGAAAAGCTGGCGGCTTTGTTTGGCTGCGGGAGTCCCGAACGAGTGTGCTTTGCGCTCAATTCCACCGAGGCGCTGAATGCGGCAATCGGGGGACTCTTCGGCCCCGGCGATCATGTAATTTCCACGGACTGGGAGCACAACTCCGTTCTTCGCCCTCTTTACCGGCTGCGGGAGCAGGGCGGTGAGGTGGACTTTGTTCCATCCGACGATGTGGGCCGATTAGATTACGCCGATTTTGAAAAGCTACTTAAACCCAATACGCGGGGCGTGGTCTGCACCCATGCATCAAACCTTACCGGCGATGTGCTGGACATTGACCGGGTGAGTGCATTTTGCCGCGCCCATAGGCTTTTATTTGTGCTGGACGCATCTCAGACGGCGGGCCTTTTGCCAATCGATATGGAAGCTTTGGGCATTGCTGCGGTGTGCTTCACCGGACACAAGGGTCTGTACGGCCCGCAGGGGACCGGCGGACTGTGCGTGGGAACGGGCGTGGAAATCCGGCCCTTTAAGGTGGGCGGCACGGGGGTGCAGAGCTTTTCCGAAACCCAGCCGCAGGAGTATCCCACTCGCATGGAGGCGGGGACGCTGAACGGTCACGGTATCGCGGGACTGGGTGCGGCGTTGGGCTGGCTGGATGAGATGGGGATTGAAAAGGTTCGCGCTCACGATCTTGGCCTTGCCCGCCGGTTTTACGAGCGGATTGCGGAGCTTCCCGGAGTGCGGGTTTACGGCGACTTCTGGGCAGCGGTTCGCGCACCCATTGTGGCGCTGAATCTAGGGGAACGGGACAGCTCCATGGTGGCGGACGAGTTGGAACAACGATTTCAGATTGCCACCCGTCCCGGCGCACACTGCGCGCCCCGGCTTCACCGGGCGCTGGGGACGGAGGAACAGGGCGCGGTGCGATTTTCCTTCGGATACTTCAATACCACTTCGGAGACGGATCAGGCGGCAGCCGCTGTGCGGACGCTGGCGGAGGAGCTGTGATGGCCGAAACGGTGTGCATTATCACCTTCCCCACCACCGTGGGGGCCATGGCAATGGAAAAGGCCTGCCGGGAAGAAGGCCTGCCGGGGCGGCTGATTCCGGTGCCCCGTAGCGTCACCGCCGGGTGTGGCATGTGCTGGATGGCTCCAGCCGACAGCCGGGAAGCGCTGGAAGAGCTGGTGATTCGGCGTAAAATTCATATTGACGGGATTTACGACATGGTTTCCCCCCGATAGGCGGCGCTTTTGGATAGAGCCTGCAAAAAACAGAGCGCCGACAACTGGCGCGGCAAAGAAACGGAGCTTGGATATGGCTGGAAAATGCGAAGAATGCGTCCATCTGAACTATGATGAAGAAGCCGACGCCGACTTTTGCAGTATGGATTTGGATGAAGATGAAATGGAGCGGTTCCTTAGGGCCGATGCGGGGAGCTGCCCTTTTTACCGCAGAGGCGGAGATTATGAGACGGCCCGACGGCAGTGAGCGGCGGACGCTTTCCCCCGGAGGGGCATATACTGTTGCAGGGCTGGGCGAGGCCCCGAAAAGCGGTCTGCTTTTCGGTTCCCGGGGATCGCGGTCAGGGGTTTCCGGGAAAAGGCGGGCGCGGGGCAGACACGGGCAAGCTCCGGTTCGGAGTGTCCGGGCATGTCAGCCCCGCCGCGCCGCCGGCGCTTTATTAAAAGCCGTCCCGTCCCGGCCTCGGGCGCTTCTTTGCGTGATGAACAGCGGCATGCGCGGCTGTATGCACTTTGCGGTTGCGCAACAAAAGATGGCGTGATACAATTAAAATTGTAAAGCGAATAAAAGACGTGAAGACGCCGATACGAAAGAGAGGACCTGACATGGATTTTGCACAGCTTGAAAAAGCACGTTATTCCCTGCGGAAGTTCAGCGACCGCCCGGTGGAGCAAGAGAAGCTGAATCTGGTGTTGGAGGCCGCCCGCTGTGCCCCCACCGCCCACAACAAACAGTCTCAGCGCATTTTGGTTCTGCAAAGCGAGGAGGCACTGGCGAAGGCCGATGCCTGCGCCGACAGCCATTTCCACCCCCCACTGATGCTGGTGGTGGCTTATGAGGCCGAAAAGGCATGGGTCCGGGAGGGAGACGGCAAGAACCATGGCGAGATTGACGCTGCAATTGCCGCCACCCAGATGATGCTTCAGGCGGCGGATTTAGGACTGGGCACCACGTATGTGGGGATGTTTGACCCGAAGGCGCTGGTGGAGAAGTTCCCCGAGCTGGCGAACTGCACACCCATCGCTCTGCTGCCCATCGGCTATCCGGCGGAGGGAGCCCATCCTGCCCGCCTGCACGAGGATCGCAGGCCAATAGAGGAGTTTGTCACTATTTTGTAAAGCAAAAAGCAGTCTTGCGGATATCCGCAAGACTGCTTTTTTATGCGATTATCTGCGTCGGCCCCGATAACCCCGGGCGCGGCGGGAGGGCTTTCCATAGCGGTAGCGCCGGCCACCCAGAGTCAGTTTCCAGCCGATTCCCAAAACAAGCAAGATGCCAAGGACAATCAGCGCCGCCTTTACGGCCGTGCGGCTGAAAAATTGCTGAACATTAAACCAGAACGTAAGAAGCTTGGATGCTTCCACATTGTTCAATGCCACCAGAGGCACGGTGGCATATGTCGTGCCGTCCAAGGACAGCTCCACAGAACCCAGTTCCTGCCCGGCGGTGACAGGGGCATTCACAGTCTCTGGAAGGTCCAATTTTCGCTCCAGATCCTCAGGCTTTACGTGGTTGGGCAAAAGTAGCTCCACCCGGTCGGCTGGGTGAACGGCCACACTGTCGATTTTGCTGAGAGACACCTTCACATCTGCCAGCATGTCCAGATCGGAGAGCACGGTCTGCATGGAAAAGTTGCTAAAGCCCCATTCGAACAGCCGCCGGGTTTCGGAAAAGCTGCGCACATCCGCCACACCGTCCGCGCCAACCACCCGATCCGCGCCCAGCACCACGCTGATAAGCGTACGGCTGCCCTTGGTGGCGGAGGAGACAAGGCAATGGCCCGCTTCTGAAGTGGAGCCGGTTTTGATACCGTGGGCATCAGAGTAGACATAGCCGACGGCCCGCCAGTTGGAGAGCAGGTAATTCGTGGTGCGCAGGCGGCGAACGGGAGACAGGTTGGTGGCGGGAATTTCCGCCACGCCCATATCGCAGATGGCCATAAACTCAGGGTATTTCATAGCTTCCAAAGTGATGAGGTACAGATCCCAGGCGGAGGTATAATGCTGGGAGTCGTGCAGGCCGTTTGGATTGGCAAAGTGGGTGTTCTTGCAGCCGAGCGCCGCCGCCTTGGCATTCATCGCGTCCACAAAGTCGGCCACGCTGCCACTGACCGCCTCGGCCAGCACATCGCAGGCCTCGTTTGCGGAAACCACCAGCATACATTTAAGATAATTCTCCACGCTCATGGTTTCTCCCACCTGAATCCCGGCGGAGCTGCCGTCGGAGGCAAGGCCGGTGAGCGCGGAGGCGGAGGCTGTCAATTCCTGATCCAGCGAAAGCTTGCCCTGATCAATGGCTTCCAGCGTCAACAGTGCGGTCATGATTTTTGTCAGGCTGGCGGGGTACACCTCGGCATGCTCGTTTTTTTTGTAGAGGACGGAGCCGGTTTCGCTATCTATCAACAGCGCTGCCTTGGCTGTAATTGCCGGATCGGGCGCAGGGGCGATTTCATCGGCGGCGGCTGGGACGACGGAAAAGCCCGCCACCGTTATCAGCAGTAAAAAAGCAGAGAGGAAGCGTTTGATTTTCATGTGACAATCTCCAATAATCTGTGGTATAATAACTGCAAAGCAGCAATTATACTGTAATTTAAGTCGTTTTGCTCCCGACTTTGCCGAAACTGCAAAACGGGGCATATGGTACATGCCTCGGAATTTAATGGTCCGGAGCGGGCGGCACGCGCCGCCGCGTATTTTAAAGATATATATTGCGGCGGACGGCCTGTGTCCGAAAAAGGCCTCGTTGGTTCCGCATTCTTTGCCAGTATAACAAACTTTTCGGGGGAGTTCAACTGTGACAGGAGAAATTCGACCCACAAAAACGGAGAAAATTCTGCTAATTCTGACAGGGGTGTTTCTTTGCCTGCTGCTGGCACTGCTGCTGCATGCCCGTGGCGCAGGGGCTGAGGGGCTTTACACGGTAAGCACTGAGCGGACGGCCGCCTCTTCCGGCCTATTGCCAGAGGAGGAGCTGGAAACAGGCCCGGTCAACATCAACACGGCCGGGAGGGAAGAACTTGCCACCCTGCCGGGTATCGGTGAAAAGCTGGCGGAGCGCATTATCGCGTATCGGGAAGAACACGGGAACTTTGCGACGGTAGAGGAACTGGAGAACGTGAGCGGAATCGGCGAGGGAAAGCTTGCCGCGCTGCGAGAGTATGTATGTGTCGGATAAATGAAAGGGAGCGCTGAGTTTTGAAGATTTTGGTGGTGGACGACGAACAACTGCTGGTGAAGGGCATGAAATTCAATCTGGAAAACGAGGGCTACGAGGTGGAGTGCGCCTATGACGGGGCCACTGCCGTATCTCTTGCCCGGAGCGAGCGTTTTGACCTGATTATTCTGGACGTAATGATGCCGGAGCTGGACGGAATTGAAGCCTGCATGCGCATCCGGGAGTTTTCCAACGTGCCGGTCATCATGCTGACGGCGAAAAGCGAGGACGCGGACAAGCTGATGGGTTTTGAATCCGGGGCGGACGACTATCTTACAAAGCCGTTTAACATTATGGAACTGAAGGCCCGGGTGCGGGCGCTGCTGCGCCGGGCAGGGGGAACCCAACGGGCGCAGGGCAGCATAATTACCGTTGGGGGCCTGTCTTTGGACACGGAGCAGCGGGTGGCCCTTCGGGACGGAAAAACCGTGGAGCTGACGGCGAAAGAATATGACCTTATTGAGCTTTTGATACGCAATCCCCGGCGGGTATACAGCCGGGAAAACCTGATGAACGTGGTTTGGGGCTATTCCTACGGCGGAGATTATCGGACGGTGGACGTCCATATCCGCCGCCTGCGGGAAAAGCTGGAGAAGAATCCGGCGGAACCGGAGCTTATCCTGACAAAGTGGGGGGTTGGCTACTATTTCAAGGGCTGAGGAAAAAGAGCGGCCGCGGGTTCGCGGAAGTCTGCAAATAAAATTTGGGCTGAGCTATATTCTCCTCATCGCGGCGGTGCTGGTGCTGCTGAACACCTATCCGCTGATTGTATCGGAGGATTTGGCTTTTCGCTCCAAGGCGGCCGCCATGGAAAACAGCGTGTCAGTGATGGTGTCTGCCCTTGCGAATCTGGAGAGCCTGACGGAGGAGAACGTCTCCGCCGCTATGACGCTGGTGGCCGCTGCGGACATGAGCCGGATTCTCGTCACCGATGCGGCGGGGAAGGTGCTCTACGACACCAGAGAGTCCGACGGTGCGGTGGGAGACTACGCGCTGTACACCGAAGTGGTGCAGGCGCTTTCTGGAAACGACGCGTTTTCTTCCAGTTACCGCAGCGGTGCGTTCCGCAGCAGGGCTGCTGCGCCGGTGCTGTATCAGAACCGGATTATCGGCGCGGTGTATGCCTATGAGTACGACGTGGGGCAGGCCGCGCTGCTGCGGGGCTTTCAGAGCAACATCCGGAATATGTCCATCATCGTCACCGCCATGGTGCTGGTGGTGTCCTTTATCATGTCCAGGGCGCTGACGGGGAAAATCAGCGAGCTGCTTTCCGCCATTCGCCAGGTACGGGCGGGGGCATACAGCCACAGGGCGGCCGTCCGGGGCCACGACGAGATTGCCCAGATCGGCGACGAGTTTAACCGCCTGACTGACCGGCTTCAAACCACGGAGGATGTTCGCCGCCGCTTTGTATCCGATGCGTCCCACGAACTGAAAACGCCGCTGGCCGCCATCCGGCTGCTGACGGATTCCATTTTACAGACGGAGAACATTGACCCTGCCACCACACGGGAGTTTGTGGCGGACATCGGACGGGAGGCGGACCGACTAAGCCGCATCAGCGAGGACTTGCTCCGCCTGACCCGTCTGGACGGCGGAGCGGTTCCGATGCCGTCGGAGGTGGATGTGGCGCCGGTGCTGGAGCAGGTGCTGCGGATGATGGAGCTGGTGGCGGAAGAACGGAGGATCGCGCTGCACTGCGACGCGGCGGAGCACTGCCGGGTGCTGGCCACCAAGGATGAGCTGCATCAGGTGCTGTACAATTTAGTTGATAACGCCGTGAAATATTCCCACGATGGGGGACAGGTTCGGGTTTCCCTGCGCAGAGAGGGAAGACAGGCCGTTTTGACGGTAGCAGACGACGGCGTGGGCATTCCGGAGGAGGATTTGCCTCGGATTTTCCAGCGCTTTTACCGGGTGGACAAGGCGCGCTCCCGGGCTGCGGGGGGGACGGGACTGGGGCTGTCCATTGTGCAGGACACTGTGAAAAATCGCGGCGGGGCGGTGGAGGCGGCGAACCGTCCGCAGGGCGGCGCTGTATTCACCGTCCACTGGCCGCTGGTAGGAGAAGGAGGCGGCGAAGAGTGAAATTTCGCGGACTTTTGCTGCTGTGTGCCGTGGCGCTGCTGCCGGGATGCGTTTATGCGACGCATCAGAATCAAGAGGCGGACGCGGAGAGCTATACATTATACTATATGGCTGAGGATTTAAGGGCAGCTGCCGGAGGTGACGCCGTGCAGTCCGAACCGGTTCTGCTGGAGGGACTTCAGGAATCTGATACCCGCGCTGTTGCGGAGAAACTGACGGAGGTTCTTTTGGAGGGACCGCGGAGCGAAGAATTAAAGAGTCCTTTTCCCAGAGGGACACAGCTTCTTTCTGCGTCACTGGACAACGACCATGCAACAGTGGACCTTTCCTATCCATACAGCACGTTATCCGGGGTGGCATTGACGATCGCGGATTACTGCATCACGCTGACTCTGACACAGATTCCGGAGATTCACTCTGTCTCCGTCACAGTCCGGGGGCAGGAATTGGCTTATCGGAATCAGCAGTATTTTGCTGGAGGGGACCTGCTTTTAAGCAGTATGGAGGACGTGGTGAGCACTGTACCAGTGACACTATGGTTTTTGAACGAAAGCGGAGAACTTGTGGGAATACAGGACCGACTGGATCTCTATGAGGGAGATACACAGCTTTCTGCCCTGGTGGCAGCGCTGGAGGCGGGGCCGACGGAGCGGGGGATGATCTCTGCTCTGCCGGAAGGCTTTACGGTGCTGACCACCCAACTCAGCGACGGCGTGTGCTATGTCAACCTTTCTGCAGCCGTTTTTTCCGTTTTGCCCGAAAATGCAGACCTGCAAACCGCACTGGATGCACTGGCCCTGTCTTTGACATCTTTGGATGCGGTGCAGCAGGTGCGGTACCTGATGGACGGCGAGCCCGCCAGCAGCTTCGGTTCCGCTTCCATTGCAGAAACCTATCCCAGGGAGAATTGAAGAAATGGCGGCCCCGGCGTGAAAGCAACGCGCTGGGGCCGCCATTCCTTTTTATGGGGAAAAAGAAGCGTAAATGTGAAATTGGACAGCGTGCAAGGCAGGTATAAGGAGAAAACATAATAAATATGAGTAAAAGTGAAAAAAGTGTCGAAAAAGGGTTGACAATGAGGGCGTATGCTGGTATCCTAACAAAGCTGTCCGGGAGGGCGGCGCGGGACTTGAAAAGAAACGTTGAGAACTTGAAAAAAGTGCTTGACAAACTATGGGAAACTGTGGTAATCTAGTTGAGTTGCCGCGCAAGAGCA
>JAEXCS010000001.1 GCA_023402075.1 Bacillota bacterium | reverse complement strand
AAGGGGCAGAGCTGATGTACCGACTGATGACCACGCTGAACCGCTCCGCGCGGGATGCCATGGTGAAATACCGCGTCCATGCCTGCACGGATATCACCGGCTTTGGCCTGCTGGGCCACGGCTTTGAGATGGCGCAGGGCAGCGACGTGACCATGACCATAGACGTGGGAGCCATAGACCTGATTCCCGAAGCGCTGGCGCTTGCGAAAATGGGGATTCTTCCCGCTGGGATGTACCGCAACCGCACCTTTGCCGAACCGGGAGTGGACGTAGGCGACACGGAGCTTGCCAAGCAGGATTTGCTGTTCGACCCGCAGACTGCCGGGGGATTGCTGATTTCCGTGGCGGAGGAAGACGCGGATGCGCTGTTTGCGGAGCTGAAAGACTGCGTTCCCAGCGCACAGCGCATCGGCGCGGTGGAGGCCTATACCGGGGGAGCGCGCATCCGGCTGCGCTGAAAGCCGCCCTGCGGGGCGTACTTAAAAAATGTGCGCTCTCCGGTAAACACGGGGAGCGGAGGGGGCGCGTGACATGAATCAGGAATACCTGCGGGCCATTCCCAAGGTGGACGAGCTGTTGCGGGAGCCGTCTGTGCAGGCTTTGACGGAGCGATACTCCTCCCGGACGGTGACGGACGCAGTCCGCACCGTGCTGGAGGATTTGCGGCGGGAGCTTTTGTCAGGCGGACGGGAACCGCCGCCGGACAAGGCGGCGCTGTGCGCCGCGATAGAGGCGCATGCCCGGCGAGCGGCGCTGCCGTCTTTGCGCAGCGTCATTAACGGCACCGGCGTGGTGCTGCATACCAACATGGGCCGGGCGTGCCTGTCGGAGCGGGCGGCAGGGGCCGCCGGAAACGTTGCCCGGAGCTACAACACGCTGGAATACGACGTGGAGGGCGGCTGCCGGGGGCATCGCTGCGCCCATGTGGAGGGAATTTTGACTCGCCTTACCGGTGCGGAAAGCGCCCTTGTGGTAAACAACAACGCCGCCGCCGTGCTCCTGATTCTCTCTGCCATGGCGGAGGGGGGCGAGGTGATCGTCTCTCGGGGGGAGCTGGTGGAAATCGGCGGCTCCTTCCGGGTGCCCGAGATTATGGAGACTTGCGGTGCGCGTCTGCGGGAAGTGGGAACCACCAATAAGACCCACCTCGGAGATTATGAAAAGGCCATTTGCGAGGACTCCCGTGCGCTGATGAAGGTTCACACCAGCAATTTCCGGGTGGTGGGCTTTACCCAGGCTGTGTCCCCAGCGGAGCTGGCGGCGCTTGGCCGCAGCCGGGGCCTTCCGGTGATTGAGGATTTGGGAAGCGGCTCGCTGGTAAATCTGGCGCGGCTTGGCCTGCGGGACGAACCCACGGTGCAGGAATCCGTGGCGGCGGGCATCGACGTGGTTTGCTTTTCCGGGGACAAGCTTTTGGGCGGCCCGCAGGCGGGAATCATCGTTGGGCGGGAGGAATTTCTCTCGCTTTTGCGGGAGCATCCGCTCTACCGGGCGGTGCGCGTGGACAAAATGACGCTGGCGGCGTTAGAGGCCACTTTGCGGGCCTATGTGGAAGAAACAGCGGAGACGGAGCTGCCCACTCTTGCCATGCTGGCGGCATTGCCTGAAACGCTGCGGATGCGCGCCCAGCGGCTCTGCGCGCTGGCGCGGGAAGCGGGCGTGGACGCGGAGGTGGTTCCCGAAGAGAATCAGGTGGGCGGGGGCAGCGTCCCGACGCAAACTTTGCCGAGCTTTGCCGTGGCGGTGATGCCCGGGCATCACGGCGTGGACGCGCTGGAGACTGCCATGCGCCTGCGGGAGCGGCCCATCATCGGCCGGGTGGCCCATGACCGTTATCTGCTGGACGCGCGGACGCTGCGGGAAGACGAGCTTCCCTGCATCGCGGACGCGCTGAGGGAGTGCCTGCGATGAAGCATGTGATTATCGGCACCGCGGGCCATGTGGATCACGGAAAAACCCTGCTGATTAAGGCCCTCACCGGTATCGACACTGACCGGCTTCAGGAGGAGAAAAAGCGGGGCATCACCATTGAGCTGGGCTTTGCCCATCTGGATTTCGACGATGGAACGCAGGCGGGCATTGTGGACGTGCCGGGCCATGAAAAGTTTATCAAAAATATGCTGGCAGGAGCGGGAGGTATTGACCTTGCCATGCTGGTGGTGGCTGCGGATGAGGGCTTTATGCCCCAGACTGTGGAGCATCTTGGCATTCTGACGCTTTTGGGCATCAAAGACGGCCTTGTGGCCGTGACAAAAACCGACATGGTGGACCCGGAATGGCTGGACATGATGCGGGAGGAGATTGCCCAGCGTGTAAAGGGGACGTTTTTGGAGGGGAAGCCCATTCTCACCGTCTCCGCTTATACGGGGCAGGGTATTGCGGAGCTGAAGGAAGCCCTTCACGCGCTGGTGCTGGACGCACAGGAAAAAAATCTGCGGGTGGCATTCCGCCTGCCGGTGGATCGGGTGTTCTCTGTGGATGGGTTTGGCACCGTGGTTACCGGCACGCTCATCGAGGGAGCCATGCATGAGGGAGAGCTGGCGGTGCTTGCGCCCTCCGGGGCGGAAACCCGCATCCGAAATTTGCAGGTCCACGGAAAAGACGTGGAAACCGCCTACGCGGGCCAGCGAGTGGCAGTGAATCTGGCGGGCCTGAAGCGGACGGATGTGCAGCGGGGCGACGCGGTGGCAAGGCCGGGAAGCCTGCGTACCTCGCTGATGCTGGACGTGCGGCTTCAAAACCTGCGGGCCTCCCAGCGGGTGATTTTAAACGACTCTCAGGTTCATCTGTACCATGGCGCGTCGGTGCTGCTTGCCAAGGTGGTGCTGCTGGATCGGGACGGGTTGAACCCCGGTGAAAGCTGCTATGCCCAGCTTCGGCTGACAGAGCCGATTTCCTCGAAAAACGGGGACCGATTTGTGGTTCGCTTTCTCTCGCCGCTGGAAACCATCGGCGGCGGCACGATTTTAGACGACGCGCCCAAGCGGCACAAGCGAGGCGACCTCGCCGTGCTGGAGGCGCTGCGCATCCGGGAAAGCGGCTCCGGCGGCGACCGGGTGGTGCAGGTGACGGCGGAGTTTGGCACGGCGCTGCCCCAAACCGATAAGCTGGCGTCCAAGCTTGGAATGGATTCGCAGGAGCTGGAAGTGCTTCTGGACGAGCTGGTGTCGGCAGGCCGACTGGTGGAGCCGTTGCCGGGCCGGTTTGCCGCGTCCGGCGTGATGGACGGCGTGCGGGATGCCTGCCGGGGGCTTTTGGAGGACTATCACCGGAAAAATCCTCTCCACGCCGGGATGAAGGCCGCCGAGCTGCGGCAAAAGCTGTTCAAGTCCATGGATCAGACCGGGGCGGACGCACTTTTGCGCCAGCTCTGCGCGGAGGGGAGCATTCGCCGCACGGCGGAGCGGTATGCGCTGGCGGAGTTTTCCGTCCGGTTCACGAAAAAGCAGAGCGCCATTCGGGAACGGCTGCTGGAGAGTTACCGCAAAGCGGGCATTGAGCCGCCAACCACCGAGGAAATGCTTGCCCAATTTTCGCAGGGAGAAGCCGCCGATGCAAAGCAGGTGCTGGACAGCGTGCTTACCGGCGGAGAATTGGTGATGCTCTCCCCCCAGATTTGCTATCATAAGGACGCGTGGCTGCGGGCGCGGTGCGCGGTGCGGGAGCACTTTACAGAGCAGGACACAATCACGCTGGCGGAGCTGCGGGACGCGCTGGGCACCTCCCGAAAATACGCCTTGGCCGTGCTTGAGTATCTGGATCGTTTTCATGTGACAAAAAAGGAGGGCGACCTCCGTCGACTTGCGGATAAAAGCTTTTTGTCCGATGAAAGAGCGTGAAAAAGCGCCTGCTTTTTGTGTGATATCCTCTTTGCAATTGGCAAGGACTTTTTTTACCCGGCGTTGCTCTAAGCCTTGATTTTCAAAGGATTTTTAATGTTCCTCGTACTTTGAGACGGGGAAAAACCGTGGTTTACTTGGGTATTGCCATTTCACAAAGGACGTGCTACAATAGCGCCGTCGACCGTGGGAAGCGGCGATTTTCGTGGGAGTAGATGGGTGCTGGTGTGCCCCCCGGTCTTCAAAACCGGTGAGGGTGGTGAAGAGCTGCCCAGGTGGGTTCGATTCCCACATATTCCCGCCAAGGGACGCTGCGCCAACGCGCAGCGTCCTTTTTTATAAGATTTTTGGAATGATTTTGGTTAAAAAAGCGATATAGCGCCATCGTTTCGCAAATATATTTCTGCAAAGCTGCGCGGCTTTGCCGCGCCCGCGAAAGGAGATACCCATGGATTTTCGGCAGTTGGAGGCATTTTCCCGCGTGGTGGAGACGGGCAGCTTTTCCCGGGCGGCGGAGGTGCTGGGCGTAAGCCAGCCCACCGTCAGCGCCCATGTGACGGCGCTGGAGCGGGAGCTGGGCCTGACCCTCATTGCCCGCACCACAAGAGAGGCCGGACTTACGGAGGCAGGGCGACTTTTATTTGAATACGCGGGGCAGATGCTGAACTTGCGGAGACAGGCGGACGAGGCCCTGCGCCGGTTTGCAACAGACCTGTCCGGCACGGTGGTTATCGCCGCGTCCACCATACCGGGGCGGTATTTTGTGCCCCGGCTGCTTTCGGCGTTTCAAAGGCGGCACCCCGATGTGAAATTTGATCTGCGGCTGACGGACAGCGCCGGGGCAGTTCGTCAGGTGACGGAACGGCAGGCGGAGATTGGCTTTTGTGGGACTCTTCCCGGCGGCAAGTACGTCGCCCGGGAGTTTGCCAACGACCAACTGGTGCTGGTGGCTCCCAATCTTCCCAAATACCGGGCGTGGCAGGAAGAGGGCGTTTCCCTGCGCCGCGCCGCACGGGAGCCTTTTGTGGTTCGGGAAGAGGGAAGCGGCACCCGCCGGGAGACAGAGTTGTTTCTTCGGGCCATGGGCGTGGACCCGATCAGCGTAAACGTTGCCGCACAGGCTTCCTCCAATGAGGAGGTGGAGCGGCTGGTGGAGGCGGGGGTCGGTGTTGCCATCCTCTCCAAAAGCGCGGCGGAGGAGCGAGAGAAGCTTTTGACGCTGGAGCTGCCCGGGATCCGGATTCGGCGTAAGCTCTATCTGCTCCGCCGGAAAAACAGCGTGCTCTCTCCCTCCGCACAGGTGCTTTACAGCTTTGCTGAGAACTTTTACCTCCGCGGCCCGGAAGTATTGCACTGAAATTGTGCAAAACATAGAAAATATGTGAAATAATTTTGCAAAAATTACTGCAATGTGCCAATAAAGAGGCAAGGCATCTGTAAAAAAATCAACAAAGCATTGGCATTCCTATGGAAAAAATAAGAAAATGTTCAATGAACTGTTCCGTCAATTTGCTGGATTGAATTTATAGATAAAAATTATAAATTGCCTTTTTTCCTTGCACCCCAAGAGAAGCGGCGCTTACAATGGGTATAAAGACGGGGCAAGTGCCCAGTTTGAAAAATTGAATGATTTGGATGACGGTTGCAGGAGATCTGCCCATTGGAGGCGGGGCCGAAGGTATAAGTATTGCTAGCTTGCCGGCGCGATATGAACATCTCAGGCGAAAGGACTGCAGCCCGACAACCCTCTGGAAAGCGAAAGCGCCGAAGGAGCAACCCGTATTTTGCGGGGAATCTCTCAGGTAAATCAACAGAGTCGGGCAGCACAGGCTTGTGCTGTCCGATTCTGTTTTTGCTTTGAAAGGGGGCGGCGGCTGTGACCAGCGAGCGGCAATATCTGATTCTCTCAAACAATCCCCTTGTAAAAGCATGCATGGCAGAGCGATATGAAATTCTCCTGTTGGAAGAGTTGACCCTGCGGGAGATTCTGGTGAAGGCGCGGGACATGGTGTATGCCGGGCATACGCTGTATACCCATCCGCTGGCGGGCAGCGTGAAGCCCAATGAAACGCCCTATAAATCCGTGGTGGTATCCAAAACCCCCGGGGAATTTTCGGCGCAGCAGGCGGGGCTGATCGCAGGCAGCATCGAGGTGTGCGACAAGCTTGAACCCCACAATCGCGCACTCACAAAAAGCGTGCGGGAGGATTTCCAGTTGATCGACTATACCCTGCTTTGCGGCGCTCTGGGATTTGACGCTGTGGCAGGACTTAGTAACGCAGGCAAACAAAAATGAAAAGAAGGAGGTGCTCACTTTGAAATTGGAATTGGGCTTTATCCAGATTCAGGACATTCAATTTTCGAAGGAATGCAAGGTGGAAAACGGAACGCTTTTTGTCAATGCCGATGAAGTCATGGATTTTATCTTCAAAGACGACGATGCAAAAGCCTGCATTAAATCCGCGAGATTTGACATTGCAAGACCCGGCGAAAGCGTGCGCATCACCCCAGTGAAGGATGTGATCGAGCCTCGCGTGAAGGTGGAGGGCCCCGGCGGCGAGTTTCCCGGCGTCATCGCCAAGGTGGATACCGTTGGCAGCGGAAAAACCCATGTGCTGCGGGGCATGGCCATTGTCACCGCGGGCAAGATCGTGGGCTTTCAGGAGGGAATTATCGACATGACCGGCCCCGGCGCGGACTATACCCCGTTCTCAAAGCTTTTAAATCTGGTGCTGGTATGCGAGCCGATGGAGGGCGTCCATCAGCACGAGTACGAGCACGCGGTGCGCATGGCGGGCCTGCGGACCGCCACCTTTGTGGGGGAGCTTGGCCGCGACGTAACCCCGGACGAGACACGGGAGTTTGAAACCTACGGCGTGAAGGAGGGCATGGAAAAGCTCCCCGGCCTTCCTCGTGTTGGCTATGTCCACATGCTCCAAAGTCAGGGATTGCTCCACGACACCTATGTCTACGGTGTGGACGCGAAAAAGATTATTTCCACGCTTTTAAACCCCACCGAAACCATGGACGGGGCCATCATTTCCGGCAACTGCGTGTCCGCCTGCGACAAGAATACCACCTATCACCACCAGAATAACCCCGTGGTGGCGGATTTGTTCGAGCAGCACGGCAAAAGTATTAACTACGTGTGCAACATCATCACCAACGAAAACGTATATCTGGCCGATAAGCAGCGCTCTTCCGACTGGGCCTCAAAGCTTGCCCGGCTGTTGGATCTGGACGGTGTGGTCGTCTCCGAGGAGGGTTTCGGCAATCCGGACACCGACCTGATTATGAACTGCAAGAAGACCGAGCAAAAGGGCATCCGCACCGTTTTGATTACCGACGAATACGCAGGACAGGACGGCAAGTCCCAGTCTTTGGCCGACGCGGACGCGCTGGCGGACGCGGTGGTCACCGGAGGAAACGCCAATCAGGTGGTGATCCTTCCCAAGCTTGACAAGGTGATCGGCATGCTGGACTATGTGGACAAAATCGCGGGCGGTCACGCCGGGTCTTTGCGGCCTGACGGGTCCATCGAGGCGGAGCTTCAGGTCATCACCGGCGCCACCAATGAAATGGGCTTTAACCGCCTGAGCGCCAGATAAGGAGAGGAGGAGAAAAGCATGAGTTATCGCGTCGTACACTATATCAACCAGTTCTTTGCCAACATCGGCGGCGAGGAAATGGCCCATGTGCCGCCCGAGCTGAGGGAAGGCCATGTAGGCCCCGGCCTTGCGTTCAATCAGGCATGGAAAGGCGAGGCGGAAGTGGTTTCCACCGTCGTCTGCGGCGATTCCTTTTTTGCCGAGCATGAGAAGGACGCAAAGGCACAGGTGCTGGAATGGGTCAAGGCGGCAAAGCCGGATTTGTTTATCGCCGGTCCTGCTTTCAACGCCGGACGGTACGGCTATGCCTGCGCCAACATCTGCCAGGCGGTTCAGGACGAGCTGGGCATCCCTGTTCTCACCGGCATGTATGAGGAAAACCCCGGCGCGGACCTGCGTACCAAGGTTTTGATTGTTGCCACCACCAACAGCGCCGCTGGTATGCGAAAGGCCGCTCCCGCCATGGCAAAGCTTGCCATGAAGCTGATGCGCGGTGAGGAAATCGGCGCTTCCTGCGAGGACGGATATCTGCCCAACGGCATCCGGCGCAACTTCTTTGACAAGGAGCGCGGCTCCAAGCGGGCCGTGGATATGCTGGTGGCAAAGCTTTCGGGAAAGCCCTTTACCACCGAGTATCCCATGCCGTCTTTTGACCGGGTGGCACCCAATAAGGCCGTGAAAGACCTGAGCAAGGCCATCGTGGCCCTGTGCACCTCCGGCGGCATCGTCCCCAAGGGAAATCCGGATCATATCGAGTCCTCCAACGCCTCGCATTACGGCGAATACAACATTCAGGGCGTGGAGACACTGACCGAGGAAACATACGAAACTGCCCACGGCGGCTACGACCCCGTCTATGCCAATCAGGACCCCAACCGCGTGCTGCCCGTGGACGTGCTGCGGGAGTTTGAGCGGGAGGGCAGAATCGGCAAGCTGCACGATTTCTTCTATACCACCGTGGGCAACGGCACCGCCGTGGCCTCTTCCAAAAAATTTGCTGCTGAATACGCGCAGAAGCTTCTTCAGGCCAACGTAAGCGCGGTCATTATGACCAGCACATGAGGTACCTGCACGCGTTGCGGTGCAACGATGGTAAAAGAGATTGAGCGGGCGGGTATCCCCGTTGTGCATATGTGCACGGTTACGCCGATCTCCATGACGGTGGGCGCAAACAGAATCGTTCCCACCATTGCAATTCCCCATCCCCTCGGAAACCCCGCATTGGCCCACGAGGAAGAATACGCTCTGCGCAAAAAGCTGGTGGCCCGCGCTCTGGAAGCACTGACCACTGAGGTGGAGGACCAGACCATTTTCGAGGTCTGACAAAAGTTGAACATCGCCCCCGGCGGCGGCTGGCCGCCGCCGGGGAGCGAGCATGGGAGCGATAGCAATGAGCAAAATCTATGACGTAATCATTCTGGGCGCAGGCCCTGCGGGACTGGCGGCAGGGCTGTATGCCGGCCGCAGCCGTCTGGACACCCTGATCATCGAAAAAGGGCAGGACGGCGGGCAGATTGCCATCACCAGTGAAATTGAAAACTATCCCGGGCAGCTTTTAGAGGAAGAAACCGGCCCCTCGCTGGTGGCCCGGATGACGGAGCAGGCCAAAAAGTTCGGCGCGGAGCGGATAAGCGATGTCATTAAATCCGTGGACCTTTCGGGCGACGTGAAGAAGGTGGCGGGGAATAAGGGCGAGTATCTGGCAAAGACCGTAATTCTCGCCACCGGCGCGTTTCCCCGGCCCATCGGCTGCAAAAACGAGGCCAAGTATGTGGGCAAGGGCATTTCGTTCTGCGCTACGTGCGACGCCGCATTTTTTGAGGATTTCGAGGTCTTCGTGGTGGGCGGGGGAGACTCCGCCGTGGAGGAGGCCATGTACCTCTCCAAATTCGCCCGGAAGGTCACGGTGATTCACCGCCGGGAGGAACTGCGGGCGGCAAAATCCATTCAGGAAAAGGCGTTTGCCAATCCCAAGCTGCACTTTATGTGGGATTCTGTGGTGGAGACGGCGGACGGCGATGAGCTTTTGTCCAAGATGGTGATTAAAAACACCAAAACCGGCGAGCTGACCACCGTGGAGGCGGACGAGGAGGACGGGATGTTTGGCCTGTTCGGCTTTATTGGCCTGCTGCCCAATACAAAGCTGTATGAAGGCGCGGTGGATATGGAAAACGGGTATATCCCAACCGACGACAACATGCACACCAACCTCCCCGGCGTGTTTGCCGCGGGGGATTTGCGGGTGAAGAGCCTGCGTCAGGTGGTCACTGCCGCAGCGGATGGCGCAATTGCCGCCATGCAGGCGGAGCATTATATTTCAAATCTGAAGTAAAAGGAGCGAAGGATATGCTGGAACTGGATAAGGAAACCTTTGAAGCCGAAGTGCTTCAGGCCTCCGGCAAGGTCGTTGTGGATTTCTATGGCGACGGCTGCGTTCCCTGCGCAGCGCTGATGCCCCACGTCCACGAGTTTGCGGAAAAGTATGGCGGCGACGGCCTGAAATTCTGCGCGCTGAACACCACCAAGGCCCGTCGCCTTGCCATCGGGCAGAAGATTCTGGGTCTGCCGGTAATTGCTGTGTATGAAAATGGGGAGATGATCGACTCCTGCGTGAAGGACGACGCAACGCCCGAAAACGTGGAGGCTATGATCAAAAAGTACGCCTGAGCACAAAGGCCCCCTCTGCGGGGACGGAAGTAGTTCAGGCTGTAAATTCAGGTAGCGGGCCGGAAGCCCAGCTTGTCCGGCTGACTATAATCTTACAGAAAAGGAGGAACAGAAACATGGGTATTTTAGCGGGCAAGAAGGTTGTCATCATCGGCGACCGGGACGGCATCCCCGGCCAGGCCATTGAGGCGTGCGCCAAGAGCGCCGGTGCCGAGGTCGTGTTTTCCTCGACGGAGTGCTTCGTCTGAACGGCCGCTGGTGCAATGGATCTGGAAAATCAGAAGCGGGTTAAGGAATTTGCCGAGCAGTATGGCCCCGAGAACGTAGTGGTTCTTTTGGGCGCGTCTGAGGGCGAGGCTTCCGGCCTTGCGGCTGAAACGGTCACCAACGGTGACCCGACCTACGCCGGTCCATTGACAGGAGTCCAGTTGGGACTCAGGGTTTATCATGTGTGCGAACCTGAAATCAAGCCGGAATTTGACGAGGCCGTCTATGACGAGCAGGTGAGCATGATGGAAATGGTTTTGGACGTTGACGACATCGTCAATGAGATGACCAGCATTCGGGAGCAATACAGCAAGTATTGATTTCGAAATCGGCGGGGGCGGCGGCAGAAGCCGCCGCCCCTTTGCGTCTCTCCGCAGCGGCTGAAAAAGGCTTGGAAGAAACGCCGGACAACTTGAAGGAAAACAGAAAGTCCCGCCAGAAATGCAGCTGCGCTGGCAGAAAGACAAATTATTACCGCGCGATTCAATACGCGGCTGTGTGCAAATACTTCTTTATACCTTACAAAATAAGCGCCGATACATTTAATATAAGATTTCCCTGATTAAGAAATTCCCCCAAAAGCCGGAGGATTGGGAACACATCATCATTGATTTGAAAGTGCAGAGAGGACGGTATTTTGCCATGAAAAGTGTCATCAAGGGCGCGGGCTACATTCTGGCCCATACGCCGGACATGGTGCTGCGCAGCGGCACCACCCAGACCACGGAGCGCATCGTCAATCCGGAAAGCGAGTATTTAAAGGCGCTGCCCGCCCACCTGCGCAGCTTTGAGCAGGCCCTGTCCTACTGGCCCAATCAGGTGTACATCGGAAACAAAACTCCGGCGGAGCTTGCAGCTGTGGAGCAGCCGTGGTATGACAAGACCTGCGATGGAAGCGGACGCTTTGGAAAATTTGGACAGATGATGCCCCAGGAGGAGTTTTTTCTGCTGCTGCAAAGCTGCGACGTGTTCGACCTTGTGAAGCTGGACCGGGACTTTGTGGCCGCCCACAAGAGTGACCTTGCTGCCAATCCCCTGATGGATGAGACGATTCTGGCACGTGTTTGTGACGGAATTGATGGCGCGGAGATTGCCCGTCTGGTGGAGCAGGAGCATTCCGAGGGATTGTATCACCACGACAAGTTGATTGGCTGCGTAAACCGCGCCCACGACATTGACGGCAATCTCTCCGCCCATGTAATGCTGGAAAATCTGGTGTCAAAGGCGTCCTCTGTTCTGGCTCTGCTTACGGCGGTGAAAAACGCGGGGATTGAGAAGTCTCAGGTGGATTACGTGATCGACTGCGCGGAAGAGGCCTGCGGCGACATGAACCAGCGAGGCGGCGGCAACTTCGCCAAGGCCGCGGCGGAGATTGCGGGCCTTTCCGGGGCCACCGGCTCCGACCTACGCAGCTTCTGCGCGGCCCCCGCCCATGCCATGATCGAGGCCGCCGCTTTGGTGCAGGCCGGGGCTTATAAAACCGTGGTGGTCACCGCCGGGGGCTGCACCGCAAAGCTTGGCATGAACGGCAAGGATCACGTGAAAAAGGGCCTGCCCATTTTAGAGGACATGGTGGCGGGCTTTGCTGTGGTGGTTACAGAGAATGACGGCGTGAACCCGGAAATCAATCTGGACTTGCTGGGCCGTCACAGCGTAGGCACCGGCTCCGCGCCCCAGGCGGTCATTTCCAGCCTTGTCACCGACCCGCTGGACCGGGCGGGCCTGAAAATCACCGACATTGATAAATATTCCCCCGAAATGCAGAACCCCGACATCACAAAGCCCGCCGGGGCGGGCGACGTGCCCCTTTCCAACTATAAGATGATCGCCGCGCTGGCGGTGAAGCGGGGAGAGCTGGAAAAGGCGGATTTGGCAAGCTTTGCGGTGAAGCACGGTCTGACGGGCTGGGCGCCCACGCAGGGCCATATTCCCTCCGGTGTGCCTTATCTGGGCTTTGCCCGGGAGGAGCTGCTGGCGGGGGATATCAGTCGGGTCATGATTGTGGGCAAAGGCTCGTTGTTCCTTGGGCGCATGACCAATTTGTTTGACGGCGTGTCCTTCGTCGTCCAGAAAAACGCCGGGGCACAGGAAGCGCAGACCGGCATGGGCGAGGAGCAGGTGCGGGAGATGATTGCCAAAGCCATGAAGGAATTTGCGGCCACATTGCTGGCGCAGGCGGATTGAGCGGGGTGCAGTATGAGTAATCTTCAAAAAACCATCGCCAAAACCTTTTTGGAGATGGCCGAAGGGCTGGAAAACGGCTCCTACGGGATTCGTCCCAAAATTGCCCTGACGGGAATGGGCAGCGAGCACGGCGAGGAAAATACCATAGCCGCCGCCCAAATGGCGGCGAAGCGGGGCGTGGACGTGTACTATATCGGCACGCTGGAAGCCCCCGGCGTCACCACTGTGAGGGTATCCAGCGAGGACGAGGGCCACAGGAAAATGGAGGAGCTGGTGGACAGCGGCGCGGTGGACGGCGCTGTGACCATGCACTTCCCATTCCCCATCGGCGTGTCGACCGTGGGCCGGGTGGTAACGCCCGCCAAGGGCCGGGAGATGCTGATTGCCACCACCACCGGCACGGCCAGCTCCGACCGGGTGGAGGGCATGATTAAAAACGCGGTTTACGGCATCATTGCGGCCAAGGCCGGCGGCATTGCCGACCCCACCGTGGGCATCTTGAACGTGGACGGCGCGCGCCAGACGGAGACGGCTCTCCGCCAGCTTCAGGAGGGCGGCTATTCCTTCCGGTTTGCGGAGTCTGCCCGGTCTGACGGAGGGGCGGTGCTGCGGGGAAACGATGTGCTTCAGGGCACGCCGGATGTGCTGGTAACAGACCCTCTCACCGGAAATGTCCTCATTAAGATGCTGTCCGCCTACACCACCGGCGGCAGCTTTGAATCCAGTGGGTATGGCTACGGCCCGGGCATTGGAAAGGGCTATGAAAAGCTGATTCTAATTATCTCCCGTGCCTCCGGTGCGCCCTTGATTGCAAACGCGCTGGAATTTGCCGCCCAGCTGGTGCGGGGCAAGGTGTTCGATGTGGCGCGGGAGGAATTTGCCAAGGCGGAAAAGGCCGGGCTGAACAGCATTTTGGAAGCCCGAAAAACTGCCTGCCTGAAGCCCGCCGCCGAGACGGAGGAAGTGAAAGCCCCACCCGCCGAGCCGGTGACCGCCAGCATCGCGGGCATCGAGGTAATGGATTTGGAGGATGCGGTGCGGGTTCTGTGGAAGGCGGGGATTTACGCCGAGAGCGGCATGGGCTGCACCGGCCCGCTGGTGATGATGAGCGAGGCCAACAGCGAACGGGCGATGGAACTTCTGAGAAAGGCCGGCTACGTGGGCTGAGGGGGAAGAAAATGAAAGTCAATGATCTGATTGAAAAGTGCGAAAAGGAGTTAAGCTGGGACGATTTGGTGGACCTTGTGGCCAATCACAACCGGCAGGTGGATCTGCTGTTCTCCGAAAAGCAGACCGACGAGGACGGATATCTTACATGGGACGCGGAAAACTGGACCTCGGTGGACGGCAAGCGGTTTATCCGCAGTTATTCTCTGGAGGGCCGGGCTCTGTCCGACTATTCCGGGTACAACAAGTACGACATGTTGGGCTGCTTTCGGCCCGAATCGGCAAAAGAAGTGCGGCTGAACTAAGGCCGCGTATCCGGGAGGACGGCTGTGTGCCGTCCTCCTTTTTTGCGCTTCGGCGGCCACGGAAAAAGGCATGGTGTGAAAAGTGCCTCGGGCCTTGGAATTTTCGGGATGCATTTCATATTTTCCCTTGCATGATGGGGGAAAAGCATATATAATACGATTGATTGTAGATTTATGTCTACCATACCAGAAAAATGGAAATTCCGGCGGTCCTGCCGGATCGGAGCGAGGTGCGTATATGATCCGTCTGAAGGACGTGGAAATGGAGTATGACAACGGCACGCAGGCCGTCCGGGGTATTACGCTTACAATTGAAGACGGCGAGTTTGTATTTTTGGTGGGGCCTTCCGGCGCGGGAAAATCCACGATTATCAAACTGCTTACCGGGGAGGTGGAGCCTACCCGGGGTCGCGTGATGATTAACGGATTTTCCGTCAGCAACATCACCGACAGGCAGTTGCCCCTGATGCGGCGGACTGTGGGCGTGATTTTTCAGGATTTCCGCCTGATTGAGAAGAAAACGGTGTATGACAATCTGGCGTTTGTCATGCGGGCCGTGGGTATGGGGGAGAAGGAGCTGCGCAAGCGTATTCCCTATGTATTAAAGCTGGTGGGTCTGGATGAAAAGGCCGCCCATTTCCCCACGGAGCTTTCCGGCGGAGAGCAGCAGCGCGTGGCCATCGCCCGGGCGCTGGTGAACAATCCCACCACGATTATTGCAGACGAGCCTACCGGCAATCTGGATCCCGACCGGTCGCTGGAGCTGATGAAACTATTGGTGAAAATTAACACGCTGGGGACCACTGTGGTGGTGGTCACCCACGAAAAGGATCTGGTGGACCGCTTTGAAAAGCGCGTCATCACCATCGACGGCGGCCGTATCATCAACGATTCCGTGGGCCGCTATGTGGGAGGACATATCCATGGGAAGGCATAATTTCCGGTATTTTTTTCATGAGGGCGTTTCCAATATGTTCAGCCATGGGTTTATGTCCTTTGCGGCCGTGGGTGTCACCGTGGCCTGCCTTTTGATTATGGGCACGTTTTCTCTGGTGGCGGTGAATGCCAACCAGCAGCTTCGGGATATGGAGCGGGACAACGAAATCCTGGCCTATGTGGATGAAAGCTACACCACCCAGCAGGCCCGGATGCTTCAAAGCAAGATTGAGGCGCAGCCCAACGTGGCCTCCGCCACCTTTATTACAAAGGAAGAGGCCACCAAAAACTTTCAGGAGAAATACACCGACGAGTCGGCATTTCAGGATTTGGACCCGGAGATTTTTCGGGACCGGTTTGCCGTAAAAACCGTGGACATCCGGCTGACGGGGGAGACAAAAGCCGCCGTGGAGAAGGTGGAGGGCATTGCGGAGGTCACGGCCTACGAGGAGTTTTCCGACGGGCTGATTACCGTGCGAAACATCGCCACCGTGGTGTGTGTGACGCTGATCGTCATTTTGCTGGTGGTGTCCGTGTTCATCATGTCCAACACCATTAAGCTTACCACCTTTGACCGGCGGGAAGAAATTGCCATCATGCGGATGGTGGGCGCCACCAACGGGTTTATTCGCTGGCCCTTTGTATACGAGGGCTTTATGCTGGGCTTCACCGGGGCGGTGGCGGCCTTCCTGCTGCAATGGACGCTGTACGAAGCCGTGGCACGGGGGGTTGAGAGCAGCGATACGCTCCAGCTCATCAACGTTGTAAGCTTTGGGGAGCTGTGGCTTCCTGTGGCGGCGACGTTTTTGGTGGCGGGAATCCTTGTGGGCGTGGGGGGAAGCCTGTCCGCCATCCGGCGGTTTTTGCAGGTGTAAACCGTGGCTTACGATACATGCGGGAGGATGGAATATCTATGAGACGGACGAAGCGCTTTGCGGCGGGACTGATGGCTCTTTTGGTAATCTGCACTGCGGTGCTGCTGCCTCAGCCTGCGGCTGCTGTGAAGCAGGCGGATATTGACGCGCTGAAAAGCAGCGCCACCGATTTAAACAAACAGAAAAAGGATCTGAAAGCAAAGCTTTCGGCCCTGTCCAACGACAAGGCGCAGGTCATGAAGAAAAAGGAACTGCTGGATCAGCAGATTGCTGTGCAGGTGAAGGAAATCGGCAATGTGGAGACACAGATTTCCACCTATGCCGATCTGATTGCACAGACGCAGGCGGAACTGGCCGACGCGCAGGAGCAGGAAGCGGCGCAGTACGAGCTGTTCTGCCGCCGGGTGCGGGCCATGGAAGAAGGGGGGAGCGTCAGCTATTGGTCCGTCCTCTTCAAGGCCGACAGCCTTACGGACCTTCTGGACCGGTTGAACGCGGTGAACGAGATTATGTACGCGGATCAGGCCGTCATCGACCGACTCAAGGCCCTTCAGGAGGAGATTGCACAGAAGGAAGCCCAACTGACCGCTTCCAAGGCTGATGCGGAAGCAGCAAAGAAGGAGCTGGTATCCAAGAAATCCGAACTGGAAACTCAGCGCTCTGAGGCCAACGAACTGATTCGCCAGCTTGCCAGCGACCAGAATGAGACGGAAGCCGAGATTGACGGTCTTGCCGAGGAGCAGGAGGCCATTCAGAAGGAAATTCAGGAGCTAAGCCGTAAGCTTGCGGCGGAGCAGGCCGCTGCAAACGGTGGAAAGCCCTCCAACGCAGCCCTTGGCGGCTATATCTGGCCGGTAGACAGCCGGTATATCACCTCCACCTTTGGCGGACGCTCGTCTCCGGGGGGCATCGGCTCCACCAATCACAAGGGAATTGACATCGGACGGGTGGGCTATACCACCACCATCCACGCCGCTAAGGCGGGCACCGTCATTGTAGCCCAGCGCTCCAGCTCTTACGGAAATTACGTGGTCATTTCCCACGGCGGCGGGAATACCACCCTGTATGCCCACATGAGCAGCCTTGGCACCACCGCCGGGGCCTATGTGAATCAGGGGGATTCCATTGGCGTCACCGGGTCTACGGGCAACTCCACCGGGCCACACCTCCACTTTGAGATTTCGGAAAACAGTGTGCGGATCAATCCGCTGAAGTATCTCACGGGTTATACGCTCTCTCGCTGATTTTTCAGCATAAGAAGCCCTCCTGTCCCATAGAAATGGGACAGGAGGGCTTTTGCGTTCACCGGAGCAATTTACTTCGGTGCAAATGGCCGCTTCGAGTTTCCCACGGGAGGGCAGGGAGGTTGACATGGTTGGATTTGTGTCATGGACGGAGGAAAAAGCGTCCCGCCGGTCGGGCGAAGCATCGATTTTACGAATGCGGTTTTTGGAAGTTCGGCTGCTGCGGCGGAAAAACACGCCTGTCGCCATTTTGCGTCGGAGGGCGGCGGGGGTGGCAAAAAAGCTTCAAAAATGGGGGGTCACACACGCGGTATTTCCGGAAGCATTTCCCTATACGGAAATTTTTGAGAAATATAATGTGCTTCCCGTGGAGGTGATGCGCCTATACCGCAGCATCGCCGGGGAGTGGCTTCGTTCGGAGCTTGCAAGCCGGGGGATTTCGGGAGCCACCAGAGTCGCAGTGTGTGCCGACCATCTTACGGGAGAGCTGGTGCGGGCGGTGACGGAGCTGTGCCTTCGCTATCGCTATGTACTGCTGGATATTCCGGATGGAGGGGAAGAGCTGGCTCGCCAGCTTCGGCGGGAATTTGGCGTGTCGCTGCTGCTGCGGCCTACTCAGGAGCAGATAGAAGCCGCGGAAGCACTGCTGCTGTTTACGCCCAGACCGGAGCTGCACTGCGGCGTGACTCTGCCGCTGTACGATGGAGCGGACATCCCCGCCCACGTGGCGCTGAGCGTCCCCGTCCAGGAGGAGCGGACGCCGCATGGCTGCCGCCGGGATCAGTTGTTTGCCGCTTTGTGCTCCGCCGGCGTACTGCGCGCAGAGCAGATTGAGGTGCGGGTAAGCTAACCGTCGGCCCGGTTGGAGCAAGTACGCGCCAACCGGGCAAGGCCCGTATTATTTTTGGCGCAGCCGGGATTTTTCGGGGCTTTTCAGGGGCCTTAGAGCAGCAAAAAACCCCGTTTTGGCGCAAAATCGTTGACTTGAATTGTTTGACGGCGTATGATATACTCACTTTCACATCAAAATCCGGGGCCTATCTATTTAATGTATCGGCTGTCCGTTTTGAAATCTGAGGAAGGGGAGCGGGGCCGTGGAACGTATTTCAAGCAGAAAAAACCCCCTTTGCCTGAAGCTGAAAAAGCTGGCCGCAGATGGCGGCTACCGCCGGGAGACAGGCCTCTTTCTCTGCGACAGTCCAAAGCTTGTGGAGGAAGCGCTCCGCTGGGCGGGCGACACCGTGGACACGGTGGTGACCACGCCGGGGCGGGCAATTGCCAACCTGCCACCCTCCGTCCGGGCGGTGGAGGTGACGGAGGACGTGATGGAATCCGTCGCTCCCAGCAAAACGCCCCAAGGCGTTTTGGCCATTTGCCGTATGAGGGAATCGACCCTGCCTGAAGCGCTGGATGGCAGATGCTACGTGGTGCTGGACGGAGTGCAGGACCCCGGCAATGTGGGCACCATTCTCCGCACGGCGGACGCTTTTTGGGTGGACGGGCTGTTTCTGGTAAACGGCTGCGCCGACCTCTATCATCCCAAAACGCTGCGGGCCGGAATGGGCGCGGCATTTCGCTGCCCGGTGTGGACCTGCGGCGGGGCGGAGGTTGCCGCTCTGCTTAAAAAAAGCGACATCCCGCTGTACGGCGCGGCGCTGCAATCGGACACGCGGGATATCCGCGAGCTGGACTATGCCCGCGCCGCTGCCGCCATTGGCAGCGAGGGGCGGGGCCTTTCTCAGGAACTGCTTGCTCTTTGCACCGCCACGGTGAAAATTCCCATGAATGAGCGCTGCGAATCCCTGAATGCGGCTGCGGCGGCGGCCGCGCTGCTGTGGGAGATGGCCCGGGGGCGGAGATAGAGGAGGGACGGACATGTCCATGCTGAAATACTGGGTCTGGCTTTCCCGGCTGGAGGGCTTGGGCAGTCAGACGAAGCTTTCCCTGCTGGAGTGCTTCCCCTCTCCGGAGGATATTTACTACGCCGACCAGGACGAGCTGCTGCTGACCGAGGGAATCACCCGCCGTGAGGCGGAAGTGCTGGGCAAGAAGGATTTGGCGGAAGCGGACCGGATTCTGGCGGACTGTGAGCGACTGGGCCTGCAATTGCTGACGCTCCGGGACGCGGCCTATCCCGTCCGCCTGCGCAGCATTTACGACCCGCCCTGTCTTTTATATATCCGGGGCAGGCTTCCCGAAGTGGACGAGCTGCCCTCCATCGCCGTGGTGGGGACGCGGAAGGCGTCGCCCTATGGCATCCGCTGCGCGGAGGATTTGTCCTTTGGCCTTGCGGATGCCGGAGCGCTGGTGGTCACAGGCTTGGCGCGGGGAATTGATTCCGTGGCGGCACAGGGCGCGCTCCGGGCGGGCGGCTCGGTGATCGGTGTGCTGGGCGGCGGAATCGACGTGATTTACCCAAGGGAAAACGGATGGCTGTATGAAGATGTGGCCGCAGCAGGCTGTCTTATTTCCGAGTATCCGCCGGGGACGGAGACGCTTCCCGGCCACTTTCCCATCCGCAACCGTATTATTTCCGGCCTAAGTGTGGCCGCGCTGGTGGTGGAAGCCCCAATTCGCAGCGGCGCGCTGATTACCGCCGGGATGGCGCTGGATCAGGGGCGGGACGTGTTTGCCGTCCCCGGTCCCATTTATGCGGAAAACAGCAAGGGCTGCAACCGCCTGATTCGGGACGGAGCCATGGTGGCAGCAGAGCCGTGGGACATTCTGCGGGAGTATGAGGCGCTGTTTCCGGGCAAACTGCGCGGGCAGACCCGCGCCGCGCCGCCGCCTTCGGAAAAGCAGCCGGGTGTGCCTGTGGAAGCCGCCGTGCCCGCCCTGCCCGTCCTCTCTGTAAAGGACGCGGGGCTGACCGACGATCAGATTTTGATTTTGCAGACACTGACGGAGGAGCCTATGGCGGTGGACGATTTGGCGGAGCTGACAGAGCTGCCCGTGCGGCGGGTGCTTTCGGCCCTGACCATGTTGGAAATTGACGGATTTGTAACTCAGCGGGACGGCAAGCGGTATGTCCGCACTGTGGTGCTGATTTCATAAACATTTGATTATTACTGAATCCCCCGCAAAGTTTTGGAGGTAGCTATGGCAAAGCAGAGCCTGGTCATCGTGGAATCTCCCGCGAAGGCCAAGACCATTGAAAAATATCTGGGAAAGGAATTCCGCGTGAAGGCCTCCATGGGCCATCTGCGGGACCTGCCCAAAAGCACGCTGGGCGTGGACGTGGAGCAGGATTTTGACCCGGTGTACCAGCCCATCAAGGGCAAGGAGGACATCATCGGGGACCTTAAAAAGTCCGCCAAGTCCGCCGATACCGTGTATCTCGCAACCGACCCTGACCGGGAGGGCGAAGCAATTTCCTGGCACTTAAAGCAGCTTTTGAATCTGCCGGATGACAAAACCCGCCGGGTGACCTTTAACGAGATTACCAAAAAGGTGGTGCAGGAGTCCATTCAGCGGCCCCGGGACATCGATCAGAATCTGGTGGATGCCCAGCAGGCCCGGCGCATTCTGGACCGCATCGTGGGTTATCAGCTTAGCCCGCTTCTGTGGAAGAAAATCCGCCGTGGGCTTTCCGCAGGACGAGTTCAGTCCGTGGCTACCCGTATGGTGGACGACCGGGAACGGGAGGTCGAAGCCTTTCAGCCCGAGGAATATTGGACGCTGGACGCGTTTTTGCGCACCGACGACGGGAAAAAGACGGAGTTTACCGCCCATTACCACGGAAAAGACGGCAAGAGAACCGAGCTGAAATCCGCCGATGAGGTGGAGTCCGTGGTGGAGGAGACGAAGAATCAGGCATTCGCCGTCAAGTCCGTGAAGCGGACGGATAAGCAGCGCAGTCCCTCTCCGCCGTTTACCACCTCTACCCTCCAGCAGGACGCGTCCCGGAAGCTGAGTATGACCCCCCGGCGCACCATGGCCATTGCCCAGCAGCTCTATGAGGGCGTGGACATCGCGGGCGAGGGCGCGGTGGGCCTCATCACGTATATGAGAACCGACTCTCTGCGTATCAGCGAGGAAGCGCAGGCAGCCGCCAAGAGTTTTATTCTCAGCCGGTATGGAAAAGATTACTATCCCGCTCAGGCCCGCCATTATAAAGCCAAGGCCAACGCGCAGGACGCCCATGAGGCCATCCGTCCCAGCAGTGTGGATCTGACGCCGGAGCAGGTAAAGGGCGACCTCACAGGAGAGCAGTATCGGCTGTATAAGCTGATCTGGAGCCGCTTTTTGGCAAGTCAAATGGAAAACGCCGTGTACGACAGCGTGTCCGTGGACATCGCCGCCGGGGAGCACATTTTCCGCGCCACCGCCTCGGGTCTGAAATTTGCGGGCTACACCGCGGTTTATGAAGAGGGCAAGGACGAGGAAAAGGAAGAAAAGGAATCCCCCCTGCCCGCCCTGCGGGAGGGAGAAGCACTGGGGCTGAAGGAGTTTCGCAGGGATCAGCACTTCACCCAGCCCCCCGCCCATTATACCGATGCAACGCTGATTCGTGCCATGGAAGAGCAGGGCATCGGCCGCCCCTCCACATACGCACCAACGGTTTCCACGATTATTGACCGGGAATACGTGGTGAAAGAGGGCAAATATCTGAAAATCACCAACCTTGGCCGGGTGGTGACAGAGCTGATGAAGCAGCGCTTTTCCGACATCGCGGATTTGCAGTTTACCGCCCATATGGAGCGGAAGCTGGACTCCGTGGAGGAGGGGAAGACCCCGTGGAAAGGCGTTTTGCGGGAGTTTTACGGGGATTTTGAAAAGAGCCTGAAGGACGCGGAGACGGCGCTTGAAGGAACGCGAATCAAGGTGCCCGACGAGGTGAGCGAGGAGCTTTGCCCGGAGTGCGGGCGGAATCTGGTTGTTAAGTCCGGGCGGTTCGGGCGTTTTCTGGCCTGCCCGGGCTATCCCGATTGCAGCTTTACCATGCCGCTCGTGGTGGTGATGCCGGGCCGCTGCCCCAAGTGCGGCGGGCGGATTATGAAGCGCAGCGGCGTGAGCAAGAAGTCTGGCAAGCAGTATAATTACTACTGCTGCGAGCACCGCAGCGCCAAGGAAGAAGCCGCCAAGTGCGACTTTATGACCTGGGACGTGCCGGTGAAGGACGACTGCCCCGTGTGCGGGCACACCATGTTCAAGCGGTCCGGACGGGGGTATAAGCGGCCCTATTGCGTCAATCCTGCCTGTTCCAACTTCCTGCCGGAGGAACAGCGGGGTTATCCCAAGAAAACTGCCGACGAGGGCGGAGAGTCTGCCGGAGAAGGCGCTGACGCCGAAAAGAAATCCACCGCAAAGAAACCGGCTGCAAAAGCAGCCGCGAAAAAGCCTGCCGCAAAGAAGACGGCGGCGAAGAAAACCACCGCCAAAAAGACCGCGGCCGGGACTGCCGCTGCTAAAAAGAAGGCCCCGGCAAAAACTGCGCAAAAGCCGGTTAATCAGTCATCTGAGGCGGAGGAGACGGCGGAGAAAAAGACGGCAGTGAAAAAAGCCGCTGCGAAAAAACCTACTGCCAAGAAAGCGACGACAAAGAAGCCTGCCGCGAAGGCAACAAAAAAAACCGCTGGAAAAAAGACCGTCCCTGATGAGGAAATCTGATTTGCCCTGCGCCGTGTGGGCGCGAAGCGCCCCAAGGGGTTGCCGGGCATGCGAAAGGACACACGTATGAACGTATCGGTCATCGGAGCGGGCCTTGCAGGAAGCGAAGCTGCCTGGCAGCTGGCCCGCCGGGGCGCCCATGTGACGCTTCTGGAGATGAAGCCGCAAAAGAAAAATCCCGCCCATGTGACGGACGATTTTGCGGAGCTGTGCTGCTCCAATTCCCTGCGCAGCGATCAATTGGAAAACGCCGCCGGACTTTTGAAGGAAGAACTGCGGCGGCTGGGGTCGCTGGTGATTGCCTGCGCCGACGAAACCCGGGTGGAGGCAGGCGGCGCACTGGCGGTGGACCGTCAGGGCTTTTCCGCGCTGGTGACGGAGCGGATTAAGACCTGCCCCAATATCACCGTGGTTCCCGGCGAGGTGACGGAGCTGCCTGAGGGCGAGGTGCTGGTTGCTTCCGGCCCCCTGACCTCCGACGCGCTGGCAGAGCGCCTGCAATCCCTTCTGGGCACGGACACCGCCCTGCATTTTTACGATGCCGCCGCGCCGCTGATTGCAGCGGACAGTGTGGACATGGACCACGCTTGGCTGGGGTCCCGCTACGGGAAAGGCTCTGCGGATTATGTAAATTGTCCCATGACGAAAGAGGAGTACGACGTTTTCTGGCAGGCCCTTACCGCCGCCGAGGAGGCGCCGGTCCACGGGTTCGAGGACCAGAAGGTGTTCGAGGGGTGTATGCCTGTGGAGGTGATGGCCCGTCGGGGGCACGACACACTGCTTTACGGGCCGCTGAAGCCCCGGGGACTGGACGATCCCCGCACCGGGCGCTGGCCCTATGCGGTGGTGCAGCTGCGCCGGGACAATGCCGATGGAAGCGTATATAATCTGGTGGGCTTTCAGACGCATTTGAAGTTCCCGGAACAGAAGCGGGTATTTTCCATGATTCCCGCCCTGCATCACGCGGAGTTTTTGCGCTACGGCGTGATGCACCGCAATACATTTCTGGACTCGCCCCGGTTGCTTGACCGGTATTACCGGATGAAAAAGGAGCCGCGCGTTACATTTGCCGGACAGATGACCGGTGTGGAGGGTTATGTGGAATCCTGCGCCAGCGGGTATCTGGCGGCGGTGGAGCTGACGCGCCGCCTGCGGGGACTGCCGCCGCTGGATTTTCCCCGGGAAACTGCCATCGGCGCGCTGGGGCTGTATGTCTGCGACCAGTCGGTGGTTCGGTTCCAGCCCATGAACGTCAACTTTGGAATTATGCCGCCTTTGGACCACCGGGTCAAGGGGAAGCGGGATAAAAACACGGAGATTTCCAACCGCTCGCTGCACATTATAGACGGCCTGCGGGAAGAGGCGCTCCGCTAGAGAGATTTTGCGCCCGCGGGCGCGGCGAAAGGGATGGCTGCATGAAAATCATTGTGGATGCAATGGGCGGGGACAATGCCCCGGTCGAAATTGTCAAGGGCGCACTGGCGGCCCATAGGGCTTACGGCACGGAAATCGTGCTGGTGGGCCGGGCGGCACAGGTGCTGGGGGCTGTGGAAGGCTGCGGCGAAAAGACCCTGCCCGCAGGGGTGCAGATCAAGGACGCGTCGGAGGTGGTGGAGATTGCCGACGACCCCGCTACGGCGTTTAAAAAGAAAAAGGACTCATCCCTCACCGTGGGGCTGAACATGCTGAAGGAGGGTCTGGGAGACGGGTTTGTCTCCGCCGGGTCCACCGGGGCGCTGCTGGCGGGGGCAACACTTGTGGTAAAACGCATCCGGGGCGTGCGCCGGGCCGCTTTGTGCCCGCAGATTCCGGTGCTGGGAGGAAAGGCCCTGCTGTGCGACGCGGGAGCCAATGCGGAGTGCACCCCGGAATACCTTCTGCAATTTGCGTTCCTCGGCAGTTTGTATGCCCAAAAGGTCATGGGTGTGGTGCGTCCTCGTGTGGGACTTTTGAACATCGGCGCAGAGAGCGAAAAGGGCGATACCCTGCGCCATGAAACCTATGCCGTGCTGGAGGAGGCAAACCGGGCGGGCCGCCTGCATTTCATCGGGAATATTGAGGCTTCCGATGCCATGCTGGGCGGGGCGGACGTGATTGTGGCGGACGGCTTCACCGGAAATGTGATGCTCAAATCTCTGGAGGGAACCGCAAAGCTCATGTCCAAGGAGCTGAAAAAATTGTTTTTGTCCGAAACCAAGACGAAACTGGCAGCCCTTTTGATGAAGAATAAGATGGCGGAATTCAAGAAAATGATGGATCCCGGCGAGGTGGGCGGAACGCCGTTTCTCGGCATTACCAAGCCGGTAATCAAGGCCCACGGCGGATCTGACGCACGGGCAATCCAAAACGCCGTGCGCCGCGCTGCGGAATTTGCCGCAAGCGGTTTTATCGCGGATGTGGAGGCCGGTGTAGGGCAGATGCAGTTGGATATAACGGAAAAAATTTGATACCCTATTGACAGAAATGCGGCGCTGCCGTATGATTACTCCAACAATTGTGACCTGAGGAGTGACAGGTATGTCGAATGAAGAGGTATTTCAGACAATGCGAGATCTGGTGGCCGAGCAGTTTGCCAAAGAGGCCGACGAGGTAAGCATGGAGACTTCCTTTGAGGAGGATTTGGGCGCGGATTCCGTGGACCTGGTGGAGTTGGTGATGGCCATGGAAGAAGCGTTTGACGTGGGCGAAATTCAGGAGGATGACCTGAGTGAGCTGAAAACTGTGGGAGATGCTGTGCGCTATATCGCCGCAAAACTGAACAGATAAGAGAGGAAACCCCGCTCGGAGCGGGGTTTCCTTTTGAGAAAGTGGGTGCGCTTTTATGAAGGAACTGGAGAAAAAGCTGAATTATGACTTTTGTACCCCGTCGCTGTTGGAGGAGGCACTGACCCACAGCTCCTACGCCAACGAGCATCGGGGCCGGAAGATGAACAGCAACGAGCGGCTGGAGTTTCTGGGCGACTCGGTGCTGGGCTTTGTGACGGCTGAGTTTTTGTTTTTGCAGCATCCGGACCTGCCGGAAGGGGACCTGACCCGCATTCGGGCGGCCCTTGTGTGCGAGCAGAGCCTGTATGAGGTGGCGCGGAAGCTGGAACTGGGCCGTTATCTGCGGCTGGGAAAGGGCGAGGAAGCCGGAGGGGGCCGGGAGCGGACCTCAATTCTGGCGGATGCCACCGAGGCGGTGTTTGCCGCCGTGTATCTGGACGGTGGGATTCGGGCGGCTTCCGCGCTGATTCACCGGTGTCTTCTGGACGCGGAGCGGGAAGAGGCCGTGGAAGAGCGGCGGCGAGACTTTAAAACGGAGCTTCAGGAGCTGATTCAGCGTAAGCCGGATCAGACCCTTGTCTACCGCATGGTGGCCGAGCGCGGCCCCGACCACGACAAGACCTTTGTGGCGGAAGTGCTGCTCAACGGCGCGGTGACGGGCGAGGGCGGAGGCCACAGCAAGAAGGAGGCGGAGCAGTCCGCCGCCCGTGCCGCCTTGGAAAAACTTTAAAAAGACGGTCGATCGAAGACTGCGCAAAAAAATACGGGGCGGCGGGGTAACCCGCCGCCCCGGTTTGCCCCGGGACTTTCAGCGGGCTAAACCCTTCACAGCGGTTTCTGGAAGAGTGAAAAAAGTGCCTGAGCAGCTACTTTGAAGATTCTTCAGATGCGGCTGCGGAGGAAGGGCGCAAATATGACTGGAATTTTTAGGGTCATCGTGGTATACTTATAATTCCGAATGGGCTTTCAGACGGCGCTGAA
The DNA here is from genome assembly GCA_023402075.1 of Bacillota bacterium. Taxonomy (GTDB): domain Bacteria; phylum Bacillota; class Clostridia; order Oscillospirales; family Oscillospiraceae; genus Oscillibacter. The sequence continues at coordinate 15,177 of JAEXCS010000001.1, read as the reverse complement.
AAGCGGCGCGCCAGAGAGCCGCCCTCCCGCGGGCAGCGCGGGAATCAGAAAGAAACGTTCCCATACATAGAAGGAGAGTGAGCTTTTGTCACTGCTGACATCTGTCGTTCTGGGGCTGATTCAGGGCATATCCGAATTTCTGCCCATATCCAGCTCCGGACATCTGGCCATCGCGGAGTATTTGCTTGGAGAGGCAGGGATTGGAACCCCGCCGGACTTTTTTGACGTGCTGCTGCATCTGGGTACGCTGGCTGCCGTGTTCGCGGCCTATTGGGATGATATCAAGGCCATGGTGCGAGAGCTGTTTCTCGGCGTGGGAGATTTGGTCCACCGCACCACGCCCACGCCCCTGCCCCCGGCCCGGCGGATGATTTTTCTGATTATTGTGGGAACCCTGCCGTTGTTTGCAGTGCTTCCCATGAAGGATTGGATTGAGGGCCTGTCCGACAATATCTACGTTGTGGCGGGAGCCTTGCTTGTCACCGGCTGCCTGCTGTTTGTCAGTGACAGGGTGCGCAGAGGGCGCAAGGCCGAGCGCAGTGCTACCATGCTGGATGTGCTGCTGGTGGGCGTTGCACAGGCTGTGGCCACCTGCCCGGGGCTTTCCCGCTCCGGAACCACCATTTCCGCAGGCTGCTGCCTGGGGTTTGAACGGAAGTTTGCCGTGCGGTATTCCTTCCTGATGTCCATTCCCGCTGTGCTGGGCGCAAATATCCTCACCTTGAAGGACGCGGTGAAGGCCGGCGTTGTCTGGGGCGAGGTGCCGGTCTATCTGGCGGGTGTTCTGGTGGCAGCTTTGGTGGGATATGCCTGTATCCGTCTGCTGAAAATGATTGCGGATAAGGGCAAATTTGGCTGGTTCGCGTATTACTGCTGGGCGGCGGGTCTTCTGACGCTGATTTTTATCTTCGTCAAAAATGTCACCGCCTGATTTTGATTTCAATAGGTTTACAAAAGACTGAGCAAAGGGAGGTACCAGTGTGGCCAGTACCACGACAAAAAGAAGCGGGACGAAAAAAACCTCGGGAGGCCGGAAAAAACCGACCCGGACGGAGAAGCGGCCCATCCGCCGGGAGGTGGGGGGCGCGATTTGCCTGCTGCTATCGCTGTGCGCGGCGGTAAGCTATTTTGGAGCCGACGCCGTTTTTATCGACTGGTTTGCCACCCTGCTGAAGGGCCTGTTTGGCTATGGCTATTGGCTGTGCGCCCCGGCGCTGGTGCTGGCGGGCCTCATTCTGCTGATTCATCACGGACGGCCCGTCACGCTGCGGACCACCTGTGCATTGCTGCTGCCGCTTCTGTTTGGCTCTTTGACCCACATGATTTTGCTGCGGGATGGCTATGAGCTGGTGAAGGGCCTTTTGAAAATGCTTTGGAGCTCTGGGGGAGCACTGCAATCCGGCGGAGCTGTTTCGGGCCTTCTTGCGGTTGGGTCGGTGGCGACCTTTTCAAGAGCCGCCTCCATCGTAATTTTCGCGGTGTGCTTTCTTGTTGTGCTGATGGCCGCGCTGCGCATCACGCCCAAGAGTCTGATTGAAAAGCGCCGCAGCCGTCTGCGCTATGAGCCGGAGCCGGAACCCGTGCCGTCTGCACCCCGGCCTGTTCCCGCCATTCCTGCCGAACGGGTGGGAGAGAAAAGCGGAACCCGCCGCACCATCGATATTCCGCTGGATGGCGAGCAGCGCATTGCATCGGAGAAAAAGCCCGGCCTGCTCCACGGTTTTTTCCGGCAGAAATCCGATCAGCAGCTCACCCCCGACCAGCTTTTGGCAGAGGAGACTGCAAAGGCCGCGAAGCCTCAGGCTCAGCCCGTGCAGGCTGCCCCTCCAATTTCCGTGGCAATACCGGAGCCAATTGCCGTGCCTGAGCCGGCAATCGTGCCCGCGCCTGCTGTGGCGGCAGTTTTTACGCCTGCGTCCGCGCCAATTGCGCCCCCCGCGCCCACGCCTGCTGTGGAAAAGCCCGGCTCCGCCGCTAAAGAGGTGGCGGCAGCCACCGCCGAGGTCACGGCCCAGATTGAGGACGCCCTGTCCTCCGGAGAAGGTGCCTATCAGTTCCCGCCCATTACGCTGCTGGATGAAAACCACGGCGGCGACTTTACGGAGGCGGGAGCCGAGCTGCGGAACAACGCCCGCCGCCTTGGGGAGACGCTGAAGAGCTTCGGCGTGGAGGCCGCGCCGGGAGAGGTGGTTCACGGCCCAACCGTCACCCGGTATGAATTTGTGCTGGATCAGGGTGTGAAGCTTTCCAAAATCACCAATCTGGCGGATGACATTGCGCTGGCGCTGGGCGCTTCCGGCGTGCGCATTGCTCCCATTCCCAACAAAATTTCCGTGGTGGGCATCGAGGTGCCAAACCGCCATGTCTCCTCCGTCCTGATCCGGGACGTGGTGGAGTCAGACGCATTTGTGAATCACAAATCCACAGTGGCTTTCTCCGTGGGCAAGGACATCGGCGGACACTGTATCGTGGGGGACATCGCAAGACTGCCCCATGTGCTCATCGCCGGTACCACCGGCTCCGGCAAATCCGTGTGTACCAACTCCCTGATTGTCAGCCTGATGTACAAGTCCAGCCCCGACGAGGTGCGCTTTATCATGGTGGACCCCAAAATGGTGGAGCTGGCCCCCTACAATGGGATTCCCCATCTGCTGATTCCCGTGGTGACAGACCCGAAAAAGGCTGCGGGCGCACTTCAGTGGGCCGTGTATGAGATGATGAAGCGGTACAAGCTTTTTTCAGAGCACAACGTGAAGGACTTGAAGGGCTATAACACACTGGCCCGCACCAGCGAGGAGCTGACGACGCTGCCTTCCGTGGTGGTGGTCATCGACGAGCTGGCAGACCTGATGCTGGTAGCGGCCAAGGAGGTGGAAGAGTCCATCTGCCGTGTGGCACAGATGGGCCGCGCCGCCGGAATGCATCTGGTCATCGCTACCCAGCGTCCCTCTGCCGACGTGATTACCGGCATTATGAAGGCCAACATCCCCAGCCGTATTGCCTTCGCTGTTGCGTCGGCGCTGGAATCCCGCATCATTCTGGATACTCAGGGCGCGGAAAAGCTGGTGGGCAGGGGCGATATGCTGTATGCACCCCTTGGCTCCGGAAAGCCCACCCGGGTGCAGGGCTGCTTCATCAGCCCGGAGGAGATTGAGCGGGTGGTGGAGTTTGCCAAGCAGAGCGGCGAAGCGCATTACTCTGACGAGGTGATGCAAAAAATCGAAGAAAACGTGCAGGAAAAGGAAAAATCCGCAGGCGGCAAGGGCATGTCCGCGCCGGACGCGGCCGAGGACGAGGGCGACGAGCTGCTGCCCGCCGCTGTGGAGGTGGTTTTGGAGACCGGACAAGCTTCCGTTTCCATGCTCCAGCGCAGGCTGAAGCTGGGCTATTCCCGGGCGGCCCGGCTGGTGGACCAGATGGAGCAGCGGGGAATTGTAGGTCCTTTTGAAGGGTCAAAGCCCCGGCAGCTTTTAATCAGTAAGCAGAAATGGCAGGAGCAGCAAATGGGCGGCGCGGCCCTGCCGCCTTCCGACGAACCGCCCTTTGACGACGGACCGGAAGAAGAGGGCTGACAGCGCAGGCAGGCCAATCAACGAAAAATTGGGATGCTGCGTGTTGAACGGCACTGATTGTTAAAAACTGCACAATTTCAATTTGGGATTATAGCGGGATATTGTGCAAAATGTTGTGTGATTTAAAGAGCTGGAAAGAACAGCTAGCTGTTGACATCCCGGAAAAAGACGCATAGAATGAGAGAATCAGAAGCCCTTAGCGGTAATTGGAAAATGAAAAGGAGGTATCCCGTCATGAAATTTTCGAGCAAGATCGAAAAGTGCGGTTTGTCCCCCATGCGGAAGTTCCATCCCTTTGCGGTGGCGGCGGAAGCCAAGGGACGCAAGATCTACCATCTGAATATCGGTCAGCCGGACATTGAAACCCCCGCCGCCTTTTTTGACGCGGTGAAGGGCTTTACACAGCCCGTTTTGGAATATGCCCCCTCTCCCGGCGTTTCCTCATTTTTAGAGGCGGTGCGGGGTTATTACGCAAAGCTTGGCATTAAGCTGGCCTCCGGCGATCTTCTGGCCGCCACTGGTGGCAGTGAGGCGCTGGAAATGGTGTTGGAGTGTATTTTGGACGACGGGGACGAAATCCTGATTCCGGAGCCGTTCTATCCCAACTATAACACCTTCACCCGGGTCACCGGCGGTTCGATTCATCCCATCCCCACCACCCCGGAGGAGGGGTATCGCTACGCCGATCGGAGCAGAATCGAAGCGGAAATCAACGAGCATACCCGTGCCATCATGGTGACGAACCCCGGCAACCCCACCGGCGTGGTGCTGAGCCACGACGAGATGCGGTTGATTGTCGACATCGCCAAGGAGCACAATCTGTTCGTCATCGGCGACGAGGTGTACCGCGAGTTTGTCTACGGCGGCGAGGGCCTTGCCACCATGCTGGAGTTTGAGGATGCGGCGGAAAACGTCATTGTCATAGACTCTGTGTCCAAGCGGTTTTCCGCCTGCGGCGCCCGCGTGGGCGTGCTCATTTCCCGCAACAAGGAGCTGATGTCCCACGCCATGAAATACTGTCAGGGCCGTCTGTGCTCTGCCACGCTGGATCAGGTGGGCGCAGCCGCGCTTTACACCGTCGGGCCGGAGTATTTTTCCTCCGTGCGGGACGAGTATAAGAAGCGCCGTGACACCTGCATGGAGGGGCTTGCAAAAATCCCCGGCGTAGTGTGCGAATGCCCTAAGGGCGCGTTTTACATCATGGCAAAGCTTCCCGTGGACAATACAGATACCTTCCAGCAGTGGCTTTTGGAAGAGTTTGAGGACAAGGGCGACACCGTGATGTTCGCCCCCGGCGAAGGGTTTTATGCCACGCCCGGCAAGGGTCGGGATGAGGTGCGGCTTGCCTATGTTCTGAAGCAGGCCGATCTGGAGCGGGCCATGGAGCTGCTTGCGCTGGGCATTCAGGCGTATAACGCCCGGTAAAGCATGTTATCCGCGCTCCGCTGACAGCGCAAAGAATAGATATAAAAAGGGAGAGAACCGGATATAAACCGGTTCTCTCCCTTTTCGGTGATCGTGCGTGACAGACAGGGACTAGGCCCGCACAGCCCAGCGCAGCTTCGCAGAACGCGCTCGGGGATTTTGGAAACACTCCTGTGCCGAGGGGCGGAGCACCTCGTCTGCCACGGCGCTGTAAGCGCCTTCCCGCAGGTGCTGGCGAAACGCCTTTTTCACCATCCGATCCTCGCCGGAATGGAAGGTCAGGATAGCCACGCGCCCGCCGGGCTTTAATACGCCGGGCAGCTTTTCAAGAAGGCTGTACAGTGCCTCGAATTCGCCGTTTACATCAATGCGTAAAGCCTGAAACGTCCGCTGGCAGGATTTTTTAACCGTTTCCTCCCGCTCTCCAGCGGGAAGAAAGGCGAGGGCCTGCTCTACCAGCTCCGCAAGGCGCTTTGTGGTGCTCACGGCTCTGCCCCGGCGCACCTCTCCCAGCACCGCCTGTGCGATGGGAATGGCATAAGGCTCATCGGAGTTTTCCACCAGCAGGGCGGAAAGCTCTTCCTCGTCCAGCTCTGTAAGGCGCTGGGCGGCGGAAATGCCGGAGGTGGGGTCCAGCCGAAGGTCCAGCGGGCCATCGTATTTAAAGGTGAAGCCCCGGGCGGGATCGTCAATCTGCATGGAAGAAACGCCCAAATCCGCCAATACAAAGTCAAAGAGAATCCCCGGAGCCACCTCGTCCAACTGGGAAAAATTCATCCGACGAAGAGTGAAAAGCTCCGGGCCAAAGCCCGCCGCTTCCAGCCGCAGGCGGGTTTTTTCGGATTCGATAGGGTCAACATCGGTGGCATACAGGTGTCCCTGCTTCTGGAGTGCTTCCAGAATTTTTCGGGAGTGGCCGCCGTAGCCCAGCGTTGCGTCCAGTCCGGTCTGCCCGGGCTGCACATTCAAAAAATCCAGAATTTCCCCAACCATGATGGGAATGTGCATCCCGGCGGGAGTTTTCCCACTTTGAAGCACCTTTTCCACATCGCCGCTGTATTTTTCCGGGTTCAGCTCTTTGTATTTTTCACGGAAGCTCCGGGGATGGGTGCCCTGATAGCGCGGGCGGCGCTTGTGTTCCTGTTCCATGGTGCGGCTCCTTGTTTGTCTTTTAAGCTGGCGACTCGCAGCCTGCCAACCTGCGCCGATTCAAAAAAATATTTGCGAACGGCTATATTTAGGTTATCATAGCACGAAACCGAAAAAAAGAGAAGGGCTAACCGGTGTGCCGGGAATTTTCTCAAACATCGAACATTGTTTAACCAGCGGGGTTTAGGGCGGTGCGCACTTGTTTCTTCCACAGAAATAAGCTATACTGTCCTTATCATTCAATCAGTATGTGAGGCTTAACCATGGAACTATCTATTTCCCACCCTGAGCTGATGACCATTACGGACAAAGCGCCAGATTGTTCGTTTTTCGGCGGTGCGCAGGAGTGGTATTCCACCGAATGGAGCCGCAGGGCGGGCTGTGGGCCTACCTGCGCGTCCAATATTTTGGCGTATCTGGCCTTAACCCGCCCGGCGTTGTTGCCCCTGTACGGCTATGAAAGCATGGGACGCTCCGATTTTTCCCGGCACATGGAGGACGTATACCCCCATCTTACCCCCGGAAGCGCCGGGCTGAACCGTGTGGAGCTGTTTGCGGAGGGTGCTGTCGCATATGCCCAGGAACGGGGGATTTTGCTGACGCCCCACGTTCTTTCGCTTCCCGGACGCATGACGTGGGGGCGCCCTGCCGTCTCCCAGCTGGCGGAGTTTATAAAAGACGGACTTACGTCCGACTGCCCCGTGGGGTTTTTGAACCTGCACCGCGGCAGGGAGAAAAAACTGCAAAGCTGGCACTGGGTGACGATTGTGGCGGCGGAGCTTGGAGAAGACAAGTTGCTGGTTACCGTTTCAGACGAGGGGCAGCAGATTCAACTGGACCTGCGGCTGTGGTATCTGACAACCCCCATGCGGGGCGCTTTGGCATATTTTACGGAAGGCTCGGCATCGCCCGTAAAGCTGGATTTTGACGCGGAGGGCGACAAAAAGCTGTGAACGAAGCGGGTGCAAAAGGCGTAAGAAATTGGAAACTATGTACCGTGCCCGACCGGATAAGCGCGGGAACGCAGACGTAACCACACAATAGGAGGCTGACATGGACCTTACGGCGGCAGAAAAGATAGAATTGGAAATCCAGCGGCTTCTTCAGGCAAAGCGGCCCATTTTGGTGGCGATTGACGGACGGTGCGCGGCGGGGAAGACCACGCTGGCGGAGGAGCTGCGGGTGCTGTGCGGCTGCGGTGTGATTCATATGGACCACTTTTTTCTGCGGCCGGAGCAGCGCACGGAGGAGCGGCTGAACACGCCGGGCGGAAACGTGGACTGGGAACGGGTTTTGCAGGAGGTTTTGCTGCCCCTCTGCCGGGGAGAGCAGGTTTCCTACCGTCCGTATGATTGCAGGCTGCAAGCGCTTAAGGAGGCCGTTCAGGTGGAGTTCGGATCGGTCACGGTGATCGAGGGGGCGTATGCCTGCCACCCGTCCCTGCGGGAATACTACAATCTGAAGGTGTTTCTGACAGTGGAGCGGGAAGAGCAGCTCCGCCGTATCCAGCGGCGCAACGGTCCGGAAGCGGCCGTTCAGTTTCGGGATCGGTGGATTCCCTTGGAAGAGAGGTATTTTGCGGCTTGCGGAGTCGCAGACTGCTGCGATTTGCGGTTTGAAACCCACGGCGAGAAATAAGCGGGCCGACGAGGAGCGTTCAAGTTCGGGCATGGCATCGCTTCCGCTCTTGTCGGAGCGTCGGGATGCGCATAGAGCCGCTTGCGCACGGATGCCCGCGTGCAGCGTGGCCAGAGAGAAAATAGACAAAGCAGGCCGCCGGACTTCCGGCGGCCTGCTTTTTAGCCTGAGAAGGGGAGTTTGTTCAAAGTCTGCGGTGCAGAAGATGAAAGCGTTCTATATGCCGCTTGGAATATAGGTTTTAATGCTGGAATTAATTATACCCCAATGATTTGGTGCATGAAATGAGTTTCCACAGATGAGCGAGTCATTCTGCATTCTCGCAATCCAGCTGCTTGAGAAGCTTATATAAAAGCGCATAAAGCGTTTTGGATTCTTCCAGAGAAAGCGGCATGCAGCTGGACAGTTTCTGGGGGATTTCAACCGCCTTTTCCTTTAGCGCTTCTCCGGTCTCGGTGATTGTAATATTCACCGCACGCTCATCCTCTTTGGAGCGTTCCCGTCGGACGAGGTCTTTCCCCTCAAGGCGTTTCAAAAGGGGCGTCAATGTCCCGGAGTCAAGATACAGGTGCTGTCCCAGTTCCTTTACACCGATGGTTTTATATTCCCACAGCACCATCATCACAATATACTGTGTATAGGTCAGGTCTATTTTGTCCAGCCAGGGCTTATACCGGCTGACAACTTCCTTTGCGGCGGCGTAAAGCGGAAAGCATAGCTGGTTTTCAAGCTTCAGTATTTCATCATTCATGGCAGATTGTTGCAGATCTTTCTTGCAAACGCCTCGGCTTGCTTTAAATCATCTTCGTTCGGCCTTCCGCGATTGGCAAGCAAAAAAGAACCCTTACAGTGAAATTCATCGTCCAGCACAGAAATTCCCTTGGCATCAAGAATGGATTTCACCTCCGGTAGCAACAGCTTTTTGCCTGCCGCCGTACTGAAAAGCGCGACCTGTTTTACTTGCGATGGCTTGAGCTTCAGCAAAAACTCGCGCAGTTTGCCGTCGATGGTTCCTGCATAGATGGCACCTCCCACAAACAGTACATTTGCGGACTCGCTTTCATGGAGCTGTTCCACCGAAACGGCAGATGCACCTGCACCCCTGGCGATGGCTTCGGCAACTTTTTTTGTATTGCCGCTTCTGGAAAAGTAAACGACACGGTTCATATGGTTCCTCCATTCATAATTAAAGCATCTTAATCTTTTCCAACTGCCAAAACCTTTGCAATATCTTTTTCAATGGCCGCAGGAGTTGTGGTAGGCGCATATCGGGCTATAACTTCACCCTTTTGGTTTACAAGAAATTTTGTAAAATTCCATTTGATATTTGAACTGCCAAGACCGCCTTTTTGAGATTTAAGCCAAGTATACAAGGGGCTTTCATTTTGCCCGTTGACGTCAATCTTATCAAATTGACGAAAGGTAATCCCGAAGCGGCCTGTGCAGAAACTTCCGATTTCTTCATTGGTTCCGGGAGCCTGATTTGCAAATTGATTGCAGGGGAAATCAAGAATTTCAAATCCCTTGTCTTTGTACTTGTTATAAAGGTCTTGCAGTCCGCTGTACTGCGGCGTAAACCCGCAGCCTGTTGCTGTGTTAACGATCAGCATTGCTTTTCCCTGATAATCAGAAAGAGTTACATTGTTGCCTTTTGCATCTTTTACCGTTAAATTATAGAGACTCATTTGGTATCTCCTTTGATTCTGATTTTGGACAATTAAATTGTATCAAACTTAGATTAAGATGTCAATCTTATTTTAAATCCAATTTTGTCCTTAATGTTCGTTTGTATTCGATCTATTAAAGAAGAAGCTGGTTTCAACGGAACAAGGCAAGAATATCGCAGGTTTCACAGTAAATGGCTGCTTCATTCACCACCTTGCATCTCAAAATTGAGAGCTTCCCTTATTGTAGGCCTGAGAAGGAAGCCTGAAGGGAAGTGGGAAAAGACAAGGAAGAAAAGGACGAGATGGAAAAGAAAAAAGTCCGCTCCTGCACTGTGCAGGAGCGGACTTTTCAGCAATTGATATCTATGAATCTATCAGTCAAACGGTGTAAGGGCGGTATAAAAAGCCCTTGGTTTTCCTCAAAAGAAACCAAATTCCTGTGCCGTGATGACTGTATCAGTCAATAGGTTTCATCGTGGGGAAGAGAATCACGTCCCGGATGGTGTCAGACCCCGTGAGGAGCATGGTCACCCGGTCGATGCCGATGCCCATGCCGCCGGTGGGGGGCATGCCGTATTCCATGGCGGTGAGGAAGTCCTCGTCCAGCATCTCGGCTTCATCGTCGCCCCGCTCCCGCAGCTCGGCCTGCTTTTCAAAGCGCGCGCGCTGGTCAATGGGGTCGTTCAGCTCGGAATAGGCGTTGCCCATCTCGCTGCGGCAGATGAAAAACTCAAACCGCTCGGTAAGCCGGGGGTCCTGCGGGCTGCGCTTGGTGAGAGGAGAGACCTCCACGGGGTACATGGTGATAAAGGTGGGTTGGATGAGATGCTCCTCCACCTTCTGGTCAAAGCACTGGTACAGTGCGTTGCCCCAGGTCTTTTCCGCGCTGTCCGCCAGCTCCACGCCAATGGATTTCGCGGCGGCCACAGCTTCCGCATCGTCGGTGATGGTTCCAAAGTCCACCCCGGCATACTGCTTCACGGCATCCACCATGGTCAGACGGGGCCAACCGGGCGTCAGGTCAATTTTTTCGCCCATCCACTCCGTTTCATAGGTCCCTAAAAGCTCCTTGGCGGCAGAGGAGAGAAGCCCTTCGGCCACGTCCATCATTCCGTGGAAGTCCGTAAACGCCTGATACAGCTCTACGGTGGTAAACTCGGGATTGTGCTTGGGGTCCATGCCCTCGTTGCGGAAAATACGCCCAATTTCGTACACCCGGTCCATTCCGCCCACAATCAGCCGCTTTAAGGGCAGCTCCGTGGCAATGCGCATGTACATGTCCAAATCCAGCGTGTTGTGGTGGGTGATGAACGGGCGGGCGGACGCGCCGCCGGAAATGGTGTTCAAAACGGGTGTTTCCACCTCAATATAGCCCAGATTATCCAGATACCTGCGCAGGTGCTGAATAAATTTGGAGCGAATGAGGAAAGCGCGCTTCACCTCGGGGTTTACAATCAGGTCCACATACCGCTGGCGATAGCGCAGCTCCTTGTCCGTCAAACCGTGGAACTTCTCCGGAAGGGGCAGCAGCGCCTTGCTGAGAAGCACAATGTCCTTCACCCGGACGCTCATCTCGCCCCGCTGGGTGCGGAACACCTCGCCGTCCACGCCCACGATGTCACCGATATCGTACTTTTTAAACGTCCGGTAAACTTCCTCGTCCATCTCGTCCTGCCGGGCGTAGAGCTGGATGCGACCGTCCCGGTCCTGCAAGTCGCAGAAGCTGACCTTGCCCATGCCCCGTTTGCTCATGAGACGGCCCGCGACTTTCACGGATTGGCCCTCCATGGCGTCGAAATTGGCTTTAATCTGCTCGCTGGTGGCGTTCCAGTCGAACCGGGTCTGCCGGAAGGGGTCTTCGCCCGCAGCCTGAAGGGCCGCCAGCTTCTCCCGGCGGATTCTGGTCTGTTCACCCAGATCCTGCTCGGGCTGGGGGGTTGTCTTCTGTTCAGCCATAGTTATCTCCTTATCGCTCGATTTTCTTCACCGTGTAAGAAATGCTCCCGCTGGGCGCGTCCACGGTGACAGTCTGCCCTTCCTTTGTGCCCATGAGGGCCTTTCCGAAAGGGGACTCCTCCGAAATGATCCCATGCATGGGGTCCGACTCCTGAGAGCCTACAATTTTGTAGGCCACCGGCAGGATATTTCCCTGCTCGTCCGCCACGGTCACCTTGCAGCCGATGGTCACGGCGTCGTTGTCCGCGGTATTTTCGTCCAACACCACGGCGTGCTGCAAAATCTCTTCCAGCTCCGCGATGCGGGAGTACAGCTTGCCCTGCTCATTTTTCGCCTCGTCATATTCGCTGTTCTCACTGAGGTCGCCAAAGCCCCGGGCAATTTTAATCTGCTCCGCAACCTCATCGCTGCGGGTGGTTTTTAAAAAATTCAGCTCGGTTTGCAGCTCGTCCAGGCGGGCTTGGCTCATTCTGTATTCGTTGCTCATCGCTCATAAGTCCTTTCTGCTTCCTCTATATTTTCCTTATGGGTGTCCATAAAAACTCCAGCTTAGTCGTGACATAACATTATAGATTTTTCCAACCACAATGTCAAGCGCTTCTGCCGGAAACTCCAGCTTGAAAAACGGCTGCGGGACGGTCATTTTCCGCCCCGCAGCTCTCGTATTGCCGCCGCCAGCAGTCCCGCCGCCGGTGGGGCCAGCCAGAGATTGCCCCGGCTCTCCCGAATCAGCCACACAAGCCCGCCAAGCAAAAGCGCCGCGCATAAAATTCCAGCAATCCGCGCCGTCAGTTCTCCCACCGCAGGGCCAAAGCGCCATGCGGCCAAAAGCTCCAGCGCCTGCCCGCCGTCCAGCGGGCGAATGGGCAGAAGATTAAATGCGCCCAGAGCCAGATGTGCGCCTGCGGCGGCGTAAAGTTCCGCGTGCTGCGCGGCAAGAGGAATCAGCGCGGCAGCGCACAAAAGATTTACAAAAGGGCCTGCCAGCAGGGCAGACAGCTCTTTTCCGTAGCTAAGACCGCTGCGATTTGCTTCCATCATCGCGCCCAGCAGGCCAATGCGCACTTGCCCCACCGGTGCGCCCCACAGGCGCAAAACCACGAAATGACCCAATTCATGCATGGTTGCCGCGAATAAAATCAACAGCAGGGGCTTTAGCCCGCTCTCCAGAGCAAACCACGCCGTAAGCAGCAAAAATCCGAAGGAGACGCGCACGGGGCAGTTAGGGCAGCGAGACATAGTAGATGGGGTCCAGATAGGTGGTTCCGGAGTGAAGCTCAAAGTGCAGGTGAGGCCCCGTAGCCTCTCCGGTTTGGCCTACCGCCGCAATTTTATCCCCTTCCTTCACCTGTGCGCCGGAGGAGGCATAGATGCGGCTGCAGTGGGCGTACAACGTGGAAAAGCCGCCGTCATGGGATACAATGGCATATTTTCCGTAGCTGCTGCTTTCACCTACCGCCGTCACTGTTCCATCCGCAAAGGCGGAGATAGGGGTGCCCTCGTCCGCGGCAATGTCCAGACCGTAATGAAATTTTTCATCCCCCTCAATAGGGTGCTCCCGATAACCGAAATCCGACGACAGTGTTCCCATTACGGGGGTGCAGTAATCAAAGCCCAGCACTTTTTGCTCCAGACTGACGTTGTCGGGCAGTGTTTGATTGGAATACAATACATAGGAGAGCCGCTGGGTGCCGGCTATGGTTTGCTGCGGATTGTCGTCTGTTTTTGCCGCCGTGTCGCTGGGAGAGGAAGAGGCTGCGGAGGTGGGAGCTGTGACGGAGCTTCCCTCCGGAGTTTCTGCCATGGGCGGGGCAGTGAGCCAGCCGTCGCTGGCAGAAAGGCGGCTGTGAATCAGGGAAGCGCCCGCTGCGGAAACTGCCACACTGTCTGCCGGGTCGTCTTCCGTCTCATTGTCTGCCGGGGTTCCAACTGCGCCGGCGGGGATTGCATCGTCTGCCTCCGGGCGGAAAACAGACTGATACAGATCATCCCAGCCCTCGGCCGGGTTTCCGGAGAATACCCGGCCCACGGCGGAAAACACCTCTGTCACATCCACGCTGCGTTCCAAAGCGCCGCCCACATGGCTGCTAAGCCATTGGCTGCGGGCAGGCATCAGCAGCTTCACTGCCACCAGCAGCACAAATACCGTGCCGCAGACCAGAAATTGGACCAGACGCCGCTTTTCTGCTGCGGATAATGGCTGTGAGGTCTTCCGCCGCTTTGTGCGATACCCTGTCCGATTGCCGTACATTTGATTGATTTTCTGTCCGGACTGTCGCGACGTCATGTGTCCGCCTCCCCTCGTATTTTTCATACTGTATGCACATTTGGGAAAGAGTATGAACAATTTCCCTTGACAAAGGGCTGGATTTTTCCTATAATACAATCTGTTGCAGATGGCTGACGTGGCCGCACGGGGAGCGTTGGGTGTTCTGAAAATCAAATATCCGGGTGTAGCGCAGTTGGTAGCGCGCATGGTTCGGGACCATGAGGCCGTGGGTTCGACTCCCGCCACTCGGACCAAAGAGACCCGCTGCAACTCTAAGGTTGCAGCGGGTCTTGTACTTGGCAGGTACACACAATTAGTACACATTTTGATTACTATTCAATAATTTTCTTATTCCGGGTCTTTTGATCCTCAAAATGCCTGTCCAAAAAGATTGCAATTTCGTAGATATCATAGGGGTGAATTTGATGTGCCCATGGATTTGAACCCACACGCACGGTCTTTCACCACATAAACGCGTTCTATCAGCGCCCTTTCCTTTGCGGCAGTCAAGCCAAAAGGAAAGCGGCGCTCTTTTATATATCCAACAATAAAATAAGAGAACAACCACAGAAGCCGGAGAATCGGAGTGCAGAAACGCACTTTGCTGTGGAAAATCGCAGAGAAAAACTGCGGCGATTGGTAGAGAAACAGGTTCCCTACGATTCGCCGCAGATGAAAGAAGCCTTATTAGAATATCAAAAAGCTGATGAGGAATGGAAATGGCTTGAACAAGAGCATTTGGATTTCAGGGATTGCATGAAGCGAGGATAAATTCAAGAGCGGCCAATGATTCCAAACAGCTCCTTAAATGTCCCTCTTTCCGAGGAAAAAGGTCGGTTAAGCATCCTATCTTTTACGCCGTTACCGTTACCTTGCTTTCAAACGCCTGTTTATCCGCATCCCAGCGAAACTCCGCTTTGCCGCCGTACTTCCCGGCAATGGCTTCTACAGACAACAGCCCATATCCGGTCTGTCCGCCTTCCTTGGAGGAAAGGAACCGACCGCCAAGGGGACGAACTACTTCGGCGGTGTTCCACACACGGATATGCAGTGAATCGGCGGAGGTGCGGATCACCGCAACCCGTATGGCCTTTTCTCCGCTTTGCATCCGTTGGCAAGCCTCCACGGCATTCTCCATGAGATTGGCGTACAGGCAGCATAAATCGGAATCGGTCATGCCGGTACGGCCGGGGTCTGCGGCTGCTTTCAGATTGCAGCGCATATCCAGCTGGATATCGTTCTGCCGGGCTACCGTCTGGTAGTGGTAGGTCAGCGTATTGATGACGTCAATCGGGCAATACTCCGGCAGCTCCCCATCCGCAGATGCGGCACGGGATTCTTTGATGTATTCCTCCAGCCTGTCGTACTGGCGGCTGCTCACATATTCCTTTATGAGGGTAAGGTGATGGCGCAGATCGTGACGCATGGTTTTGGCCTGCGTCATTTCCTGTTTGAGCGTCTCCAAATGAGAGAGCTGGCTTTGGTACAGCCGCTCCATACT
>JAEXCS010000011.1 GCA_023402075.1 Bacillota bacterium | reverse complement strand
TCAAAGCCGTGGCCCAGCAGGCCAAAGCCGGTGATATCCGTGCAGGCATGGACGCGGTATTTCACCATGGCATCCCGCGCGGAGCGGTTCAGCGTGGTCATCAGTCGGTACATCAGCTCTGCCCCTTCGGAGGAAAGCATTTCCGCCTTCTGCGCCGTGGACAGCACGCCGATGCCGATGGGCTTGGTCAAAAGTAGCACATCGCCGGGCTTTGCCCCCGAATTGGTAAGCACCTTGTCGGGATGGACAAAGCCGGTGACGCACAGGCCATATTTCGGCTCGTCGTCCAAAATGCTATGTCCTCCGGTGATGAGCGCCCCCGCTTCGTACACCTTGTCATATCCGCCCCGGAGCATTTGGTGCACCGCTTCTTTGGGCATGGACTCCGGCACAGCCATAATGTTCAGGCACAGCTTCGGCTCTCCGCCCATGGCGTACACATCGGACAGGGCGTTGGTGGCCGCGATCTGCCCAAAAAGATAGGGGTCATCCGCGATGGGCGGGAAAAAGTCCACCGTCTGCACCAGCGCCATCTCGTCGCTGACCTTGTAGACCGACGCGTCGTCGCTCTTGTCAAAGCCCACCAGCAGATTGGGGTCGCTGTGGACCCGGATACCCTCCAGCAGCTGGCTCAGCACTCCCGCGCCCACCTTCGCGCCGCACCCGGCGCACTTTGCCAGCTTTGTCAGCTTGACATTCTGTTCTTCCATGGATACGCCCCTTTCCCGGCTTCCAAAGAAAGCCGTCCCGTTTGCTCTCAACATACCATGCGCCCCGTCCGCTGTCAACGTATGGTGGACGGGTGGCGGCGCAGGAAACACGCGAAAAGACTGCGCAAAAAATGCGCGGGAGAAACATTTTTCAGTCTCTCCCGCGCATTTTATTCCGGAAAATTAAAATTTCAGCAAATTGGAAGCAGGTAGCTCGGCCGTGCCGGAATCACACTTGTAAGACGGCATCCAGCAAAATACATGGAAAAAAGGCGCTCCTATTCGTCTTTTTCATCTTCATCCAACTGCTTTTGAATTTGTGCCTGTTTTTTCTGATTGAGATAAGCAAAGAATGCCTGCACAGCAAGCGTGGAAACCGTTGCGCTGATAAAAGTAATTACCAGCACCGCAATAAAATAACCTATGCCATCCGCTTCATAGCGTTCTGCATATTGTGCATAGTTCAAGACACCGTTTATTGCCGTTACTGCGATTCCGGCCACCAAGCTGTTTACCAGAAGTATGCCTTTGGCCCGCTTTCCTTCGCCGTATAAGTCAAGGCCGAGCATCATGTACCGGACAATCATGTAAAATGAAATTCCGAAAAAACAGATCACCTCAACTGCATATTGCTTAAACGGAGCGTTCAGAAAAAATTGCTGTACCAGAATTGATGCCAAAAGCACCATCATCAAAATGCCGTTTGCTTCACTGTTTATTTTACGGCGCTGTGCCGCAACTCGTTCGTCCTGTATCCTTTGTCTTTTCATTTTGATTCCTCCCAGAATAAATCGTTTAGTGTTTTTCCAAGTGCTTTGCAAATGGCAATACAGAGGTTCAGCGTGGGATTATAGTCCCCCGATTCTATCAGCCCGATGGTCTGCCGGGTAACGCCCACGGCTTTTGCCAGATCATCTTGTTTCATATCAGATTCCATGCGAGCAATTTTCATTCTTTTGTTTTTCATGAAATGCCCCCTTTCATAGTCATAATATATATTATATATTTCTTAATGTCAATTATATATTGCATTTATTTTTAAAATTTTTTGGGCGTAGACTCCGCTTGTTTTCTGCCGGCACGTCAAAGGGGAACAGGATCAAACAATCCTGTTCCCCGCTTTTGTTTTCTTCATGGTGCTGCAAAGCTGTCCGCACGGCTGCGGCGCAGCGCTTCGGAGTGGATTCCGTCGACCCGCTTACACAGAAACGGATTCGGACAGCTCCAGTCCCGGATTATGCTTAAGCAAAAAGCCCACGGACCACTCTCCGCCGAAAGCAACCAGATGCCTTCCCCGGAAATCCTCCAGCACCTCCGCACCCATGCACAGCGTCAACTCCTTGGGGTCCTCCACGGGGCTTGCGGAGATGCGGCGCAGATGCTCGTAGGGCAGGCCGTACATATACAGCTCCACACCGTATTCGTTTCTCATGCGATACTCGAACACGTCGAATTGCAGCGTGCCCACCACGCCCACGATGACCTCTTCCATGCCCGCGCCGGGAACCTTGAAAATCTGGATGGCGCCTTCCTGGGCAATCTGCTCCGTCCCCTTGATAAACTGCTTGCGCTTCATGGTGTCCTTGGGGCTGACCCGCATGAAGTGCTCCGGCTCAAAAGTAGGGATACCGGAAAAGCTGAACTTTTTACCCGGCACGGTAATCGTGTCCCCGATGGAGAAAATGCCCGGGTCGAACACGCCGATGATGTCGCCCGCGTAGGCTTCGTCCACAATCTCCCGCTCGGCAGCCATCATGGTCTGGGGCTGGCTCAAGCGCATTTTCTTGCCGGTCTGCATGTGATAGACCTCCGCGTCCCGCTCGAACTTACCGGAGCAGATGCGCATGAATGCAAGCCGGTCCCGGTGGGCTTTGTTCATGTTGGCCTGAATTTTAAATACAAAGGCGGAAAAATCGGGAGAAAACGCGTCTACCACGCCGCTGTCCGCCGTGCGGTTCAGAGGCGGAGTGGTCATGCGTAGGAATTCCGCAAGAAACGGCTCCACGCCGAAGTTGGTCAACGCAGACCCGAAAAACACGGGGCTGAGCTTTCCGGCCCGGACGGCCTCCATATCAAACTCCCGGCCCGCACCCAGCAGCTCCACCTCGTCCCGCAGGGTGTTCCAGCGCTTCTCGCCAATCAGCTCGCCCACCGTGGGGTCGTCCAAATCCACCTCGGTGGCTTCCGCCTTTTTTCCGTGGCCCTCGCCCTGAAAAAAGAGGATGCGGCTTTTCTCCCGGTCGTAAACCCCGGCAAACTCCCTGCCGCAGCCGATGGGCCAGTTGACCGGATAGGTGTCGATTCCAAGCTCCCGCTCCACTTCCTCGCACAGCTCCAGCGGATCCTTCGTCTCCCGGTCCATCTTGTTGATAAAGGTGAAAATGGGGATGTTCCGCAGGGCGCAGACACGGAAAAGTTTGCGGGTCTGCGGTTCCACGCCCTTGGCCCCGTCGATGACCATGACGGCGGAATCCGCCGCCATCAGCGTGCGGTAGGTATCCTCGGAAAAATCCTGATGGCCCGGGGTATCCAGAATATTGATGCAATAGCCCCCGTGCTGAAACTGCATCACCGACGAGGTAACGGAGATGCCGCGCTGGCGCTCGATCTCCATCCAGTCGGAGGTAGCGGCCTTGGCCCGCTTACCCTTCACCTCGCCGGCCTGGGCAATGGCGCCGCCGTACAGCAGAAATTTTTCCGTAAGGGTGGTTTTACCGGCGTCGGGATGCGAAATGATCGCAAACGTGCGGCGCCGGGAGATTTCGTCTTTCAGGGCGGACATGGCGTTACTCCTTCGTTCTTATGAATCTGATGAACCTTTTTAATTTATCACATCGCCGGGTGCTTTGCAAGGGGAGCGCTGATTAAATCGGGATGTGAAGAACGATTGATGAATTTTTGCCGACACATGGTTGTCCGCAATTTCCCCGGAAAAACCAGCCTTTAAAGCTGTAGTATTTCCCTTTCTCCTGTATTCTCAGCCAGAATCAAGGCCTCTATTCTTCGTGATTCTTCAGTTGTCCATGGTCATTGCAGATGCGATGAGCCTGCGGGTATAATCGGACTGCGGTGCATGGATGATCTGATTGGTCGCGCCATGTTCCACAATCTCACCGCCATACATGACGTATACCCGCTGACAGATGCTGCTGACCAAAGCAAGGTCATGGGAAATAAACAGAAACGACATGCCGTTTTTTGTACCAAGGCTGCGGAGCAACTGCAAAATCTGCGCCTGTACGGAAACATCCAGCGCACTGGTAGCTTCGTCGCAAATCAGAAGCCGCGGCTTTGACACAATTGCCCGGGCAATTGCCGCACGCTGACATTCCCCACCGCTGACATCCCGCGGATACGCGTGGGCAAAGCCTGCATTGAGACCTACTTCCGCCAGGATCGATTCACATTCTTGCGCACGCGCCCTTGATGACAGAAGGCACGGCTTCAGTGCTTCCTGAATGCTCTCTCCCAGTGTCAGTCTGGGGTCAAAGGAAGAACGGGGTTCCTGAAAGATCATTTTTATATTGCGGTACGCTTGTTTGAGGGCTGTCCCCGTACTGCGTGTAATATCCGCGCCGCATAGTACGATGGAGCCGTTGTCCGGCGTATCCAGACGGGTAATCAGTCTTGCCAGAGTGGATTTGCCGCAGCCGCTTTCCCCAACCAAACCGACGCACTCGTGTTCACCCACTGTCAGGGAAACGTCCCGCACCGCCTGAACCGGCAGGAGATTGGCCTGACGAAATATTTTTGAAATACAGGACACTTCCAATGCATGGATGTTCATGGTTTCTCCCCTTCCCGACAAAGCGTCCAATGTTCTGCGTGCAGAGAAATTTGCTGCATCTCCTTTGAAATGCATTCTTTTCGGGTATGCGGGCACCGCGGTGCAAACGCGCAGCCCTGGGCGGGAAAAGTCTCCGTCATTTGCCCGGGGATTCCTCTGGGCAACGTTCCGTCCAGCCGGGGGATTGCCTCCATCAGCGCACGGGTGTATGGATGGGAGGGTGCGCGAAGCACACTTTCTCGATATCCGTATTCCACCACACGTCCGGCATACATCACCGCTACCTTATCGGCCATCTTGGCAACGACGCCCATGTCGTGGGTAATCATCACGATACAGGTGCCAAATTCATCCCTTAGGCGCATCAGCTCATTGATGATCTGCGCCTGCACTGTTACATCCAATGCACATGTTGGCTCATCGGCCAGCAAAATGTCCGGCTTCAGCACCATGGCCAGCGCGATGGCAACGCGCTGGTTCATTCCGCCGGAGAGCTGCGCGGGGCAGCTCTCCAGCACACGGCGGGGATCTTTGAACTCCATACGCCCCAGCATTTCTTCCGCTTTTTCCGCAGCGGCCCTCCGGGAAATTCTCTCGTGGGCGCGCATGGCCTCATAGAACTGAACGCGGATTTTCCGAATAGGGTCCAAAGAAGCGCCCGGTTCCTGAAACACCACTCCCAACCCCGTGCCGCGGACCAAGCGCATTTCTCGCTCCGTAAAGCGCAGCAGGGGATGTCCCCGGTATATAACTTCCCCGGCGGAAATCCGAACCCGTCCCGGAAGCTGCAGCACTGCGTTTAAAAGAGTGGACTTTCCGCAGCCGCTCTCGCCGATTATACAGACGATCTCTCCTTCGTGCATGTGCAAAGAAACGTCCCGCAGAATTTCTTTGCCGCACGGATAGCGCACGCAGAGGTGATGAATATCCAAAAGTCCAGTGTGTTTCATGAACGGATTCCTTCTGCCGCTATGCGGCGGCCGTTTTTGCGGTAATTTGATAGTAATCCACCGGGCTTTGCTTCATGCCGGTAACCCCGGCTTTCATGACGAGCGCCATATTCAGGTGGAACAGGTAGCAAAAGGAGCTGTCTTCCGTTGCGATCTGCTGAATCTGAACCGCGTAGTCCGCGCGCTTCTGTATATCAAATTCTGTTGCCAGCTTCTCCAGAAGCTCGTCTGCCTGTGGATTGCTGTAGTGGCCGAAGTTGCCGCTTTTTCCAGTGCCTATGGTATGGCTAAGATAGGCAAGGGGATCGCCGGTGGGCGTGGTAACGCAGGCATAAACGCAGATATCATAATCGTCGGAGGTTAAATAGGCGCTGACATTATCCACCTGTTCAAAGCTGACGTCCAGACCCAGCTGCTTCAGAGCAGACTGCAGCGCCTGAGCGGACTGGGGAAGTCCTGTGCGGCCATAGGTGATCAGACGCAAAGAAACCTTTTGACCGTCCTTATCCAGAAACCCGTCGCCGTCCGTATCCGTATAGCCGCTTTCTTCCAGCAGGGCCTTCGCGCCTTCGGGATCATAGTCAGGAACGTTCGTCATCAGCCCGTCATCACCATAGCTTAGATTTTCTGGGAAAGCAGACTTGGTGGGAGTTCCGGCACCGTTGAGCAGCACGGAGGCATAGGCGCTTTTGTCCACTGCCATACAGATTGCTCGACGGAAGTTTATATCGTCCATGAACCTATTGGACAGATTGAAATAGAGCATGTAGACGCGGGTGGTGGCGGTCTGTGAAACCTCAAAGGCAGGGTCGTCCCCAAATTGGTTAAGCGTGTCGTAAGACAGGCCGTAGGCTGCGTCGATTTCGCCGTTCTGCATGGCCAGAAACAAGGTTTCCGGATCCGAGATGGCCTTGATGGTCACACTTTTGCTTGCCGGTCTTCCTCCCCAATATTGCTCAAACGGCTCCAGATAGGCGGAGGTATCTTCCACATACTGTTTGACCACATAGGGGCCTGTGCAGACTGGATATGCCTGAAAGTCCGCCGAGCCGTCATCTGCCGCAGCGTCCACGATGCAGGCATAGGGATCGCACAGGGCATTGAGCAGCGTCGGATTCGGCTCTTTGGTGGTAATGGACACCATATTCCCGTCGGCGGAAATGGAATCAATCATCAGGTCGGAAGCGGCGCGGTCGTTTGCTTGTGCAAGCCGTTCCAAACTGCGCTTAACGGCTGTGCCGTCCATTACGTTTCCATTGTGGAACAGCACGCCGTCCCGCAGTGTCAGCGTCCAAGTCAGCTTATCGTCCGAAATGGCGTAGTCCGTCACCAAATTTTTTTGAACGTTAAGGCTGTCATCCAGCGTAAAAAGCGTCTCACCGATTCCATAACGGACGGTTGCCCATCCGTTATAATCAACGGCCGGGTCCATCTTGGAAAACGCATAGGTTCCAAATGTAAAATCGGTTCGACTATCTTCGCCGGTCGGCGCGCTTGAGGCTGCGGGCGCACCGCCGCAGGCGCTCAGAAATTCCACCGCCAACAGCAGCAGTGCGAGTATAAATCCCTTTTCTTTTTTCATAGTTTTCTCCACAGTAAGTATTCTTGTTCTGCACCGGGTCCAGCACGTCCCGCACACTGTCTCCCAGCAGGTTAAAAAGGATGGAGGTCAGGCAAATAGCCGCTCCGGGATACAGCACAAGCCAAGGGGCTTGCCCCATCAGTCCTCTGCCCTCGGAAATCGCGCTTCCCCAGTCAGCGGAGGAAGCGCTCAGTCCCAAAAAGCTAAGGCCCGACAGCGCGAGAATCGTGCCGCCGACGTTCAGCGATGCGGTGACGATTACCGGCCTTATGGCGTTAGGCAGAATGTGACGGAACAGGATGCCGGCGCTGGTCTGCCCGTTCAGCCGGGCGGCCAGAATAAAATTTTCCTGCCGAAGGGAGATCACATAGCTGCGGGAGAGTCTTGCATACTGTGGCCAGCCGGTGGCGGCCAGAGCAATGACCACGTTTTGCAGCCCTGCGCCCAGCATTCCCGCAACCGCCAGCGCAAGAATCATGCCCGGAAACGCCATAAAGACATCTACAAATCTCATCAAAACAGCATCCACCGCCCCGCCAAAGTATCCGCACAGCATCCCAACGGCACATCCCAGCACCACGGTCAGCGCCACGATTGCCAGCGCGGAGAAAACAGAGAGCGGTGCACCCGCCAAAATTCTTGAATAGACGCACCGGCCCAACCAATCCGTGCCAAAGGGATACTCCGCGCAGGGAGCTAGCTTCACGTGCGCCAAATCAGCGAAATCCGGATCATTTGGCATGATGCTCCGGGAAACCACGCAGAAGAGACATAGGGCAATGGCCGCAGTCAGGAGAAAATACATTCGTATACGGGTAGCGCGGTTTGCGGCATTCATCTTATGACACCTCCCGTCCGCGGCGTATGCGTGGGTCCAGAAAATAGTATGACAAATCTGTCAGCAAATTAATGACAACGTAAATCACCGACATACAAACCACAAACGCCTGAATGACTGGGTAGTCTCGTTTAAGAATGGCATCCATTACCAGATAGCCCATACCGCGCCAGAGAAAAATCCGTTCCACCGCCGCGCTGCCGCCCAGCAGAGAACCTATCGACATGGATATCAGCGTGATAATGGTCACCATCGCATTGCGCAGGACATCATGAAACAGCACTGTCCGCAGCCTGATTCCGCGGGAAATCGCGCCGTCCACATAGCTGCGTCCAAGCTGTTCCAAAACCGCTGCACGTACCTGACGGATATATTTTCCCGTCATGGGAATTGCCAGAGCCAGTGTCGGCAGAATCAATCCTTCGGCGGTTTCAGACGCAAGAACCGGAAGCAGCTTCAGCCTGACGGCAAAGAATTGCAGCAATAGCAGCGACACCAAAAAATTTGGGAGAGAGTTTCCAAGAAAACTCAGAAAACGCAGCAGATAGTCTATAAACCGCCCCTGACGAACCGCAGTCAGGATACCCAGCGGAACGGACAGGGCAACGGTCATCAGCACAGAGGTCAGCATCAGGGCAAGCGTTTTTGGTAGCGCCAGACACAGTTGTGCAGCCACGGATTGCCCATCCACCAGCGAAATCCCCATGTCCCCCCGCACAAAGCGCCACAGCCAATCAAGGTATTGCGTCAAAAACGGCCTGTCCAGACCGGCCTTATGCTTCATCGCATTTACAACGGTTTCCGATACTGGAATCCCCTGCGCCTGCAGCAGCATCTCCACCGGGTCAGACGGAGAGAGAAACATCAGGCCGTAAGCAAGAAACGTGACGCCCAGCAAAACCGGTAATAAGGCCAGAAGGCGTTGCAGCGTATAGCGCAGCAGGGGATGTCGACTTAATCGTTGGGTCACCTTCCGGCACTCCTTCACTTGACGGCACGGATCATGAACATTGGCGTCGCACCGTATAATAGCTTTTCCTTGCTGCTCCATAGCCCGTCTGTAATGTCCCGCCGAACGGATACATCGCGATAACCCGCGGCCTTCAGCAACGGTAAATCCCAGTCTGGCCGAATGCATCTTCCAAGGCGATGCGCTTGGAGCTGGTCTGGATTTTCCACCTCGCGGCGGTGGTCGGCGCTGAAATTCGAGCCATAGGTCTGAAAGCACAGCGCCTCTCTCTTGGCAAACTCCCGGCGGATTTCCGGATCGGTCTGCATCAAATGCCAGTTTGCGTCAAAAATCAGAAGGACGCCGTTGGGCCGCAGGACGCGAAACCACTCGCAATAGGCTTTTTGCTGCTCCCGCAGCGCATGTGTCACATTCCGGCTGACCACAAGGTCAAAAGAGCCGTCAGCAAACGGAAGACGATGACAGTCTCCCTTTAAAAACAACGGCCGCATACCCGCTTCGGCGGCATTTTGGGATGCCTGCGCCAGCATTCCATCCGCGCCATCCACCCCCACTGTCCTGTGTCCTGCCCGGGAAAGCAGAATGGTAAAAAACGCGGGGCCGCAGCCTACATCCAGAATATCCATAGGCGTGTGAGCCGGTATATTTTCGAGAATCAGTTTTGACCATGCATCGGCCCGGAAGCTTTGCAGTTCTTCCCGGACAATTCGGCTGTAATTCTCCGCCGCTCCCGACCAGTGATTGTTAATTTCCCGTTGGGTTTGCTTGATTTCCTCGGTCTTGCCCGGCTTTTCCGCACAGATCAGGAAGTCGCTGATTACGCTTTGCGCTTCGCCGTTTTCGGGGTCAAGGAACGTCATAGGATACGTCTCCGTTTGGAGCTTTCCCACACCCAAGTCAAGCAGGGTGTGGAGATCCCACTCCGGCCTTCTTTCGTGGGACAGGGGCAGGTTTCGGGCAATTTCATTGATCGGCGTGGGATCCACGCCGTAACAGGAGCCATGCGTTCCATCGCTTGACCGATTTGCCCTGCGGTACAAATCGTCATAATAATATAGATAGTGGTTTCCATCCATGACCAGCAGATGGCCGCCGGGTCGCAGAAGCCGCAGCCACTCCCGGTATGCCTTTTCCGGCTCCTCCAGATTCCACACCAGATTTCGAGATACGATATAGTCAAAGCTCTTATTTTCAAAAGGGAGATGCTGCGCATCGCTCCGCACGGTTTTCACGGCGACGCCTTCCTCGGCAAAGTTGGATTCCGCCTGCTCCAACATTTTTTCAGAATAGTCTGTGGCGGTGACGCGGTGCTGCTCCTGCGCCAGTAAAATAGAAAAAAATCCCGGGCCGCAGCCAACGTCCAAACAGTCCAGATGACTGCCTTCCGGGGCGAAGGTCTGAAGCTTATCTCGGAAAAACGCTGCGCGGTCGTCCTTTAGCTGTTCATGAATGGTCTTCGAATACCCATCTGCACGGGTGTCCCAGTAGGCGGAAATTTTGCCTAAATACATATAGCCCCTCCACTGGCATCAAATTTCACCGGTTCCAACCAAATCGGAAGGACACTCAAATTGGTCTTTGTCCATTTAAAAGTCATTTGAGTCTCAGTCTAATTCTCGGCGGCACGCTCCGGGGATGAATCTGCCAAGCGTATATCCGGATTACAACTGCCGGATGATGTCGCTCCAGACTTGCTGAAAAGGAAGCCCCTCCTTCTTCGCAGCGGCGGCGACATCCTCATATTCCGGCTTCTCCCGATGGATTCCCATTCCGTCGGCGCACTTGATGCGGATGGGTCCATAGGTTGTCTGCGCAGTCCGCAGGCTGGGAACCAAAATGTATTTGGCGCAGCGCCGGGCCCGAACACCGTTGGAGGTGGTTTCCTCCAAAACAGCCTGCGCCATCCGCTCCTCGTCCGCAGTGCTGCACAAAATGGTGAGGGAGACTCCGGGCCGCCCCTTCTTCATGGTCAGGGGCGCCGCAGAGACATCCAACGCCCCCCGGGACATGAGCCGGTCGGAGGCAAAGGACAACGCCTCTGCCGTCATGTCGTCGATATGACAGCACAGCTCCACAATGCCTGCCTGCGAAGGATCGCCGGATTGGCCCAGAAATGCCCGAACGCAATTGGCTGCGGGAAATTCTTTCTTTCCAACCCCGTAGCCTACCTTTTCTGGAATCATGACGGGCATGGGGCCGAACTGTTCTCCAAAATGCGCCAGCAACGAGGCCCCGGTGGGGGTGCATAGCTCCCCGGTGATCTCCCCGGAATAGCAGGGAACTCCCTTGAGAAGAAAAGCAGTGGCCGGAGCGGGTACGGGCATGACGCCATGCGCGCACCGAACATGGCCGGATCCCAGATGAACCGGCGAGACATGAATAGCGTCCGGATGAAGAAGCTCCATTGCAAGGCATACGCCCGTCACATCAATGATGGCATCCAACGCGCCGACCTCATGAAAGTGTACCTGCGTAACAGGGACACCGTGTGCCTGCGATTCTGCTTCGGCAATGCGGCGATAGACGGCCTGCGCATTCCGGCGAACCTTCTCCGGCACATTCAGAGATTCCAAAATTCCCATGATGTCAGACGGGGCAGTGTGGTGATGCTCGTGTTCGTGCGCGTGCTCGTGCTCGTGCTCGTGCTCATGCTCATGCTCATGCTCATGCTCATGCTCATGCTCATGCTCATGCTCATGTTCGTGTTCGTGTTCGTGCTCGTGCTCGTGCTCGTGGAGGAGGTTGTGAAGGCAACCGTCCCAGCTATCCTCCTGAAGGCCACGAATATCCACTTCCATGTGCGTTCCCGCAATGCCGCAGGTAATGGCCCTCCGGGCAGTCACCCGCACGCCCGGGATCAGATGATTCATCGTCTCCATAAAGGACGCCTGGTCGGGAAGCAGTTCATAGAGCGCAGCCATAAGCATATCCCCCGCCGCACCCATTTTGCATTCAAGGTAAAGCGTTCTCATTCAGAAACTCCTTCCATTTGGTTGATTCGATTGGCAAGGAAACCCGCGCCAAAGCCGTTGTCAATATTCACAACGCTTACGCCGCTGGAGCAGGAATTCAGCATGGACAGCAGCGCCGATACCCCGCCGAATGAAGCGCCGTATCCAACGCTGGTTGGAACAGCGATAACCGTGCAGTCCACAAGACCGCCAATCACGCTGGCAAGCGCGCCTTCCATTCCAGCCGCGACAACAACTACCCGGGCGGTCATCAGCGGCTCAAGATTGGAAAGCAGACGGTGCAGTCCCGCCACCCCCACGTCATACAACCGTGTCACCCGGCTGCCAAGGGCCTCGGCGGTAATGGCGGCCTCCTCCGCGACACCCATGTCGCTGGTGCCGCCAGTAGCCACCACGACGGAGCCGCGGCCCGGCGTTTCGACTGGCAGAACCACGGCAAGACGCGCCAGCGAATCGTAACGCAGCGGAAAAGCCCCCGCCAGCGTGTCCGCCACCTCCTGAGAAATGCGGGTGACGAGAATATTGGAGCAGCCCTGCCTCTGCATGGAGGACAGTATTCCAAGAATCTGTTCGGTGGTCTTGGACTGCCCGTAAATCACCTCGGGAACGCCTTGACGGATGGCCCGGTGATAGTCCACCTTGGCATATCCCAGATCCTCAAACGGGGCAAGCTTCAGCCGCAGCAACGCATCCTCCGGAGAAAGTGCGCCGCTTTGCACTTCTTTCAAAACTGTTATAATATCATGACCGGAACTCATACTGAATCCCCCTTACCGCGTGCGCAGGTCCAGCGAGACAGTGGAAAAAAGAGTGGAAAGCCGTTCCAGCAACTGCTGCCTTTTTTCCACCACGTCCGAAAACTGGCCGGCAGGAATCTGTATCAGAGCGGCATCACCGCGAAGCCGAATGCGAAAGTCCTGAAATCCCATGGAGAAAAGAATATTCTCTCCTGCTTCCACCGTTTTCAGCGCTTCTTTTGTGATAGCCGTCCCGCTTGGGATGCGCGTTGCAAGGCAGGCGTAAGAAGGCTTGTTCCATGTAAACAGATTCGCTTCCCGACTGATTGCCCGCACGTCGCTTTTGGCCAACCCACACTCCCGCAGCGGCGAAAGAACTTCCATTTCCTGAAGCGCCCGCATTCCCGGACGGTCAGAAGCATCATCGGAGGCGTTTGTGCCATCGATTACCAGTTTGTATCCGTCCGTGGCGGCCTGACGCAAGATCATGCCAAAAACGACGCGCTTGCAGTAGTAGCAGCGATTTTCAGGATTGGCGACCACAGTTTGGTCCGCCAGGATGTCCCCTTCGATGACCGTCAGGGGAATGCGGCACTGTTCCGCAATCTTTTGGGCGTCGGCCAGCTCAAACGATGGCTGGAATGCCGAATTGACGTAATAGGCGTGCCAGTTCTGACCATACTGCATGGCCGCCCATGCCAATAGCGATGAGTCGGTGCCGCCCGAAAAGGCCAGCGCACCGGAGGGGTGCTGTGCAAAAAAGTCCTGTAAATTCATTGTGACCTCCAAATCTGTCGTACGGGGTAAATTGACCTTGTCCACTGCAACTGTGTTTTACGAATAGCGGCCAAACCAAATAACTTGCCTTTTCAATGGACGCGAAATAAAAGAAGGTATACCTATATCAGGTATACCTTCTGGCAAAACACAAACTTTCCATATAAGCCGCATGTACAAAAGATTGACAAGAAAGCCATTGGAAAGAGAGCAGAATTCTATCCGCTCAATATGGCCTTCAGACCATGAATTTTAGCATAGCAATCCTACGCAAATATGTCAATGGCAAAAATACAAATATTTTGGCAATAAAGTTCATAATTTTGAAAGATGTTGTCCTATATTAATAAAATGATATTGACAGTTTTGCGCACAGCAGCTTATATATGATGGTATAATATAAATAGTGATTTGCTGAGGGCAGTGTAATTTGCAACAAATTTAAATACCGGCACTTTAACGTATCCGGAGAATGGACTAGCTTTATGAAACGGGAGAACATCAAAATAGCCGTCATCGACGGACAAGGGGGAGGCCTTGGAGGCGCATTGATTCAGCAGCTTAAAAAGGCAAATCCCGACATTCCAATTCGCGCCTTAGGGACAAATGCCGCCGCCACCGCCACAATGTTCAAAGGCGGCGCGGACGACGGTGCGACTGGCGAGAATGCTATCGTATACAACGCCTCGCGTATGCACATTCTGTTGGGCCCCATAGGGATTCTGGTTGCGAACGGACTTTTGGGTGAGGTCACGCCGGCCATGGCGGCGGCAATCGGTTCATCAGATGCGGTGAAGATTCTCTTGCCATCTTTAAAATGCAATATTCGTTTGGCAATCGGAGCGAAGGAATCCATGCAGACCTATTTAAACGACGCAGTATGCCTTTGCAACGAAGAGATTACCCACCTTGTAGACCAGTAGGATGGTATACCGAGAGATATTTGAAGCTTAAGAAACAATATGGTTTCTATTGATACGGAAGCCACTTAACTTACTATGCTTTAAAACAATGCCAATACCCGTCTGCCGAGCGGCGGTGAAAGGATATCCAATGATTCATCTGGTATTTCTCGCGCCGTATGAGGAGCTGCGCGGAAAAATTGAACAGGTATTTCAAGAGCGTTCTGATCGAGACGAAATCTCGTGTGAGATCATGGCCGATCAGTTTAATAATGATCTGGCGGCAGCCCTGCACGGAGATGCCATTATCTCCCGTGGATTTACGGCGCTGAAGCTGAAACGACTGGGGATTCCCTATGCGGAACTGAAGACCACAGGCTACGATGTTATTGCCGCCGTTGACAGCTTTCTTCGCACGCATACCTTCAAAAAAATTGCCATCGTGGGCGCCAGCAACATGGTTTACGGCGCAGAGAACATCGGAGCCGTTTATCGGGATATCGAAATCAGATGCTATGCCGCAGACGACGAGCTAAAGCTGCGGGAGTTAACCGAGCACGCCATTGCAGACGGTGCGCAGGCAATTGTGGGCGGCTGCTCCACGATTGCCTGCGCATCGGAATACGGTATCCCATCGGTGCTGATTGAATCCGGGAAAGAAGCAATCAACTCCGCTATCGACGAGGCGCTTCAAACGGTCCAGATCACGCGGGCCGAGCGGCTGAAAAGCAGCCAAATTGCCAACATCATGAATTACTCTTTTCAGGGAATCGTCTCCACCGATCACGAAGGAATCATCACCCTTGCCAACAATTATTGCTATAACCTGCTGGGGGTGACTGAGCAGGAGCTATTGGGCCAACAGCTCTGCGCATGGTTTCCGGACATCCATTATCAGGAGGTGGTGGAACGAGGGATCAAAATTCTCTCGGAAATTCACCGGGTCAGGGATATAACGATCATGGTAAATTGTGTGCCCATTGAAGGAAATGAATGCAACGTAGGCTGCGTACTCACGTTTCAGGACATCACGCAGATTCAGGAGGAAGAAGGAAAAATCCGAAAGCGATTTTCCAAAAAAGGATTTGTGTCCAAGTACCGGTTTGAAAATATTTATCACCGGGACGAGGCCACTGCCGAGACGATCCGGGTGGCGAAAAGTTACAGCAACTCCAATTCTAGCCTTCTGATTTTGGGAGAGACAGGCGTGGGCAAGGAACTGTTTGCCCAGTCGGTACATAACGCCAGTAGTAGACGGAACGAGCCCTTTGTTGCTATTAACTGCGCATCTTTGCCGGAAGATCTGCTGGAGTCGGAACTGTTCGGCTATGTGGAAGGCGCTTTTACAGGAGCGGCCAAGAGCGGCAAAATGGGGCTTTTCGAGCTCGCCCACAAGGGCACCATTTTTTTGGACGAAATAGGTGACATCTCTGCCAAGCTTCAGGGGCGTCTGCTCCGTGTTCTTCAAGAGCGAGAGATTCTGCGTCTGGGCCACGACACAGTCATTCCCATCGACGTACGGGTAATCTCCGCCACCAACCGCGATCTGCAAGAAGCAGTTGGCAAAGGCATATTTCGCATGGATTTACTCTACCGGCTGGACGTGCTGCGGCTGATTATTCCGCCTATCCGGCAGCGGCGGAAGGATATTTCCTGCCTGATTGACCACTTTATAGACATTGAGCGGGCCGAGGCCGGATGCAGACTCAAAGGTCTGGAACCCGCCGCGCAGGAATTGGTTCGCTCTTACGATTGGCCCGGGAACGTGCGAGAGCTGCGAAACTTCTGCGAACGGCTTTGCGTTCTTTGTACACAGGAATATGCAGGCGTGTCCGCCGTGTCCGCCGCTTTGGACATGAGAATGAGTCCTCTCCCGGCATCGGGACGCAGCACGGTAGCTCCCGCAGCCCAGGAAGCTCTGCGGGAAACCGAGCGAGAATTAATAGAGCATACTTTGCAAATGCACGGCAGCAGCCGCAAAGAAACCGCCGCCGCGCTGGGAATCGATACCAGCACTCTGTGGCGAAAAATGAAGAGGTACGGAATTCAGTAACCGTTAAAGTTTCCTAATTGCAAATTGCATTGCACAAACTATATTGCATGATCGCAATATAGTTTGTGCCTTTTTGCTTTGAAACTTGTTTAATTTAAAAAGATTCTTGCCATTTTGCACAAATTGGTACGTGCGTGCCTAGAGAGTAGCAACAAATAGCAGCCGGAATTTCAAAAAAAAGATAAATGGCATATCCTTTGCTTATAAAAGCGTAGAGGAAAAACTTCAGGGAAATTTTGGATAAAAAAGGAGAAATTATTATGATGTTAAAAAAACAAATGTTGGCAGCGGTACTTGCGGGTACTATGGCACTTTCTATGGCTGCCTGCGGCGGTTCCTCCGCGCCCCCCTCCTCTCAATCGAGCGGCGCGGCTTCCGGAGGGGGCAGTTCTGACTTCCCCAACAAGGTCGTTCAAGTAATCGTTCCCTTTGCCGCAGGCGGAGGTGCGGATATTTCGGTGCGCACTTTGTCCAAATACGCCGAGGAATCTTTGGGGCAAAAAATCGTCATCCAGAATGTAACCGGCGGCAGCGGCACCGTGGGCCTGACTCAACTCGCCAGCGCGGCCCCCGACGGATACACGCTGGGATACTTCGCCAGCACAAACTCCAATGACAATCTCCTGTTTGAAGGCATTCAGTACGGCGTGGATTCCTTTGAGCCCATTTTGAAATACTCCGCCGACCCACACATCATTGTGGCCAGCAAAAAATCCGGCATCACTGATATAGCCAGCCTGCTGGAAGCAGGCAAAGCCAATCCCGGTGAGCTGTCACTTGCTTTGGGCGGCGCATGGACCAGCCATGACTTCCTTCGCATTTCTCTGGAACAGAAGCTGGATATCAACTTTAAGAGAATCGTCTACCAAGGCGGCTCTGAGGCAATTACCGCAGTGGCAAGCGGCGACGTAGACCTGGCCGTTCCCTTTGTCTCCGAGGCAATTCCTCAGATTCAGGCAGGCAATGTGATTCCTGTTGCCATTACCAGCGCCGAGCGGTTTGACGTGGTACCCGACATTCCTACCATCAAAGAGCAAGACGTTGACTACACGCACACCATGTGGAGAGGTCTGGTTGCTCCCGCAGGAACCCCTCAGGAAGTTGTTGAAAAGCTGGCCGCCGCTTTTGAGTCCGCCTGGAACAACCCCGACTATCAGGCCGAGGCCAAGGAGGCCGGTGTTATGACCGAGTTATGCATCGGCGATGCGTTCAAGACCTTCTATCAGGAGAACCATGAAACTTATAAAAAGATGATTGAATCTGGTCTGGAATAAAACACGCTTATCTGCGAGGAGAAAACTATGCAACTAAAAAAATCATTTAATGACATTCTGATTTGCATCGGTTTGTTCATTTTTCTGGGAGTGTTTGTGGCGCAGCGGGGTAGCATTTCCGCGGCCGCAAAGGGTTATCCAACCTTTCTGATCATTTGCAGCGCATTGCTCACCGGCGCGTTGCTGATTAAATCCATTAAAAAGTACCGTTGTGAGCAGGCCGTGGAGATAGCCCCCGACTTCAAGCAAAACCTTCTGATGATTATCAGCTATGCCATTTTGATTGCAGCCTATATTTTCCTGTTGGACAAGATAGGTTACATCGTCTCTACGCTTCTTTTTGTGCTGGGATCGCTTTTGTTTTTGAAAATACGCAATATCCCTCTGCTGGTACTGCTCCCGCTGGGTTTGACCTTCAGCATGCACTTTTTGTTTACGCGCTTTCTGCTGGTCACACTTCCACGCGGAACCTGGCTGACATTTTTAATGTAAGGGAGCGAGTATATGGAAAATATTATTTTGGGCTTGACCCATGTTTTTCAGCCCTATAATTTACTGATCTGCGCCGCCGGTCTTTTTGTAGGCGTGCTGTTCGGGGCATTGCCCGGCTTTTCCGCCACCATGGGCGTTGCGGTATTTATCCCCTTTTCTTATGTCATGGAGCCGGAGGCAGCTATGCTTCTGCTGGCAGGAATTTACTGCGGCGGCGTTTATGGCGGTTCAATCCCTGCCGTTCTGATCGGCATTCCCGGCACCCCGGCCTCGGTCCCCACCGCGATGGAGGGGCGCCCGTTGACAAACAGGGGGAAATCCGGCCTGGCGCTGGCCATGGTCACTTTCGCCTCCACTGTGGGCGGAATTGCCAGCGCCTTTGCTCTGCTGGTAGGCGCCCCGCTGCTGGCGCTGATTGCCATGAAGGTAGGCGCACCCGAGCAGATGATGATTGCCATCTTCGGACTGAGCGTTGTTTGCACCCTTTCCTTTGACAATCTTTTGAAGGGCCTGCTGGTAGGCTTTGTAAGCCTCTTGATCGCCACCGTGGGGCAGGACCCTGTTCTCGGCTTCCCTCGGTTTACTGCTGGTTTTTATCAACTTACCGGCGGCGTGGACGTGGTTCCCGTTTTAATCGGCCTGTTCTCCCTCCCCGAGGTGCTGAAAATGCTTGAAGACCGCGAGTCCACGCAAAGCAACGTAAGCCGAATCAGCAAGATGGCCATTCATCTTAAAGATATCATCGGCAATATCGGCAACTTCATCCGTTCGGCTGCCATCGGCGTAATCATCGGTATTATTCCCGCCGCTGGCCCAGATATTGCCTCTTTCTTTGCCTATAACGAGGCGCGCAAATCCTCCAAGCACCCCGAAGAATTTGGAAATGGCTCCTTAGAGGGAATTGTCGCTTCAGAAACCGCCAATAACGCTGTTACGGGTGGATCTCTGATTCCTCTTTTGACGCTGGGGATTCCCGGAAGCGCCCCCGCAGCACTCTTTTTGGGTGCAATGATTATCCATGGACTTCGCCCCGGCCCCCTGCTCTTTTCTCAAAACGCCGCAGAGGTTTACACGCTGCTGGTAGGCTTCATCGTCATAAATATCATGATGTTTTTCGTTGGCTGGCTCTACTGCAAAGTCTCCAGCAAAATTCTTCTGATTCCTAAGCCGGTGCTGTCCACTTCTATTGTGGTGCTTGCCACTGTGGGCGCGTTCTCCATCAACAAGAACATGTGGGACGTGCTGATGATGTATATCGCGGGTATCGTAGGTTATATCATGGTCAAAAACGACTATCCGCTCTCTCCGGTGGCGCTTGCGCTGCTGCTGGGAAAAATTCTGGAACAGGGCCTTTCCCAGACAGCCACCCTGTACTCTGGAAAGCTTCTGGAAGTCTTTGGCCGTCCCCTGTTTCTTATCTTTTTTGCCTTTACATTGTTCTCCTACGTTTATCCTTTTATCAAGAACGCCAAGGACAAAAAGAAGGCCGCAGCGGTAAAAGGAGGCTAAATCTATGGCAAGCTACACCGCCTTGCTGGCGGAAAAAATTTTTAACGGTCCGGAATTGGAGGGAATGCGCCACGGCTGCGTGATTCTTCATGACGGCGTCATTGAAAAAATATTGCCCCAGGCAGCATTTCTGTCCGAACCCCACGACCAGTGCGAGCTGGTCGATCTGGGTAATCTCACACTCATGCCCGGAATGATTGAATGTCACAATCACGCGGGAATGGATGCACGTCTGCCCGGTCATCTGGAAATGATGGAGGGCAGCGAGTGTGAGCTGACCGTCACGGCGGTTAAGACCTTGCAGGACGATTTGCTCTCGGGCGTCACCACCGCCCGGTGTATGGGCGACCGCCATTATCTGGACATAAAACTCAGGAAAGAAATTCAGCGAAACCGCCTAATCGGGCCAAATTTGCTATGCGCGGGCATCGGTATGAGGTGCATCCACGGTCACGGCTTTGTGGGAATGGCTCACAGCGGGCCTGAAGAATTTCGCCGCACTGCCCGCGAGAATATGCTCCAAGGGGCTGACCTGTTAAAAATTTTTGCAACACCGGGGATGCCCCCCATAAACGGGTCCTTTATCCCGCACTTCCTCACCCGCGAAGAAATCCGCACCGTTGTAGAGGAAGCTGCTGGCAAAAATCTGCCTGTTGCCTCTCACTGCATTGGCGGGCAGGGTCTGGTGGACTGCGTTGAAGAAGGCGTGGATGTAATTGAGCACGCCTACTGCATTGATGATGCAGGGCTTGATCTAGTGACCAAGTATGACTGCTGGCTGGATTTGACCTCCGGCATTCTTCTGGACCCCAGCCGGGAGGAGTTTCTCTCTCCGGCAGGTGCAGACTGCTGCCGCCGGACGCGGGACGCCGCCTTTTCCTGCATGGAGAAAGTTATGAAGAGCGGCGTCAAGTTTGCCTTGGGTACTGATGCTTATCACGGTCTTCTTTATAGGGAAGCGGAATACGCAGTCCAATGCGGCGCCAGCAGCCTTAACGCAGTTAAGGGAGTAACGGTGAACGCCGCAAAAATGTGCCGCATTGACCAGCGGACCGGCAGTATCCAGCCCGGTCTTGCCGCTGATTTGATTGCGGTGGACGGCGATCCACTGGAGGATATTTCAGCCTTGCGTCAGGTGGCTTTTGTAATGAAGCAGGGACAAATTTTTAAAAAAACCATTCTTTGATTTTGTGGCAAACCAACACCAAAAAAGAGCCGTGCATCCGCGTGGTGGGAGCTTTTTCTGATAGCAGCTCCGCCCTGATGCTCGTCTGCGCACGACCGCATCATGTTGCCGGAACCCAATGGGGAAATAAGAATTTCATGAATAGGAAGCATCAGGATTCGATCATCGGCGACGACGATTTGTTGGTTAACTTCATTCCACTTTGGGCTGCAAACTAATTTGCCCATGATTCTTGACGCTACCATTTTTAACACTACCCACAGTTGCCTCCTGCCGTAGAATAAAAACTACGGCAGGAGGCCTTTTGTATATCAATAAAAAGGGAGCTGCCGGGAACATCCCGGCAGCTCCAAACTGCGCTATGAAAATCTTTATTCTAATTGGTTTCACTCGGAAATCAATTCCAAGAAAACACCTTATACGTAGTTACAAGCACGGGCAATTGCCATTTCTGTAAAGCCCAGCGCTTCCGCTTTGGTCTGATTTCCACAAGCCACTTCTTTGACCATTTGATATAGCTCGTCGCCCAACTCCTCCAGCGTCTTGGTTCCGTAGATCAGCGGGGAGGCATCCAAGTCCAGGTTGTCTTCCATCTTGGAAAAGGTCAGCTTGTTGCCGGTAATTTTGATGACCGGCACGATGGGATTTCCCGTGGGGCTGCCCCGACCTGAGGAGAACACCACCACCTGCGCGCCGCCGGCCGCCATCGCCGCAACAGAGGCGGGATCGTTGCCCGGGGTATCCATAATCACCAAGCCCGTTTTCTTCGCAACCTGCTTGGCATAGTCATAGACGGCGCTGACAGGGGCGTGACCGCCTTTGTGAATACAGCCCAGAGACTTTTCTTCCAAGGTCGTGATGCCGCCCGCCTTGTTGCCTGGAGATGGATTTCCGGCTCTTACTTCTTCCCCGATCAACTGCAGCGATTTTTCATAGCGGTGTACAATTTCCAAAATACGGTCATGAACCTCGGGCGTTTTGGCGCGCTTTGCCAAAATATGCTCAGCGCCAATGAACTCTGTTGTCTCGCTGAGAATGGAGGTCCCCCCGTCTGCCACCAGCAGATCGCTCAGGCGCCCAATGACAGGATTAGCAGCAAGGCCACTGGTGGGATCGGAGCCGCCGCATTCCGTTCCGAGAATCAACTCGGACATGGGAAACTCCTGCTTTTGAAGCAATGACGCCTCCTGAACCAGCTCTCTTGCGTACCGGACGCCAAGTTCCACAGCTTTAAGCGTTCCGCCAACCTCCTGAATGATGATTTGACGCAGCGGCTTGTTGGTACGCTCCTCAATGGCCTTGACAACCAAATCCATCTGGCAGTTTTCACAGCCCAAAGATACAACCACGGTTCCGTAAACATTGGGGTTCGCGGCGTAGCCGGCCATCACGTCCATTGTAAGCTGCTGATCCGGAGCAACCTGAGAACAACCCTGCTGATTGTTAAAGGTTACGGCTCCGTTAACCTGATTGGCAATAATTCGTGTGGTATCGGATGCACAGACACTGGCCGGCAGAATCAGCACATGATTGCGGATGCCCACTCTCCCGTCCGGACGCTGATATCCAAAAAAACTCATTTATATCTCCTCCTGTCAGCCATCCAGATTTTCCCGGTGGCTGGTGACGTTGTGAACATGGATATGCTCACCTTTTTTAATATCGCAGGCGGCGATACCGATATGCTGTCCGTACTTGGAGACGTACTTGCCCTTGGAAATGCTCTGGCAGGCTGCCTTATGGTAAATTGTAATATCCTCCAGAGCGGGAAAGCTCAGTGTTTCACCGTCGCAGACATAGATGATATCATCGTCCTTCTGAATTGTCTCAATGGCGATTACCACATTGTCTTTGGAATCGATGATCATTGCGTTGCGCATAAATGCACTTCTCCTTTTAGTATGTCCGTGCCATTAAGCCTGTCAGGCCAACGGCAGCGGGAAAGGAATTGCCCGCACTACACAGGCCTTCCCCCATTAAAACAGATTGCCCTGTGCGTCAAATATCAGATCATAGGGCTCGGAAAGAATTTCAATGTTTGGGTTCGCCTTGGCCAGCGGCAGCAGGCCCTCGGAAATTTCAATATACTCAATGTGGGCCGTATTGTGAATGCGGATCATTTTCATGTTGTTCTGATCTTCGGCATCCGGGCAGCAGCAAAGCGCCAGCTGCAATGCCTCTCGGTCATTGTCCATGATCATGGGAATCTTCATCAAATGCAAAAACGTATTGGTAACACCGGTTGGATAAGTCATCTCCAGCTTCATCTTGTCGTAAAGTCGCCGGGTCGTCACTTCCGCCAGCCCCATGCCCTGCGCATTGCCGTGGGTCTCGTCCGTAAGGTCAAGAACAACCACCTTTTCCGCTTCGATTCCCCCCGAGCAGTATTTGGGCTGAACAAAGCGCCCAGATACATTGGGGTCCATCCCGTCTCCGCTGATATTTTTGCCAATTTGGTCCACAACCAGCACGTCGCATTTATCAAAAAGCAGGCGGGCAATGGTCTTATAAGAAAGCTCCTTGAGTTTAGGCTCCTCATCGATGATCTCCTGAGGACTCAACGCCTTAACGAGGTAGGTATCATCATAAGCATTTTCAATCACTGCAATTCCACCGACAATCGGTGCGTTTTTCAGAATTGTAAGACCGTATTCCTCTACCAGCTCGTGCATAATCGCCGGACTTTGGCTGTGCAGATCATGGGCACCCTTTTGCTTACCAAGGCCAATGGCCATCATTTTCATCAGGCCGCTTTCATACTTGCCGCGGAAAGATGTGTGGGGCTTAATCCGGTTTAAGAGAATAATTCCGTCGGCCTCCGCCGCGTTTTTATCAATCTGAACGGACTGATGCCGTTTTTCGGAAATACCGATCTGAACTGTATCCATGCAGCTTTTCACCGGGCAGCCCATATTTTGCTCTGTGATGCCATAGTCGGCAAGAATTTGGCTCTGGCCTTCCGCGGTAGCTCCTCCGTGGCTGCCCATGGCCGCCACAATAAAAGGCTCCGCGCCCCGGGACTTTACAAAATCCACAATGGCTTTGGTCATAATTGCATAGTGGTTAATGCCGCGGCTTCCGCAGGTAATGGCGATTTTCATTCCGGGTTGTATTTTCTCCGCAATCACTTCTCTGGAAAGCTCGGAGGTAACCGTTGCCGCAATTTTTTCCTCTGGAATATTGGTGGAATCGTAAAGCTCCCGTATCCGCACCATTTTGGGAATGGGAACATCTTTTATCAAGTTGGTAATTGTTTTCATATATTGTCCTCCTAGTCCGCGCCTAGATGTCTATATTCGAAACATACATTGTCCTTTTTTGGTTTATGGCAGTTTCCTGCCTTTTCAGCAACGGCTCCTACGCCGTGGCCCTACTTACGGAGGGCTTTCATGAATCCATGCCTTGCTGCTCTTCCCACAAAGTAATTTGTTCAATTTGGGACAGAGCTTTTAAAAGGCGGTCCCCACTTTCAGCTCAGAGCTTCTTTTTCACCATCCACAGCATTGTCGCAAAACAGGCGCCTCCGCCGATCAAATTGGAAATTGGCTCCGACCAGAACACACCGGATACCCCCATATAGCGTGGAAGCAGCCAGACCAGCGGAATCACCAGCACAACCTTGCGGAACAAGGAGAAGAAAATGGCATACTTGGCCTTTCCCAGTGCGGTGAAGGTGGCCTGTCCGGAAAACTGAAGCGCCATGAGGCAAAAACCAAAAAAATAGACGTGCAGCATATCCACACCGACTTCCATCAGCTTTGGATCATCTGTAAACAACAGGATAGCCGCCTGCGGGAACAAAAACAACACAGCCCAGGCCACTGCGGTATACACAACGCACACCCCGGTTGTGAAGGCAATTCCCTTTTTTACCCGGTCAAGCTTTTGTGCCCCATAATTATAGCCAAGAACAGGCTGTGAACCGGCTGTGATGCCATGCACGGGCATAATCACCATCTCCCGCACGGAGGTGATCACCGTCATGGCTCCCACAAACACATCGCCGCCCAGATTCATCAGCGCGCGGTTATAAGCGAATTGCGTGATTCCATTGGTAAACGCCATAACAAAATTTGCAAAGCCCATCTGCACGGTCTGCAACAGCACGACAGGCTGCCAGCGGATATGTTCCTTGCGCAGCAGGAGCAACGCCTTCCGTCCTGTCAGAAAATGCAGCACCCAGACCGCAGAGATCATTTGGGCCACAACCGTGGCAATGGCAGCGCCTCTCACTCCCAAGTCAAGCACAAAGATCAACAGCGGATCGAGAATCACATTGATCACCGCACCTGCGGCAATAGAAACCATTCCCACCTTTCCAAAGCCCTGGCAATTAATAAAATTATTCATTCCCAGGCCAATGACAGACGCGGCTGTTCCCCAAATGTACACAGAAAAATAATCTTTTGCATATGGAAAGGTTTCGGAACTGGTGCCGAAAAGCCGCAGCAGCGGGTCTTGAAATACAACGCCTATGAATGTCAGAATCAGTGCGGTAATGCATAGCATCAAAAACGAAGATCCGATAATTTTCTCTGCCGCCTCATCATCCTTTCGCCCACGGGCAATTGAACAAAGAGGCGCCCCGCCCATGCCGAAGAGATTTGTAAACGCAGTAATGATATTTATGATTGGAAACACAATACCGACGCCGGTCAGACTCAAGGATTCTCCGCCGCCGATACGTCCGATAAAAAAACGGTCTGTTATGTTGTAAAGGACATTCATCAACTGTGCAATGATCATTGGAACAGCCATGACGGTGATATTCTTTGCCATACTTCCTTGACTGAAATCATGATCGCGCTGCAAATTGTTACCTTCTTTCTGTAAATAGAGTTTACCGCCTTGCCCCGCGACAGTCTCACTTTTCGGAATCTGCGGATTTGTTTTTCTCTTCCTGCCGCTTGATCATCCGCCAGAGCGTGGTCCGACTGACTCCCAATTCCCGGGCAAGCTCCTTCTTTTTCACAGGGACCGGCAAATACAGCGAAGTCGGCGTTGGCGAGGCAGGGAAGGCAGACAAAGCCTGCCCGGAAGTTTCCAAGCCCCCGGGCCTTTGTCCGTCGGCAAAAAGCAAATGCAGTTCTTCCAGCGTCTCAGTGCTTATCGCCTGAGCATCGTTGAGTACCACCAGCCGCTCACAGACATTTCTGAGCTCACGCACGTTGCCCGGCCAGGAATACTGGCGAAGAATCTCCTGTGCGCGCAAGGTCAGCCGAGGCGGGATTTTCCCCTGCTCGGCAGCAAAAATGCAGAGCTGATGCTCCATTAACGGCAGAATATCGTCTGGCCGTTCCCTCAGCGGCGGAATATAAA
Source organism: Bacillota bacterium (assembly GCA_023402075.1). Lineage (GTDB taxonomy): Bacteria > Bacillota > Clostridia > Oscillospirales > Oscillospiraceae > Oscillibacter. The sequence continues at coordinate 74,053 of JAEXCS010000011.1, read as the reverse complement.
TTTCCAGAGCGTTCAGACGAAACAGAAGGTCGCTGCGAAACTTGCCCTGCGCGATCTGCTCTTGAATATTGACATTGGTTGCAGCGATCACCCGCACGTCAATCGGGATGACCGCGGTACTTCCAATCCTTCGGATTTCCCGCTCCTGAAGCACCCGCAGCAGCTTTGCCTGCAAAGCAACCGGAATTTCACCAATCTCGTCCAAGAAAATAGTTCCGTGATGGGCCTGCTCGAACAGGCCTGTTTTTCCCATGCGGGAAGCACCGGAAAAAGAACCCGGCTCATAGCCGAACAGTTCGCTTTCCAGCAGACTTTCAGGAAGCGTGGCGCAATTGATGGCCACAAAGGGCTGATCGGCCCGATTGCTGGCCGTATGAATACTGTGGGCAAATAGCTCCTTGCCAGTTCCGGTTTCTCCGGTAATCAACACATTCGAGCTGGCTGTGCTAAATTTTTTGGCAATTTCAACACGCTTGCGCATTGCAGGACTGAAGGCAATCAAATCACGAAATGAGTATTTCGCGGTCAGTCCCTTGAACGTGAGGTCCTTGCGCAGCTGGCGTTCTTCCTGCATGATCTTGGACGCGGCACTGGTGGTGATCAGCGTGCCCACACCGGAGGCTTCTCCACAGATCAGCTTGTATTTCACGTAGTATTTCTGCCCGTTCAGGTTCAAAAAGCCCTCGTCCCCGTCCCGGCACGGATTGCTGGAGGAGCCGATAAACGTCAGTTGGGAATTGATTTCACTGACCAACCGCCCCTGCCACCCAGACGCAAAATCCAGTTGATAAAGCTGATATGCCTTTGTATTCGCTTCCAGAATACAGCCGGTTTCATCCACGGCAAGCACCGCGTCCTCGCTGTTGTCCAGAATCATACGGATAATATTGCTTTTCGTTCGCTCGGTATTAATGCTGCGGGCTGCTTTCATCGCCTCTGACACAGCGCGGTCCAGTGTTTCGGGCTGAATATGGATATAGGTACACGGAATTCCGCGCTCCCGGCAGATATTGCTGATCGTTCCGCCGCTGACGATGGCGTCCACGCCATCCCGCTGGCAGGCGTCCACAGCCGCATACGCACTATCTTCATCCAGAACATCGTATAGGCGCACATCAGCTTGGCACAGTTCATTTAAGCCGGGCAATATCTTCCTGAGCTCACCGCGTTTCAGGCATAATCCGATGACGGAAGGGTGAAAGCTATCCCGACAGATCAGCAGGGCTTCCAGAATATCCGTCCCGTCGAAATCCAGACAGGTCACATGCTTTCCCGAATAGAGCTCGCAAATCTTGCGATAGGTGATGCCTCGCGCCACGATCACATCATACCCACCCAGTTGATTGAGGATTTCCGGAGTGCCGAAACGATGTACCACGTCAATATGCAATTCACTGCTGCGAATCTTCTCCACTTTTGCTTCCATCTGTTCAATTAAATCCGGGGACGGCACAAAAATGATAATTCTGACCATACGACGCCCTTCCTCCCACAGCAATTGCCATTATCATTTGATTAAGCGGACCTGCAAAACACAGACCCGCTTAATCATACTATAAATTGAAAATTAGCTCAAGCCGTTATCCGCCATATAAACGGATTCGTAAGCGGTGACATACCGGGTTGCCTCGTCAGTGCCCATGTGCTGATCAATCAGCTGATAGGTTTTCAAATACTCGTTCTGCCAGGTTTCAGTCTTGGAGACCTGTTCCAGAACGTCGGACCAATAGGCAATCGCTTCGTCGCTCATAGCGATGGGAGCTGCAACACCACGCCACACGGGAACTTCCACGTTCTCGTAGTCACCAATTTCGGACAGGGTAGGCGCGTCCGCCAGGTTACCGGAGTAACGCTCTTCGGCCAGAGCCAAAACGGAAACCAGATCGCCGGATTCCACATACTGGGAAGCTGCTGCGGGCTTGGAGATCACGAAGTCCACATTGCCGCCCAATGCCGCAGTGATGGCATCAGAGGTGGAGTCATAAGTAATGTAACCCATCTGCTGTTCGGTGAGGCCCACTTCCTTGATCAGCTTGTTATAGGTTTCAATATCATCGCCCTTGGAACCGCCGATGACAACAAATGTACCGTTCTTGGCTGCTTCAATGGCAGCGGCAAAATCCGACTGGTCTCCGCCGTTTTTGGCATAGTCGGTCTTGGAGTCGGAAGCAGGGCAGGAGAACAGCAGCTGCTTGTCAACTGCCATGATGGCAAGGATGCGGAAGTTGCTGGAACGGTTATTCGTATTTTTAACCATGGGGGTCAGATCGCCGGAGTTGAAGGTCAGCAGTGTGTAATCTGCATCGTTTTTCAAGGTTGCAACTCTATTGCGGCCAACCTCGCCTGAGCCGTCCGTCTCGTTGGAGACGACAATGGTCTGTCCATTGACCAGATTTTCATTGGTCATGATCTCCCCGATCTTTCTGGTGAAGATATCGGAGCCGCCGCCAGCGGAAGAAGTGCATACCCAGGTGACGCTTTTTGTGGGGACGAAGCCCTCGGACTGAGTGCTGCCGGAACCAGCGGAACCGGTAGATGCGGATGGAGCGCTGCCACAGGCAGCCAGCGACATCAGCATCAGGGATGCAAGAGCAGATGCAAAAACCTTTTTCATGATATTTCTCCTTATTTTAATTTTTCTGGGGAACAGGGTAATATCGAAGATCAGGCGTGAACCTGAGACTTCCCTGCCTTGAGCTTGCGCAGAATATTTTTCACCATCGGCGTCAAAACCAGCACCAGGAAAATTGCCAGCAGCACCAGCTTCAGCGGAGAATCCGCAAATACTTTTAGACCGCCCTGAGACGCGATGAATGCCTTACGCATGTTCTTTTCCAGCATAGGAGCCAACACAAAGGCCAGCAGCATGGGCGCGGTGGGGAATCCGTTCTTTTCCAGCAGATATCCAACGATACCGGAAATGAACATAACGATCACGCCAAACATGGAGTTGGAGGTGGAATATGCACCCACAATGCACACGCAGGTGATAATGGGAATCATAAATTTTACGGGAACGCTCAAAATTTTAATCAGGAACGGAATGACCAGAATTGCCACCAACAGAGTAAAAAGATTAGCCAGATACAAAGAGGAAATCAAACCCCAGCAGAATTCGGGATTGGTATCAAACAGCAGCGGGCCGGGATTCAGCCCCCACATCATCAGTCCACCCAGCAGTACCGCGCCGGTGCCAGAGCCGGGAATACCCAGAGCCAGCAGCGGGGCAAACGCACCCGCGGCAGCCGCATTGTTGGCAGCCTCAGAAGCAGCAATGCCCTCGATTGCGCCGGTGCCCATGGGCTGCTCGCTCTTAAACTTCTTCTGCATGGCATAGCCGACCATGGATCCGGTGGTAGCACCGGATCCGGGCAAGACACCGACGAAGGTTCCCATAATACCGGACCGCAGAGCCGCAGGAAGCAGGCGCTTCAGGTCATGCATTGTGAGCATACTGTCTTTAATGGACAGCTTCACCGCGCGCTCCTGACTACCGCGCTTGGCGTCGTCGGCCTCCCGCTCATTGATCAGCTTAATGACTTGCGCAAATCCCACGCAGCCGATGACAAACGAGGTAAACGGAATGCCGCCCAGCAGATACATGTTGCCAAAGTTATAGCGGGGTGCACCGGACAGCGTGTCCATACCGATGCTGGCAATTAAGATGCCGAACATGGTGATGACAATGCCTTTCAGGGGATTCTCACCAATCAGCCAGCTGATAGAGGTCATGGCGATGAGCAATACCAGCGTCATCTCCGCATAGCCGAACTTCAGGCCCAGATTGGCAAGTCCGGAGGCGGTGCAAGTCAGAATCAAAATACCGATGGTGCCGCCGATGAAGCTGGAAAGGTTGGCCGTTACCAGCGCGGGGCCGGGGCGGCCGTTCTTAGCCATGGGGTAGCCGTCCAGCGCAGTGGTAATAGCCGGAGAATCTCCGGGGATGTTTAATAGAATGGCACTGAAAGAGCCGCCGTACATATTGGAATAGTACAGAGCGCCCAGCATAATGACGGCGGTGGTAGGATTGAACTTATAAGTCAGCGGCAGCAGCAGCGCAACGCCAGCCAAAGAACCGATGCCCGGCATAGCACCCACGATGAGGCCAAGAATGGCGCCCAGCATACACACTCCGATGTTTTCCGGAGTCAGCAGTGTATTGAAGCCCGACAGTAATGATGTAAAATTCTCCATAATCAGGTCTCCTTACAGAATATACTGGAACAAGCCCATGGGAAAGCGGACCTGCAGCCATGAGACAAACACACCCAGAATGATCGCGGCCAGAATGATTTCAACAATGACCACAGTTTTCCAGGATGCGCGCTCGACAAACTTCAGCCAGATGAACAGATAGATCAGGCAGCTGGCTATCAGACCCACCACATAGGTGCCACAAATAATACCAGCCCCGCCAAGAATGACCATCAGCTCATTCTTGTTATACTTCGTGGAGGACTGATTTTTGCTGGTTGCTATTTGAATGATGGAGGCAATACTCGATACCAACAAAATCACTGCAATGATGACCGGGAAAAAACCGGGCATAGGCTGATTGTTCCAAAACCCATACTGCTTAATGCCGAGCACAATAAATACAGCGGCAAAAACAGCAGTGACGATTGGAACCATAGTCTGCGTATTAAACTTCTTCTTTTCCACAGTTTCCTGCTCCTTCTATTATTTAGCGCGTTTGGCCAACGCCATTTTGGAAGCCGCTTTCACTGCTCTTTCAAAAGAGGTAGTGGTGGCACTTCCTGTTCCCACCTTGTCAAAGGCAGTGCCGTGTGCACAGGTGGCAACCGGATAGGGCTGCCCTCCGGCAACGGTGATGCAGCGCTCAAATCCGACGAGCTTCAGTGCGATCTGTCCCTGATCATGAAACAGCGTCACCACAACATCGAATTCCTCGTGATTCAGCGCACGGATAAACAGCGTGTCCGCAGAGTAGGGACCGGTGACATTCCAGCCGGTCTCGTCAACGATCTTTTCCACTGTGGGCGCCAGTATATCCACTTCTTCTCGTCCGCACAAACCAAACTCCCCGCAGTGAGGATTCAACGCGGCAACCGCCATGCGGGGCTGAATGCCAAAGCTCTCGCCGGTAATCTCGCCCAATGTAATGGCTTCACGCAGCGTCTCTTCCGTCAGATGTTCGCTTACCTCTTTCAGCGGAATGTGGCTGGTAACACGAACAGTCATCAGCTCGTCCATCATATTGATCTCGCCAAAGGGAGTTGTCACACCAAATTTATCTGCAAGATAGGTGTGCTCACTCTCCACATGCATCCCGGCCATCTTCATAGCGCCTTTGTGGAATGGGCCAAACACAAACCCCTCAATTTTTCCGGCTTTACACAATTCAATTGCAGTATCCATCTGATCGAGATCGCTTTTTCCACAATATTGAACTGCCTCGCCATAAGGAACCTGTGAGGGGTCCTGGTTCTTCAAGTCCAAAACAGGGTAGCCGCGCTCCCAGTCACATTCGCTCAAATCATTGATTGCGTAGTACGGAACGTCGCCGCCGATCACCTGCAAACCACGTTCAAACATTCGCAGATCACCAATAATAACAGGGCGGCAATAGGCTTTATATGTGTCCTGCACAGCCAGCTTTGCTACCAGCTCCGGGCCTACTCCGGCAGAGTTTCCGAGTAGGACGCCGAGGATGGGTCTATTGTTCATAATAATACCTCCGTCAAATCAATCGCTGTTCTCGTCGGGCCAATGCAGCGGCCCAATCGTAAACGCCGTTTTTCTTTTATACAGCAAAAGATGTGCCAACAATTTATTCCGTCTGCGCCGCATATGAAAAATATGTCTAATTTGTGAAGTATATAAAATTTTAGTTAAAACTTTAGCAATTATGCGTATTGCATTTTGCTAACAATCTGTTTTTATCCAGCATATCTTGTCTTTATTGCAAACGTAAACGTTAGCGCAATTTCAAGAGAAACACATTTGAATCAAAACGTTTCCATTTCGTTTCATTAAGTTTCATTTTGTAAAATACAAAATTCGGCAACCACTTTGCCGTCACATATAAGAAACTAATAACCTAATCCCACTTTTTCATTTCACGCTTCCCTCTCCAATTCCATCAGCAATAAAAAAGCCTGAGAATACACGTAAAACTCGTGTATTCTCAGGCTTGCTGCAATTAAATTTGTGTAAAAATGGATAGTAAGTCATCTTCAAGATGCCGCATATCCATGTCGGTAAGGTCCGCTCTGCTCATTAATATCCGTCCAGCCATGGGCATGTTATGGTTTGGCGGGTCGGCCGGGATTAACGAAACCAAGAGACTTCCAGATTGTGATACTTGGCACGGTGTCAGGTTTATTGCTCCGCCAAAAGCTTGTTCAGCTCCGACATAAAGGTATCAATGTCCTTAAACTGGCGGTAGACAGAAGCAAATCGAACATAGGCCACCTGATCCAGCTTACGAAGCTTATCCATCACCAGCTCGCCGATGTGCTCCGTGGCGATTTCCCGGTCCAGTCCGTTTTGCAGCTCCTGCTCCACCTCGTCGGCAATACGCTCCAGCTCCGCCAGCGGAACAGGCCGTTTCTCGCAGGCGCGGATCATGCCGTGCAGGATCTTGCTGCGGTCAAAGCTCTGGCGGCTGCCATCCTTTTTCACCGCAACCATGGGCAGGCTTTCCACCGTCTCATAGGTGGTGAACCGATTATTGCAGGACAGGCACTCCCGCCTGCGGCGGATGCTGGCGCCGTCGTCGGTGGGGCGGGAATCCACAACCTTGCTCTCGGCAAACCCGCAATAGGGGCATTTCATCGGGGTTCTCCTTCCTCACGGCAAAGCCTGCATATTTCGGCCCAAGGGCGGAATCATAGCGGGGCAGGCTGCGCCGAAAATCATTCTTTAAGGCACAGTATACCACAACGCAAAGCGTTGTGGTATACATCATTTGCTTTTCAAAAAATTTTTTTTAGAAAGTCCTGTGCATTGAAAGCTTAGGGCATCAGCGGCCGTTCCTGCGCGTCGAAGGCATAGACCACGTGCGGCATTCCCTCAATCCGGCAGATTTTTGCGAAGCAGAACAGCGGTACCAACGGAAAGGGCTTTGCCATGTCATAGGGGATTGCCACCAGCAGCCGCCCTTCCCCCTGTTGGGTCAGCACCCCAGAAACACCTTGCAACATATGGGAAAGCCACTGGGATTTCAACAGCCGCTCCGGCGCGGGAACCCGTTCCCATGCCCGTTCTCCCTCCCGCCGCGCATCGCAGCGCAGAAGCTTTCCAAGATCCGCCGTCTCCCGGCGGCTCAGTTTGCGGCGGATGGAATACGCCCCGCCCTCCGGCGCAAGAACGCCCAAAAGCATTTCGCCCTGCTCCCCCACAAGATATGCCCGCAAAAATGCGGGGCCGGGAATGCGGCACGCGGCACGGTAGTCGGCGTACATCCCGGCTTCGGTCACGCTCAGCTCCCCGGCAGCTCTGCCGTCCAGATACAGCGGATACTTGTCCATGGCGGCTTCCTCTCCCTTCGGGCGGCGCGGGACGCAATCCTCTCAAAGGGTTCAAAAACCGCCGCCTGCGCTATCCTATGCGCAGGCGGCGGGCTTTTATGTATGCTTGTTTTCAGTTATCAGCTTACAGAGTAGCTTCCCCGCACCAAAAGCTTCACCCCATCAGACACGGCCTTTACCGTCCGCCCCTCCATGGTTGCCATGTACAGGTGGTTTTTCACCAGCGCACCGCCGTTTTCCAGAACCCCGGCGGAGGTTTCGTCCACAAGGCCCGGAGAGGATGCAGCACCGCAGGAAGCCGAGCCTGCCCGAAGCAGCACCTCCGCACCTACGGAAAGGTTCAGACTGCCGCCCTTGGACAAATCCACCACAGTAAAGCTTGTCCCCGCACTGCCGGTCCCATTTCCCTGCACCTGCGCCAAAATTTTGGGCAGAAATGTCTCGTTCAGATAGCTCAGCGTCACCAGCGGGTCCCCCTGAGAGCCCGCATCCGCCGCTGCGGAAAATGTAATCATTGCCGCCATGGAGGCCAGCATCAATCCCCCGGCCCGCAGACCCCATCTATTTTTCTTTTGGTTCATCAAGCCCTCCCACCACAGGCGGCGCCAGGGAAAAGAATACGGTTATGTATTCTTTTCTCCGGTCTTCCGCCCGCTTGAAGTTAAAATACCCGCCTAGACCAGTTGGTCGTGCTGCAGGCCGAAGCTCACCGCAATTGCGGTGTCAATCTTTTCCATCACCTGTTCATCCACATGGCCCATATGCTCTCTCAGCCGCCGCTTATCCAGCGTCCGCACCTGCTCCAGCAGGACCACGGAATCTTTGGAAAGGCCCCGGCTATCCGCCATGGGCAAGTCTATGTGGGTGGGCAGACGGGCTTTCCCCGTCTGAGAGGTGATCGCCGCTGCGATGACGGTGGGACTGTATCTGTTGCCGGTATCATTCTGAATAATCAGCACAGGCCGTACGCCACCCTGCTCGCTTCCCACCACCGGGCTAAGGTCGGCGTAATAAATGTCGCCGCGTTTCACAACACTCGTATCCACAAAGTTCACACTCCGCCGAAAATAGTACCCGCCGCTGAAACTCTTTTTCAGCGTGGCCACTATCATTCTCCCACGCAGCCGGAAAATTTATACGCCTTTTTTCCGGTTCGACCGGCCCCGGTTTATTCTATGCAACCGGGGGGCCGGGGTGTGCTTTTAAACCTTGGGACACGGCTGTGCAAATATGCGCAGCAGCGCGTCGAATCAAAGAAGAAGCTGCAAATGGCGGTCCGTAATCCGGCCATTTTCGAGATAGACGCGGGGCACCCGTTTTGAAATGTCGCACGTCAGCTCATAAGTAATGGTGCCCGCCACCTCCGCCATTTTCTCCACGGGATTGTTGGGGCCGAAGACCTCCACCTCATCGCCGGTGTGCACGCCGGGCAAATCCGTCAGATCTACCATGCACATATCCATGCAGACACGGCCCAAAATTTTGGCGGGGCCATCGGGTGTCAGCATCTCCCATTTACCGGAAAGGCAGCGCTGAAGCCCGTCGGCATAGCCGATGGGCAGCACGCCGATGCGCTTCTCCCCGTCGGTAAAATATGTTCTGCCATAGCTGACGGAGGTTTCCGGTGCATAGTCCTTCACGGGACCGACGGTAGTTTTCAGAGTCATCACCGGCTTCAGGCCCAGCGTGCGGCTCATCGGCTCTGTCCCGAAAAGAATCACGCCCGGGCGGCACATATCCCACGCATACTCGGGATAAAACGCCACGCCGCCGGAATTGCAGCAATGATGAATCGGGAATGTGATCCCGGCGCGGCGTTCCACCTCGCTTACCATATGCGAAAAGCGGTCGTACTGCGTCTTTGTAAACTCCCGGCTGGAGGGTGTGTCCGGCTCGTCGGACACGCAGAAGTGCATGAAGACCCCTTCCCAGAAAAGGTTTGGCAGCTTCATCGCTTCCAGAATTTCTTCAAGGCTCTGCGCAAAGTAAGCATCGTCGCACCGAAAGCCCAAGCGGCCCATGCCGGTGTCCAGCTTTAGATGAACCGTCAGGGTTTTTCCACAGGCAACGGCCTGATCGGAATAGGCCCGCGCCATTTCAAGAGAAGGAACATCCTGCGTCACGCGGCTGTCAATCAGGGCCTCGGTCATGTCGGCGGGAGTGTATCCCAGCAGAAGAATGGGCAGCGTAAGTCCGTGATGGCGCAGCTCCTGCGCCTCCTCCAGATTGGATACCCCCAGATATTCCGCGCCAAGGCGCTCCAGCTTTTTCGCCACCCACACAGCCCCGTGGCCGTAAGCGTCCGCCTTCACCACACCCAAATACTTCGACTTGGGCCCCATTCGCTCCCGAATGGTCCGGTAGTTGTGCGCCAGCGCATCCAGGTCGATTTCCGCCCAGGTCCTTCTCAGGAACTTTTCCATACGCTCACCTTCAAGTTTTCATTTGTCGGGGTCTTTTGCCGCAGTTACTCTCCGGCCCCTCCGTTGTCCTCCAGTATAGCACCGAATTGAAAGTCCGTAAACTCCGCCTGCAAAATTATTTTTTCATCCACGGAGATTTCTCCCCGCACAGGGATACGGTCCTCCTGCCGCAGCCACAGGGTGGACACAATTCTCCCCCCCTCCGCCCCGGTCTGTTCCAGCGCCAGACGCAGGCAGTCATCCTCGCCCCAGCTCTCTTCATTTTCCTCCAGCAGCCAGCCATCCCGCAGGGCGCTCATCAGCCGGGGCAGGCAGGACGCAGGGCTGAGCACCTCCCCGCTTAAAGGCCCTGCCGGGAGACAGTCGTCTTCATAGAGCAGCGTCAGCCCGTCTCCGTCCATGCGGGCCTTCACGCCCACCACCGTCTCCGGCGCCAGCACCTCCACGGTGGACGTCTCCGGGGCGTACTCACACCGCAGGGTAAAGGCACTGACCTCGTCGCCGTAAAAGGCAGTGACCTCCGCGGTCATTTGGGCGCTCTCCATCTCCTGATAGGGCGCCCGCGCAGCCTGCGCCGTCTGCTTTTCTCCCCCGCCGCAGGCACTTAGCAGCAGGCAGAGCGTTATCATCGGTACACAAGCCGTCGGTTTGCGCACCCGGATATCCCTCCTTAATGTTGTTCCGTCAAAACCGTTTGAAATGCGCTGGGAATTGCCTCCGCCGTGTCCCTGGGCGTCATGCCGTACTCCGTCAGCCATTCGGCGCACAAATCCCCCGCAAGCCCGTGAAGATAAACCCCGCAGGCTGCCGCCCGCAAGGGCGTTGTCCTCTGCGCCAAGAGCGAAGCGATCATCCCGGTAAGCACGTCTCCGCTGCCGCCCTTGGCAAGTCCGGAGTTTCCTGTGGAATTTTGAAGCACCGTCCCCTCGGGCGTTGCGACGAGCGTACGGTGGCCCTTGCGCACCAGTATGCAGCCATGAGCTTTGGCAAAGTCCCGGGCGGAGTCCGCCCGGTCCGCCGTCAGGTCCCCGCCCAGACGGGCAAACTCGCCGTCGTGGGGCGTGAGAATCGTGACGCGGCCTCGCCGCGCATCCAGACTATCCATATGCCCCGAAAGTGCGTTTATGCCGTCGGCATCCAGCACCACGGGCTTTTCCGTTTCCAGCAGGCCCAAAACCAGCTTCTGCGTGTCTGTTGAGCGGCCCAGTCCGGGACCGAGGGCCAGAACGCCGCACTCCTCCAGCCTTTCCCGAAGGGGCCTAAGCGCTTTTTCACACAGCATTCCGTTTTTGTCCGGCGCGGGAAAGGGCATAGAGGAACCGCACCTGCCCGCCTCTACCTGCCAAATGGATTCCGGCACACCCAGATAAATCAGTCCGCAGCCACAGCGCTCCGCGCCCAACGCGGCAAGATAGGGCGCGCCGGTATACCCCACCGCGCCGCCCACGATGATCAGCTTGCCGAAGTCACCCTTGTGGCCGTCAGCTTTCCGGGGCGGCAGCGCCTCCCGGATAAATTCCACGGTAAGCTCCTGCGTTTTCATGGCGTTCTCCTCTCCGGGCTAAATGCCCAAGCCTTGTCTCCTCAGCCCCGCAATCTCACGGTGGGAAACACTTTTTCGTTGCTCCTAATTATAGTGCCCTGTTGCCGGATTGCAAGGGGTTGAGGTGGGATAAAATATTTCAGGCCCGTTTTCTCCAAATCCTTGCAACTTTTTTGCTCCCTCCAGCGTCTTTTAATGGAAGTATCTTGCATATCCAAGCAAGACAGGAGGTTCTCTTCATGAGAAGACGCGCTTTGTCGCTGATTTTATTTGCCGCGCTGGCTCTGTCCGTGTCCGCCTGCGGGAGGCCCGCCGGAGGGACTTCCTCCGCTTCCTCCCTTCATGAGGAAGCCGCTTCGCCCGAACTGACGGAGGCAGACGTGCTGGCCGCCTATGAACGGGCGGCGGAGGTTTACGACTGGTTTGACCTGTGCTCCCTCCCCACCGCCGGGGAGCCGGTGGATGAGGACGGCAAGCCTTATGACCCCAAGCAGGAGGGTCTTTCCTACCGGCCGGCGGCTTATGAGGGCCTGAACACCTACGCCGATCTGGACGTTTGTGTGCGAAGTTGCTTTACCCAGCAGCTATCGGACGAACTGATGGGCGGCGGCGCGGGCTATCGGGACATCGGCGGACAGCTTTACGCCGCCGACGCGGCCAGAGGCAGCAATCTCTATCTGCTGGGAAAAGCCGTCCGTGCAGAGCAAACGGACACTGACCGCTGGACCGTAACCGTGACCTTTTACATCGACAGCTACGAATTGGAGTATCCCTCTGCCACCGTGGGCTATTCCCAGAAGACGCTGGATTACATAAAAACACCGGACGGTTGGCGCTTTTCCACCTTCTGCCCCTCCGACGCGCTGGACGAGACGGCGAAGACGGTGTTCCGCTTCTCCTATGGCGCTCCGTCCACGATGGAACAGGAAAACGCGCAGAACTGGCCGACCCTAAAATTGGCCTGCTGGCTGGTTCACGCCGACGGGGCGTTTTCCGAGGGGCCGGGCGACTATTTTACCCAGCGGCTTTTAAACGATCCGGACGAGTGGTTTGCGGCCCTGTCCGTGTTCCCGGACAGCCCGTGGGAGCAGCGGGATTCGATCATCGCCCGGTCAGCGGGGGCTGCCTATGGCTGGTTCGCGCCAGATCAGCAGGCAGAGCTTGAAACCGTTCTGAACACCCATCAGCCCAAAAACGGCCGCGAAGCCGCCCTGCTGAACGCCCTGAAAACCGCATGGATGCAGGCAACCCAGCTCCATCAGGACGACGCAAACGCAGCGTTTTGTCTATTGGCAAACGAGCAATGCCTTACCCTTGGAAAAAAGAGCGGCGCGTACCCGTGGCTCTACAAGGACTTTCCCGAAAAGCCCACATCCGTGGGAACCGGCGACAACGGGGAAAAAATCTATGCATTTTCCTACGGCGGCGTGGATGTGAAGTATGTCGCCTATTCCGGCGAAGACGGCGAAGCAAGCATTGTAAGCCGCATGGAAACCGACTCCCCAGCTGTAAAAACATGGTTGGGCGTGTCCGTGGGGGACAATAAAACCGATATTTTAGCGGCCTATCCGGGCGCGGACTATACCGACAGAATCCGCGCGGAGGACGGCGACGGCGCGTGGGTCTGGCCCGGGGACGGGGAAATGCTGGGAAGCCACATTACGTTTTATATGAAAAACGGCGCAGTATCCGAAATTCTGATGGAAAACCTTTCAGACTGATAAACTCCCCCGTTTGGTGCAAAATACGCCGAGCGGGGGATTTTCCTCTTGCATTTCCTTGGGTTTCGTGCTATAAGTGGTAGTTGAAAACAGCGTTGAACGGGAAAATAATGATTCTCCGCCGCCAAGAGAGGGCTGGTCACCGGCTGCAAGCCGGCCCGCGGCGCGTCGTTTGGTTCGCCCGGGAGCCGCCATGGAGACATGGCCGGAGACCCACCGTTACAGGGGTTCAAGCGCGCGCGGCACTCCGCGCGAATTTGGGTGGTACCGCGGGAGCTGAGCCTTTCGTCCCAATTTGGGGACGAGGGGCGTTTTTTTATGCCGTCCGCCCTCTGAAATACGTGATTTTTAATATACGGTAAAGGAGCATGAAGTATGAAGGAACAACTGGAAACCATCCGCAAAGCCGCGCTGGAAGCCGTAACCGGGACGCAGGCCGCCGCGGACTTAGAAGCGCTGCGGGTGAAGTATCTGGGCAAAAAGGGCGAGCTGACGGCCCTGCTGAAGCAGATGGGCGGTCTGTCTGCCGAGCTGCGCCCTGTGATGGGCCAGCTTGCCAACGAAGTCCGCTCCGGACTGGAATCCGCCATTGAGGCCCAGTCCACCCTTCTTGAACGCAAGGCGATGGAAGCGCGGCTTGAAAACGAGGCCGTGGACGTGACGATTCCCGGCAAAAAGCTGCGCATCGGCCACAAGCACCCCATGTACAGCGTACTGGACGAAATCAAGGACATTTTCATTGCGCTGGGCTTTGAAATTCTGGACGGGCCGGAGGTGGAGCTGGCAGACTATAACTTCACCAAGCTGAACACCCCCGCCGACCACCCCGCCCGGGAATGGTCCGACACGTTTTACCTTACGGAGGATTCCAATGTTTTGCTGCGGACCCAAACCTCCAATATGCAGATTCGCGCCATGGAATCCCGAGAGCTGCCCATCCGGGTGCTGTCCCCCGGACGGGTATACCGCAAGGACGAGGTAGACGCCACCCACTCCCCCATGTTCCATCAGATTGAAGGCATCGTGGTGGACAAGGGCGTGACCATGGGCGATTTGAAGGGGACACTGAACGCCGTCATCCGCAGAATTTACGGCGAGCACACCGTCACCCGCTTCCGCCCCCACCACTTTCCCTTCACGGAGCCGAGCTGCGAAATGGACATTCAGTGCCACAAGTGCGGCGGCGTAGGCTGCCCCACCTGCAAGAGCGAGGGCTGGATTGAGGTGCTGGGCGCGGGGATGGTTCATCCCAAGGTGCTTAAAAACTGCGGCATTGACCCGGAGGTCTACTCCGGCTTTGCCTTCGGCATGGGACTGGAGCGGCTGGCCCTCGGCCAGTACAAAATCAGCGACATGCGCCTGATTTTTGAAAACGACGTGCGGTTCCTGGAACAATTCTGATAGGGGGAGAGGGATACGATGTTACTGTCCAGAAAATGGTTGAATGAATTTGTGGAGGTGGATGCCTCCGACCGGGAATTCGCCGAGGCGATGACCCTCTCCGGCTCCAAGCAGGAGGTTACCACCAACCTTGGTGCGGGAATCAAAAACGTGGTCGTGGGCAAAATTACGGAGATGAAGCGCCACCCGGACTCCGACCACATGTGGGTGCTGCAGGTGGACACGGGCGCTGAACCCGTCCAGATTGTCACCGGCGCGTGGAACATCCATGTGGGCGATCTTGTCCCCGTGGCAAAGGACGGGGCGCTGCTTCCCGGCGGTGTGAAAATTGAAAGCGGCAAGCTTCGGGGCATCGCGTCTCAGGGAATGCTATGCTCTTTGAAGGAGCTGAACCTCACCGCCGAGCACGATTATCCCAATGCTGCAATTAAACCAGCGGCGATTTTGGGGGACTACACCCCGCTGAAGGGCGAGGAGCCCTCCATCCCGGCGGATATTCAGCCGGGGCACAAGCTGTTCGGGTCGGTATCGGCTGCGAAGGTTTTGGAATGCGCGACACAGCCGGACGGGCTGTATCATACCGTTTTGGATCTTGGCGGCAGCACCGCCATGCTGGATACCGACTGCCAGAACCTCCATGAGGGAGACATGGCAGCCTACGATGCTAAGGCGGAAAAAATCTGCACGCCCGACGACCTCCACGCCCAGCAATCCGAATTCCCCCACTGCATCACCGACGGCATCTGGATTCTGCGGGAGGAGAACGTGCAGCCCGGCGACGATGTGGCAACCCTCATCGGCTGCGACGACCATGTGGTGGAGTTTGAGATCACCCCCAACCGGCCCGACTGCCTGAGCATTATCGGCCTTGCACGGGAAGCCGCCGCCACCTTCCGCAAGCCCCTGAAGCTTCACACTCCGGAAATCCGGGGCTGCGGCGGCAGCATCGCAGAGCTGGCGGACATCGATATTGAGGATGGCGACCTGTGTCCCCGGTACACTGCCCGGATGGTGAAAAACGTAAAAATCAAGCCGTCCCCCGCATGGATGCGGGAGCGGCTGCGCAATTCCGGCGTGCGGCCCATCAACAACATCGTGGACATCACCAACTATGTCATGCTGGAATATGGCCAGCCCATGCACGCATTCGACTTCTCCTGCGTAGAGGGTGGAAGAATCATTGTCCGCACCGCCCGGGAGGGAGAGACGATTGAGACGCTGGACGGAACCGTCCGCAAGCTGACGCCCAGCATGCTGTGCATCTGCGACGAGAAAAAGCCCGTGTGCGTGGCCGGCGTGATGGGCGGTGCCAACAGCGAAATCGTGGGCGACACCGCGCAGGTTTTGTTCGAGTCCGCAAACTTCAACGGCGCGTCCGTCCGGCGCACCGCCGTGGCGCTGAATATGCGCTCCGAGGCCTCCGCCCGCTATGAAAAGGGTCTGGACGCCATGAACACCATGAAGGCGGTGCAGCGTGCCTGCGAACTGGTGGAGCTGCTGGGCGCTGGCGAAGTGGTGGACGGCGTGATGGACGTGATCGCCAAGGATTCCGCCCCCACGGTTTTGAAGCTTGAACCCCAGCGGATTAACGCGCTGCTTGGCACAAACGTTGCCGAAAGCGAGATGCGCACCATTTTGGAAACGCTGGACTTTGAACTGGACGGCGACAAAGTCACCGTTCCCTCCTGGCGCAGCGACGTGGAGGGTATGGCGGATCTCGCCGAGGAAGTTGCTCGCTTCCATGGGTATAACAACATTCCCGTCACCCTTTCCGGCGGCGCGTCTGCCCACGGCGGCGGCTATACTCCCATCCAGCTGGCAGAACGGAGCGTGGGTGCCCTATGCCGGTCTTTGGGCTTTGACGAGATTATCACCTACTCCTTCATCAGCCCCTCCTATTACGACAAAATCAACCTTCCCGCCGATTCTTCCCTGCGCAATTCCCTGAAAATTCTGAATCCTCTGGGGGAGGACACCTCCATCATGCGCACCACCACGCTGCCCTCCATGCTGGAAATCCTGACCCGGAACTACAACTTCCGCAACAAATCCGCGTATCTCTACGAGCTGGGAAGAACCTATTTCCCCAAGAAAACCGGCCCCGACGCAAATGGCGTGGCGGAAGAGCCGAAGATTTTGTCCCTTGGCGCCTTCGGGCCGGAGGTTGACTTTTTCTCCGTGAAGGGGGCTGTGGAAACCTTGCTGGAAGGTCTGCGCATTGACGGCGCGGTATTTGAGGCGGAAACCGGCAACCCCTCCTACCATCCCGGCCGCTGCGCCAAAGTCCTGCTGAACGGGGAACCCCTTGGCGTTCTGGGCCAGATTCACCCGGATGTTGCGGTAAACTACGGCGTGGACTGCGCGCTGTACGCCGCCGAGCTGCGGTTTGACGCGCTTTATGCCGCCATGGGAGCCCAACCCGTATACAAGGCTCTGCCCCGCTTCCCCGCCGTGGCACGGGACATTGCTGTGGTATGCGGCAAATCCGTCACGGTGGGCGCGCTGGAGGCGTGTATCCGCAAAGGCTCTCAGGGCCTGTTGAAAGAGGTGTCCCTGTTCGATGTGTACGCCGGCACGGGAATCGCCCCGGGCAAAAAGAGCGTGGCCTTCAATCTGGCTTTCCGGGCGGACGACCGCAGTCTCACCGCCGCCGAAGCGGACGCGGAGGTAACCGGAATTCTGGCTCTTTTAAAGAGTGAGCTGGACGCGGCACTGCGCTGAAACAGGGCTGCAAAATCTGCGCCAAAGTTTTTCTTTGCTCTTTACAGTCCGGCAAAAGTCGAGTATAATAAAGTCTATACGAGGGGAAAGGTGGTGTCTGCGTGGACGATTTCACCAGAAAATTCAATCTTGCAATAGAAAAAGACGCGGAGATTCGCCATGTCCTGTCAACGGTCTATCAGGCATTGGAGGAAAAAGGCTATAATCCCATTAATCAGATCGTGGGTTATATTCTCTCCGAGGACCCCACCTATATCACCAACCACAATAATGCCCGGACTCTGATCCGTAAAATCGACAGAGACGAGCTGCTGCAGGTTTTAGTTCGCAAATACTTGGGGCAGTAAAGCGCTCGGTATCGAAAAATTAAAGGCGTTTCCGGAAAGTAAAACTTTCCGGAAACGCCTTTTTCGCACTTTTATTTCATGCCATGCCCTGATCCCGTTCGCACAGCTCCTGCGCGCGCCTGAGAACCCGCATCATAATCGCCCGGGCCGCCGTGGTATTTCCTTCATCCAGCAGCTCCACAGCGTCCGCCAGCGGGCCGCACAGAATGCAGAAATCCAATTCGTCGTCCGTCATAAAATCATCTTCTCCCAATTGATATGTTGCTTGCCTAGCAGAATATCTTATTCCCTGTGTCGAAGTCCCGAAATTTTCGCCGAAACCCCATTTTTCACCCGCCGGTCCCCGCATAATTCCGGACTCTGTGGCGTATACTTCTCTGATGAACATATGTGGAAAGGATGACGCCCATGGAAGAAAAGCAATATCCCTTTGTCCTTCCCCCGCTGCCCTATCCTTATGACGCACTGGAACCAGACCTTGACTCCAAGCTTCTGTGTTTCCACCACGACAAGCATTTTGCGGCCTATGTGGACAATCTGAACAAGCTGCTGGAGTCCTATCCTGCTTATCAGGACTGGTCTTTGATTCAGTTGTGCGAGCACTGGATGGACTTACCCCCGCAAATTCGCCAGGGTGTGCGCAACAATGCCGGGGGCGTATTCAACCACGACATCTATTTCCGCACGCTCCACGCCCTGCCTCCCTCATCTCCCCAGCCACGGCTGGGGGACGCAATCCGTCTCATCTTTGGCAGCACCGATGGACTTAGAATCGCCCTGAAAAGTGCCGCACTTTCCGTCTTCGGTTCCGGCTGGACCTGCCTATGCACCGATTCAGACGGAATTCTGACCCTTCAAAACGTAGCCAATCAGGACACTGTCCTGCCTCTTGTACCCCTGCTTTGCTGCGACGTGTGGGAACATGCGTATTATCTGCAATATCAAAATCGCCGGGGCGACTATCTGGATGCCTGGTGGCGACTCATCAATTGGCCTTTGCTCTCCGAACAATACGCACAGATCGTGCAAAATCGCCCGTCAATGACGTAAAATAACAAAATTTTCTCATATATCCAATATTACAATACTTTTATATTTCCATTTTGTCAAGTTGAATTTTACAATGATATTGTAATTTTGGATTCAGGAGGAACTTCCCATGTTGTGCGACGAAATACACCGGCTGCGGCTGGCAAGCGGAATCACTCAAGCGCGTCTGGCCGAGCGGCTGGGCGTTTCCAAGCAGAGCGTCTCCAACTGGGAAAACAACAACATTCAGCCCTCCGTGGAGCTGCTTGAGCGACTGGCTGATTTTTTTGCCGTCTCCACCGACGTGCTTCTGGGTCGGCAGCCCGATGCCGTCATTGATGCCTCAGGCCTTACGGATGCACAGATTGCTCATATTCGCCAGTTGATTCAGGACCTCCTTGATGCAAAAAAATGCGTTTGAAACTATTATAAAAGCGCCCGCCGTCCATATGGACGGCGGGCATTTTTATTAAACGTTTATGATTTAAGCGTCTCCAAAAACCGGTGAAGAAACACCAGCATCTGCTCTCTGGTGCACCAGCTTTTATACTGATACGTTCCGTCGCCGGCACCCCGGACGATCCCGTTTTTTTCAGCCCATGCGCGGGCCTGTTCCGAAAACTCCCCGGGAGGCAGCTCTCCTCGTTTTTGCAGCCATACGGTCATCATCGCGTCAAATTCGTTTTGGGTCATTGTTTCCTCCTCATACTCTGGGCGAAGCGCTCCCACCACATACCGTACAGCCCTTGTCCTTCGCTGCACCTCTCCGCCGTTGGCGTCGCTGAGTGTTCCGGTGTTTCCCTCTATGGTGACAAGGCTTCCGTCAGCGTTCACCCGTTCCACCACGCCCATGTGTTCAATCACGGACCCGCTGAATTGGAAAAACACCAAATCTCCGGGCAGAAAGCCTTTTTCCGCAAACCGTCCGTTTTTCCGGGCCCAATTTGCAAGAGCGCCGCTGGATGCGGTTTTACCGCCGCCATAGAACAGCGCACTCAGCCCCGCTTCCCGAAAGCACCACCACAGAAATACACAGCACCACGGATAGCTGTCTCCAAGCGTTTCTCTGCCGTAGTAGACCGTGTTGTATTTCACCCGGTTGCTTCCGGCGGGCACTTCCTTCGTTCCCAGCTCCTGCCGCGCAACTGCCAGCAGCTTTTCCGCCCCCGTCATGCTCCGTCTGCGCTCCTCAGCGCATCTGCGGCATCTCGGGCCGCGTCAGCCATCTGGCCAACACTCTCGGCGTCCACTTTGCCCTCGGTGATGATATACGTCGTCACCGAGGCAATTGCCACCACTGCTCCCGCCACAGTGGAGATCGCATTTTCATCCAGCCCAAACACCATGGCAAGACCCGTCACGATTCCCGCCACAGCAGCCCACATCTTTCGTGAGCTAAGCTTTCTCATCAATTCCCCCATAGAATTCTCCTCTCTCAGATATCCTCGTCCATCCCTATCGCCGCGTCATAAATGATGCCGCCCCGGGTGTTTTCCGCCTTGCTTTTTCCGAAATACGCCGCCAGCACCACCGCTGTGGACGCCTGAAGCGCCCCAATCAGCGTGGTGAGATACGGCAGTGTCCCGGTAAATTGATTGTGAATTGCCAGATAACAAAAATACAGCACCACGCATGTGCAAATTGCGTCCAAGCCTAAAATTCCCAGCGCAATAATTTTTGATGCCGTCAATTTTCTCCTCATATAGTGCCTCCCCTCGTCAGCAGGAAGGTGACAAACGCCCCCGCCAAAAGCAGAAAGACTTTGTCCACCAGTCCATCCCACCGTTTTCCCGGCCGACGCTCCAGCGCATCCATTTTCTCTCCCAACCGCGCCAAGCTTCCGGCCGCCGTCTCTTGCTTTGTCGCCAGCACCTCCACCGCCGTGGCCAGCCGCCGCAGCGTCTCCTGACTCTGCTCCAGCGCGCCGATCCTCAGAATGTTGGAGGACACACGTTCCTCCAGTGCCGTGATTCGTTCACTCCACCCCTTTTCCATATTACACCGCCAACTCAAAGCTGTGCCATGTATGTGCCGCCGACTCCACTCCATTCCACGTCCAGCCGTAATCCTCACACTCCGACCAGAGCATATAGCGGAAGTAAAATTCCGTTTCCAGATGGCAGGGAATGATGTCCAGTACAATTTTTTGAATCTGCTGAAATTCCTCTGGAATTCCTCCCACCTCCGGAAAAATTACCCGGATGTGGCCGCCCCCCATTTCCTGCGCCAGGGCCTTGATGCCGCAGCCGCTGATGGTTCGGTTAATTGCGTCCAGTGAAAAGCTGTCCGCATCAATCTGCATCAGCGCCGCGATGGCGTTCCGCCGAAGGGCAACGGTGTTTGCTGCGGGCTTTCTTGCAAACAGCTCCTCCCGCCGAAGCAGTCCCTCGCCCTCTGCCGTGCCTGTCAGCGTTTCCCGCTCAATATATTCAAGGCGGTCAGAAATTTGATCCAGCCCCTCGCCCTGCGCAAACAATTCACTTTCGCTCAGTGTCGCGTCGCGGAGATCGTAAATGCTCAAGGGCGCCAGCAGGTTTTTTAAATGCGCTGCATATCCTGCCATGTCACGCCCCCATTTCCGTCACGCACAGTTCCCCCAGCGTATACAGAATCGTGGCGCTCCCCTGCCGGTCTGCGGAAGGGGCCAGAATATGATAGTTTTTTACACCGTCCACGCCATAGATCAGTTGGCCAAGCTCCGCCAGAAGAATAGGCTTTCCCAGCAGCTTTCCCGTAAGCCATCCGGCAATTGCCCGCTCAGCCGCGCTCTTCACCACAGGAAAATTCCCGTTTTCACCTACGTCCAGCTCCACCGTCACATCCAAGCGACGCTCCTCCGGAGCCAGCACCCGCACGTCCACGGCAATTTCTCTTTTGGCCTGCAAATCGGCTTCTACCGCACCCAGCAGCGCCGCATCCGGCAGCCCCGACGACTTTGCGATGTACACATCCACCGTGCCGATGCCCCGTGCCCTTCCCACAGCCACCGCTGCCGCAACACCCTGATGCCGCAGTGCCTGTTCCTCGTAAAAGGCAGCGTTTGCCCCGTTTGGCAGACGCTCAAAGCTGTCCAGCACCCGTACACGAAGTGCCTCGTCGCTCTCTTCATCAGCCCCTCCGGAAAATGCCGTCGGATTTGTGCAGGCAGTAATTCCCATTGGGCATGCCGCCATCACTGTCACGCTCCAAGCTGCTGCATTGCTGCTGCCCCCCGGCTCCAGCGCCTCAGCGGGTACGTCCGCCGTCAGTGTTCCCGCCGCAAGCACCGCCGCCCTTGTGGTCTGAAAGCGCACTCCTCCCTCCGTCATGCACACACTTCCCATGGGAATGCTCAAATCCTGCACCGGAGCGTCTGTCACAGAAAATCGAAGTGTGCCTCCCGCTTTTGCCGCCGCCTGACGGGCAATCCCCCGCATAGCCGCGTGGTCGTCCAGATAAACGCCTTGGGCCGTCTGGGGAAAGCTCTGGTTCAGCACCCAGTCGGCCTGACATTCCAGCGCCTGCACCTGCGCCGCCACCGCATACAGCCGCACTGCCAGATCGCAAGCGTCCTCCGCTCCATAACCGGACCGCTCCCGAAATGCCGAAAGCAGCTCCTGAAAAATTTCATCTGTTGTCCTCATGTTTTACTCCTGTCACCGCACCGTAAGCTGCAGATTCAGCTCCTCCCCTTCATAGTTCATCCGCACCGCCAGTCGGCTTCCGTCCAGCTCCACCTTCTCCACGCGCAGGTTTTGTTCCTCCGACAGCGCCTGTGCCACCGCCGCTTCCGCCGCGCTTTGCCGACGGGAAGGCGTCTCGCCTCCCAGTGCATACAGCGTGCTGCCCACATTTTCCAAAAACGGAAACCCGCCCCGTCTTGCCGTCAGTCGGAACAAAACTCTTTGCAGCAGCGCGTCCCGGCCCTTCACTCGAACCGTCCCGCCAACGCCGTCGGCCACATAATCCCCGTTTCTGATTTTCAGTTCTGTCATTCCTATTCCTCCCCGCACTTGCAGGGTAGATAGGGCTCCCCGTTTACGCGCAGCCCACCGTTTATCTCCACCTGTCCCGACAGGACAATGCTGCCCCGCAGCTCCACCGTTCCATCATTTTTGAGATACACACTGGCGCCTTTGGCGTGGATATAAACCTCTCCGGGACAAAGCCCGGCAGGTGCATCCGTCTGCTTTGCACCTGCCACGCAGGACTCCTCTCCGCCGGTTCCGCCCTTAATGACCAGCACCGTCTCTCCCGCAGCGGGCCGCCACGCATACCCTCCCGGCCCGTAAACCGGAAGCGCCCGCACCTCGCCTTTGGTGACTACGCCCGCGCGCTCTCCGGAAATACTTGTCACACCCAAATCAGCCCCGGCAGGAGAGACCTCCGGCCTCGTCTGCTTTGATAACCACATTGTTTTCCCTCCTCTTTACCCGGATCATTTCTCACGTAGCGTCAGCGTAACGGATTCTCCGCCACCGTCAGCCCGGGTTCTGGCCTCTGCCACGCGATAGGCCCCCGTCAGGCCCATTCGTTTCAGCTTCAAGACGGCCACGTCTCCGGGAAACGCCAGAAAGCCCCCCGCCAGCGTCACTTCCACGGAAATCTCATCCTCTCTGGACCGCGCAATTTGATACTCCCCGGTATAGCGCATTTTGGCCCAGGTGCTTTGTCCCGGCGTGTACAGAACCCGGCGGCACTGTCCGCCCCGGGCAATCCATTCCTCGTTGCGCACACTGTACGTCTGGTTTCTTGTCTTGTCGATTACCAGTATCTCTGACAACACACCGTAGTGATCTTCCCGTTTTACAAGGGATAAAATGTTTGATGAATCCGTAATCTCAAACGTTTTTCCCTCTTTCGCCTTGTCCGCCCATAGCCGGCCAAACCGGTCAAAGCTTGGCGTAAAACCGCCATAGGTTTTGCAAAAGTCCGCCAGCGCCCTCCATTGGCTGCTTCCCGCCGCCACCGTGTACATTTCGCCGCCGCTGCTAATACTTGCTGTTTTGTCACAGGGAATCCCATAAGGCGTCACATGATTTCTGACGATTTCCTCCAATGTGGCTCCCTGATAAGCGGCAGCTTGCGCCTCGTTGTCCAGCAGCCGGGCCGCATAGCCCCGTCCTGCCACCAGCGCGCTGAGGCCCTCCTCTGTCTGGCGAATCTCATACTCATCCACAATGCCTCGCAGCAGCACAGTTTCCCCGTCCATCAGCGTAAATCCCGCCGCTTGCCGCAGTACCGGTTCCATTTCCGCCGAATAAAGACACGTCACCGCAAAGCTGTCGCAGGGCACGGTGCCCGTATAGGCTACGTCCCAGGTCAGCAGCGCAGGCAAATCAAACACTCGGTGGTCGCACGTCGTAATTCTTCCCGTCATTTCACCCGCACCTGATTTCCCGCGTAAATAAGGTTTGGATTTTTAATCTGGGGATTTGCCGCAATCAGGCTCTGAAGCGTAACGCCGTATCGCTTTGCAATCCCCCACAGTGTGTCTCCCTTTTTCACTGTGTACCATACGGCGGAGTCCGCGCTCTTTCCAGTGCTCGCCGTCTCGGTATTCTTGGCGGCCGTAACCGCTGCCGTAAGGGACGTGCTCTGCCGGCTGTCCTCCCAAAACTCAAATGCGTATCCCACGAAATCCGGCTGCGGCTCTTCCGTTAGCTGCAAAGACACAAAATACGCCTCCGCCGCCTGCCACACGGGATGCACCAGCAGCCCCGACCCATCCTGCTCAAACACAGCCGCCAGCTTTTGAAATTCCTGATAGGCGTTTGCTCCCATAAACGCCCCCTGTCCCCGCATCACCCGATGCCCCGGCCCCAACTCCTGCATGCAGTACCGCCCGAAGGGCACCTTGTGCACCGCAATCTTTTTCTGCCATGTAACGGAATATGTCTCCGGATTGTGGGGCCACACATATCCCTTATACCGCATCGGCGTCAGTTCCACGCCATCTCACCTCTCCTGTCTCAATACAGCGGATATCCGCCGTCATACCGCCTTGCATCCCGCTGAAATGTCCGGGACAGCTCCCCGGCGGATACGCCCCCGTCCATCACCAGCACGGTTTGGGGGTCATCTTCTTCTCTCGCGGAAAAAGTATCTCTAAACCAACGACCCCCTGTGTCTCCAAAGCCTGACTCTGTCTCCACGCCGCCAAGACTCTTTTTTATAAATTTTTCCGGAATGCTCCGCGCCGGAAAATTCTCCGCAGCCATTGGTTCCTGTGTCCCCGTCACCTGATAAAGCCGTCCTTTTCCCTGCCTTGCCAGCACTTGATTCCATTCTTCCATTTCTCCCGGGAAACGCTGTCCCCGTCCCGGCTCTTTGGTGCGGAGGTGGGTTGGAGGAAGAAGATGTTGGGGAAGGACGCGAAGAGCACCCTTCCCGTTGTTGCTCTGCATCCCCGCATCCCTGCTGTCCCCCGTCCACTTTTCCGCGTCTTCTCCGAGACTCTGCCCTCCGCTCAGCAAAACGGCAAATGCCGCCGCCTGCCGCCGCAGCGTCTCTTCGATGTAGTTCATGCCCGTTCCTCCCGCATGGCGCGGAACCGCTCCAGGTCAAATCCGGCATTCACCCCGGCTGGAACCGCAATTTTTGCCCCCGCCAGATGCCTTACAAGCGTTTCCATCTCTCCCGCCGTCAGCTCCTCCAGCACCGCCTCCGCGCTTTCAAACAGCGGCGCTTCTCCAAGAAAACAGCTTTCCGCCAATACCCTCGCGTTGCATAAAAGCCCCCGTACCGTCTCGTTGTCCTCCTGTGCGGCCACCTCCCGCCAAATGCACAGCAGCCGTCCCGCAGGAAGCGGTGTCAGTCTGTCGGGTGCCGTTTTCATGCCGTCGTCTCAATGCGCCGGGAAGCCACAACGGTGATTTTTTCTGCCACCATGGCGTCCAGCTCGCCCTGCTCGGAGATCGTGCTCCATTGGCAGCCCGAATAGATGATCTTCCGATCCGGCTTGCAAATCACCAGCGAAAAATCGCTAAGCTCGTAAAAATTGATTCCGTCGGAAATTGCGTCGTCGGTGGCGTACAGTCTTGTCAGCTCCAGCGTGTATTTGCTCTGTCCCCCGATGGTACCCACCGGCTCCCGCTCGCCAAAAGCCTCCACATTTTTGCTGGTCTTGCTGGCCTTGGCGGTGTAGCTTTGCACCACCGCCACTTTTTTTCCGTTCAGCTCCAAATAGATGTCTGCGCTGGTAGGAAATCCCATAACCTCCATGGCTCTCACTCCTTTTTAAAATTTGTTTTCCGCTCACACCGTAATATGGGCAGTCAGGTAAATCTGGTTCAGCCCATGGGCCACCGCAAAACTGAATTCCACAAGGCATGCGGTGGGGTCGTCCGCCGATACGCTCACCTTTACCTCGCCGTAGCTGTCGATAATCTCTGCCGCCAGCTTTTTTTCCAGCTCCACAATCACCTGCGACCGGATAGCTCCCCGATTCTGCGCCGTATTTTTGACGCGGGAGAATTTACTGCGCAGTGAAGACCTCACCGCCGGAATCACGTCATCCACAATCCGGATGGTTCCAAGCTCCCGCCATGTGGCATCCGCCGCCCCATCCGTAGTGGTTCTGGTTGTCACGCACCGCACAGGAGAAATTACTCCCGCCACGCTTTCCAGCGGCGTCACGCCGCCCCGCACCAGTACGTCAATATCGTTGTCACCATAAACTGTGCTCAATCCGTTCAAGCCATACAGTGCCGCCCCGTTCAGCGGGGCCGCCGGGTCGCTTCCCCCTGCCATGGCGCCAGCCAGCGCTGCCGCACACAGCACCCCCGCGGGTGTCTCTTCTCCAACAATGCCGTCCGGGCCTGTCAGTACCATCCGCTCGCTGTTCAGCTCCGCCGCGTGAGCCGTCAGCTCCGCCACCGATGCACCAACGGCTCCCACCACCGCAATTCGCTCTCTGCGTCCCGCAGACAGCGTTTCCACCGCCGTGCGAAGCGCCTGATGGACCTCAGCATCCGTGCTGTCGCACACCATAATGCGCACATCCTCCGCACCGCCCAGCACTTCAAAGCCTGTCTCATAGTCTGAAACCGCGCCATCGTCCGCCACCCGGACTGCAACCACCTTAGACACACCGTTTAAAAACAGCAGCCGCAGAATCGCGCTCATTCCCGCCGCGCCCGCGTCCTCGCCAAAAGCGTTTATGCTCTCGGTATACCCCGTCAGCGTCACCACCGCGCCCACCTCGCCTTTGGCCGCTCTGGCCGCCACGCCCACAGTCTTGGCCCCGCTCCCGGCAGACACCACGGAGGACGCGTCATAGGAGGAATACACCCCCGGCCGCTCATGCTTCGTCATATTCATTTTTTAATCGTCCCTTTCAGAATAAAGTCCAGAAAAGTCCCCGTATCGCCGGGGTCCTCCGCCAGAAACACAGCCCTGCAAGCCGCGCTCCCCTTCCGTAAAAACATTCCCGTGGCTTTGTCCCACGCGATGCCGTTCCAGCTCATTTTCTCCAGCTTCAGCCCTGAAGGCAGCTTTTCCAGCAACGCACCGGCGGCAACCTCCATTGCCGTCTCGCAGTCCCCTGCTTTTGCTGCCCGCACGCCAATGGAAATTGTTACATCCATCTGCACTCCATACAGCTCCCGGACGCTCCCCGTTTTTTCATCCCGCTTCTCGCCGAGATATCCGCTCAGCCCCACAGACTTTCCCGCTGCCGCCGCCACGTCCACGGAGGCCACCGGCCCATCATACTCCCTTGCCGCACCCTCATAGGCGGATATTGCCGCAAGCCCCGCGCCTTTCAGCACGTTAATCACCGCATCCCGCACCTGATTCAGTCCGTTCATTCCGCCGCCTTTCTTTGCTCCGTCAAAACGGCCCACCAGCAGACGTTTTCCTTCCCCAGTCGTATTTCCTCGCAGTTGCGCACCGTGTAGGCCTGTCCCTGAAATTCCACACGCTCCCCCAGCCTTACTTCCATTCTGCCAAGGTAGGTCCACCGCCGGTCGTCCGCCATCCCCAGAGAAGTCACTGCAAACGGCGCAACCTTTTCCATTTCTCTCGCGGGCTGAAAAAACGCCCGCGCCGCCTCACCGTTCACCGTTACATCCTGTCCGTATTTTCGGAAGATGCGGTCCAACCGTCCCGTCATCCCCGCACCCCCCGAAAGCAAAACTCCGCCGTCGTCACATAAGGCTCCATCAGCCGTTCCGCTTCCCGGCGCATTGTCTCAGCACCCTTGCAGCCCTCCGGTTCCGTCACGGACACATCCCCCGCCGTAAACCGCAGTCCGCCCCGGCCCGCCGACAGACCCGCCGCTGCAACCAGTGCCGCCGCACAGAGGAATGCCTCCCGGCATTCCTCCGGCTCTACGCCCTTTCGGAGTCTCCCTGCCCACTCCTTTTCAGCCGCGCCGCACAGCAGCGCCAGCGCCGTTTCCTCATCCTCTCCTGCACCGGAGAGGGTCCTCGCCAGCGTTAAAATCTCCTCCTGCATTCTCGTGTCTCCCTTCTGCGCCGCTTGCGCGCTGGAGTTTATCAGATCTCCAGTACCCGGCTTGCCTCGGCAAACAACTTTGCAAATCCGGAGATGGAGGTAATGGCCGCCCGCTCCATCTGCCGGTCAATCAGCTTGTCATATTCCACCAAAACGTCTCCGGCGCAAATCTGCTCCAACGCATAGCCCTTGTCAAGACCAATCAGCTTACCTGCGGGCATGGCGCTGGTTCTCAGCAGCGTTGCGCCAAGCGGAGTGGTCAGCGTTCCGGTTCCCTGAAAATTCAGGCCCGTCAGGGGATTCTGGAACTCGCTCAGCTTTAAAAGCTTCAGCATCACGTCGCCGCCCACCAAAATGGTGTTCATGGTGTAGGGATCAAACTGGCTCCAGAATTCCAGCAGCGCGTCATAGCTCAGCGTCCCCTTGGTTCCGGAAATAGGCGCTGTGCCAATGCTGTAAGTTTTCGCCGGATTTTTGTTTCCGTCGCCGTCGCACAGTACACGGATGGCATCCTGCAAATGCATTCTGCCGATGTAAGCGCCAATCTGACGCAGCGTCACAGAGAACAGATCCAGCCGCTGGAATCGGATGGCCTCATAAGAGGCCACCAGCATTCTGCCCCGCTTGTGCAGCCGCACCAGATTTTCCTGCGTCCGAATGGTGGTGGCGGGAATCGCGCCCCCCTCCTCCACACGCTTGAGTTCTTTTTCCTTCTCCGTGGGTACGGATGCAATGGAGCGATAGTCCATCCCCTCGAAATTCGTCACCGTGGCAGTAATGGAGGGCAGAATGCTCTCCTCCTCCATCCCCTGGCGCACCACCCGGGAGACAAACTCGGGGAACAGTACGGCGGAGTCGCTGGTCTTGAAGAATTTTTCCACCATGTCGCTGCCCGCGCCCTTTACCTTGATGTCAAAGCGCTTGAGCTGGCGCTGAAACGCGTCCAGCCCCTCCGCCGGGGTCCCCCTGTAATTTTCACTGGGGTCCAACTCCTCCAGCGTTTGGGAAAAGCTGCTCCCCGCCCTGTTGTACATGCCCTTTTCCAGCTTGATGTTCTCGTAATGATAAGCCATATTTCTTCCTCCTTCTTAAAGTGCAAATGTGGCGGTACTTGCATCCGCATCCACCTCTGCCACCAGATACTTCCGTCCCTCCGGGTCCGTCTTTACGCCGCCGTCCCCGTCACCGCTCAGGCCGCACCAGCCCAACCCCGGCGCGTTCCCTGTGAAACCGGCAGTGACAAACCCGCCAAGCTGCACTGCGCAGGCGTCGCCGCCCTTGCCCATGGAAATCACCTGCCCGCAAAAACTCTCCCCTTCGCCGCAGGGGCCAACGGCTCCGTTCCCGCTGACCTTCACCAGCTCACCTTCCCGCACATCAGCGCAGGAAAACGTTGCCGCCCACTGTCCGATTCCCTCAAAAGAAATGTTCATCGTGCTCCTCCTCAAAATTTATCTTCTCTGAAAGCACCAGAAAGCTGCCCTGTCGCAATTGCTTCCCGGCTTTTTCCCAATGCAGTGTGGGGCGCGTCACACCCGAAACAGCTCCCCGTCTCTCAGCTCCGCGCCCTGGTCCACCCGACGAAGCTGCACGGAAAACACCTTTTCCGCCCTGGCCTCATAGGCCCTTTTCAGTTCAAGCAGCTCTAGCTCCTCCAGCTTATCCGCAATGGACTGAAATATCGCCCCGTCCAAGGCCTCGTCGCTCACCAGTGCCAGCCGCACCACCTCCTGACGCAGCCCGGAAAGATAATTCCGACCCAACTCCGCCTGCTTGCGCAGGGTGTCCCAAGCCTCCCGGAATTCCTTCCGCTGCCCCACATACTGCTCCAGCTCCGCACCCGACTGACCTCCAAAGCGCTTCATCACGCCCGCCTCTCTCTGGGCCGGCACCGCCACGAAGGACCACTCATAAGCGTCCTTTGGCTCCCGCAGCTCCACGTAGCACAGCTTCCCGCCATAGCTCTGCCCCTTCTGATGCTGGCAGCTTCCGCTTTCCTCGCCGCATACGGAGCAAACGCTCCGCCCCACCGCGCACCCAACGGATACCTCTTTTTTGATGCCGCCCTCAATTTCGGCAATCAGGTCTGCGTTTTTCTCCGTCTTCATCAAATAGGCCCATGCCTTGAGATAGCAATATCCGTCTCCCGCCGCCGTACTGCGGCCCGACTCGTGCACCAGCTCCGTCCGGTAAATCCGGGCGGTCTGTCCCAGCGCGGACCATTGGTGGTCAAACACGCCGCTTTTCCCCACGAACAAATCTCCCAGCGCGTTCAGCGCCGCCTCGTCAAACCGCTCAAAATCCCGGTCCACCTCGTTGTCGCACAGCCGCACAGCAAAGGTGTATACCTGTTCTGCCGTCAGTGTCCCCTTGGAAAAGCGGTTAATCAAACCTATGTCGTCCTTTCCGGCCGCCCACCGTTCCGCCGTTCCGGCATCCTTTCGCACGTCCATTTTCTCTCCCCCTTCAACTATTTTGTAAGCGCAGCGCCCGCCGCATTACGCCTGTTTTTCCGCCGCGTCATTCTCAATTCTTAGCTTCCGGGCCTGCTCCAGATACAGTGCCGCCCGTGCATCCTCCACCTCGTCCTGCAAATTCACATCCTCCCACACTATCTCAAAGCCGCACCCGTACCCGTGCATCCGCAGCCACAGGCTGCAAATCCGCTCCACGGCGGGATTCAGTGTCCGCCGGATGGCAGCAATTTCCGTGGTCAGCATGTCGGCCTGCTGAGCGCTCATCCGTTCGGTGGAATTCCAGCTCAGCCCCAGCATAAACGGGGGGATTCCCGTCTTGGCCACAATCTGCTCCAATATCTGGCGCACTGGCACCTCGCTGTCCAGCATCTGCTCGTCTGCGCCGATGGCCTTGATCTCCACATCGCCCACCGCCACAAAATCCCGCACACGGCCGCTTTTCGCGTCCTGCATGGCGGCGGACCACTCTTCTGCCAATTGCCTGCTGCGCTCCTCGGCCTGTCCCCGGCCGTCTTCTCCGGGCTTGCAGGTCACGGCAAAACGCACATTGCCGCACCGCTCCCAGTTGACCCCCACCGTGTGGTAAATCTTCATCAGAATATCCGTCAAAAACGGCATAGACCGCAAAAGTGATACGCCGTAGGGATGCTCCGTCTCCGGATTAAATGGGGTAAACAGCAGCAGCTCCTGCCGGGGCAGAGGCCCAATTCTCCCGTGCTCATCCGCTCCGCAGAGTTGAAAATCCAGCGGGTTGTCCCCCTCGTAAATCTCAATATCCTCCGCCCGTCCGCACAGCAGTGCCCCAATCTCCCGTCCGTTTCCCTCCGTCACAATTTCCCCAATGGCCCGACCGCAAGTCAAAAGCGAATCCAGATAGCACTCTAAAAACGCGTTGATGCCCCGCTGCCCCCGCCCCGTAGGCACCGTCCGCAAAAACGTCCGCAGCGCCCTTTGTGCCGCCGCATCCGTGCATTTTATATCCACACCTCCGGTCATCCGAATCAGCTTGTAAATCGCCGCGTCCACTACCGGAATCCCCTCCCGAATCGCCCGATACAGCCGCAGCTCCCCGCCCCGCAAAGGCACATACCCATCCAGCACACCAAAGGGATGCCGCTCCGCGTTTCGCAGCTGTACCACCGCCGCCGTTTTCTCCGGTGTCTGTTTCCTCTTTCCGAATTTCATCCTCGCTCCTCCCCCATTTTTATGCTTTCCGCTCCACCCATGTGGCCGCAAAGCCGCCGCTTCGCGGCCTTGTCAGGCTCATAGCAAAATACCGTAAATCGTCCATGGCATGGTCATTTTCCTTTTTCGGTGCGTCTTTGCCTCCAGATTCCCAGCAATAGGCCTCCATCTCCCGCAGACAGTCCTCGCAGATACCGCAAATTACGATTTTCCCGCTCCTCAGCGCGTCCGCCGTGGTGCGGATGCCGTCCAGCACATCGTTATTTGCTTTTTCAACGTCGTATCCCGCCTGCCGCAGCGCCGCAATAAAGCTGGCCGCCGACGGGTCAACCACCACTGTTTCAATCCGCCGTTTCCCCGCCAGCTTGTGTAAATCCTCCACATACTCCGCGTCGGTCTTCTGCCGTCCCTCCGCCCGGGAGTTGTAGTAGTATTCTTTCACCCGAAACCACACGCCGTCCCACTGGCCCCACAGGCCAAACGACGCGGGGTTTGCCGTCCCATAGTCCACGGATATGCGCCATTGCTCCGCCTCTCCCTCCGGCGCGTCCCGGCAAAATGTCTCCCGGTCAAAAAAGTCGTAAACCAGCCCCTGCGCCGCAGCCCATTCCCCCAGCACGAACCTCCGGTAGAAAATTCCGCTGTAACAGCTCCGATACCGCCGCTTTACCTCTGCCGACAGCGCCGGATTGTCCTCCATGGTAAAATGAAGGTACAGCGCCCGCTTTTCCTTGGCCTTGCAAATCCACTCCCGGTAGAACCAGTGCCCGGGGCCTTCCGGGTTGCAATCAAGCCACAGCTTGCTCCCCGCCACAGAGCATCGTGCGCAGGCCTGCTCTACAAAAGAGCGGGGCATCAGTGCAGCCTCGTCCAGTAATACTCCCGCAAAGGTGCTTCCCTGAATCAGCGCCGCGCTGGACTCGTCCTTTCCCCCAAACAGATAAAATTGATTTCGCCGCTTCCCGCTGCGCACCACCAGCAGATTTTCCGACCGTTTTTCTGTGCATTGCATCCCAAGCTTGCGTAGCTCCGGTACAATTTCCCCCAGCACATTTCGCCGCAGCGAGAGAATGGTTTTCCCGCACACACCGAATTGCTGCTGGTCAAAGCTGCTCTGTGCCCAAAGAAAGAAGGATAACCCCATGGAAAAGGTCTTCCCGCTGCGAACCGCCCCGTCGCAGATCACCGCGTCGTATTTCTCACCGTCCGTCTGCCACCACCGCAGTGCCCGCCGCTGCTTTTCAGAGAACCGCACTGCCTCCACGCCCTGGCCCCTCCTTCTCGTCCTCGGTTTTCAGCGCCAGCAAAAATCGCTCCATGCCGTCTTCACTTCCCTCTTCTAAAAGACCCCATAGTGTCTCCAGCGCCTGCACCCGGTCAATGAGCTTCATTTCCGTTCCCTTGTCCGTAATTTTCAGTTCCGCCACGTCGGATAAATCCAGCTCTCCCGCCTCCACCAGCTCCCGGCTTGCCAGCTTCGCCGCGTCGGACACCCGCCCAAACGCCATTTGTCCCAGCCGCCGTAAAACGTCCTGCCGGGTGGGCAGCTCCATCCTCCGCATCCACTTCAGCCGCTCGGCCACCTCGCTTTTTCGCAGCAGCGCGTAGCCGTCGGCCCTCCCTATGCTTTTTGCCGCCCGGTTGGGGTCCATGGAAAGCAGAAATTCCCGGCAAAACCGATCCCGCTCCGCGCCCGTCAGTTTTTTCCCCATCGAATCACCTCGCTCTTCTGTATCAGTCCTCCCATTCCCCCAAATTTGCACGTCCGCGTACATCTTTAAAATTTTGCAAAAAAATATCCGCCCTTTGGCGGAGTTGGCGGCCCCGCCGCATCAATTAAAAAACGGGCGGGAAGCTGTTGCTTCCCGCCCGTTTCTATTCTGTTTCAGTCCGGACACTACCCAGTAAAAAAGATATAGATCAGCGCACCAACCAACCCGATTCCCGCCAGCGTCAAGTCAAAGGCAAAGGTTTCACCAATCAAAAATCGCTTGGGTTTGCGCGCATATACGCCAAAGTTCTCGTTCTTCTTGGGGACGAAGATGCCGGGTGCCTTCAGATACAGCAGCTTTTCTCCCGCTACTACCAAAAAGTCCCCCAGTCCGGCCGCTGTCCGGGCGCACATCGCCCCAAAGAAGGCCAGCCCCGCCACTGCGGGACGGTATACCCGTTCCTCCAAATCCAGCCCTTCGGGCCACCGATTCAGATATACAGTTCCCTCCGCACTCCGCCTGCACAGTGCCGTCCGTACAATCAGAAGATATACCGCCGCACCAATGCCCAGAGAAATCAACGCCCCCTGCAAATTCACCCATGAAAAATAGTGGAAGATTCCGTGGCTTTCCCCTGCCCGCAGAAACACGGAGGACCGCTCCGCGATCACCTGCATGGAAACCCATGGCGTCAATCCGAAAACCACCAGCAAAAACGCCGTCAGCCCCACCGCCAGCCCCGTGGCCGGTGTCATGTACTCCCGGGCGCTGAATCTCTGTCTCTCTGCTCGCTTTTCAACGAAAATTGCCACGAACAGCTTTGTCATATACGCCGCCGTCAGACCTCCCGAAATCAAAAACAGCCACTCTACCGCCCGAAAACCAGCCGCAGAGCTTCCGATGTGCTCAAGGTGGTGAATATACTCCACAATGCTTTCGTGCAGCAGCGTCTTGCTGATATAGCCTGCAGTTCCCGGTACGCCTACAATTGCTGCCGCGCCCACAAAAAACACTGCTTTCAGTACGGGCCTGTTCCGTCCCCAGCCCCGTAGTTCGTTTAAGTCCAATGCGTGGGTCGCCAGATAAATCACGCCTGCCGACACAAACAGCACCAGCTTAATCAGCCCGTGATTCATCATGTGCAGCACAGTACCCCATGCCGCCAGCACATTGTCCTCTCCCAGATAGCCCTGCATCGCCACGCCGATCAGAATAAACCCGATCTGAGACATGGACGAGCAGGCCAGCGCCCGCTTCAAATTGACGGAGAACAGCGCAAGCACCGCCCCCAACACCATTGTCACGGTCCCGGATAAGAGTAGCACTCCATTCCATTCCTCGCTGGAAAAAAGCAGATACCGGGAAATAATCAAAATTCCAAAAATCCCACTCTTGGTCAAAATCCCGCTCAGCAGCGCGGAGGCCGGAGCCGGGGCTACCGGATGTGCCTTGGGCAGCCAGATGTGCAGGGGAAACATGCCAGCTTTCGCGCCAAAGCCCGTCAGGCAGAACAGTCCTGCCGCCAGCAGCTCGCCCCGCCGTCCATCCTCCAGCCCTGCCACCAGTGCGGGCAACTCCCGAAATACCAGCGACCCCAGCAGATGGTCCAGCATTAAAAGCCCCACCAGCAGCATCATTCCTCCAAACACCGCCACCGCCAGATAAGTCTGCCCCGCCCGCAGTGCATTGGGATTCTCGTTCTGCGCCACCCATACGTAGGAGGCGAATGACATAATTTCAAAAAATATAAACAGTGTGAAAAAATCCGCCGCCAGAAACACGCCCATCAGTGACCCCAGCGTCATCATCCATGCGCAGTAATAGCGGTTCACACTCTCCCGGTCCGCAAAATATTCCTTGCTGGGCAGCGCTGTCATCAGCCATAAAAACGCCGCTAAAACAGCCATGGTCGTGTGGAGACTGCCCGCCTCAAATCGCAGTCCCAGTCCGCACAATTGAGGGAGCACAACCGTTCCCGGTGCGAACAGAAGCAGCAGCGCCGCAAAAATCTCCACTCCCGGAATCATGCGGACATACAGATTGCGGTACTCGCGTCCTCTTCTTCGCAAAGGATATACGAAATACGCCGCTAAAAACGGAAAAAACACTAAAAACAGAAGCAAAAAAGAACTCATTCAGTGTCTCCTCCTCTCATAGCGTGTTCAGACCCACCGCCCGTAAAAATTCAATCAGCGGCGCGGAAAACAGGGCCAATACCACACCGGTTGCCGCCAGCACCACCAGCGGAACGGTCATCGCCGGACCCGGGTCGTGGATTTTGGAAAGTGCCTCATAGTCCACCGCGCCCACAGGGAACCAGGCCCGAACGAAAATAGTCATCATATATAGAGTGGTCAGTAATGTGGATAAAATCAGCGCTCCGATTCCGAAATAAGCCCATGGATCCTCCGAAAGCACCGCCGCCGTACAGATCATCCACTTGCCCACAAAGCCTCCCAGCGGCGGCACGCCGATCAGGGCGAAGGCCGACACGGTGAACGTCCCGAATACCACCGGCATCCGCCGTCCCAAGCCCTCAAATTCATAGATGTACTCCCGCCCGCTCTTTTGGATAATGGAACCGGCGCAGCAGAACATGGTGATTTTCACCACCGCGTGATAGACCATGTGGGTCAGTGCGCCCACCAGCCCCGCGGGCACCATCAGTGTCAGGGAAAAAAGGATGTAGCTCAGGTTGCTCACCGTGGAAAAGGCCAGCCGCCGCTTCAGGTGCGGCGTGCGAAGCGCCCGGGCCGCACCATAGATAATGGTCACGATTGCCGCCGTCATCACCGCATACTGCGCCCAGCTTCCCCGAAGAAACTCCGCGCCGAACCCAAAGTAAATCAGCCGCAGAACCGCAAATGCCCCCGCCTTTACCACCGCCACCGCGTGTAGCAGGGCGGATACCGGCGTAGGGGCCACGGACGCATCCGGAAGCCATCCCCCAAAGGGAAATACCGCCGCCTTCACGCCAAATCCGAAAAACGCCAAGACAAACACCGCCCACAGCGTTGTCTCGTTCCCCGCTGCCTTTGCAATGTCCAGCACGCCGCCGTAGGTAAAGTCCAGCGTCGTCCCATAGCGCAGCAAAAACACAATGCCGATAAACGCAAACGCCGCCCCCGACAGAGAGTATACCAGATACTTCCGCCCTGCGTACCGGGCCTTCTCATCCATAAAGTGCATCACCAGCGGCAGTGTTGCCAGTGTCAGCAGCTCGTAAAACAGATAGAGGGTAAGAAAATCCTCTGCAAACGCAATGCCCAGCACCACGCCGAAGCTTGCAATCCAAAATCCGAAAAACCGGCTCTCATGCCCCTCGTGGGACATGTAATCCAAGCTGTACAGCGTAATCAGCGGCCACAAAGCCGACACGATCGCCCCATACACCATCGAACACCCGTCAATTCGCAGCGAAATAGAAAACTCGCTGGAAAACCGCACCAGCGTGCAGGCCGGGGCCGTGTCCGCCAGTCCCGCCGCAATGATGGCGGCAAAGGAAAGCCCCGCTGTCAGCAGCACGGAGCCCATGATATAGGTATTGCGCACCTTGCGATCTCCGGGCTGAAAAATCACCAGCCCAATGCCCAGCACCACGGAAATTAAAATAGGCAGCGCCTGAAGCCATTGCATCCGCACTCCTCCTTTCCCTCCAGCCTAATCAGAATATTTGCGGCAGCAGCGTGGAAATCCACGCCTGCAAGCCGTTTGGAAACAGTCCCAGCACCAGTACAGCGATGCTCATTGCCAGCATGGGAACCGTCATCAGCGGACCAACCTCTCTGCGCTCCACCAGTACGTCCCGTCCCGGAAAAAAGCCCCGCACCACAATGGGCAGCAGGTATCCGGCGGTCATCAGTGCCGATAAAATCAGCATCGCCACGCCCAGATACCCCAGCACTCGCACCTCAAAATTCAGCGCGGCTGAGGCCAGATACCACTTGCTGATAAATCCGCTCATGGGCGGAATGCCGATAATGGACAGCGCCGCAGCGGAAAAGCACACCATGGTTCTTGGCATTCGCTTGCCGATGCCCACCAGTTGGTCCACATGGGTGAAATTCGTCGCCACAATAATCGCTCCCGCCGCCAGAAACAGGGTGTCCTTGGCCAACGCGTGGAAGGTCATCTGTAACAGTGCCCCCCGCACGCCCCCGGGAGAAAGCAGCAGCAATCCGAACAGAACATACGACACCTGACTCACCGTGGAATAGGCCAGCCGCTTTTTGAGAATCTTCTCCTTCAGCGCCAGCATAGAACCTGTGAACACCGTGCACAGCGTCAATCCGATCAGCGCATACTGCGCCCAGCTCCCTCGCAGAAACTCCGCGCCGAACAGATAATACGTCACCCGGATAATGGCCAGCACGCCGCCTTTGGTAATCACACCGGACAGCACGGCGGAAGCCGGCGCCGGGGCCACAGGATGAGCCGTGGGAAGCCATGCCTGCATAGGCATCATGCCCGCCTTTGCGCCAAAGCCTATAGTCATCACTAAAAATACAATCAGAAGCAGGGGCCTGTGGGCCGCCGCCAGCGGCAGATTCAGCGCGCCGCCACCGCTAAAGCTCTGGTCGGTCAAAAAGTGGGACAGGAAAAAATATCCCGCCAGCGCCATTCCCGCTCCAAATACGGAATATCCCAGATACTTAAGCCCCGCCCGCCGCGCTGCGGGCGTTCCGCCGTGCAGCACAAGCGGCGCCGTCAAAAGTGTCATCAGTTCGAAAAACATGTACAGCGTCACAAAGTTGTCCGCAAGGGCAAGGCCCATCAGCGTCCCCAACGTCATGGTGTAGAACCCCTGAAACTGCTGTCCCTTTCCTCCGTGCCGCAGATACGGTTCGGCGAATATCGCCACCGGCAGCCAGATTCCCGAAATCAGCACCATAAAAAACTTTCCGAGAGAGTCGCTTTGCAGCGCCAGATACAAAGACCCTTCAATGGTCATCAGCCGCATCGACTGCTCCGGCAGCGCGCACAGGATTCCCGCCGCCGCCGCCGTCAGCACGGTCAGCCACAGCGTCAGCCGGTTGCGTGTCTTCTCTTCCCTCTCCCGGAAAACAAACACGCCTCCCAGCATCGGCAGCAAAATCGGTAGTAACAGCAAAGCGGTTCTCCCCTCGCAAAAATTTCAGTTTTCTTTGCCGGTTCTGTGCTCACATCAGCCGGATGCCTGCATAAATCACATTCATCACCGGATGGTAAACAATGCCCAGTAGGAAAATCAGGCAAATAAACAAGGCGGATGCCGTGAAGAAAGCTCGGTCGAAGCGCGTGTCCTCCGGATTCACGTCATGCATGACGTCCCGGATTTCCTCCCACGGGGGACGCACCCAGATGGCCAGCGTCGCCGGCACATAATAAAGCGCGTTCAGCACCGTGGAAACCGCAACAGTCAGCAGCACCGCCGCCACGTAGGGCGACTCCAACGCCGCCTCCGAAAGGTAAAGCTTAGACACAAATCCCCCCAGCAGGGGAATGCCGATCATGCTCAGCGCCCCCACAGTAAAGCCCACGCCCGCGCCAAAATCCCGGTAAGCGCTGCCCCGCAGATTTTTCAGCGACCGATGGTGCCCGCTGACGTCGGAAAGCCGCCCCGCGCAGAGAAACAGCAGCGGCTTGCAGGCCGCGTGCACTAAAATGTGGAAGCACGCCGCCGCCACACCAAACTCTGTCCCAAGACCCAGACCCATAAAGATATATCCCATCTGCGCCACGGAGGAGTTGGCCAGCATCCGCTTCACGTGATATTCCCGCATAGCCGCAAGGGACCCGAAAATCATCCCCAGCATCCCCGCAATCAGCAAAATACGGGTCACGCCCACCTCGTGCATCAGCTCCAACCCGAATACCCGGGTCATCAGCGTAATAATCAACACCACATAGCCCTTCAGCACAATGCCCGACAAAATTGCAGACGAAGACGAAGTAGCCCCGCCGTGCGCGTCCGGCAGCCACAGGTGGAAGGGAAACATGGCGCTCTTGATGCCAAGGCCCACCACCATCAGCCCGATGGATACAATCAGGGGCCTGTGATACCGTCCCAGCTCCGCCAGAATCTCCACCGCCCTTGCCAGCGGCTCCATGAGAAGATACCCTCCGATACTGTCCAGCAGGGCAAGGCCGATCAGAAACAGGCCGGAACCTAAAAGGCTCATAAAGAGATAGCGAATGGTGGCAATGAGATTCGGCCCCGTGTCCTTGGCCATCACCATGGCGCAAGCCGCGATGGTGGTAATCTCAATAAACACATAGGCGGTAAACATGTCGTTGGTGTAAATCAGCGCCAAAACGCCCGCCAGCATCAGGTCCGCCATGACAAAATACAGTGACTGCTTCTCCGGCAGAATATCATGCGACAAACCCCGTCCGCCCCCCAGCAGCGACAGCCCCATTACAATGGAAAGGAATGTTGCCAGCAGCGCCTGCAGCGGCCCCGCCTTAATGGCGTTTCCATAGGGCGCGGCAAACCGGCCCATAGAGTACACAAAGCTCACATCCCGGGTGTAAACATAGTATAGCAGCACCGCCGACAGCGCGGCAATCACCGCCGTCATGGTCA
Organism: Bacillota bacterium; assembly: GCA_023402075.1. GTDB lineage: Bacteria > Bacillota > Clostridia > Oscillospirales > Oscillospiraceae > Oscillibacter. The sequence continues at coordinate 33,998 of JAEXCS010000011.1, read as the reverse complement.
GTGCCAGCACATAGGCCTTCCGCCCGTCCCGAATCACCGAGGACAGCACGCCGCAGATAATGGCGACAAACATACTGAGAAAGGGGAGGTTTTCATAGAAAGGGCGCATCAATCCTCCTCCTTCTTGGCCCGCTCCAGCAGCTCGGGCAGTTCAACAGTTCCATACCGCTGATAGATGCGCTGAACCAGCGCAAGAGAGAAAGCCGTCACGCTGACAGATACCACGATTCCCGTCAGCACCAGACCGCTTGGAATCGGGTTAATGTACAGCGAAGCGTTGGCGGCCGCCTCCTCCACAATGGGTGCGCCGTGTCCCTCGATGTATCCCAAAGATGCCAGCAGCATAAAAATGGCGGAATCCATAATGCTCAGTCCGATCACCTTTTTCACCAGATTCTGCTGCAGCATCATGTTCAGAAGCCCGATTCCGAATAAAATTACCGCCACCACGGCAAAGCGGTTCTGTGCAACCAATTCCGGCATCAGATCTTCCCCCTTTGAAACATCGCGTAAAATCCGTAAATAGCGCAGGCCACCACCAGCCCCACGGCCAGCTCAATCACCGTCATCATCCATTCCATATCGATGGACAGCCCATTTGCCCCCGCAAAGATGTATACGCCGTAGGTCAGTGCATAGGCCATCAGCCCCACCACCCGCACGCCGCTGTACAGGCTGCGGGTCAGCAGCTTACTCAGCCGTTCCGGCCCGAAGGCCACGGAATACAAAATCAGTCCTGCGCTGAGAATTGCACCTCCAGAAAATCCCCCTCCCGGGGACGACTCTCCATTCATCAGCACATACGCCGCAAACAGGAAGACAAACGGGATGAGAAGCTTGGCGGACTTTTGCAGAATGTTGTCCCCATGGGCTCGCTCCGCCGCATCCTCACGCTTCATCCTTAACTGCGCCCTGTCTCCGGTGTTGTTTTTGTCCCTTTGCAGCAGAATCATCACACTGCTCACCGCCAGAAACAATACGCAGCTCTCTCCCAGCGTGTCAAACCCGCGATAGCACAAAATCATGCCCGTCACAGCGTTGCTGGCGCCCGTCTCTTCCACCGTGTTCTCCAAGTAGTGGCGGGATACCTCGTTGTTGGTGGGGTTTCCCGGCTGACCGAAGGGTGGAATGTAAATCACCGTGGACAGCAGAATAAAAATCAGAGTCACGCACAGAAGCCCTGCCGCCAGCGGGTACAGCCCCAGAAATTTTTTCAGACGCATGATCTCCCGCGCCTCGTGCAGCTCGTGTGTCTCCTGTGGCCGCGAGGGGCGCCGATTCATCACATATTGCGTGGTAGGATCTCCGGCCTCCACCTCGCCGTTCACCCAGTCGGCAAACCGCTTCCATCCGCCCCGCTCACTCATCCCGTGTTCCTTTCAGCGCATTGATTTTCTTCAGCGTCAAAAGAAAGAGAATGCCGCTGACACCCGCGCCAACCGCCGCCTCCGTCATGGCCAAATCCGGACTTTCCAGCACGCTCCACAGCACCGCCAGCATCACGGAGAACGAGAGATATACAATCACCGATGCCAGCAGCCGCTTGCAAAGCGGAGCTGCCGCTGCACAGGCAATCAAGCCAACCAGCAAAATGTTTTCCAACAGCGTCATCGTATCTCCACCTTACATTCCCCGTTCAGATTAGGATTGGTAGCCGTCTCCACCTGCGCGATCAGGTGACTTGCCACAGGACTGGTAATCCATAAAAACACCAGAATCAGCAGCGCCTTCAGGGAGGCAAGCGTGGGCGCATGGAATAAAATGATTCCCACCAGAATACAGAAAATCCCCAGCGCATCCCCCACGGCGGCGGCATGCATCCGGTTCAGGGCCCGGTCAAACCGGAAAAGTCCCAGCACTGCCGTGAAAAACGTAAAGATGCCAAAGGCCAGAAATACCAGCCCCAGTCCGGTCAGTATGTCACTCCCCATGCTCTGCCGCCCCCTTTTCCTCCAACGCAGCCTTGGTGCACTTTTCCTTGCGCCAGTAGCGTATCAGCACCATTCTCGCCATCACCGTCACGGTCAAAAAGCTTAAAAGTGCATAAACCAAAGCCACGTCCACCAAAAAGCTCTCGCCCAGCCGCACCGATAAAATGGCAATCACTGCCACCGCCATGGTGTTGATCATGTTCACAGCCACAATTCGGTCAGTAAACCGCGGCCCAATCACTGCCCGCACCAGGGTCGCCAGCATCAGCACAGCCAGCAAAACCACCGCCGCCGTCAGCGCCGTGTTTTTCACATCGGTCATACATTCTTCTCCAGCCCCTGCAGTTTTTGCTCAAATCTACCGTGCTCCAGCCCCTCGGCAAGAGACGTGTCCAGCGTGTGGACGCACAGGAGATTTCCTTCCTGCGACACGGTAATGGTCCCCGCCGTCAGCGTAATGGCGTCGCTGAGAGCGGCCCGGGCACTCTCGTGGTTCAAATCCGTCCGAAACCAGATAAGCCTTGGCTCCATATTTTTTCCTTTGGTATAAATAAGCCGCATCACCACCAGTCCCGCCAACAGCATCTCCTTCACCAGATAGGCGAGATACCGAATGGCGCGCCCTGTTTTTTTAAGGGCCTTCCAATCTCCTTGGGGACTGTATCCCAGCGTTTTGCAGGCCAATAGATACAGCGCTGCGGAAACAGCGCCCCCAATGATGCACACCTCAAGATTCAGTTCTCCCGATAAAAAAATCCACAGTCCAAACAGCAGAATCAGCAAGCCGCCGCCCCCTCTCGGTTAAATTCCCCGCCGTCTCCTTACGGAAGTTTGTCAGCGCCCGGTCTTCCCTTCGCGTAATCCTGCACATACCGTATAAAATTCCGCGTCACCGGGGAAACAGCCTTCATCTGCGGCACGCCCATTCCCAGAATGCGATACTGCGGCGGGTCTAAAGGCATCGCCACCGCGTCGCTACGATAGTTGCGCAAAAGCAGCTCCGGCAGGATGGCCACGCCCAGCCCCGCCGTCACCAGATTGACGATTGCATAGTCGTTACAGGCGGAAAAGCGGATGTGGGGATAATGCTCCAGCCGATCCAGAACATGATGCACTTCGTAGTCATAGCCTGCCATCGGCATAATAAACTGCTCGTTCTTAAATGCCTCCACAGGAACGGAGTCTCCTTCCGTCAAGGGGTGTCCCGGCGGCAGCAGCGCCAGCATCTCGTCCCTGCACAGGGGAAGCCAGTCAAAGGACCGATTCTCTCCGCCGGTGTACAGGCACAAATCCGCCTCATGTGCATCCATCATGGCATTGATGCGGTCGGCGCCCCCCTCAATAATCTGGATTTCCACGTTGGGATAGTCCTTTTGAAAGGCACTGATAATGCTTGGAAGCCAGTAACTCGCCATGCTGGAAAAGGATGCAATCCGAATATGCCCCGTGTCTGATCCTTTAATTTTTGCGATGTTCTGCTCCAAATTTTCGTTGGTGCTCAATAGCTGGCGGATAACAGGCAACAGCATCTCCCCCTCGGAATTGGGGAGAATACCCGACGAGGTCCGAATCATCAAGGGGAACCCCACCTCATCCTCCAGCGACTGCATCATGTGGCTGATGCCCGACTGCGTATACCCAAGCTCTTCGGACGCTTTCGACAGGCTTCCCAGCTCCACGGCACGAACAAACGCCTCGTATTTTTTTATGTTCACGCGCTATGCCGCCCTTTCATGTTTCTTAGTACAAACAAGACATTCTCTAATAGCTGTCTTTATGTTATCGTATTTATTTTTGAAATGCAAGATTTTTTTCTGTCTGTTCATAAATCCGTTTCTCGCCGAATTTTTAGATTGTCCGGCCCTTTTTCCGGTATTTGGCAGCAGCAGCCTGTCTGTCCGGCCTCCCTCGCAAAGCGCATGAATGTATGGCCCGGCGAATTCTCTTTCCTGCATATCCCTCTTCTTTTTCGCATAGGCTTTTCCAACAAGGGGGAATGTTGAAATGACGATTCATATAGTCACCGTCGGCGAAACCGTCGACTCCATCGCCGCTGCTTACGGCGTCGATCCCTTCCGGCTTGCCGCAGATAACGAGGTAGGCGCTTCCGGCGCTCTGGCCGTGGGACAAACTCTGGTTGTCCGGTTTCCGGAGCTGGTTCACGCCGTCCGCCCCGGGGACACGCTCACCTCCATTGCGGCTGAATATGGCATAAGTGTCCGAAAGCTTTATCAGAACAACTGGAGTCTGGGCGGCCTTCCCGGGCTGGATGCAGGAATGGAATTGGTTATCTCTTATCAGGATTCCCCCACCGTCTCCGCCGTGTTCAACGGCTATGCCTATCCCTTTACCAACAAGCTTTTGATGGACGCACAAACGCCCTACCTTACTTATCTCACCCCCTTTACTTACGGCATCACAGCAGAGGGGAATCTTCTCCCGCTAAATGACGACGCGCTGCTGCTCTCCGCCCGGACACATGGGGCGCGGCCCGTGCTTCATCTTTCCTCCTACACCGAGCAGGACAGGTTTGACTCCGACCGCGCCACGCTGGTCCTCACCGATGAGGCCGCCCAGAATCGGCTTATTTCCGATATAGGGAGCCTGCTTCAGGAAAAGGGCTTCGTGGGAATTGACGTGGATTTTGAGTTTCTTCCCGCCGCTCTGGCCGCGCCTTATGCGGACTTTCTTGCCCGCCTGCGCCGTGTCTTCGGCGCGCAAGGCTATTTCGTCTGGGCGGCACTTGCACCTAAAACCTCGTCCACTCAGCCGGGTCTGCTCTATGAGGCCCACAACTATGCCGCCATCGCCGCTTCCGTTGACGCCGTCCTCCTCATGACGTACGAATGGGGATATACCTACGGGCCGGCCATGGCTGTGTCCCCCTTGCCGCAGGTTCGGGCGGTGCTGGACTATGCCGTCACACAGATTCCTCCTGAAAAAGTTTTTCTGGGCCTGTCCAACTATGGCTACGACTGGACTCTTCCCTTTGTGGCCGGCGAGTCCAGAGCCCAGTCCATCTCCAACCAGCGGGCCATTGAGCTGGCTATCCAACATAATGTTGCCATTGAATATGACGAGACGGCTCAGGCCCCCTTTTTCCACTATACCGATCAAAGCGGCGCAGTCCACGAGGTGTGGTTTGACGATGCCCGCAGTCTCACCGCCCGCCTTCTCCTGATTTACGAATATGGCTTTCAGGGCGCGGGCATCTGGAATGTCTCCCGTCCTTTTTCCCAGCTTTACCTTGTCATTGCATCGCTGTATGATATTCCCTGAGCCGTGTTCCCGTTTTTCCTATTCATTTAAAACACAGCTGCCCCGCAGAGCTTTACTCTGCGGGGCAGCTGATTAAATCGTTCGCTTCAATTTGCTTTTTCTAATCCGGTATTTTAAAGCCCGTTTTCCTGTGTCCGGCGGTCCAGCCTGCCGATTCCAAAGGCCAGAAGAAATCCCACACCTGCGCATACCGCAGAGAGAGCAAGCTCCCCCACACCGCTGTAATGCACGGGGATAATCACCAGTGTGGACGCAATTACCACTCCCAAAATTCCGTGAAACGCGATGGAATAGTGCTTTTGAAACACCCAGTTCACCACCCGCGCCAAAAGGGCAACCGTCAGAACCAGTCCCGGCAGCGTAGACAGCAGCACCGATAAATCAAGGCCCGACAGCCCGTCCATAAGGGGCTGATACAAGCCAAGTGCCATCAGCACGGAAGAAGCGGCCAGCCCGGGAATCACAATTCCCAGCCCGAACAGCGCCCCGCTGAGGTTAAAGGACCAAAACCCCGGTGCAAGCTGGACGGACAGCACCCGCCCCACATAAAACAGCGCCCAAAAAATCGCCCCGGCACAAACGCACATGCTGACCCACGAGGCTCGGCTGCGTCCCTCCTTGCCCGCCTCGCGGTAAAGGGCAGGAACCGTCCCTACAATCAGCCCGATAAATGCCCATGTGGTCACCGCTGCGGACACGTCCAGCGCTGCTGAAATTCCTCTGGCAAAACTTAAAAAGCCTATGGCACAGCCTAGTCCAAGCGCGGGAATCCGTCTCCAGTATTTTGGCAGCGCCCGTTTGGGATGAGTCAGCACCTCCATAAACGGGCGGTATAAATCAAACGCCACTGCCAGCACCCCGCCGGATACACCGGGCAAAATTGCCCCCGCGCCGATCAGCGCCCCGCAGAGAAAATCTCGTAGGTAGCGCATCATAAAATTGTGATTTTGTTTTGGCACACGCTACCTCCGCTCAATATAGGAATACTGCGAACATAATATATCAGTTCTGCCCTGAAATTGCAATTCGATTCCCCATTTCTCGCCTGCTCTCTTCCTGCATTTTAATGGTTTTTGTTAATTTTTACAATTTTGGTTTGCAATCCCAACTGTTTTACGGTAGTTTTTCCCTGTTGACAAACCTCTGAAACTTTCGTAAACTTAAGTGCAACAATTAAACATCGAAAAGACGATGAAGGAAAGAGTACGCAAACAGATACGTTGCAGAGAGCCTCGGCAGGTGAGAAGAGGTACGGAAGGGTTTGCGGAAGATGGTTCCGGAGTTGCGTGGCCGACCGCGTATGCGCAGGCCGCGACGGGAGCGCCCGTCAGCGCGCAGGAGTGTGACTGCACTCTTAAAGGCCGCCTCCGCGAGGAGGCGTGCGAACCAAGGTGGTACCACGGCGTTTTTTACGCTCGTCCTTGATGCATGGCATCAGGGGCGTTTTTTGTTGTCCAATTTACTGTATAAAGGAGGATGCTTGCCGTGTCCATGATTGAGCTTGAGCATCTGACCAAAACCTTTTCCGGCGGCGTTACCGCGCTGGACGATGTTACCCTACGCGTAGAAGCGGGGGAAATTTTCGGCATCATTGGCCTGTCCGGCGCGGGAAAATCCACGCTGGTGCGCTGTATCAACCTGTTGGAGCGGCCCACCTCCGGCACCGTCCGGGTAAACGGCTCGGTTTTGACCGGCCTTTCCCAAAAGGAGCTGCGCAAGGTCCGCCAGTCCATCGGCATGATTTTCCAGGGGTTTAACCTTCTCTTCCAACGCACCGCACTGGATAACGTGTGCTTTCCGCTGGAGCTTGCCGGTATGAGCCGAAGCGAGGCCCGGCAAAAGGCCCGTCCCTTTTTGAAGCTGGTGGGGCTTGAGGATAAGGAATCTGCCTATCCCGTCCAGCTCTCCGGCGGGCAGAAGCAGCGTGTGGCCATTGCCCGGACGCTGGTGACAGACCCCAAGGTCATCCTCTGCGACGAAGCCACCTCCGCGCTGGACCCCACCACCACCCAGTCCATTCTGGCCCTTTTAAAGGAGCTGAACAAAACCCTGGGCGTCACCGTGGTGGTCATCACCCACGAGATGACGGTGGTGGAGCAAATCTGCGACCGGGTCGCCATTATTTCCGATAGCCACATTGTAGAGCAGGGCGCGGTGGCGGACGTGTTCCACCATCCCCAAACGCCTGCGGCCCGGCAGCTCATCACGCCCCGGGGCGCCATTTCCGAAAAAAGCAAAATTCACGGTCCGCTGTACCGTATTACCTTTGACGGCAACAACTCCGACCAGCCCGTCGTCTCCGGCATGGTTCTTGCCAGCGGCGCGCCGGTAAACATCTGGTATGCCGACACCAAGGACATTGACGGCAACGCCCACGGGCAGATGCTTTTGGAGCTGCCGGAAGACTATGAGAAAACCCAAAAAATGCTGGCGTTTTTAAAGGAACACCACGTTACCTACGAACGGGAGGAGGCCGCTTATTATGGCTGATTTTTTTCAAAACCTGCTGACGGGCCTTCTAAACGCCTTGGCCCCGGTGTTTGAGATTTTTACATCCGCGTTCTGGCATCAATACGGCCCGCTTCTTGGGCAGGGCGCAATCGACACTTTGATTATGACCATCATCTCCACCGTTTTTGCCTACCTGCTGGGCCTTCCGCTGGGTATCCTGCTCAGCGTCACCCAGCCCCACGGCATCCTGCCCCGCAAGGGCCTGAACCGGGTTCTGGGCTGGATTGTCAATGTGGGCCGCTCTCTTCCTTTCATTATCCTGATGGTCGCCATCATGGACTTTACAAAGCTGATCGTGGGCACGAAAATCGGTATCCGGGGCGCAATTGTCCCGCTGGTGATTTCCGCCGCCCCCTTCATCGCCCGGATGGTGGAAACCTCTCTGGCAGAGGTGGACGCAGGGGTCGTGGAGGCGGCGCAGGCCATGGGCGCTTCCCCCTTCCAGATCATTCGGAAGGTTTATCTGCCGGAGGCAAGGCCCTCCCTGCTGCTGGGCGGCTCCATCTCCATCATCACGATTCTGGCCTATACCGCCATTGCCGGTGCGGTGGGCGCGGGCGGACTGGGCGACCTTGCCATTCGATATGGCTATCAGCGCCGCATTCCCTCCATGCTGCTGGTCACGGTCATTCTGATCGTCCTGCTGGTGCAGGCCATTCAAACCGTTTTCAGTTTCCTGTCCGCAAGAATCGACAAGCGCCTGAAATAAAAGCAGCCCTTCGGTCGGCACTTTGGTTTGCCCGTCCGCCTTCGGGCTATCCCCTTTTCGTTATTTTTTTGACCCCCTCTTCCTGTCGGCGCGCGACGGCGGGAAACGCGGCCATTGAAATATAACTTTATCCCATCAACATATATCTTACTTTTAATGGAGGAACAACTGATGAAAAGAAAACTTCTTGCACTGACACTGGCCCTTGGCCTCACCGCTTCTCTTGCCGCCTGCGGCAACTCCGGCTCCGGCTCCGGCTCCGGCTCGGCTGCTTCCGGCTCTGCCGGTTCCGCTTCCGCCTCCGGTTCCGCCCCCGCTGAAACCGTCACCCTGAAGGTCGCCGCCTCCGCCACTCCCCACGCTGAGATTCTGAACGCGGTGAAGGACATTCTGGCCCAGCAGGGCATTGACCTTCAGGTCACGGAATACGGCGACTACGTGGTTCCCAATACCGCCGTGGAGGAAGGCAGCGAAGACGCCAACTACTTCCAGCACGTGCCTTACCTTGACAACTTTAACGCCGAAAACGGCACCCATCTTGTGAATGCCGGCGGCGTCCACATCGAACCCATGGGCATTTACGCTGGCAAGACCGCCACGCTTGCCGACCTTGCCGACGGAGCCGTCGTTGCCATCCCCAATGATGCCACCAACGAGGGCCGCGCCCTGCTGCTGCTGGAGGCTCAGGGACTCATCAAGCTGAAGGACAGCGCCAACCTGACTGCCACCCCCAACGACATTGCCGAAAACTCCAAGAACTTGACCTTCAAGGAGCTGGAAGCCGCCATGATTCCCAACACCGTTGAGGAAGTGGACCTGTCCGTCATCAACAGCAACTATGCCATGGAAGCGGGCTTCAACCCCGTGGAAGACGCTCTGGCTATCGAAGATGCCAACTCCCCCTATGTGAACATCATCGCCGTGAAGGAGGGCCACGAAAACGATCCCGCCATTGTAGCACTGGTGGAGGCTCTCCAGTCCGAAACTGCCCGTGATTTCATCACCACCACCTACGGCGGTGCTGTTATCCCCGCAGTCTGAGCATAGCCCGGCTACCCCTCTTTTTGAAAAAGCGTTTCCGCAGGGTACGTTTCGTGCGAAGACTGTGGGAACTATACATTGAAAGTGTGCGAGGAAGAAACTTCCCCGCACACTTTTTCTTTCTCGTTCAGAGGGAATGCGTCCGCTCTCAATCGGCTCATATGAGGCAAGCACTTAAATCCACTGGTTTTTCAATTGCCGCGCTCAGTCTGCGTGCCTTCTCATGCCACCGGTTTTAAAACATTTTTTTAAATCAATCTGCCGTTGAAAAAAGACCGCTTACGCGGTCTTTTTTTCATGCCTTTTTTACCGGGTCGGAATGACCTCAATCCAGTACCCATCCGGGTCCTGAATGAAGTAAATTCCCATCTTGGTATTTTCAAAGCAGATGCAGCCCATTTTTTCATGACGCGCATGCTCCGCCGCATAATCGTCGGCCCGCAGTGCCAGGTGGAATTCGCACTCTCCCAGATCATACTTCTGGGGGTGATCCCGCAGCCACGTCAGCTCCAGCCGGAAGCCCGTCTGCCCGTCTCCCAGATACACGATGATATAGCTCCCATCGGCGGCCTCCTTGCGGTTTCCCACCGGTGTCAAATCCAGTGCTTCCTTGTAAAATGCCAGTGATTTTTCCAAATCGGATACGTTGAAGTTAAAATGATTAAAACTCAGCATTGTCTCTCCCCTTAAATCGTCCTGTTGTATATCCCGCACTTATTGAATGGCTCTTGCCTCCACATAATAGCGCTTATCCTGCGCGTGACCCATGGAGAAGGTCTTCCGGGGCAGCACACCGTCAGCCATCACGGTTTTGAAAAGCTGTTCCTTGCCCATGGCGGGCAGCTTAAAGCCGATGTTGCCGGGCTTCGCGCCCAGCTCATCCGTCACCTCATCGCCGTGGATGTAGTCCACCTCGCCGCCGTTGTCTTTCAGATACTCGTCGATAAACGCCTGCAATGTGCCCACTTCCAACTGAACCTTGGGATCGGGCACGGTGATAAAGCCCTTGCCGCCCGCCCAGGTATAGGCAATGGTGTGGCCTTCGCCCTCGCCCTCATGGGCAGAGGGATAAAACGCCCGAAAGGCCGAAAGCAGCTTTTCCGCGTCCACGTCAAACACCACCCGGTGAATCGGCTCGAACTTCAGGGCGTCGTCGTGGTTGTTCACCACCTCCACCAGCGCATACCGCTCCGGTAACGCGGCCCACTGCTCCTTGGGCGTAACCTTTTTCTTGTTTTCATAGCAGGTCTTGGCCGTGGCAAGGGAGTGGTTCCCGTCGCCAACCGCAAACAGGAGGGGCGCGGCATCCTTCATGCCGTACTTGCGCTCCATCTGGTCGGGGCCACACAGCGCTGCCAGCGCGTCCGCCACAGCGTCGGTCTGGCTCTCGGTCAGCTTCCAGCCAATCAGATGTCCCCCGCCCTGCTGTAAATCAAAATCGTAGAGCTTCTCCATCGCGCCGCTCTGGCCGCCCAGCGGCTCGATCACCGTACCGTCCGGGTCGTCGATCAGCAGCATCACGTGGGGCAGCTCCACAGGCGCGTCCTGCCGCACCTTCACACGGGGCGGAATGCGGGAGAGAACGGTTCCCTCCGTGGCGCGGATCAGCGCGCCGGAGCCGGGTGTGTAGTCATACTGATCCAAATCAACCATGCCCACCAAACCGTGGCGCACCTTCCCGTCAGACTGGGTGCGCTCCATGTAAATGAGAGATGCGGGCAATGTCTTGAACACACCGCCGTCCACATATTTCCGCATGGACGCATTGATGTCCTCAATGTGCTTTTCCACGTTAGGGTCGTTCAGCTTGGCCTCCGGCAGAATCAGACGCAGGGTAGAGGGCGCGTCGCCCACAGTCTGCTCCACCGCTTCCCAGTATTCCGGCTGGGAGGTAAACTGGTCGCAAGCCACCACGGCCCACTTCCCCATATCTGCGCTTGCGGGGAGCAGGATATCCGCAGGATAGAAGCCCAGGCGATTGAATTTCTCGTTCATGTGAGTCTCCTTTTCCAAATTTACAAATTTTTCCGGCGCTCCGCGCCGCTGTGCTTGTCTTCCCAGTATACTATACTCCGCCGTCGGATTCAACGGAAGTCGTAAATTTTTCTCCCCCGGGTATTTTTCGCCGTACTTCGGGGCATACTCCACCCAAACCCCGGATAATCAGTTTTTAGGAGGTAAAGTTTATGGTAATCGACAAGATCGCACTGGTGCTCGCCATTATTGGCGCGCTGAACTGGGGCGGCGTCGGCCTGTTTGGCTTCGACACAGTGGCCTTTCTCTGCGGTGGGCAGATGGCCGCTCTTTCCCGCATCATTTATGCGCTGGTAGGCCTCGCCGGTCTGTGGTGCATCACGATGCTCTTCCAAAGAGACGAGGAGCGCAGAACCCACACGGCATAATCGCAAAAAATCTCGCATTCAATTTTTAGAAACGCACGAGGTCGGGGAAGTGAATTCCCCGGCCTTTTGCATTTGTGCCTTCCTTCCGCATGCGCCCAAATTTCAGGTCGCTTCCCTACGTCTGCTTTTTCACCGAAACCACCCGTTTAGGCTGGTATCTCTCTGTGCAGCAGGCGAACGTAAGTAAGGCGCGTAAAACTTTTTACATATTGCATCCCCTTTTATTTACAAAAAATACGGAATTCCCCCTTGCCACAGAGACGAAATCGTTTATAATAGAACAAGAATCCGTATTTAAAGGATTGCTTCCACGAAACTAGGAGGTTTATATGCGAAAGACAAAAATTGTCTGTACTCTGGGCCCTGCCACCGACAAGGAGGAGACGCTCCGCGCCATGCTGGAGGCCGGACTGAACGTGGCCCGGTTTAACTTTTCCCACGGCACCCATGCCGAGCACAAAGCCCGGCTGGACATGGTGAAAAAACTTCGGCAGGAGCTGAACTTGCCCGTGGCCACCATGCTGGACACCAAAGGCCCCGAAATCCGCCTGCGGGATTTTAAGGACGGCCGCGTCCAACTGCAGGCAGGGCAGGAATTTATCCTCACCACCCGCGATGTTCCCGGGGACGAGCATATCTGTGCCGTCACCTATCGGGACCTTCCAGAGGACGTGGTTCCCGGCGGCGCAATTTTGCTGGACGACGGGCTTATCCGCCTCACGGTGCTGGAAATTCGGGGCGAAGATATTGTCTGCCGTGTGGAAAACGGAGGCCCCGTTAAAAATCACAAGGGGGTTAATGTACCCGGCGTGCGTCTTTCCATGCCCTACCTCAGCCAGCGGGACCGGGAGGATATTCTCTTCGGCGTGGAGCAGGATTTTGACTTTATCTCCGCCAGCTTTGTCCGCAGCGCCGCAGACGTGACGGATCTGCGCCACCTTCTCAGTGCCGCTGGTTCCTCCATCCGCATCATCGCAAAAATCGAAAATCAGGAGGGCGTGGACAATCTCTCCGAAATTCTCTCCGTATCCGACGGGATTATGGTGGCACGTGGCGACATGGGCGTGGAGATTGACTTCACGGAAATTCCCATCATCCAAAAGGACATCATCGCCCAGTGCGCCGCCGCAGGAAAGCCCGTCATCACCGCCACCCAGATGCTGGACTCTATGATGGAGAATCCCCGCCCTACCCGGGCGGAAATCACAGACGTGGCCAACGCCATTTATGACGGCACCTCCGCCATCATGCTCTCCGGGGAAACAGCAGCAGGCAAATACCCGGTGGACGCGGTGAAAACCATGGATGCCATTGCCCTGCGCACGGAGTTCGACATTAATTACTCCAAGCGGATGCGCAGCGCCGCCGGGGATCACCGTCTCTCCATCGCCGCCGCCACGGCTCACGCCGCCTGCACCACCGCCGATGACGTGGGAGCAGACGCCATTATCACCGTCAGCCAGCGGGGCACCACTGCCCGGCTGGTCAGCCGCTTCCGTCCCTCCACGCCGGTGATCGCCTGCCTGCTGGATGAGCACGTTCAGCGCCATATGGCCCTGAGCTGGGGCGTCATCCCCATTCTGATGCCCGTGGCCGGGGATTCAGACGAGCTGGTAGACTTTGCCGTGGAGACTGCCAAAGCCGCCGGACTTATACAGCAAGGCTCTTTGGTGGTAGTCACCGCAGGCGTTCCTGTGGGCATTCCCGGCACCACCAATATGATTCGGGTGCATCTGGTGGGGGGCGCACTGTTCACCGCCGTGGGCGTTGGGCAGGGAAAGGCCTCCGGCCCCCTGTGCGTGTGCCGCACGCCGGAGGAGGTGGCGGAAAAGGTTCGCCCGGGCTGCGTGCTGGTGGTTCCCTTCACCACCAATGAAATGCTTCCTTTTATGCGCAGCTGCGCAGCCGTTATCAGCGAGGAATCAGGCGCCAACAGCCATGCCGCCACGGTCGGCCTGGCTCTTGACAAGCCGGTCATCGTAGGGGCAAGCGGGGCCACCCGCATTCTTTCCGACGGAATGCAGGTAAGCGTGGACTGTGCCCACGGCACGGTGCAGCGTCTTCCCTGATAAGCGTCTTTGAAACCCGTTTCCGGAAACATCATCACAATGATAGCTTGTCGCCTGCGGACGATGTAAAATAAGGGCACGGGGAAAATCCCCGTGCCCTCGCTTTATAATGATTCAAGCTTCGCGAACTGTAAAGCCCTTTTCATCTCACCATGCACATTTTGCATCGTCCTAGCCGCAGCTCAGAGCTTTTCCTTCTCCGAAACCGCATCAGCAGTCGCTTCTTCTCTAACCTCATCCGGCGTGGCTTTCGCCTGCGGATCGGATGCAATTTCCTCAGAAGTCCCCGCAGCGGAATCATTTTCCTCTAAAGCTTTCGTCTCTGCTTCAACCGAAGAAGCGCTTTCCTCCGTACCGAAAGCGCCTGTGTCCATGGCAGAGTCATCCTCCGCCAGGGCGGCCTGCTCCATCTGCCGGATCCACAAATCGCTCCCATCCCTTTTTCGGATCACGATGTTGTAAAACAGTGCCGCCGCCGCACACACCGCCAGCACCAAGCTCAGCGCCTGAGAAACCCGAATCGGTTCGCCAAAGATCGTCCAGTCAAAGAGGTACAGGCTGTCCGTCCGCAGCCCCTCAATCCAAGCCCTGCCAAGACCGTACCACATGAAATAGAAGCAGGCGCTCTCTCCGTCAAAGCGGCGGGCCTTGCTGACGATAAACAGCACCAGCAACAGCCCCACCAGATTCCAAAGACTCTCATAGAGAAACGTGGGGTGCACTTCCACGGTCTGATACTTATTCACCCACAGCTGCATCCGCCACGGAAGGTCTGTCGCCGCGCCGAAGGCTTCCCGGTTGACAAAGTTGCCCCAGCGCCCGATGCTCTGGCCCAAAAACAGGCCCATCACGCAAAGGTCCACCATGGCGGTAAACTTCAGCTTTTTGATTCTGCAATAGACATAGGCCACCAGAATCCCCACAATCACCGTGCCGTAGATGGCGATGCCGCCGTCCCACACAGCCAGCATCCGCAGCCAGTCGAATCCGCCGTCCGCGTTGCGGTACAAGTCCAGATAAAAAATCACATAGTAAATGCGGGAACCAATGATGCAAAGGGGCGTGGCCCAGAGAATCATGTCCAGCACATTGTCCTCTGTCAGCCCAAACCGCTTTGCCTGCTTCATGCAAAGGTACAGCCCCGCCAGCAGACCCAGCGCCAAAATAATGCCATACCAGTAAATTCCATGTCCAATGTGAAGCGCCACAGGGTCGGGATTGATTTCAAATCCGCCGAACAATCCCGGAAACCCGATAGGCATATCACTCAGTGCTTTTAAGTTTGTCAAAACAGAAACTTCCTTTCGCCGCGCCTTATTTCGGCTGAATCACAGACATCGCCGCGCGGTCCTCCGTCAGCTCGTCCCGGATGAAGGCACGCACGTCCTCTTCGGTGATACTGTCAAAGGCCTCGGGGAACCGCAGCGCGTCATAGCCTGCAAAATGCCCCTCCGTCAGCGATACGGCAATGCTCTCAAAGGAGTTCATGCTCCGCAGCATCGTGCCGAAGGCCGCCTTGCGCACCCGCTCGTAAAAATTATGATCCAGCCCTTCTGCCGCAAGGCGGCGGGCTTCTTTTTTAATCTCTTCAGCCACGGCGCCAACGTCCCGGCTGTCGCCGCCCGCGTAAAAATATGCCGTGTCCGGCATCATCTCAAACGCGCCGCCGAAGCTGCCGTTAATCAGCCCCTGCTCATATAACCGCTGATACAGCGGGCTGGAATCCCCCAGCAGCAGGTCGCTTGCCATGCCGCCAATCAGGCTCCGCCGAAGAAAATTCTCGCCCTGTGCCGTGGGGGTGCACTTGAAGCCCAGCAGGAATTGGGGCATGGAAACCTCCATCTTCCGGCTGATCTCCCTCTGCGCAACGCCCGCAGGCTCTTCCCCGTGGTCCCGGGGAATAGCAGGTCCGCTCTCCTTGGGCAGGATGGACGCGGCAATTTCCTTCACCCGCTCCGCATCCATGTTCCCCACCACCGTTAAAACCATGTTTCCCGGTGTGTAAAATGCTTTGTGGCAGTCATACAGCGTCTTTGCCGTAATCTCGCGGATGCTTTCCACGCTGCCTGCGATGTGGGTCTTCGCGGTGTTGTTGTGATACAGCGCACCCATCATCCCGGCGTAGACCTGCCAGTCCGGGTTATCCTCAATCATCCGGATTTCCTGAGAGATAATTCCCTGCTCCTTTTCAACGCTCTCGTCCGTAAAATAGGGGACAGAGACAAAGGACAGTAAAATTTTCAGGTTATCCTCAAATTTCTCCGTGGAGTCGAAGTAATACCCCGTCATGGCGTTGGAGGTAAATGCATTCGGCTCCGCCCCGTTTTTTGCCAGATCCTGAAGTGCGTTGCCCTCCTCGGTGTCAAACATCTTGTGCTCCAGATAGTGGGCGATACCCGCAGGAGTGTCCATCCACTTGCCATTTAATTGAAAGCGGGTATCCATCCCGCCATACCGTGTGGCAAAAAAGGCGTAGCTTTTTGAAAAATCAGGCTTGCAGACTACGTTGATCGGCAGGCCGTTGGGAAGAACCTCCCGGCAAACGGTCTCACCGATGCGCTGATACAGCTCTTTTTTCATGCTCCGGCCTCCTCTCCCTTAAGAAAATATACGGTGTCCAGCGACACGGACGCCATGGCTTCCCGGATACGCTCCGGCGTCACGGCGCGAACGTTCGCGGCCAGCTCCTCCGGCGTATCCTCCCGGCCGGAAACCATCCGCCCCAGCCAGAAATTCTCCAGCTTGCCCTGAGAATCCCCGATGGTGGCGTAGGCGTTGCACAGCGTGCTCCGCGCACCCTCCAGCTCCCAGTCATCCAGGGCGCCGTCCTGCACGGCCTTGAGCTGAATCAGGATTTCGCCGTAAGCCCTCTGGAAATTTTGAAATTCAATGCCGGAGGACACGGTAATCATGCCCTTTTCCCTGTGAAGCTGGGAAGAGGCATAGTAGCAAAGGGACAGCTTTTCCCGCACGTTCATAAACAGCTTGGAATTGCTGCTGCCGCCAAACAGGGTGTTTCCCATCAGCAGCGCGGAAAAATCGTCGCTGCCGCAGGCAAAGCCCATGCCCAGCTTTCCCTGCGTCACGTCCATGGTGTCGGTAATCCGCAGCGCTTCGGGCCTTGCCGTGTGGCGCAGAGTCTTGGGCAGCGGCGTCACCGTCGTGCGGGGAAGCACAGACAGCGCCTTGGAAAGCGCGTCCGCAACCCGGGCAGGCTCGGCGCCGCCGCAGTAAAACAGCTCCAGCGGAGCGGCGGAAATCATTTTGAGATAGGCTGCATACACCTGCTCTCCCGTCAGCGTCTCCGCCGTCTTTTCGTCTCCAAACCGGCTCACGCCATAGGCCTCCCCGGCGCACATCTCCTGTAAAAGCCGCAGGTCGGCATAGTCCCGCTTGTCATTTAGGATACTGCGGATTGCGTCCACCAGATTTGTCCGTTCGCTGTCCACATACTCAGGAAGGAATCTTCCGTTTTTCATGGCCGGGTCGCAGATCACCTGCCCCAGCAACTCCGCCACCGGCTCCAGCAGTCTTTCCCCGCCGGGGGTAAACGCATCGTCAATCAGACTCGCCACAAAGCCCACACACTGGCTCTCGCCCTTTTTGCGCACCGTGTAGTCAAGCTCCGCTCCGTACAGCCTGTCCAGCTCTGCCCCCAGCGCGCCCATGTCCGGGCAACGGGCGCAGCCTCTGCGCAGCACCGCCGGCAGCAGAGCCTGAACCGCCGCCGTCTCCTCCCGAATGGGTGTCATAAATTGGGCAGAGAGCACGTCGGTCTTAAATTTCCGCGCAGGCATGCAGGTAAGGTGCACTCCCTCCGCAAGCTTTGTTCTGGTTTCTTTCAATTTCAGGCTCCTTCCTGTCGTTTCAAATATGGGTAGTATACCACAGTCGCGGCGGGTTATTGTGGCATATGTGTTAAATCGTGCCAATTTTCACCACTAAATATTCTGACATGGGCACAAAGTTTTCTCATCAGAACGGGCCGCATCCCGCTGTTTCCGAAAAGCCGCAGGCAACCCGTCATAACGCAGGGTATGCTGTCTGTTCCTCGGCTAGTATACCGTATTCTCCCTCCAAATACAAACTCTATTTTGGCCCGTTTTGGGAAATAAAAAACGCTCTTGTTCTATCCGGCAGTACACCGCCGGACAGCGTGCAAGGCGGCTTTCCCGCCCCTATTTTATCCTACACACCGGCGAAGCACCCGCAAAAAATTCCCCCGGCAGATTTTCTCCATTTCCTCTTGGTTCAGACCCAGTTGCTTCAGGCAGTTAAGGAAATTTGGAATCTGCGCCGCGTCCTCCAGTCCCGGCGTGCGCGGCTCGTCCTCCTCCCCCTCCAGAAACTCGCAGAAGTCAAACCCACAGCCCACGTGGTCAACTCCCATCACGTCAATCATGTGGGCTGCGTGTAGCGCCAGCGTCTGCGCCGTCTGTTTCTTTGGGTCGGCATGCACAAAGTCGTGAAAAACATTCACTCCCACCACGCCCCCTGCGTCCCGGATAGCCCGCAGCTGCCCGTCCGTCAAATTCCGGGGCACATCGCAAAGTGCCCTGCAATTGGAGTGGGACGCGATAAATGGCCCCGCCGTCAGCTCTGCCACATCCCAAAATCCCGCTTCGTTCAGATGGGACACATCCAGCAGCATTCTTTTTTCCTGCAACCGCCGAACCGTCTGCTTCCCCAGTTCGGTCAGTCCGTAAGTCTCGCCGGACATCGCCCCCGCCCCCAGCGCGTTGGCCTCGTTCCATGTCAGAATGGCGTGCCGCGCACCCAGTTCGTAGTATGCGTCAAGCCACGCCGGATCCTCTCCCGCGCAGGCCATCCCCTCCACGCCAATTAAAACGTAAAAAACTCCTTCCCGCCGTGCTTCCAGCAGTTCCTCATGGTTATGTACGGTGCGAAACGCCGTAGATTCCGCGATTTCCGCTCGGATGCAGTCCATCATCTGCCGGGTGCGTGCGGCGTGATCGGCGTCGTGGGGCGGGTCCACCCAAATGGCTAAAATACCGCCCTCCACCCCGCCTCTTTTCAGCCGGTCCAAATGGTGCCTGCGAAAAACGTCCCTTTCCCCCCGCAGCCGCCGCACCGTCACGTCGGTCCAGATGTCGGAATGTGCGTCAAAAACCATAATTTCCTCCTTATTACTATCGCGCCGAAACACCTCTGCGGGCAGTCCCGGCGCCCTTTTTCATCCAATCCTTCTGCCTCGTCCTGTTTTTAAGGACTTCTGAAATTTTCTTCCCTTTTTCCCTTGACTTTTCGCCCGGATTCCTGTAAACTAAGCTTCGTTGTAAAGCCATATAACTTTACAAGTATTCGGCAAGGGGGCGTTTTCTTTGAAGAATCAAACCTATCGCATGACCATGCTCTACGATTTTTATGGGGAGCTGCTCACCGACCGGCAGCGTGAATTTTTCGACTACTATTATAATAACGACCTTTCCCTGTCTGAGATTGCGGAAAACGCAGGCATCTCCCGTCAGGGTGTCCGGGACGTGATTGTCCGGGCGGAGGGCGTGATGCAGGAAATTGAAGATAAAACAGGCCTCATCCGCCGGTTCGAGCAGCTTCGCGCGCAGGTGGACGGGCTTTGCGCCGCCGCTGCGGAAATCAAGGCGCTGAACCGCCGGTATGAAGACCCCCGTCTTGGGGAGCTGGCAAATACCGTCGCGTCCGCGGCCGACGCGCTCAGGGAGTAAACGATGGCATTTGAGGGACTTACCGAAAAACTGAACGCCGCCTTTAAGCGGCTGCGCGGCAAGGGCCGCCTGTCGGAGGCCGATGTAAAGGAAGCCATGCGGGAGGTCCGTCTGGCCCTTCTGGAAGCCGACGTAAGCTATAAGGTCGTCAAGGACTTTGTTGGAAAGGTCACGGAGCGGGCCGTCGGCAGCGATGTGCTGGACAGCCTGACCCCCGCCCAGCAGGTCATTAAAATTGTAAATGAAGAGCTTACCGCCCTGATGGGCGGTACGGACTCCCGCCTGATTATGGCCAACAGCGGGCCGACAGTGGTGATGCTGGTGGGCCTTCAGGGCGCGGGCAAAACCACCAACGGCGCAAAGCTTGCGGGCTATCTGCGCAAGATGTACGGAAAGCGGCCCCTGCTTGTGGCCTGCGACGTATACCGTCCCGCCGCCGTGGAGCAGCTCAAGGTCGTGGGCAGTCAGCTTGATTTGCCCGTGTATGACGAAGGGCAGGGCGACCCGGTCAAAATCGCGGAAAACGCTCTGCGCCACGCCCGGGACCATGGCAACGATCTGGTGCTTCTGGATACTGCCGGACGACTCCATATCGACGACGCGCTGATGGACGAGCTGCGGCGAATGAAAGCCGCCGTCCGTCCCAACGATATTCTCCTTGTGGTGGACGCCATGACCGGTCAGGACGCGGTAAACGCAGCCTCTGCCTTCGATGAGGCGCTGGGCATCGACGGCGTGGTTCTCACCAAGCTGGACGGCGACGCCCGAGGCGGCGCGGCCCTCTCCATCCGGGCCGTCACCGGAAAGCCCGTCAAATTCGCGGGCACCGGCGAAAAGCTGGACATGATTGAGCCGTTCCATCCGGACCGTATGTCCTCCCGGATCCTCGGTATGGGCGACATGCTGACGCTGATTGAAAAGGCCGAGCAGAACTACGACGAAAAGCAGGCACGAAAGCTTCAGGAAAAGCTGCGGAAAAACAGCTTTACGCTGGAGGACTATCTGGATCAGCTTCGCCAGCTCAAGGGCATGGGCGATCTGAGCCAGATTGCCGGAATGCTGCCGGGCATGGGTGATAAGCTGCAAAACGCCACGGTGGACGAAAAGGCCCTCTCCCATACAGAGGCCATCATCCTCTCCATGACCCCCCGGGAGCGGGAAAACCCCGATCTTCTGAATGCCAGCCGCAAGCGACGCATTGCCGCGGGCAGTGGCTGCCCTGTGGTGGAGATCAATCGGCTTTTAAAGCAGTTTGAAATGGTACGGGATTTGACCAAGCAGGTATCCCAGGGCCGATTTACCGGCTTTGGCGGCATGGGCCACGGCCAGGGCAAGAAGAAACGGAAAAAGAAGTAACGCCCTATTAAGTATATAAGTGCAGCCGCATTTATAGATAAAATTTCTGACAATTTTTTTGGAGGTACACATTTATGGTTAAGATCAGACTGCGCCGCCTCGGCGCCAAGAAGGCTCCCTTCTACCGTTTGGTGGTGGCTGATTCCCGCTTCCCCCGCGACGGCCGCTTCATTGAGGAAATCGGCACCTACAATCCCTGCGTCAGCCCCGCCGAAATCAAGATTGACACTGAGCGTGCCCAGGCCTGGATTAAGTCCGGCGCCCAGCCCACCGATACGGTGCGGGCTTTGCTGAAAAAAGTGGAAGTCCTCTAAGCCGGAGGGCAGATATGAAGGACTTGCTGCTCTATATCGCCAGAAACCTCGTGGACGATCCTGACGCTGTTTCTGTCACGGAAGTCCCCGGTGAGCAGGAGCTGACGTTGGAGCTGCGCGTCGCCCCCGACGACATGGGCAAGGTCATCGGCCGTCAGGGTCGCATCGCAAAGGAGATTCGCACAGTCGTGCGCTCCTATGCCCAGCGTACCGGTACTAAGGTTTCCGTGGATATCATGGACTGACGAATCAATAAAGGGAGCGGTGCTGTCTGCACCGCTCTCTTTTCTATTCTTCCGTCTTGCGTGCTTGGGCTTTACAATTCTCCGTTCCGTTTTTTCATCAGCCGCACGAATTCCGACAGGGCCAGCAGCACAGCACCATAGACCGCAAACGTGATCCACGTGCTCAACGCCGCCATCACTGAAAAGCTGGTGTATTCCCCCATGGTTTGTCCGCCGATGCTAAAGCCTATGACAAGCCCCATAACCCAAACCACAATTGTCAGCACAAACAGAATTTGATAGACCGGCCAGATAGGCCAGTCCTTTTTCGTCTTTTTTTCCACCTCATCGCACAGCGCGGCGTATTCCTCGTCCGTCACATCCAGAGGTTCCTTTCGGCAGCGCTCTGCATTTTCAAAATCGGGATACTCCTTCTCGTCTCCGCCCTCCGGCATGGGGATGACGCGATACAGCCCCAGTTCAAGCAAGAACTCCTTTTGTTGCTCCCGCCGAGTTTCTCCTCGCTCCTGCCTGCTTCGGCTTAGAAATTCCTCCACTTCCTTTTTCACAGCGAATCCATCCCTCCTCTTTTTCTTTATCATAGCCGCCCAGTCGCCCCTTGTCAATCCGGCGCAGGTTGGGTATAATACCTTTATATTTCCCCTTTATATTTCCCCTTTATATTTCCCCGTTAAATTTCCAGAAGGAGTTACAAATGAAACTGGACTTTATTCAAATCGGCCGCATTGTCAACGCCCACGGTATCCGTGGCGAGGTGCGGCTGCTGCCGCAGGGCTTCGACCCCACCTATCTCACCGGCTTTAAGACCTTTTATCTGGGCAAGGAGAAAACACCCGTGGTCCCCACCGCAAACCACATCCACAAAAGCTTTGTTCTGCTGAAGCTCCCCGGTGTGGACGACATGAACGCCGCTCTGGTTTATAAAGAGCGGCCTGTTTTCATCCGCCGCGAAGACGCGGAGGACGGCGAGCCTTTTGACGACGAGCTGCTGGGCATGGATGTAAAAAATGCCGACACCGGCGAGCTTCTCGGCAAGCTGACCTTGATTGAGGACTATCCCGCCAGTAAGGTCTACACGGTGACAGGCGCGCATACCTATCTCATCCCCGCCGTGCCGGAGGTTTTCATCAAGTCCGTGGATTTGGACGCAAATGAAATGCTGGTTCACATTCTGAAAGGAATGGAAACCGATGCGAATTGATATTCTAACCCTGTTTCCCGAGGCGGTGGACGCCATGCTGAACGTCAGCATTTTGGGGCGGGCGCAGGAACGAGGGTTTATCGCCATAAAGTCCCACCAGATTCGTGAATATACCACCAATAAACAGATGCAGGTGGATGATTACCCCTACGGCGGGGGCCGGGGCGCGGTGATGCAGGCCGACCCGCTCTACCGCTGCTGGGCCTATGTGACGGAAGCCTTTGGCCCCGGGCGCACCATTTATCTCTCCCCCTGCGGGCGGGTGTTCACCCAGACGGTGGCCCGGGAATTGAAGGAGGGGTACGACCATTTGATTCTGGTCTGCGGACACTATGAGGGCGTGGATCAGCGATTTTTGGACGAGTGTGTGGACGAGGAGCTGTCCATGGGCGACTTCGTCCTCACCGGCGGGGAAATTCCCGCTATGGCTGTGTGCGATGCGGTTTGCCGCATGGTTCCCGGCGTTCTGCCGGACGAGGAGTGCTTTACGGAGGAGTCCCACTGGGCCGGACTGCTCGAGCACCCCCAATATTCCCGTCCCGCCGTGTGGCACGACCGGGAGGTCCCTCCCATTCTGGTTTCCGGCGACCATGCCAAGGTTGCCGCCTGGCGGAAAAAAGAAAGCTACAAGCGCACCATGATCCGCCGTCCAGACCTTTTCGCCGCTTTTGATGAAACACAGCTTACCACAAAGGCAGAGCGGAAAATTCTCCAACAGGCAAAGGATGAATTTGCCGCCGAAGCTGCCCTTCCCCCGCAAGCGAAGAACTGACCGGCTTCTCATTTCAAATCTTTGAACCACCCTGCTTGCGCCCAGACTTCTGTAACATAATTTTCGTTAAAATGCAACATTTTATTTATTTTATACTTGCAGAATTTGGGGATTGCATGATATAATTCAAAAAAGTCACCCGGGCTTTTGTTGCGGTTTTATCCGCCAACACCGGAACTCATACTCTTTATGGGGGACAGCGGTGTGGGCTGTCCCTCTGCTTTTGAGCACTCCGAAGTCTGGGTAGAACTAATTTGGGGGGATATGGTTTGAAAAAGAATACATATGCGGCGTCAGAAAAAGTCAGGAAGAAGCGCGGCCGCCAAGCCGGCATCCAAAGTCGGATTGTACTGTTGGCCGTCTTATCCTGCGTAAGCTCTTTGCTGCTTTCCAATCTCATCGGCGGACTTATCACTGCCTCTTCCGGACACGCCTCCTCCTACCGGCTTCTGGAGAGCAAAACTGCCGGTGTGGCGGCGCAGGTTTCAGAATACATGAACAAAGCCTACGCCGTGGCACAAAGCCTTGCATACAGTGGTGATCTTCGCAATGCATCCCCGGAAACCCAGCGCTCCGCGCTGGTCACCACCCTTGAAAACAACCCCTATTTTATCCTGTTTTATCAGCAGGGCACAGATGGAGAGCAGACCGCGCGAAGCTCCGGAAACCTTGGCAACCGGGCAGACCGCTGGTGGTTCAAGCAAATCATGTCCGACACGCAGCCCTTTGTCACCAAGTCTTACCTGGATATCAACACAAAAACCGCCGTCTCCTCCATCATCTATCCGGTCTATACTCCCGGCCCGGGCAAGCAGATGGCGGGCGTTCTGGGCTGCGACCTGAGCCTTCAAAAGCTTCAGGAGATCGTGGACGACTATAACACCGAAGACGCCTATTCCGTCATCGTAGACGGGGAGGGCGTTGTGGTGGCCCATCCGGACGCAGCGCAGGTGGCTGAGATGTATAACTATCTCTCCGGCATCAAGACGGTAGTCACAGGCGATCAGGAATCTCAGGAAGATTTTCAACTTTCTCCCGTGCTGAACTCCCTGACCGACGCCGCGCTGCGCGGTGAAAGCGGCATTCAGGAGCAGGCCGACGAAAATCTGATTTACGCCTATGCTCCCATTTCTCTTCCCGGCGGATCCGACAGCTGGGCCGTGGTCACCATCGAAAACCGTTCCGCCGCCTATGCCGACACCACGCGGATGATTCAGTCCAATGTCCTTCTGGCGCTGGCGCTTGTGGCTGTAATCACCGTTGTTTCCCTGCTGTTCAGCCGTCGGCTGGTGCGCCCTTTGCGCCAGCTTCATCGCGCCGCGATGCAGATTGCCGAGGGCGATTTGGACGTGGATATCTCTGTTTCCAGCCGGGATGAAATTGGCGAGCTTTCACTTTCCATGCGCGCCACGGTGGACCGCCTGAAATCCTATATGAACTATATCAATGAGATCGCCAATGTCTTAAAGCAGCTGTCCGCGGGCAATATGTGCTTTACCCTGGTATATGACTACACTGGAGAATTTTCTAAAATCAGGGATGCACTTATCTCCATTCAGGTAACTATGACCCGCACCATGCTGCATATCCGTCAGGCTTCCGACGAGGTGTCCAGCGGTTCCGAGCAGGTGGCCAATGGCGCACAGGCGCTCTCTCAAGGCTCTACGGAGCAGGCCAGCGCCATTGAAGAATTGGCCGCCGCCATCGAGGAACTGTCCGCCAAAGTCCGACAGAACGCGCAGGATGCCGCCGAGGCTAACTCCATCTCTGCGGAAACCGAAACCTGCATTTCCGAAAGCAATGCCCGCATGGCGGAAATGACCGTTGCTATGCAGGAAATTGAAACCACCTCCGGCCAAATTGGCAAAATTATTAAAACCATTGACGATATTGCTTTCCAAACCAATATTCTTGCCCTGAACGCGGCAGTAGAGGCCGCCCGGGCTGGCGAAGCGGGCAAGGGCTTTGCCGTGGTGGCAGATGAGGTGCGCAATCTTGCCGGGAAGTCCGCAGAAGCCGCCAGAAGCACCACCGCCCTCATAGAAAACGCCCTTATCGCCATACAGTCAGGCACACGCATCGCCAATACCGCCGCTGACTCCATGGACACAGTGGTGCAGCATACCGAAGCCATTAACCAAAAAATCTGCAACATTGCCCAGTCCTCCGACGAGCAGGCCGTGTTTGCCCGGCAGATTACCACCGGCATCGACCAGATTGCCGCCGTGGTCCATAACAATTCCGCCACCGCCGAAGAGAGCGCCGCCGCCAGCGAGGAGCTTTCCGCGCAGGCACATACCCTGAAAACGCTGGTGGACAGCTTTGTTCTGGACGAGAACGACTCTTTCTAAGCGCTTGATTCTTTTTTAAAAAGCAGCAGCCGGAGGGAACGCAAAGCGTTCCCTCCGGCTTATCTGTATACGGACTGTAAAAACCCGTTCCCTTCTTCTTTAAAACGTGTTATGATAAGCAAATCATAGTTTGTACCGCACGTATATAAGGGCCGCCGCAAGTGCGGCGGCGGGAAGGAATTTACTGTATGATTTCTCAGAAAATGCTGCATCTTGGCCAATCTCGCTCCTGCATCCGGGAGCTGTTTGAATACGGCATGAGGCAGGCCGCCGTCGTGGGCCGGGACAATGTCTTTGACTTTTCCATCGGCAACCCCTCCATTCCTTCCCCGCCAGCGGTCAACGAAGCCTTTGTGGACATCGTTCGCACAGAGGACAGTCTGGACGTTCACGGCTACACTTCTGCCGCAGGGTATCCCGATGTACGCAAAGCCGTGGCAGACGATTTAAACGCCCGGTTTGACGGGCATCTGCGTCCGGAAAATTTGTTTTTTACCTGCGGTGCTGCCCCAGCGCTCATCGCCGTGGTTCGCGCGCTGGCTGTGGAGGGAGCGGAAATCGTGGGTGTGGCTCCCTTCTTTGCCGAATACCGGCCCTTTGTAGAGAGCAGCGGGGCAAAATTTGTGGTAACGCCGCCTGACACAGAGCGTTTTCAAATCCGTCTGGATGACATGGCAGACCTTATCAACGAACATACGCAGGCGGTTTTAATCAATTCTCCCAACAACCCCTCTGGCATTGTCTATACGAAAGAAACCCTTGAAAAGCTGGCGGCTCTGCTGACAGAAAAGAGTCGTCAGGTGGGCCACCCCATCTATATCATTGCCGACGAACCCTATCGGGAGTTGGTATACGACGGGGCCGAGGTAAGCTGGGTGCCCAATATTTACCCCGATACCGTGGTGTGCTATTCCTATTCCAAATCCCTTTCCCTCCCCGGCGAGCGCATTGGTTATGTCTGCGTGCCCGACAGCGCGGCAGACAGCGATTTGCTTTTCGCAGCGGTGGCGGGTGCTGCCCGGGTGATGGGCCATGTCTGCCCCCCTTCCTTGCAGCAGCGCGTTGTGGCCCGCTGCGCGGCAGAGCGGCCGGACCTTGCCGCCTACGACAAAAATCGCCGCGCCCTCTACGACGCGCTTACCTCCTTCGGCTACGACTGCCCCAAGGCCAACGGCGCGTTTTACATGTTTGTCAAGGCCCCCGGCGGCAGCTCCAAGGCGTTTTCCGACCGGGCTAAGGCGAAAAACGTTCTGGTAGTTCCCGGCGACGACTTTGGCTGTCCGGAGTATTTCCGCCTGTGCACCTGCGTGTCTTATGACACCATTCAGCGCAGCCTCCCCCTGTTTAAGGAGCTGATGGAATCTTACCGCTGAACCCTGTCGCCTTTTTCCGCGCATGTGCGTTTTTCTTAAAAAGGTAAAAAAACAGAGAACACTTTCCTTTTGGCCTGTACAGACTTTCAGGTTAAAGAGAATAGGAGGTACTCATGCATTTTATCAGCGGATATGTAAATATTTTTCTCCTTCTCATTATTTTCTGGTTGGGCAAGCACGATATGACCAACGCCATTTATGAAATCCCCGCGCTCCTTGCGGTCATCATCGGCTGGACGGCTCTTTTTAAATCACGCAAAAGAAGTTCCTAAAAAGCCCATATAAATCAGCGCGTTTTCTCATTGGCCAAAAATTTGCATGACAAATACTACACGACAGGAGGCCGGATGCCATGGAATCCAGTCTGAAAATCAAGCTGTATTCGTTTACCATCGATTGCACGGACCCCTATGCGCTGGCAAACTTCTACGCGAAACTGCTGGGGTGGACTATTCCTTTTTACGATGAGGAATACGCCTGCCTTGGCGCTCCCGGCACGCAGCAGGGCGCGTATCCCGGCATCACATTTCAGAAGAACCCCCTTTATACGCCGCCTGTTTGGCCGGATCAGCCCGAGGCCCAGCACCAAATGGCGCATCTTGACTTTGCCGTCAACGACTTGGAGGAGGCCGTGGCGCACGCAGTTCGCTGCGGAGCCACTGTTGCAGCAGCGCAGTTTTCCGACCACTGGCGGGTACTGCTGGACCCCGGCGGGCATCCGTTTTGCCTATGCCAACTGAAAGCGGTGATGGAAAGCCCGGATTTTGCTCTGCTATAAGGTGATTTAGCAATTTTTTACGAATCGCTTATTACTTTTTTCCTAAAAAAGCAGCCGTACAGAATTATCTGTACGGCTGCTTTCAGTTGCATATGGAAAAAGCTTACTTCAGCTCGACCTTCGCGCCGGCTTCCTCCAGCTTTGCCTTCATGGCCTCGGCGTCGTCCTTGGACAGGCCTTCCTTCAGAGTGGCGGGAGCGCCCTCGACGGTTGCCTTGGCCTCAGCCAGACCCTGATCGGTGATCTCGCGGACAGCCTTGATGACCTTGATCTTGGCAGCGGCGTCAAAGCCGGTCAGAACCACGTCGAAAGCGGTCTTCTCCTCAGCGGCGGGAGCAGCAGCAGCGGCAGGAGCGGCAGCAGCGGCGGCGGAAACGCCGAACGTCTCCTCCAGAGCGTGCACCAGCTCGCTCAGCTCCAGAACGGTCAGACCCTTGATCTCTTCGATCATAGCGGTAACTTTCTCAGACATAGTAGTAGCCTCCTAAATAAAAGTTGGTTTAAATTTGGGTGTCCGCTTATTCAGCGGCGGGAGCGGATTCCTCCGCAGCGGGAGCCTCGACAGCAGCTTCGGCGGCGGGAGCGGCTTCGCCGCCCTTCTCCGCGATCTGCTTGAGGACCACGGCCAGACCCGTGATGGGGGCCAGCATGGTGCCCAGAACCTGCGCCTGCAGGATGGGCAGAGCGGGAATTGCAGCCAGAGACTGGATGGTGGCGATATCCACCACCTTGCCGTCCATAAAGCCGCCCTTGATCTCGAACTTGCCCTCCATCTTCTTGGCGCAGTTGCTCATGATGCGCGCGGGAGCAACCACATCGTCGGACAGAGCCAGAGAAGTGGTTCCGTTCAGCAGACCGTCCAGCTCACCGTAGCCGACGTTGTTGAACGCGAAGCGCAGCATGGTGTTCTTCACAACGGAATAATCCACGCCATTCTCGCGGCACTCGCGGCGAAGGACAGTGTCCTCCTCAACGGTGATACCCTTGTAGTCCACCAGGACGCCTGCGGTGGCCTTCTGAACCTTTTCGGTCAGCTCCGCCACAATCGCTTGCTTTGCACTCAGGACTTTTGCGTTAGGCATTCTTGTTTCACCTCCAGAGATTTTTACGGAATGTCTCTGCTCTTGGGCACAAGCCGTCAGGCAGAAAAATTCCGGGGGGTGCGTTCTAAAAAGGAAACCGTCCCTGTGCCAAAAGACACAAGGACGGAATAGCTTCATCAAAAAGCCGTCCTCGGCAGGGTTTCCGGAGTTACCTCCCACCTGCTGTCTTTGGAACGCACGTTGTATTATATCAAACCGTCGGAATTTGTCAAGCGGCAAATTTCAGGTTGGATATCGGTTTTTTTCCTCAGACCAGCTTGGCGGCGTTCATCTTCACGCCGGGGCCCATGGTGGAAGCCACCACGCAGCTGCGGATATACTGGCCCTTGGCGGCGGCGGGCTTCGCCTTGACAATGGCGCCCATAAGTGCGTTGTAGTTCTCTGCCAGCTTCTCGGGACCAAAAGAGGCCTTTCCGATGGGGCAGTGAATGATGTTGGTCTTGTCCAGACGGTACTCGATCTTACCGGCCTTGACTTCCTTCACAGCCTTGGCCACGTCGGGAGTGACGGTGCCCGCCTTGGGAGAGGGCATCAGGCCCTTGGGGCCCAGCACTTTACCCAGACGACCCACCAGACCCATCATGTCGGGGCTGGCGACGACCACGTCAAAGTCAAACCAGTTTTCCTTCTGAATCTTCTCCACCAGATCCATGTCGCCCACATAGTCGGCGCCGGCTTCTCTGGCGGCCACAGCCTTGTCGTCCTTCGCGAAAACCAGCACGCGGACAGTCTTTCCGGTGCCGTGGGGCAGAACGATGGCGCCGCGGACCTGCTGGTCAGCGTGCCGGGAGTCCACGCCCAGCTTCACGTGCAGCTCGACGGTTTCGTCAAACTTGGCGACGGCGCACTTGCACACCAGGCCCATGCCCTCCGCCGTCTCATAAAAGGTTCCCTTATCGATCAGCTTTGCGCTGTCGGTATATTTCTTGCCTCTAAACAATGTTATTTCCTCCTCATAGTGGTTCTTCGGAATTCATCCTCCCACTGTATGCGGCGCTTGCGCCGCGCAAACGGGGACGGGTAGCGGCTCAGTCGCCCACCACAACGCCCATGGAACGGGCAGTGCCGGCGATCATGCTCATGGCGCTCTCCAGGCTGGAGGCGTTGAGATCGCGCATTTTCAGCTCTGCGATCTTCTGGATGGACGCCTTGGTAATGGTGGCCACCTTGGTCTTGTTGGGCACGCCGGAGCCGGACTCGATGTTGCATTCCTTCTTGATAAGAACCGCCGCGGGGGGAGTCTTGGTGATGAAGGAGAAGGAGCGATCGCCGTACACCGTGATGACCACGGGGATAATCATACCCATGTCGTTCTTGGTGCGCTCGTTGAACTCCTTGGTAAACGCGGCGATGTTCACGCCGTGCTGGCCCAGTGCCGGGCCCACGGGGGGAGCGGGTGTCGCTTTGCCCGCGGGAATCTGAAGTTTTACGTATCCTGTAATTTTCTGTGCCACTTTAGTAGCACCTCCTGTTTAAAATGTGGTGGCGGCCTTCCGGCCCCCTTTGGCGGGACGCAACGGTCCCTCCCACTTGCAGCGGAAACCTGTCCGCTTTGTCAGTCCACGACCTCCAGCTGATCCAGCTCCAGTTCCACGGGAGTTTCCCGTCCGAACATGGAAACCATCACGCTGACGCGGTTTTTCTCGGGCTCGATCTCCTCCACCACGCCGGTAAAGGTAGACAGAGGGCCGTCCACGATTTTCACATGGCTGCCCACGGAGTATTTCACTTCGATTTCGTGCTTCTCCATGCCCATGGACAGGGCCTCTTCCTCCGTCAGGGGAATGGGCCTGTTGCTGGCCTCGCCGACAAACCCGGTCACGCCGCGGATATTCCGCACCAGATGCCAGGTTTCGTCCGTCAGAACCATCTTGATCAGCACATAGCCGGGAAACACCTTGCGCTCCACCTCTTTGGAGGCGCCGCCCTCGGTGATCTCCGTGACCGTTTCCAGAGGAATTTCGATTCTGAGAACCATATCCTCCATGTTGCGGCCGGTCACAAATTTCTCGATACTGGTCTTTACCGCGTTTTCATAGCCGGAATAGGTATGGATTACATACCATTTCGCGCTCTCTGTCATCTCCCGCCCCTTACTTCAGAAACGTGATGATGAGCTGAATGCCGTTAATGAGAAAATAGTCGGCAATCCAGATGCATGCACCGATGAGTAGGGAGCACAGCAGCACAGTTCCCGTGTCTTTAACCACGGTCTTGCGGTCGGTCCACACAATTTTTTTCATTTCGCTTTTCATTTCCCGAAACCAGCGGGTTCTGTCCTTCTTCTTGGCTTCTTCCGCCATGTTTACACGCCCTTTCTCGTCATTCGGTCAATCACTTCGTCTCGCTGTGGAGCGTGTGCTTCTTGCAGAAGGGGCAATACTTGTTCATTTCCAGCTTGTCCGGGGTGTTCTTCTTGTTCTTCATGGTGTTGTAGTTTCTCTGCTTGCACTCGTTGCATCTCATGGTCACTTTCACGCGCATTTAACGGCACCTCCTTATTATTGGCTTCTTGTCCGGCTTGAGCCGGGGAAGCCGACTGCCTCCCTGCCCTCCAAAGCGGCCTTTGTCCCACGCGAAAGCGAAAACGCGCACGACAAATAAACCCTTTTTCACAGGTAAGGTTGATTTTAGCAGAAATAATGCCCCTAGTCAACCTGTTTTCCGAATTTTTTAGAAGGATTTTCTTTGTTTTCTCACGGTTTCTTCTTAAATGTGAGATATCCCTCCAAAATCAGCGCAGCAGCCACAGCGTCCACGGTCTTCTTTCTCTTTTTTGCATTCTGCCCGTTGCCCTGCAAAATCCGGTGTGCGTCGATGGTGGTCCGCCGCTCGTCCCAAAGCACCACAGGCAGTCCCACGGTCTCCCGCAGCAGCTCCGCCATGGCCTCCGCCTTTTCCGCCCTCGGTCCCAGCGTCCCGTCCATATTTTTGGGATAGCCCAAAACCAGCTCTTCCACACCGTATTCCTCCGCGAATTTTTTCACGCCCTCCGCCACCTGCTCGGGCCGGTAGGCGTTGATCACGGTGGTAGTCCCGGCCATAAAGCCGGTGGGGTCGGAGATGGCAATGCCCGTATGGGCGTCTCCGTAGTCAATGGCCATAATCCGCATGGCGCTTTCCTCCAAATCAAAATGAAATTTTCGTGTGCCGCCCTCAGTCCTCCAGCTTTTGCGCCAGCATGGGCAGCATCCGTTCCACGTACCGGTCCCGAAAAGCCGCCGCTTCCGGCGCATCCAGATTCCCGTCGGTGCGGTCCAGATAAAACATCATCACGAGATATCGCCCGTCCCGCACCAGCAGGACAAACTGATTCTGGTTGTCTTCGCTGGGCGCTGCCGCCCATGCCTCGTCCACCAGATCCGTCTCCACCGGCGCGATGCCCTCCAGCCGATACCCCGAGTATATATCCATCTCCGTCAGCGCGGCAAAGGCCCGCTCCGCCGTCCGGACAAAGGGTAGGCGAATGCAAACGGTATACAGCTTTAAAATCCCGTTGGTTTTTCCCTCACGGCCTTCCTCCCACAGCCTGTCGATCATCGCCCCCGCAACCGTCCATCTGTGAGAGCTGTCCCCCGAAACGCCCTCCTTGGACAGCGCCCCGTCGTAAACCTCCTCCAGCCGCACCGCCGGGAAAGCCGGCTCTCCCTCTGGCAAGGGAGCTGTGTGGCTGAACGTCGCCCCTATCAGCTGTGCGGCCATCACGGCCAGCATCCAGCCAAGCAGCACCCACCGCAGCATGTCGATTATCCGGAAGCGCCGGTGGACGCTGCGATAGTCCGCCCGATGATCCAGCGTCTCTCCTCCCGCCAGCCGCCTGCGCAGCCGACGGACGTTCAGCCATCCCTGCAAAATACTCCAAAAGTTTAAAAGGGAGAGAAATAGCCAGTACTCCCTGATGGGTTCCCCCTCCACCATCTGCCTGAACACCGGCTCAGGCTGTTCCTCCCTGAAGTAAAACCAATACACCACCCCTATAAGCACCAGCTCCAGCCAGAAATCCCGCCGCAGCCTTCGGTATGGCCGTTCCAAAGACTCCGCCTGCTCCATGGGGTCGGTGTGCAATTCCGGGACGGCGGCGTTCCCGTCGGTCTGGAAGACATAGTAGAACACATTCTTCCGAAAGCCCTCCCATGTCGCCGTGGCCGCAATATGCCACCCTGCGGAATCATACAGCAGCACCTCGTCCTCCGTCAGCTCCCGGCTCAAAACGTCCATGCGGTAGCGGAGCTTTCTGGGCGTCCCCCGCCTGAACCAGGCATAGCGCCCCTCAAAGCGGTCGAGAAACAACCCCTGCTCCGCCAGATCGGAAAACCAGCTCTCATTGTGATCAAGGTCAAACAGATCGCTCCGCATCCGCTTGCGGACGTCTTCCCCGTCCCGCGTGCTCACTCCGTCAGGCATTTTGTATCCTCCCTCCACCGCTCCTGGTCATCCAGCATGGCTTGCAGCCGCTCCGTCTCCGCCCGCAATGCCGCCCTGCCCGTCTCGGTAATGGCATATGTCTTGCGCCGTCCGTCGTCCTCCACGATCTCGATATACCGCTCCGTATCCATCCGGGTCAAAACGCCGTAAAGTGTCCCCGGCCCCATCCGCACCCGGCCCTGCGAGGCCTTTGGCACCGAGGCCATAATCTGATAGCCGTGGCTGGGCACGGTCAGCACCAGCAATATATAATACATGGCCTCCGTCATCGGTCCCCCGATTGGCATAAGGCTCCCCCCTCTTTATATCGCGCCGCAATATATCGCGTTGCGATATATTTTCTTCATCATACCCTCCTCTTCGCTCCCTGTCAATCAAATCTTTGCAGCAGCAGCTTGTCAAAGCGCGTGAAAAAACTGTGCGGCCGCCGGAA
>JAEXCS010000010.1 GCA_023402075.1 Bacillota bacterium | reverse complement strand
AAGCAACACGGATATCGGTTCCCAGCATAATTTCAAACCCGCCGCCCATGCACAGACCATTTACAGCGGCGATGACCGGTTTATACATTTTTAGATGCTTTAGATGGGCGGCGTCCCATTCGTCAATGTAGTGTCCGTCTGCAAGGTACGGAATGGATTCTGTCAAATCCGCGCCGACGCAGAACGCCTTTTCTCCAGCTCCGGTCAAAATGCACACCGCAACGCAGGGATCGTCCGCCGCCTGCTGAAATGCGTCGCCCAGCTCTTGATACATCGCAAGCGTAAGCGTATTCAGCTTGGAAGGGCGGTTAAAGGTAATTGTCGCAATGCCATTGCTTGCAACGTACTCAATGGCCATTTACAGAACTCCCCTCTGATGCAGATCTTCCAGCTTTTCTTCGTTATAGCCCAAAAATTCTGCATAAACTCCCGCGTTGTTTTCCCCAATCTCCGGCGCCTTTTGAGATGGCTCCAGAGGCGTCCCGCTCATTTTGATGGGCGTTCCGAATACCTTGACGGACATGTCTCCATACTTTCCTTCAATAAACATATTGCGATGGTTTAGCTGGGGATCCTCCAGCACCTTATCCATGCTGTTGATGGACGTCAACGGAACCTTGTCTGCCAGCGCATCCTGAAGCTCCTGGCTGGTGTAACGGGAAAACCACTCGTTAATTTTGGGCAATACCTTCCGATTATAGGTTTCAAGGATAAAGCGTTTGGGCATCGTGTCAATCTCGGGGTCGTTCAGCAGCTCCGGCTCTCCAAAATATTCACAGGTGGTTTTCCAGAAACGGTCTGTGTATCCGCCGAAAAAGACGTGTCCGTCCTTGGTTGCAAACATGCCATAGGGCCTGCAAAGATTATGGTCGTTGCCCAGAGGTTTTTGAACCTGGCCCCCTACGGTATAGTTAACAACGGCATACTCCGTCAGCGCCAGCGAGGCGTCCAGCTGCGCCACATCCACCAATTGTCCCTCCCCGGTATTCCGGGCATGGATGTATGCGCTCAGCGTGCCTATGGTGGCAAAGAACGTGGCGGCTTCGTCCCCGATGATCGTGCCGATGCGGGTGGGGAACCCGGGCATTCCATTCATGGACCATAGTCCGCTGAGCGCCTGCCCGCTGTTGTCATAGGCAGGCCACGCGGAATAAGGGCCGCTCTGTCCAAATCCCGAAATCGCGGTGTAGATCAGCTTGGGATTCAGCTCTTTCAAATCCTGATATCCCAGCCCCAGCTTATCCATAATGCCTGCCCGGTAATTTTCAAAAACAATATCGGCCTTTTTAACCAGTTCTTTGAAAATAGCTTTGCCCTCCGGCTCTTTCAGGTTCAGCGTAATGGCCTCTTTATTGCGATTATATTGCAGGAAGCTGGCGCTCATCCGTTTCTCTCCATCTTCGATATAAGGAGTGAAGGCACGGGTATAGTCGGGATCACTTGGATTTTCAATTTTGATTACTCTGGCGCCCAGATCAGACAGGATCATTGTGGAATAGGGGCCGGCCACAACCCGGGTCAAATCTAAAATTGTCACGCCCTCCAATGGCTTCATGACATATCCTCCTTTAAGTTCTGATTTTCGGGACAAATCCTGCAAACCAATTTAAACGCCTTTTCCGGCAAACTGGTCGGCTACGATATTCTCATATTTGGGATCATCAAAGGTTCCAACCTTGTCGTACTTTTTGCAGTTAAACATTTGCTTAAAGAAGCCAATTCCCATCAGCACCAGCAGAATTGAAACCGGCAATCCCAGCAGAACGCTGACCGTCTGTGTATTTGCCAAAGAGGCCTTGCCGCCGGCAAGCAACAGCACGGCTGTGATCAATGCCATGGAGATTCCCCAGAACGCAATGGAAAACTTGCTGGCGGAGCCGTCATCTTTACTGGTAGATGCAGCCAGCGTAACGGAAACGGCGCTTGCCTTTGTGTTGAAGGAAATTGCCGCGCATAGCAAAGTGACAATAATTGTAAAGCTTGCGGCGGGCAGCGCTTTCATCAATTCATAGGTGGCGGCATCCTTGCCGTTTGCCATAATAGCGGCGCCAATACCCGCATTTTCAAAGATGTCAAAATACATACCCGTGCCGCCAAAGACTGTCATCCATATCCAACAGAAAAGGGCGGGAAACACCAGATTGACCATCACAAACTGTCGCAGCGTGCGGCCTTGGGCAAGTTTTGCCAGAAACAGTCCGGTGGGGGGACACGCGCACAGCCACCAGGGCCAGAAAAACGCGGTCCATGTATTCATGAAGCCATCCTGTCCAAACGGATCCCAATTTGTAGCCAGCGTGGGCAGATTTTGCAGATAAGACCCAACGGACGCCACAAAGCTTTCAATTAAGAAACGGGTGGGCCCAAAAATCAGAACAAACACCAGCAGGAAAACGTAGAGCAGCATATTAAAATTGCCAACCTTCTTCATGCCGCCGGAAATAGGCGTGAGAGACACCCCCACATAAAGAACCGCCATGATCAGAATTACGGCGGCAGCAACGGTAACGGAGTTGGGGATGCCAAATGCGTAGTCCAAACCGGCGCTGATCTGCAATGCGCCCATACCCAGTGAGCTGGCAATACTGCAAACAATGGAAATGGTAATAATGGCTTCAAAAATTTTACCGGGCATCCCATAAATTTTATCGCCGATCAGCGGATAAATCGCGGAGCTGCAACGGTAGGGAAGCTTCATATTCTGCGTGGCAAAAGCAACCATCACGCCGGCGCCGCAATACATTGCGAAAAACACAGGGCCCCAGTGGTGAAAGGTCCAGTTCATAGACGCCTGTGCCGCACCGATAGAGTACGCCTCAACTCCATCCATCGCAGCGGGAGTGGCAAAGTGCATCATTGGCTCCGCAGTCCCCCAAAAGCTGATACCAATGGCCATTGCCGATGTAAAAGAAAGTGCAATCCAGGAACCTGTGCTCATCAGCGGCTTTGCGTCTGCGCCGCCAAGTTTGATTCTCCCGTATTTGCTGAACATGGCAAAGCAGCAAATAAAGAACATCATCAAGACAACCAGGCCCATAAACCACCCCAGCTCGTCAAGAATCCAAGTCAGCGCCGCACCCATGGCCGCACTGAACTGCGTGGGAATTGCAATCGCTAGGACGGTAATGATGACCACAATAATTGCCGGAGGGAGGAAGATACCCGGATCGATTTCCTTGAAAAACTTCTTCATATTATTCTCTCCTCTTCTTCACATTTCGCGCACACCTGTCCGATACCTGCCCAACACGCTTATGTCGACCGTTTTCTCACCGATTTAGTCCATCAAATTCAATTTCACATTACAGCGATGTTAAAATTTCCTTAGCATACTCAACCGAGATCTTTTGGTCGGCAATCATTTTTGCAACCACCTCATCCAATTGCCCTTCCGTGGCACCCGCCACGGTGGCAAGGTTGCGGGCATGAAGCTTCATATGGCCCTTCTGGATTCCGTCGGTGGCAAGCGCCCGCAGGGCGGCAAAATTCTGCGCCAGACCCACGGCGGCGATGGCCTGCGTCAGCTCTGCGGCGGTGGTCACACCCAAAAGCTTGACGCACGCCTGCGCTGCGGGATGAATCTTCGTTGCGCCGCCCACCAGTCCCACGGGGGTAGGCAGTTCAATAGAGCCGGTAAGATCTCCGTTTGCGTCCTTCTCCCAGCGGGTCAAAGAGGTATAGCGGTCCCCCCGGGCGCAGTAGGAATGTACACCGGCCTCAATGCCGCGCCAGTCGTTGCCCGTGGCAACGATGACGGGATCGATGCCATTCATAATGCCCTTGTTGCTGGTGGCCGCCCGATAGGGGTCCGCCGCCGCAAAAGCGTAGGCCGCCACAACGCCGTCCACCACGTCTTCGCCGCCAATGGCCTCCTTGGTGAATTTCGCGGTGGCACGGGCCAGACGGTGGTCTGCCAGATTGGAGAGAATGCGCAGCTTCACCGTGCCGCCGGTAAGCCGCTCTATGGTGGGGGCCACAGCCTCCGCCATGGTGTTTACAGCGTTGGCTCCCATGGCGTCGCCGGTGTCCACCAGCAGGTGCGTCACCACCATAGGGCCGATCTGAGAATCCACGATGCGCACTTCCAAATCCTTTGCGCCGCCGGTAATCTTCACCAAAACAGGGTCCTTGGCGTTGGCAATGTCCAGAATTTCCTGTTTATGGTGCAGAATGGTCTGGCGGGCAAAAAAGGGATTTGCCACACCGATGCACTGAACCTGGGAAATCATGATGTTTCCGGTGTAGCTGGTGGTGAAGCCGCCTGCCTCCCGGGCCATTTTTGCCGCGTTGGACGCGGCGGCCACAATGGACGCCTCTTCCACCACCATAGGAATAATATACTCCTTACTGTTGATGAGGAAATTCATCGCCACGCCGATGGGCAGCTGATAGGTTCCGATGACGTTTTCAATCACATGATCTGCCGTTTCCAAACTCAACGCGCCGGGATTGGTCAGGCGGCTCAGCTCTTCCTCCGTCAAACCGGAAAACTCTGCCGCTTCTGCGGCTCTCTCCTGAACGGAAAGCTTATGGAATCCGGGGTATTGATTTGTTTTCATTGGAAATGCTCCTTTCAAACACTCAATTTTTTACCGCCTGTATTCACCACTCCGTGTTTACTTTCATGCGCATGAAGGCAGACCCCATAGACTTCCCCAGACTGTCCAGCCGCAGGGAATGGGTAGCCCCGCCGCCCAGCGCGTGCTTCATCACAAAGTTCATTCCGTGGAGGGTATCCACGTCATATCGGGTAATCTCACCCTTTACCATGCCGCCAAAATAGTCCCGGACTCGCCCCACGGTAAGGATGCGTTTGAGGTACTCATAGTCCTTGGGGTCTCGCGCAAAAATGCACACATTGCTTGTGTCGCCCTTGTCTCCGCTGCGCCCGTGGGCCAGCGTGTTCAGATAGACCGTTGCCATGTTACTTCACCTCCAGAATGTGAGATTCCAGCCGAACTGCGTCTCTGGGAATCAGCGTGGGCCACAGGCCGATCACGTCCGTGACGTGGGCACGCCCGCCGAAGAAGGAGGCGCCCGGAGGGCCGTTAAGCTGCAAGGGGCTGATCTCCGGAATGATCATCTGTGCGTCCTTTTTCTCCTTGGTGCGAATGGCAATGCGGAGAACCACCTCGTTCATGCGGCGGATCAGGTCCTCGTCTACCTCGGCCACATCCAGATGCAGGGCGTTGAGTCCCACATAGTCGATCCGCAGATCTTCATACTGCATTCCCTTTTGCTTCATCTTCTTCATCAGGATGTCCGCGGCGTACTGCGCCTTCTCATAGGCGTCCGGCCAAGCAAAGGACAGATAGGTAACCACCTTGTATCCGGCGTGATACCCGAGACACAGCTTCAACTGATCCGGCTTTGCCTTGCCTTTCACGCCGCTCACCCGCACGCGGTTGTCTCCGTCCTGTGTAAGGGCGGCACGGCTGATATCCACCGTGACGTCGGGGGTAATATAATTCGCGGGGTCGTGAACCTCGTACAGGAACTGTTCCTTGCAGGACTGCTCAGAAATCAGTCCGCCGCAGTTTGGCGCTTTGGTGATATGGAAGTCGTCCTCCGTCAGCTCTGCCACCGGGAACCCCAGACGGTCCATGTCCGGAACGCCGCGCCAGTCGTACTCGAAGTTGCCGCCGGAACCCTGCCCGCCGCACTCCAGCAGGTGTCCCGCCATAATACCCCGGGCCAGATTGTCCAGATCGCCGTCTTTCCAGCCAAACTCGTGGGCCAGCGGGGCAAGAAACATGGCGCTGTCCGCCGCCCGTCCGGTGAGAACCGTGTTGGCGCCCTGAGCAAGACAGTCCATAATAGGCTCCCGCCCAAAATAGACGTTGGCATTCACCAGCTTATCCTTAATCTCATTGAAATCGCCCACGTCGTCCATGTTTTTAAACTCGCAGCCGTCGGCAATCATTTGGGGAATTTCGTCCAGCAGGTCGTCGCCGGTGACATACCCGATTTTGAAGCCGTGCATTTTCTGCTCCTCCGCCACGGCCTTCAGCGCTTCCACTGCGCCGGGAATGTTCATGCCGCCCGCGTTGGTGATGATTCCAATTTTCTTTTCAAAGGCCTCCCTGCCAACCTCCTTCATCAAGCTGATAAAATCCCGGGCATAGCCGGCGGCGGGGTTTTTCATCTTCTGGCGCTGCATGATGGACAGCGTCAGCTCCGCCAGATAATCGCAGGCCATATAATTCAGGTTTCCTTGCCGAATCATATGGATGGCTGCATCCGGACTGTCGCCCCAGAAGCCCTGACCGCCACCAATGGATATTTTCTTCACGTCCTAACATCTCCTTCTATTTTCGTTCGTGAAATACAATTTCCCTAACACCTTGATTATAGCAATGCCCTTCCCAAAAGTCTTTTGTGGGGATCCCCACAAAAGACTTTGTTTCGTTTTGCAAAAAAGTGGCAAACCGTATCTTTTATGACACGGCCTGCCGTTTACTTTTTGGCACTGTTTACTTTTCGCTACAAGACAGAACTCCCAGCTCTGCGCATTTTCGGTAAAAGGTTCTGCGGCTCACGCCCAGCCGCTTCATAGCCGCTGTCCGATTGCCGCCGCAGGATTGCAGCACCTCCTGAATCACCCCCGCTTCAAAAGCCTTCGTCTGGTCTGCCAGAGGTGCGTCACTGCGGGGCATGCGGGGTGCGCACTGGCTGCTCTCCGCGCAATTCTGTTCCTCCGCTCGCTCAAAAACAGGCAGGCTGTCGTCCGCCAGAATGACTGCCCGCTCCACATAGCTCCTCAGCTCCCGCAGATTTCCGGGCCAGCTGTACTTCTGAAGCTCCCGGTAGACCGTGGGGGAGAACGCCACATTTCTGTGGTATTTTTCATTGCACTCGGACAGGAATCGGTTTGCGATGGGGACAATGTCATCCTGCCGCTCCCGCAGGGGCGGGAGGGCCACCGTAATC
This sequence comes from Bacillota bacterium, assembly GCA_023402075.1. Lineage (GTDB taxonomy): Bacteria > Bacillota > Clostridia > Oscillospirales > Oscillospiraceae > Oscillibacter. The sequence goes on along the minus strand of JAEXCS010000010.1, from coordinate 29,791 downwards.
GTATTCAGCCGGAAAAACAATTCCTTGCGAAACCGTCTCTCCCGCACCAGAGGCTCCAGCGGCTGGCTGGCCGAGGCAATCAGCCGCACATCCGGCAGGCCCCCTTCCTCATGGTCGCCCGGAGTCATCCCGTCCCGCTGCAAAAGATACAGCAATCGCGTCTGAACCGGCAAAGGAAGCTCGTCAATCTCATCCAGAAACAGGCTTCCGCCGTCCGCCAATGCAAATTTTCCCTGCCGCTGCCGACCCTCGTCCCCGAACAGCTCCTCTTCAATCATGTTTGGGGGAACAGCGGCACAATTGACCACGATCAGAGGTTTTTCCCTGCGGCTGCTGCATTGGTACAGATACCGGGCCATGGCGTTTTTCCCCGTGCCGCTCTCGCCGCAAATCAGCAGCGGCACGTCTGTAAGCGCCACGGTTGCGGCTTTTTGAATTGTGGTCTGCAACGCCTTGTTAAACGAAGCAATCCCCAGCTTTTCGGCTGTGGCCTGACTGCGGATTCTCTGGGAATATTCATCCACAATGCCGGACATCTGACGCATCTCCTGATTTAATTGGTGGAGTCTTGTCACGTCCTGAAAAATGGAGACGGCTCCCAGAAACTCCGACCCATCCCACAGGGGAAACGCCCGGAGCGAAACGTATTTTTTAATAGAGGGAATCAACTGTTTTTCGCTGGTAAAAGACATGCGTTTCAGTAGTGCCTGATTCAGAAGGGAGCTTGGCTCCACCTCTTGAATCGGTTTGCCCAGAATCCGCCGCAGGGGTACGCCCAAAACCGAGACATACGCCGGATTCGCATAGAAAATACGCCCGGCGGCGTCAACGGCAATCACCCCGTCGTTCATACTGTCCAGAATCTGTTCAAACCGAAACCTTTGCTGGCGGTGTATCAGGTAGAGAAGTGTCTCTTTCTGCACCTTTCCGAAAACAGACGCCTGACTGTTGGCTATGTAAATTGTTTCCGGATACTCCGCCAGTTCCTCTACCGTCAATTCGGAGATGTTCCGACTGCCCTGAAGGACACAGGTGAAATCCGGCTGATCCTCCGCCCGGATGCGTTTTGAAAAATCCCGCAGTTTCATAGTAGCCCCCATTCCGCTCTGCGCATCGGCTTTTAGTTGCAATTATGGCACAGATACCAATCCTGTGCAAGCCGTCTTTCGTAATGAATGTGCAGATTCAGATTGCAGGCTTCAATGTCCTCAGTCCGGGCATAGCAGTCATTTGAATTCCTTAAAAGCACCTTAGCAAGCAGAAAACAGACGCTCCGCTTCTTCAAGATTTTTTGTGCGACCGGCCTCCTGCGGTTTACCGCATGGGAGCTCTTGCCATCATGGACACGTATTGGTGAATTGTCTGGGTACGGCGAGGGTCATGGAGCCGCAGATATTGCTTTTTTGCCTGACGCTGGGCGCTTTGCCGCTCCTGAAAGCTGCGCCAGCGGGCACAGCCCTTGTGGCACCCTTCCTGATACTCGTGACAGCCGGTTTGACATGGCAGCATATTTCATCGCTCCTATTCTTAATTTTTATAAAGAAAAATGCCTGAATGTCCTGTCCGCAAATTGCGCAGCAGGCCATTCAGGCATGAGAAAGAAGCAGATATCCACTTGTAAAATCACGGTATACGGCATACGACAGGCTCCTTTCTCACGGATAGTACCAGTTTAACTCCGTATTGAAAAGCGTGTCACCGCGTTTGTGTAAGGTTCAGATGAAATTTTGACGCTTGCGGCGTCCAACTCCCCCGAACGTGCCTATTCAAAGAATCACCGACTGCGCCGCAGCGGGAATGTCGCCTACGCCGTCCAGAATCAACCGGGGCCGGTAGGGGAAGTTCAGGCACTCGTCCCGGGTGGTGACGCCGGAGAGAACCAGCACGGTGTCAAGTCCCGATTCGATGCCCGCCACGATATCGGTATCCATCCGGTCCCCGATCATGACGGCGTCTTCGGAATGAACCCCCAGAAGCTTCAGCCCGGTGCGCATCATCAGCGGGTTGGGCTTGCCCACATAGTATGCCTGCTTTCCCGTGGCCATCTCAATGGGCGCCAGCAGCGCCCGGCAGGCCGGGGCGATGCCCGACTCCGTGGGGCCGGTCAAATCGTAGTTGGTGGCGATCAGCTTTGCGCCTCCGTTCACCAGCCGGATGGCCTTGGTAATCATGGCAAGTCCATATCCTGCCGGTTCCCCCACCACCACGTAATCCGGATTTACGTCGTTATAGGTGATGCCCACGTCGTAAAGCGCGTTCTGAAGTCCGTGGTCCCCCATGACATAGGCGCTGCACCCGGGAGCCTGACTGTTCAGAAAATGCGCCGTGGCCAGGGCGCTGGTGTAAAAATGGGACGCGTCCACCGCAAGGCCCATCCGCTCAAGCTTTTGCTGCAGCTCCCGAGGGGTGTTCTGACCGGAATTGGTCAGAAAGAGAAAATGCTTCTCCTCCTTTTCCAGCCAGTCAAGGAATTCCTTAACGCCCGGCAGCAGGCGGTTGCCGTGGTAAATCACACCGTCCATGTCGCAGATAAATCCCTTTTTCTCAAGCAGCTGTTTCAAATCCATACGCCTCACTTTTCTTTTATATCTTTGGGACGAAATTAATCTTTATTCTTAATTATGCTTATTATACCTCAGCGCAATCTGCCCGTCAATCAGGTTGCAGACAGCCCATATGCTTTCGTTGCAGCCGCTCAGCCGCCCACGGTGCTCTCCGGATTATTACAAATCGGTACTTTTATAATGCCTGCATCATAATCACACGAAGATTTTGTTAAGTTGCTTAAAATTGCGGTTTTTTGCAGGGCATCCTGCTTATTTTGCTTGCACTTTTTGTCGAAATAAGTTAGTATAAGCTATTGCAGGGCGCTGGAGGATATTGGTTGCATACCCTTTATTTTAATTGCTCATCCCTGCGTTTTCCAGTGAATTGCTATGGCCGACCTTATCCGCAGCAGGCGCATCCGCAAAACACCCATGCATCAGCCACATATTATCAGGCCTGAAAGGAATTTCTGTATGAAATATCTGAAAAACAAGCTATTGCTTTACATCTCTTTGCTGTTGGCTTTCACCATACTGTCGCTGACTACGATTTCCTCCATTCTTTACTACAAAAGCTCCATGGCGCAGGAAGAAAGCACCTCTTCCGCGCTGGTGTCCGCGTATAGTCAGGGCCTGAATATTACGATGGAATCCTATCGCAATGCCATTCAGGCGGAGGCAGCGCGAAGTGAGCTGACAGATCCCGAGCTTCCTCAGGAAGTGCTTCAGCAATACCTGACGGAGGAAGCCAAGCAAAACGGGTTTAATTATCTGGCCATTGCCGATGGGCAGGGGAACAACACCCACGGGGTCGCACTGGCGGATCAGACATTTTTCCAGCAGGCAAAATCCGGCCAGACTTATATCTCCAGCCCTACGCTTAACAGCACGCAGGAGCTGGTACTCTATGTAGCAGCCGCCATTCCCGGCACCAATGAATTTCTGTATGGAGAATTTCCCTATACGGTTCTCAGCGACGTGCTTAACCAAATTAAAATTGGAGAAAACGGATATGCGTTCGGCATTAACGCCGATGGGTATACAGTTCTGCACCCCACGGAAGACAATGTTGCAAACCCGATAAACTATTTTGATCTGGCGGAAAAGGACCCCAGCTATGCGCCCACCGCCGCCATGTTTAAGCGCATGATTTCCGGCGAGACGGGCATCGGATACAGCTATTACAACGGTGTGCGCCGCATGGTGGGCTTTACCCCGCTTTCTGGTCCGGAGGGCTGGTCCATTGCCGTGACAAGACCTCTGACACAGGTGGAAGAAAATGCAAAAATCACCTTGGCTTTCTGTGTGGGAACCGGCCTTGTGCTGCTTCTCCTTTCCATCGTCTTCACCCGCTTTTTCTCGCGGATGATTACTCGCCCCATCGTTTTGGCTACCCGGCGGATTGAGCTGCTGGAGCAGGGAGATCTTCAAACCGAGGTGGAACAGGTGAAGGGCAAGGATGAAGGCGCACGCCTGATGAATGCCATACAAAACACCATTCACGGCCTTCAGACTTACATTGGGGACATCTCTAGCATTCTCCGCAGCGTGGCGGAAAAGGACCTGACCGTGACCAGCAGCGTGGAATACTCCGGCGACTTTGTATCCATCCGGACCGCGCTTGAGCAAATCGTACAGTCCTTAAACGGCACATTGGAACAGATATCCCAGTCAACAGCGCAGGTTCGCTCCGGTGCGGAGCAGGTGGCCCTGGGCGGGCAGAACCTTGCGGAAAACTCTTCCGAGCAGGCGTCGGCGGCGGAGCGGGTTGAAAATTCTCTGGAGTTTGTCTCTAAGCAAATTCAGGAGACGGCACACCATTCCGAATCCATGCAGAATATGACGCAGACCGCCTTGCAGGAAACTCAGACGGGCCGTGAAAAGATGCAGAAAATGCTGGATGCCATGCAGAGCATTGATGATTTCACGATGAAGATACAGTCCATCATTCATTACATTGACGATATTGCAGCCCAGACCAATATCCTGGCGCTGAACGCGGCCGTGGAAGCCGCCCGCGCAGGCGAATCCGGAAAGGGCTTTTCCGTGGTTGCGGACGAGGTCCGTCAGCTGGCATCCAAAAGTGCGGAGGCCGCGAAAAACTCCGCCGAGTTGATTGAAAGCACTTTGGCTTCCGTGGAAACCGGCAAGCAGACCGCCGAAGGCGCAGCGCTGGCATTCCAGAGGATTGTTGAGCAGACCAGCAGCGTGGGCGCGCTGGTGGATGAAGTTACCAAATCCCTTGGCAGTCAGGCGCAAAGCGTGTCCGAGCTGAGCGAGGGGGTTCGACTGATTTCCAATGCAACGCAGGCAAACTCCGCCACGGCGGAGGAAAGCGCCGCCACCAGCGAGGAACTGTTGGGGCAGATGCAGATGCTGGACGACATGGTGTCGGAGTTTAAAACCGTCTGATGGCGCACCAGTTGCAATATGTATAAAGAGAAAGCCGGACTGTCAGTCCGGCTTTCTTTCCGTCTACGGGTCGCGGCTGAAATCCGCAACACATCCTGTCGCTTGCGGCTGCCCTTAAGAACAGACCGAAAACGCTCCCCGCCGATGAGAGCAGGAAGCGTCTTTTGCATGACAGGATTTGCGGCTCGTTCCAAAAAACCGCCATGCTTCATAAAAGGCCCGCGTCAGCTTTCCGCCCGACCGGAAAAGATATCCGCCAGCCAATGCTCTGCCAAGGGAAACCACGTGGCCGCATGGGCGTCCGCCAGACGATTTTCTGCCGGGCGGGCCACCTCCGGGGTAGCCAGAGACATCCCGTGGGTGCCAAAGGGATAGAGGTGCAGCTCCGCCGGAACGCGGCTACGCAAAAGCGCCTGAAAAAACAGCACGCTGTTTTGCACCGATACGCTTTCATCCGGTACGGCGTGCCACAAAAAGGCGGGAACGCTTGTTTCATCCACCAGTTGCTCCAAAGAAAACTCCGTCCATACAGAGCGGTCCTTGCCCGCCAGTTGAGTGAAGCAGCCCGGATGGGCATAGTCTCCGCCAGAAATCACCGGATACCCCAAAATCAACGCGTCCGGCCTGTGCAAAAGCAAGTCCGTTCCCGGTAAAAACAGGGCCGGGTTGTGCCACTGCACGCCAAGACTTGCGGCCAGATGCCCTCCTGCGGAGAAGCCACAGACCGCGATTTTCTGAATGGCGGGCAGTCCGGGAATTTCTCCGCAGCGCACCGCCGCAACCGCCCAGGCCAACTGGCGCAGCGGACGCCATCTCAGCGGCGGACGCTCCACCCCGTAGTGCAGCACAATGGCGTGGTATCCGGCTTCGTTAAAGGCCCGGGCCACAAACGAATCTTCCCACTTTGAGAGAAATGCGTATCCCCCGCCGGGGCAGATCACCACCGCGGCCTGCGCCCCCTCTGCGGGATAAACGTCCAATGACGCATCGGAAAAGGGACTATTCAGGGTTTGCATCCGTCACATCTCCTCTCATCGGCTCCGCGACTGCGCTTTACGCACAGCCCACCGTCAAAAGCACATTGGCGAAGGTTCTTCCCTCTCCGGTGGAAACTGCCACACGCAGGCATTTTTCACCGCAGGCGCTGTAAAACGCCCAGCGATCCAGCTTTTCCATGGCGGCGGCAGGTAAAAGCCGCTCAAACTCGCCGAAGATTTCCGGCGTGGAGTCGTCCTCCGGCTGCATCACTTCCATTTTTTCAAAGTTGCACACGGACAAAAGGCACTCCAACACCTGCGTGACGGTGGGAAGGCCGGGGGCAAGGCCCAAAAATATCTTCTCCGCATCTCCGGTTTTAGATGCCAGCGGATAGTTTCCGTCGGCAATCAGTACCTTATCTCCATGTCCACAGCGGGACAGGGCATACAAAAGCTCAGGGTGAATCAGCTTTCCGGTCAGCATAAGACTGCCTCCTCTCACTTCTCGCCGTCTCGAAGTTCTCCCAGCTTTCCGCCGGGATGGCAGCGGACATACTCCTGCGCGGTCCAATTTTGCTCCACCTGAAGCGCCGCGCTCAAGGCTTGCAGCGTCACCATCTCCGCCAAAATAGAGTTCCGGGGCGCGCGGTTCATCGGGCCGCCCTCCGCACCCACGCCGGCAAAGAGAAACGCATCAGACTGGCCTGCCAGCCAGCTTTCCGGATTTCCGGATACGCCGATAACTTTGCAGCCGTTGTTTTTAATGGCCAGAACGGTGCTTTTCAGCTCCGCCGTTTCGCCGGAATTGGAAATGGCAATCACCACGTCCCCCGCCGCCAGTTGGCCGCAGGAACCGTGGACAGCTTCGGTTCCATGGAGAAAATAGCACGGAGTTCCGGTGGAGGAAAACAGGGACGCCATATACGCAGCCACATGTCCCGGCTTGCCGATGCCGGTGACGTGCAGTCTCCCGCCCCCGGCCCGGGACGCGAGAATCAGATCCGCCGCCTGTTCATACGTCTCGCCGTCCAGCTTCTCCATAAATGCGGGAAGCTCTTCCCGGACGGAGGATAAAAACGCGGCCGCCGCCTGCTTACTCTCATGTTTCATAACTATTTCCTTTCTGTACGGAAAGCATATTCCTCAGCAGCCAATCCGCTGAGGAAGGCTTTTGTTTGTATGCTTATCGCAGCGCGTCCAACTCCGTCAGGTCAATTTCACGGTACTCCCGCTCCCGCAGCAACGCCTGCACCTCTTCCATGGTGGGGAGGGACGGCATGGCCCCCATCCGTGAAACAGTGATGGCGGCGGCGTGACCGGCAAAGGCCAGCGCCTGCGCCCGCGGCAGTCCCGCGGCATGCGCCGTGCAAAATGACGCCACAAAAGAGTCTCCCGCAGCAGTGGGGTCCTTCACCTGCGGCATCTTCACACAGGGGGTATAGTCGATTCCGCAGGGGCCTGCCGCCGAGGAGCCGTTCTCGCCCAGCGTAATAATCACGTTTTCCACGCCCCGGCTTTGCAGGGCCGCCGAGACAGACTCCACATCGGCCTTGTTGACGCCGCTTTCGTCCGCCCGCAGGGGAAGGCCCGCAATGGCCGCAGCCTCGTGCTCATTGGGAGAGAGATAGGTAACGCAGCGCAGCAATTCCTCCGGCAGCGGCGCCGCCGGGGCGGGATTCAGCATCACGGGAACCCCCGCCGCCTTGGCATACTTCGCCACAGCCACGTTGACTTCCATGGGAATCTCCAGTTGGAGCAAAACCATGTCAAACCGTCCGATTTCATCCTTCAGCCACGCCACCTGCTCCACGGTGGTGGAATAGTTGGCGCCGGGTACCACGGTGATGCGGTTCTGCGTTCCCCGCTCCGTGACCTCCAAGAGAATGTGCCCCACGCCGGAGGATTTGTCGGGGTCTTTTTGAACATGGCTCACGTCCACGCCTGCCCGTGCCGCAGTCTCCAGCATCTCTTTTCCGAAGGCGTCGTCGCCTACCTGCCCCGCCATCACAACCTCCGCGCCCAGTCGGGCGCACTGGACAGCCTGATTTGCGCCCTTGCCGCCGGGCGCGGTGCGGAAATCGGTGCCGATGACAGTTTCCCCGGATGCGGGGGCTTTGGGTGCAGACGCGATCAAATCCATCATAAAGCTGCCAGCCACCAGAATTTTTGGCCTTTTCAGCATAAAATTGCTCCTCTCTTTCCGCTTCGCACGGTCCGCCGCTGATTTTTGACCGCTTTTATTGAAGACCGGGTGACTTTCCGGCCATGGACAGCCCTTTTAAAAGCCGTGCAAGGTTCGGCTTTTAAATTCCCAACTGCCCGCGAACGTACTTCTCCATGGCAATCAGCGCTTCCACCTCGCCCCGGGCGTTTTTGTCCAGCTTGGCCGCATCGGCGCTGCGGGAGTACACGCTCATGGGCACGTCCTCCAGCTTCTGGTGGTATTTGCAGTTGCAGGGGTAAATACGCATCTCGATCATCCCCGCCATGGTCAGGAAGTGGGCCACCATCTGCGCCCGTTCGGGGTCGGAGTCCTTGTGGTCATAAACCCATTTGTAAAGCTCGGGGTGGAAGTTGGCCATCACGCCGCAGTAGCCCTGCGCACCGTGAAGCACGCTGTCGTACCAGGACTGGGCGTTGGCGTTGAATATCTTCAGCGACGTTCCCTCAACGGCTTTCAGCCGCTCCCGGATCAGCTCATAGTCACAGCAGGTGTCCTTCAGGAACACCATCCGTCCCTCTTTGCCGGCCTTGCGGAGAAACTCCGTGGAAACCAGCCGCTTCCAAGGGGCGGGGCATTCGTAGATTCCGAAGTCTATCTCCGGATACCGGTCAAAAATCTCTTGGGCATTGGCTTCAAAGGCAGCCTCGCCCTCGTGATCCTGGTCCAGCCGATTGCTTACCAGAACATACGCGCCGATGCCGGGAATCCGCATCATATCCTCCAGCTCCCGGAACTGGGAGGGCTTGTCGTCGGCGGTGTGGCCGGAAACAACGATCTGGATGCGTCCGCCTACCGCGTCCACGGTGGCCTTGGCGATATCCAGCTTCTCCTGAGGAGTGAGATACATCATCTCGCTGGACTGACACACGGCGAAAATTCCGGCGCAGCCTTTTTCAACATACCAGTCGCACAGGCGCTCAATCGCCTTGTAATCAATCGTCTTATCGTCGTGATACGGGGTAATCATCACCGGCCAGATGCCGGAATTGATCATAAAAGCCATGATTCTTCTCCTTAAAAATGATAGGCGTTCCCTTGGTCTGCGTTTACATCATATGGAACATCCGGGGCAGGAACAGCACCACCTCGGGAATATAGGTGATGATGCCCAGCACAATCAGCATCACCACAACGGGCCACTTAATCTCTCTTACCACGTCCTTTAGTGGCGTGCCGGAAATTCCGGAGGTAATGAACAGGCACATACCGAAGGGCGGGGTGGACAGGCCAACCATCATGTTAAAGACGATAATCAGTCCGAAGTGAATGATATTTACACCCAGCGCGTTGGCCACGGGCCATAGAATGGGAATCATCACCAGCTGAATAACTGAGGTGTCCACAAACATGCCCAAAATCAGGATGACAATGTTTACAATTATTAAAAAAACATATTTGTTGTCCGTAATGCCCAGCAGCCAGTTTCCGATCATAACGCCGATCTGCTCCTTGGCGAAGATGAAGGAAATGGCGGAGGCCGCGCCCACCATAATGGAAACAGAGCCGGTGGAGCGTACGGTGTCAATCAAAACCTGCTTAAAGCCATCCCAGCTCAGAACACGATATCCCAAAATTGCCACAATCAGAGCATACAATCCCGCGATGGCCCCCGCCTCGGTGGGCGTCATCACGCCGGTATAAATGCCTACCAGCAGAATTACCGGGGTCAGCATGGCCCAGAAGGCCTTCAGGCAGTATTGGAGATAAGCGCGCAGCTTAGGCGGTTCGCTGCGGGGATACTTGCGCACTCTGGCAATCAGAAACACATATATTCCCAGCGCCAGCGCCAGCAAAATGCCGGGAACCATGCCCGCCATAAACAAAGCGCCCACGGAGGCGTTGGTCAGCATGGCGTAGATGACCATGGGAATGGAGGGCGGGAAAATCGGCCCGATGGTGGCGCTGGCAGCAGTGATGGCGCAGCTAAACCCGTCATCATAGCCCTCCTGCCGCATGGCGTCGATCTCCATCTTGCCAAGACCGGAGGCGTCCGCCACGGCGGAGCCGGTCATTCCGGAAAACACCAGCGAGGCCAGCACATTTACGTGTGCCAATCCGCCGTGAAACCGGCCCACGACGCCCTTGCACACGCCGAATACATACTCCGTGATTTTTCCCGCGTTCATAATGTTGGCCGCGAAAATAAACAGGGGGACGGCAATCAGTGTGCCGTTGGTAAACACCTGCTCAATCGTCTTCTGCGCCACCAGATGCAAGCTGCCCGTTTCTCCCATCAGCACCGCGCCGATGGGCTGACCGGACTGAATTGCGCCGAGAATAAAATAGGTCATACACGCGGCAATCATGCCGGTGGGTATGGGCATCCGAAGCAGAAAAATCAAGACAAACACCACAAGAAAGCCAATCAAAGGCAAATATTCCATGTTATTGTTCCTCCTTTTTGGCTTCGATGTTTTCTTGCTGAATGGTGGCCTCAACAGCCTGCTCCGCCTCGGATTTTCCTTCGTTCAGCATCTTATTAATATACCGTTGATCCCCCTGAAGAACTCTGATCTCCTCGTAAATATCCATAAGAGAGTACACCAGAATGAATCCAAGGAAAATCACATAGGGGATAAACACCAATGTTTTGGAAATTTTCAGAATGCTGGTGACCTGCGCCCGGCTCATCAGTCCCCAGATATACCGTAGCGAGGGAATAAACGCCACCGCAAAGGTCACGGCAATCAGGAGATTCCCCAGCATGGCGGTGATTGCTTTTCCCTTCACGCCCAGCATGTCATACAGAAGGGTGAACGATACGTGGGCCTTTTCCCGCTGCGCAAAGCAGGCGCCCAAAAGCACCAGCCATAAAAAGCACATCTGCTCTACCTCCAGCGTCCAGGACTGAGGGTTGTTGACGATATAGCGCATAAAAACCTGAAAACAGAAAATCAAAAACAGCGCCACGAAAGCCACGACGGGAATATACAATTCCACGCAGTTGCGGATAAACCGCCCTATTTTTTTCAGGCCGTCCAAAAACATCTCTCCTTTCTAAAAGCGAACCTTGCGATAGGAATGGGGAGCGCGACGTGAACGCCCCGAAAATTTTAAAAAACCCGGGGGGCCGGTTTGCCAGCCCCCCGGTTGGGATGTAGCGCTTCAGATCAGGCCATCGCCTGAATCTCGCTCAGCAGATCCTTGTCCCAGCTATCGGAGATGGAATCATTCAGATAGACGGACAGCACATGGTCGGCAAAGGTGGCTACGTCGGCTTCATAGATATTCAGGCCCTTTTCCTTCAGGAAATCCTGAACCTCGGATTCCGTCTTCAGGTTCTGCTCGTCGCAGGACTGCCGGGCGGCTTCCACGGCCTGCATCACCCAATCCTGCTGGGTGGAGGTGAGGGAGTTCCACTTTTTCAGGTTCATGGTGGGCCACACAGAATCCACCAGATGGTTGGTCAGAGAGATGGACTTCTGCACCTCATAGAACTTGGCGGACTGCACGGTGGGCAGGGGGTTATCCTGACCATCCACGGTGCCGGTCTGCAGCGCCAGATACAAATCGTTGAAGGCAATGGCGGTGGGGTTCGCGCCCATGGCCTTGCCCAAGAAGACCCATGCTTCGGAGTTGGGCATCCGCAGGTTCACACCCTTGAGATCATCGGGCGTCTTAATGGCGCGATCCTCGGAAAGGCTGATCTGGCGGGTGCCCAGATAAAACGCACCCAGAGGAAGAATTCCCTGCTCACTGGCAACCTTCTCAAAAACCTCTTTGCCGATGTCGCCGTTGAGAACCTTGGTCATGTGGTCATAGCTCTGGAACACATAGCCTGCAGTAAACATGGAAACCCAGGGAGAACCGTCGGTCAGCCAGGAGGCGGAGCTGTAAATCATGTCCACGTCTCCGTTTTTCAGAGCGTCCGTCTCCGTATCCTGCCCGTACAGCGTGCCGGAATCGTAGCACTCCACGGTCATGTTTCCGCCGGAGATCTCCTCCAGCTTCTCCTTAAAGACCTTTTGCGCAGCGCCATGCGCGTCGGTGGGGACGGCGGCGATCGAGAAAATCAGGTTCACAGGGTCCCCCGCGTCGCTTGCAGCGGCGGAGCCAGAACCACCCGCAGAACCGGACGCAGCCGGGGTGGAGCCGCCACCGCAGCCAGCCAGCATACCTGCCGCCATCACGGAAACGGACAGCATCGCAAGAGCTCTTTTCCAATTTTTCATCAAAATATCCTCCTAAATTAAAATTTGTGCGGTTTGATAATTTTCACGCCTTCCGGCGTTGGGGCACAGATTTAGTGATAGATGCGCTCGCGCATACGCCGGGCAGTGTCAATCACCAGCTTGGAGCAATGCAGCAGCTTTTCATCGGTCATGGCGCTGGCCGGCCCCGAGGTGCTGATGCCGGCCACCAGTCGCCCTGTTCCGCTGAATACCGGCGCGCCGACGCAGCGGACATTAAGCTCCCGCCCGCAGTTGTCGATGGCATAGCCCCGCCGTCTGGTGCGCCACAGCTCTTCGATAATCTGATCATGGTCGATCACCGTGGCGTCGGTAAAGGGCGTGCGAACCGGGGTGATGTGCCCTTCCCACTCTTCCTCCGGCATGGCCGATAGGATCGCCTTGCCAATGCCCGTGCAATACAGCGGCGCGTGTTCTCCCAGCATATCGCGGTAGGGTAGTTCCTGCATCCGTGCGATGGGGTGGGCCACATAGAGATAAAGGACGTCCGTTCCGTGAGGAAGGCCAAAGTAAACAATTTCGCCGGTTTTGTTCGCCAAGTCCGTCAGCAGGTCATACACAGCCCGGGGATATCCCAGATGCTGGTTAATAATGTAGGAAAATTCCAGCAATTGCAGCCCCAGCGCATATTTTCCATTGGGCTGTTTTACAACATAGCCGCCTTGCTGAAAGGTTGTCAGAATGTTGTGCGCATTGCTTTTGGTAATGTGGTTCATTTCCGCCAGCTCTGTCACACCCAACTCCGGCGTGTCCACAGAAAAACATTCCAAAATGCGAAGTGCCTTTGCCAGAGATTTGACCTTGGGGTCCTGTCCCCAGTTCATTTCAATCTCGTCTCTATCGTTCATCATTACAGAACACCTTTCTTTATTGTGATATAATTATATAAAAACGGAAAAAAATTCGCAAGCGATTTTAAAAAAACTGTGATTTTTTTATAGTTACACGTTTACGTCACGCTAAATTTAATCTTCCGTTTCTGAATGATGAACAATTTTTTATTTTTTTGTGTAAAAAGCCTTTTCCCCCGGCGATGCGTGCTGTCTGTCCATTTACAAAGCGCGTCCCCTCGTGTACAATTTCAGAAAAAAGGGCATACTTTTGCCCGGTTTATCACGCCGCCCCCGGCGGTTAAAGGAGACGGTTTTCTATGCTTTACGACACAACAGAACACCTTCTGAAATATTCTTTCCTGTCCCCCCGGCTGGAGCGAGCTTTCCGCTTTCTTGCGGAGACGGATTTTTCTTCCCTCCCCGACGGACGCATTGAACTGGACGGGACGGACGTGTTTGCCGACCTGAGCACCTATGAAACACGGCTTGTCAACGACACGCCGGAGGCCCATCGGAAATATATTGATGTGCAGTGTCTTCTGCGCGGAAAAGAACTGGTGGGGGTGGCCCCGCTATCCGCCATGCAGGAAGAGCTTTCCGGTGACCAGACGCGGGACATCTGGTTTTACCACGGCCCCATGGAGCCGCTGACCCTCAGCGGCAGCCGGGTTTTAGTTTTGTGGCCGCAGGACGCGCACGCCCCCTGCATAGCGGCGGGCGCGCCGGAGACGGTTCGCAAGTGCGTCGTGAAGGTTCGTAAGGACTGAGGCGCAACCAGCTTTCATTTTACGTAAAAGGCGCTCAAGCTATACAGCTTGAGCGCCTTAATCTGTCCGGAAACCCGCAAGCGGGTGTGTGCGTTTGCCGCTTTTGGTCTGCATTCGCCGCCCCTGTTGTTCCCACGTTCCTCCAAAATGGGTTTGCGTGCGCATCGTTTTTGACAGTGCTCGAAAATGGTCGTTTTTTATCATTTATGGGCAGCTTTATTTTTTAATGCAAATACGTTTGCATTAAATTACTAAAAAACCAGTGCAGAATAAACAAAAAGTACGCAAAAAACACAAATATTACACAAAATTATTTGTTGTGTTTGCTTTGGCATATACTTTGCTTTTTCTAATTTACGCAGGCAAAACGCCTGAATAAAACTGCCAAAGGAGTTATTTTATGAAATTCGGTATTTTAAAGGACATTAAAGATGGAGAGTTCCGCGTGATTGCCACACCCGCCGAAATCAGCTCGCTGGCAAACGATGGGCATGAAGCGTTCGTGCAGAGGGGCGCCGGTGCCAACGCCGGATTTTCAGATGAGGCCTATTCCGCAGAGGGCGCCACGCTGGTTGACACGATGCAGGAGATTTATTCCCAATGTGATTTTGTAGCCAAGGTTAAGGAACTTGAATCTTGCGAATACGGACTGCTGCGTGAAAATCAAATTGTATTCACCTGTATCCATCCGGCGGCGCATCCGGAGGAAGTGCAGGCACTTCTGGACAGCAAATGTATTGCTTTTACCGCAGAGGACTCCCACCGGTACGGCTCTCCAAACTGTGAGGCAGCGGGAAAGCAGGGGGCGCTGATGGGGCTGGAATCACTGCAGTCGATTCACGGAGGAAAAGGAAAGTTTGTCAACGGTCTGGGCGGCGCTCCCGGTGTCCATGCTTTGGTTTTGGGCGGCGGCACCGTCGGACAGGCTGTTACCTCAGTGCTGTGCAGTCTGGGTGCCAGAGTGACTGTGATGGACATTAATATCGGTACCCTGCGCTCCACTGCCACACAATTCCAGCAGCGCGTATTTACTCAGATTTCGAACCGGTATAATATTGCCAAGCTGCTGCCAAGCGTTGACGTGGTTTATAATTGCGTCAAATGGCCCAAAAACGCCACCGAATTCATGATTGACCGGGAAATGGTCCGCTCCATGGAAAAGGGATCCGTTATTGTGGACATCAGCAATGATTACGGCGCAATTGAAACCTTCCATGAGACTACCCATGAAAATCCCCGCTACATAGAAGAAGGCGTGGTGCACTACTGCGTGAGCAACATTCCGGGCGCCATTGCCCAATCCACTTCCATTGCATACGCCGCCTCCGTCTTGCCCCACTTTCGCAGCATCATGAACCAGGGCGTTGAGACTGCTTGTGTAAGGGACGGCTTTCTTCGCCGCAGCCTGACTGCTTACAAGGGCTATCTCACCCACGAGGAAACCAGCGGGATTCAAAAGCGTAAATGGGTTCGCCCGGAAACCATTCTGAAGATTAAAGACCGCCCGTTGGACATTGCTCCTCCTGCCACCGCCACCCGCTCCGATGACTACTACGAGGAGTTCCAATAAGTTGATCCACGGTCCCCTCCTTCTCCTTGTATGTTTTGGCACATCAATCCCCCTGCGGTAAACCGAAGTCTAAAAACCGGAAAATTCAGTATTGAGAGAAAGGCGGTTCCCTATGTCTGCTACCGATTTTTTGCTTGATTTCGCTTTGGCCTCCGCATTTATTATGGTCGGGCAGTTTATTCGTGCCAAGGTAAGGTTTGTCCAGAATTTCTTCATTCCCGCCAGCATGCTGGCCGGGTTTCTCGCGTTGATTTTGGGGACTCAGGGCTTCAACGTGTTGTTCTTTTCCGAATCCATCAGCTCTTATCCGGGTCTTTTGATTATTCTGATCTTTTCTGCCGTTGGAATCGGCGGCTTTTCCGTGGACAAAACGAACATTAAATCGGAGATTGGCCGCATCGGCTCCTACTTTTCCTATAAAGTGCTGGCGCAGGCCATCCAGTTCAGCCTGCCGGTTCTTTTCTCCATCGTTGTGATCTCCAATCTCTTTCCGAATATCAATTATGGATTTGGCCTGCTGCTTGCTTCCGGCTTTTCCGGGGGGCACGGCACCGCCGCCGCTGTTGGCTCCGCCATGGCAAATCTGGGCTTTGCCGACGCAAAGGATATCGGAATGACCTGCGCTACCGTCGGCATTCTTTCCGGTATTTTCGGTGGTCTGGCTTTTATCAAGGTGGGCACCAAGCGCGGCTGGACAAAATATATCAAAGACTTCAATTATATCTCCGGTGATTTGAAAACCGGGCTTGTCTCCAAGGAAAACCGCAAGCCGATCGGAACCGAAACCGTCTCCTCCATTGTCCTTGATCCGATTGCATGGCATCTGGCTATTCTGCTTGTCTGCTCCGGCATTGGCGTTTTGCTCTATCGTTATATTTATGAGGCCAGCAACCATGCTCTGGACTTGCCCACCTATCTGCTTGCATTTCTAGCCGCCTTCGTAATGTTCCTGATCTTTAAGGCGACCGGAGTCAACAATTATATTGATCCGGACACCATCAGCCGCATCTCCGGTTCTGCAACGGATTACCTTGTGTTTTTTGGAATTGCCTCCATTAAAATTGAAGTAATCGTTAAGTATGCGATTCCGCTGGCGATGCTTCTGCTGTTTGGAATGGCCATCGTGTTTGTCACCTTAATGTTCTTTGGGCCAGCTATGAATCGCGGCAGCTGGTTTGAACGCTCTATCTTTGTCTTCGGATATTCCACGGGCGTCTTTGCCATAGGCTTTATCCTGCTGCGGATCGTAGATCCTGAAAATCGCTCTAAAACCCTCAACGACACCGCTTTGGCCGGACCGCTGACCACGCCCATCGAAATGTTTGCATGGGGCATGGGTCCTGCGATGCTGCTGGGCGGACAGCATTGGCTCTTTGTGGGGCTGTACACGCTGGTGACCGTTGCCTGCATCGTACTCAACCTGATCTGCCGCTGGTGGTGGCTGAAGCTTCCGCTGGACCGTCCCGCCGAAGGGGAAGACCAGGCCGCCTAGTCGCTTTTCGACCGATTTTGCGATTCGAATCTTTCCATTTGCCAAGCTTCATAGTATAGTAGATTTGTGAACTATTGGGGAGGCGGCATGATGGACGTTTTGAACGCATTGCAAAAGCTTTTCAGCGGCAAAGGCTATATTGACGGCATTACTATCATCAATCTGCATGGGGAAATTTTATTTTCTGCCAAGCTGAACGACAAGCTATCCATTCATAGCTCCGGCGAGGCGCCTGTGGGGAAAAATTTCTATGATGTGTATGAGAACTTGTCACCAAACAACAGCACCACCCTTAAAGCCATGCAGGAGGGCGTGCCTGCCTACGTCAAAAATCAATACCTTAAGCCGGCCGGGCGCAAGGGGATTCGCATTACCTCTTTGTCCATTCCGATCAAGAGTGGGAACCGTATTGTGGGGGCTATTGACCTGTCCAGCGAGGTACAGCCGGAGGGAATTTTGTCCAACGCCCTGCAAATTGCCATGGACACTGCGCAAGCACCGCTTGCGTGCGCAGAGTGGAGGGACAGCCTTCGGTTTACAAAGGACAGCATTATTGCTGTGAACAAGGCCATGGTGGCGGCTCGTGATTACATTGATGTTGTGGCCGCATGCAGCCTGCCCGTTATGCTATCCGGTGAAACCGGAACCGGAAAAGAAGTGTTTGCGCAGGCAATTCATAGCGCAAGCAGTCGAAGGGACCGCCCCTTTCTTGCGCAGAACTGTGCCGCAATTCCGGAAACGCTGCTTGAAAGCATGTTATTTGGCACTGTCAGAGGCGCCTATACGGGAGCCGTTGACAACCCGGGCCTTTTCGAAATGGCCGACGGCGGCACGCTGTTTCTGGATGAAATCAACTCCATGCCAATCGCGCTGCAATCCAAGCTGCTTCGCGTCGTTCAGGAAAACCGTTTTTGCCGGTTGGGCTCTCGTGCTGAAATTTCGGTGGATCTTCGCTTTATCACAGCCTTAAACGAAGACCCGATGGAGGCCATTGCAAACAAGCGGCTGCGCAGCGACATCTATTACCGGCTTAGCATGATGTCCATTGCAATTCCGCCCTTGCGGGAACGTCTGGAGGATATTCCCGCCTTTGTAAAACTTTACATTCAAAAACACAATTTTACGTTTCACAAGAAGATTGAATTCGTTTCCAGCGAGCTGATTGACAAGCTGCAGTGCTATTCCTGGCCCGGAAACATTCGTGAGTTGGAGCAGATTATTGTTTACGGCATGAGTCTCGTGGGCGCAGATCAACATATTTTGGAGTATTCCGACATTGACGCAAAATTTGAAAAGCTGCTCCCTCAGGAAGCCGGTTTCAGTTCACCCGAACCAACGGAAGCGCCCCTTCGCACAGCAATGGAAACCTACGAACGCAGGATCATTGCCGAGGCGCTCAGCCAGTCGGGCGGAAATCTGACCAAAGCTGCCAAACGATTGGACATTCCCAGACAGACCTTGCAGCGCAAAGTAAAGCATTACGGTCTGGATTCCTGCCTGCTGCTGGATTGAATGGGCTTGTCTTCCCTTCCGGGCTGTCCGTATCAAAAGGAGTTTTTTATGGATAAGCAACGCCTACGCGGTTGTATTAAAAGCACCGCCACATTGATCGCAGGGGCAATCATTTACAGCATCGGCACTCAATGCCTGATTTCTCCCGCCAACATCGCTCCGGGAGGCGCCGTTGGCATCGCTTTGATGTTCAGCTATCTGACCAATCTCCCAGTGGGTGGGCTGACGTTAATGGTTAATATTCCGCTGCTGCTTCTGGCGTGGTTTTTCCTGAGCCACCGCTTTGCCATTCGCACAGGAATTACCTGTATCATCTGTTCCGTATTTATCGACCTGATCGTTGCGCCCTATTTTCCACTGTACGGCGGTGACCGGCTAATCTCCAGCCTGTACGGCGGTATTGTGATCGGGGTAGGTATGGCGCTGATTTTTCTGGCCGGCTCTACCACGGGCGGCAGCGATATTGCCGGTTACCTCCTGCGAAAAAAATGGCCGCACATTTCCATCGGGCGCTTTCTGATGATGATTGACGGCATTATTTTAAGCAGTTCCGTGCTTGTGTTCCACGATATTGATGCCGCCCTTTTGGGCTTGATCTGCCTGTATGCGGAAACAAAGGTCATCGACATGATTCTTTACCTCACCAGCGCAAGCTGCAAGGTGATGATCGTTACGCAGCATCCACAGGAAATTTGCACACAAATCATTCTGAATATAGAACGCAGCGCAACAATTATCTCCGGCAAAGGCGCCTACTCCGGAGATGATACAAACGTAGTGATTTGTACGGTGCGAAAGTCGGAATTTTCAGATTTGAAAAAGATTATTGAAGCGGCCGATGAAAACGCCTTTGTCATGGTCACAGAAACAAATCAGGTATTTGGTCTTGGCTTTCGCAACTTCTCAGAAGTCATCTCATAATCATACCGCGTTTCCAATTTGGCGTATTATTTACCAAAACAAGCGGCCCGACCATTTGGCCGGGCCGCTTGTTTTGGTAAAACGCATACAATTCCGCAGCCTTACTCTACAAAAGACTTTAAAAAATCAATATCTCCTACCGTGCCTTACAATTTTGCAAACGCCAAGGGTCATCATAGGAACCACAAAGAAGATGAAGAAACCCCAACTGATGGTTCCATAGCCCTTTGCAATTAAATCCACCAGCCCAAAGGTGGAGACAAGAATGCCCAGCACCACGCTGGCGATGGCAACAGCGGGCCGCACCCATCCGGAAACGCGCTTTCCGGAGGCGGCAATGGAGTTTTCAATCCGGTCGTCCAATGCCTTGATCAAGCCGGTTCCGGTTTCAATCAGGGTGCCAAACAGCACAATTTCAAACAGCCAAAACAGCCAGTTCATGTCCAGCGCTTCAAATACGGCGATAATCGGCACCTCTGCAGCCATGCAGATTTTTCTCATTGTGCCCATGGTCAGCAGCAGCATTCCGGCGGGGACAATGCCGATCACACCGGCCAGTAAACCGGAGACGACCGCCTCTTTGCGGTTGTGGCACTGGCGGACGGTATAGAGCAGGGCAGGGACCATGCCCAGATTGTAAAACGCATATTTTGCGCCGCCCATCATCCAGTCGGAACCGACAGCACTCCGCGCGGCAAAGGCCGCGGGCAGATTGCTTCCAAACCTTGTAAACACAATTATTACGAAGAGGATATACACTGCGTACAGCACATAGGACCAGAAGGTCAGCACATTTTTAATCGCGGCGGTTCCCTTGATGACCAGCACAACAATGCCAAGGGACAGAAGCGCAACTCCTATCCATTTAGAACCGCCCGTCAGGCTTGTAGTCATACTGCCCGCCGTAGCCGTAACCACGCCCAGAACCATCAAAAGCATGACAATATAGCAGATTTCATACAGAAAGTTGGCTTTGCCCAGCAGCTTGGTCATCATGCTCTTATAGTCATAGGTCCGGAACGTGCGGGAAAATTCAAAGGTCACCGCGCAAAGAACAGACCAGATTCCCAGCGTAACAGTCATTCCCAAAAGACCGCCCGCAAGCCCTCTGGACAAAAAATACTCCCGAATTTCCGCACCGGTTCCGTATCCGCCGCCGATGACCACGGACTGGAATACAAAGCCGGGAATCAGGATACGAAGCAGATTGCTGTGTCTCTTGTTTGCCATAAAACGCTCTCCTCCTGCCCACTTTTTATCTGCAATTCACCACAATAGAGCACTAACCCCCCAACCCTTCAGTGTTTTCAATTAATAAGCCCAACATATTTAAAACGGCTTATTTTTTACAAATCATTCTAAAAAGCTTACGGAAAGGTTGTAACAAATAGCGTTGACAGAAAAACAGCCACCCGATATGATAAAGACCAATCCCCGTTGCGGAAGACAAGCTTGGTCTGAACCCAAAAAGTGCGCGGAGCAGGCATGTGCTGCCGCCGCACAAATGATTGGAGAAGTTTTTATGTCAAAACAGTTGGAAAGCATCCTGCTGCGTCAGGATGAATACGTGCCAAAATCGGCGCGGATTTCCTACGTGCCCATTTCCTTTGTCCGTGGGAAGGGCGCAAAGCTGTACGACTGCGACGGAAACGAATACATCGACTTTCTCGCCAGTGCTTCCTCTGCCAACATCGGCCACGGGAACGAGGAAATTGCGCAGGCGGTTTACGAGCAGATGACAGAGCTGTCCCAATATATCTCCGCCTATTTTCCCTCCGGGCCGATGCTCGATCTGGCGGAAAAGATTTCCTGCATGACCGGCCGACCGGATATGATGGTTTCTTTCAGCTGCACCGGCTCGGCATCCATCGATGGGGCCATCAAATACGCACGGGGCTACACGGGTCGGCCCAAAATCGTCTCCTTCAGCGAGTCCTATCATGGCAGCACCTATGGCGCTATCTCCGTCTCTAAGCTCACCAACAGCATGCGCCGCAAAATCGGCCCTCTGCTGCCGGAGTGCGAAACGTTTAACTATCCCTCCTGCCTGCGCTGCCAGTATCACCAAAAGCCCGAAAACTGTGTGCTGGATTGTCTGGAGCAAATTCGCTACGCCTTCCGCCACTATCTTCCAGCCGATGAGGTGGCCGCCTTTCTGGTGGAGCCCATCGCGGGAGATGCGGGCCTGATTGTGCCCCCGGCAAGGTTTTTTCAGGACTTGGCGGCGCTGTGCCGGGAAAATGGGATTCTTCTGATTTCTGATGAAATCAATCAGGGCATTGGCCGCACGGGGCGGATGTTTGCCATGGACAATTTTGGTGTGGAGTGCGATTTGTACGTGCTGGGTAAATCCCTTGGCGGCGGTCTGCCGCTGGGCGCGGTGGTAGGCCGCAGGGATGTGATGGAATCGCTGGAATCCCCGGCGCACGCGTTTACCATGTCGGGCAACGCCGCGTGCTGCACCGCGTCTTTAAAAATGCTGGAAATTATGGAGCGGGAAAACATTTTTGAGGAAGCCTATCAAAAGGGCGTTTACCTGCGGGAGCGGTTTTTGAAGATGCAGGAGGAATTTCCCGTCATCGGCGAGGTGCGGGGCATTGGCCTGAACTTAGGCGTGGATCTGGTGACAAATCGGGAAACCATGGAAAAAAACTATCCCGCCGCCGCTAAAATTTCCTATTACTGCATGAAGCACGGCCTGTTGCTGACCTTTGTGGGGCAAAGCTCCCTGCGGATTCAGCCGCCGCTGGTCATCACCCGGGAAGAGCTGGACCGGGCAATGGAGATTATTCATGACGCCTTTGCGGCCTATACCGCAGGAGCACTGAGTGATTCAATACTAGAAGAGATTCAGGGCTGGTAATGCGTCCCAATGAAACTGAAACACTGATTCAGTCCGCTGTCCGGCAGGACATAGCCATTCTGATGGACGAGACTTAGAGAGCTTATGCCGGCGAAACACTCTGTTATGCGCTTTGTGGGCCAATATGACCATCTATGTGCATTTAAGAGCAAATCCAAGGGCTTTGGCCGGGACGCATTAAGCGCACCATACCGCCAGAGTTTTAGAAGCGGGCAGCAAGCCTGCTTTCGCCGAGCTGTTTAAAAACAATAAATTTTTCCAGAGCGTAAAAAAGGCCCGCCGTCCGATTGGACGGCGGGCCTTACATGTTTAAGAAGCGCAATTCATGGCGGTTGCCTTGAGTTTTACACACAGTCCTGCAAAAAAAGCCTGTCATACTGTTTCCCGGCCTGATCGGCCGCTTCCTCCCGAAGCTGGGAAATCTCCTGATGATGGGCCAGCAGAAGGGACACCAAGTCTGCCGAGATTGCGCCGTGGCGTGCCATATCCCGAAGCAGGGTTTCCGTTCTGGAAAAGGACATTCCCTTTCGATAAGGCCGATCCTCGGTCACGGCGGTAAAAATATCCGCCACCGCCATAATGCGGGACCCCAGAGGCAGGCTGTCGGCCTTCAGATGAAAGGGATACCCGTTTCCGCTGAGCCGTTCATGATGGTAGGACGCCCACTGGTTAATCGTCTCAAACCCGCGGATGGGCCGAAGCAGGCGATATGTATAAAAGGTGTGGCCCCGGATCATGTCAAACTCATCCGGATCCAGCTTAGACCGCTTTTCCAAAATCTCGGCAGGAATGGCCAGCTTTCCCAGATCGTGAAGATTTCCGGCAATCCGCATCATCTTGCACTCGTTTTCGGAAAAGCCCGACAGCTCCGCCAGCTTTTCCGCCGTGGCTGCCACGCTGGCGGAATGCCGCGTGGTAAAGGGACTGCGAAAGTCAATGATATGGGCGAACACGTCGGTCAGCTTTACCGCCTCGTCCAGCGTCAGCTTCACCGCGTCCAAAGAAAGCTCGTCCAAAAAATCATCAATCCGCGGCTCATCCACCACCTCCAGCCACAGCGCCTCCTGCATGCTGACTGCCAGAAACGCATCCACTGTTTCCGGAACAAACACCTCGCCCCGCTGTGCAGCAATTGTATCGCGAATAGAGCCTATCTGGCTGATTACACCTATGTCGGGCCGAATCTGCACCACGGCCCTGTCCGCCAGATGCAGCACATGGGAAAGCAGAGGGACTTTCGCGCCGTGGTGCATCTCTCCCGCGCCGTTTTTCCAGGGAACGTGGTGAAAGCGAACAATTTCCGCCTCCCGGCGCAAAAGGGGAAAATCCTCTAAAAATCTGGCGCCAATCCGGGCGTGTCCCTCCGGCTCAGTGGCCTCCTCGGTAATCAGCTGCAATCGCTCGCTCAGCGTCAGGGCGCCAATGTCGTGCAGCAGGGCCGCCTGCACCAGCGTCCGCCGTTCCTCCACCGGAAAGCCCATTTGCTCGGCCAGCTTCAGGGACATAAGGGCCACGCGCTGATGATGGTTTGAAACTCTCACATCCAGCAGATCCACCGCCGCTGTCATACAGGCGATCAAATCGTAAAGCGTTGCAAAATAGCGGTTATAATAGGTCATCGTTCTCGTCTCTGTTTCTCTGTAAATTTTATTCAGAACCGCCATAGCCGGGGGCAATCGCTCATGCCGCGCATTTTTCCCGTGAACCCGCAAAAGGCGAAACCCCTTTTCAGCCCGGGCAGGCGCGCCATGCAAAGCATCTGAACGCCAACGTATTTTGCGGTGCATACGCAGTGTGCCTTAATACCGCCCGGCCATGTGGTCCAGCAGGAACACCGGCACTGTCCACAGCAGGGAAAACGCAAGAAGACGCAAAGGCTCCATCAGCGCATAGCTGCCAAGTCCGGTCAAATAAAAACTCAGAAGGGAACCGGCCACGCAGGCCAGCAGCGTCAGCGCCGTACCTGTGCGCACGGCGCGGCACAGGCGGCGGCTGCCGGTCACAGTTTCGGCATAAGGGAGCAGCCCCTCCCGCAGCAGCAGCGCCCGGGGGCGCCCCTGTGCGCTCTCCTGTTCGGAAAAAGCCACACGGTCGGAAAGCGAGGGATACTGAATCCTCACTTTGGCTGTAAATTTCCGTTTCAGCAAGCCAGGATTCACATTGGGGTCCCGTGAAGCCAGAATCGGCTGAATTTTGTTTCTGCGCAGCAGCCGCAGCGCCCAGTCCACATTGTCCGAGGGCTTGTACTTCACGGCAAATACCGCTGCCAGCTCCCGGTCGATGGACAGGAAAACGCCGGTGCGCAAATTCAGCCCGCTGGGCAGGCGCACGTCCATTTTGCGCATGAAGGACGCGGTGCCAAGCAGCACCGACTCTCCCCGGATGGCGGCGGAAAAGCCGCCCTCTTCATAAAAGCTGAAATCGTCCAGCGGTTCCAGCGTCCCGCCCTCGGATACCAGCAGATTGTCAAACAGCCGACGAAGCCCGCAGCCGGAGGAGCGGGCCAGAGACGCGGCATAGGACACGGCCCTTGGCATCTCTTCGCCGAAAAGCTTCACGCCGTTCAGACTCACCGTTCCGGGCGGAAACAAATCCTGATCGGTAACCACCATGGATTTTTTCCGGCTGATGCGCTCTGCCCCGGCGCAGCCCGCCACGGCGCAGCCGCCCTTTTGCAGGCGCTTTGCAAGCCGGGCGGCGGGGAGCGCGTCCGTCATGGGCAGCATCAGTGCCGACGAAGCCGCGAGAATCGCTGACCAATTCAAAAGAAAATCCGCGCTCCGCCCCTGTCCCGCAGAGCCAAGGGCCGCAAACACCACGGAGGCCACAAACACCACAGGCACCAGCGCCGCCTGCCAAATTTCGGAGAGGGAGGGTTTTTCCGTGTCGGTCCAGAAGCCGGGAACGCGGCCCGGCTGCTTGCAGGCCCCCGTTTCCAAATCCGTCACCAGATAGGGGGGCGCGGAATCCAGTGCGGCGGTGCGATATGTGTCGCTCCGGGCCTTTTCCCGCTGGGAAATGCCCCACTGTCCGAAGAAGAGCCCCACGCAGGCGGGAAGCGCATACAGCGGGGCGGCACTCCGCCCTGGAAGCAAAAATACCGCGCCGCAGTCAAGCAGCGCCGCCACAGCGGAGAAGGAGAGCAGCAGCTCTCCCGTAAAAAACTTATGGGCCAGCCGGGAAAATCCACGGGCAAACACACCCCGGCACAAAATGCACAGCAACACAAGCGCCCCAGCGGAAACGGCGGTTTGCAGCATCCCGTCCCCCGTCCAGAGGGGAACGGCATATCCGGCGGCTTCCGCCGCCTGAGGCGCCAGCAGCAAAAGACAAATCAGCGCAGCCACAGGCAGGGGGCGGCGCAGCCGCCGCCAGCCCTTCACCGCCAGACGCATGGCCTCGTCCAAGGTCGGTTCGGGACCCACGGGCGGTTCCTCCGGCTCCGGTTCAGGCGGGGGACCGGGCGGTTCGTATAGCTGCTCCGTGTCTTCCAAGGGCATCTTTTTCCGGGAAAACAAGCCCCGGCGGGGACGCTGCGCCGCCGTTAAAGACTCCTGCGCTTCCATCACGTCCCCCACCGTCTGTCCCACGGCCTGCTCAATAGAAACAGGTCGGGGCAGGGGCGGGAGAAGTTCCTCCAGCATGGGGAGGTCCGATTCTTCTTCCGAAAGGTCCTCCGGCTTTTCGTCCAAAAGCTCGTCGGGCTGCGGCTCCTCCTGCGGGGGCGGAGGAAAAGCAGTCTCCTCCCCAATCGTCACAGCCGCGTCCTGCGCTTCCAGCTCCGGGGCGGCCAAAGCCTCGGCCTCCTCCAAAATATGCCGGCGGCGGCCCCCACCGTATTCCGCCAGAATCTCCTCCAGAGAAAAATCGCCCTCCGGAATCACATCGGTCCCGGCGGTCAAATCCTCCGCATCGGTGAGCGCGTCATATGGTTTTTTATCTCTGATCTCAGCCATGTCTCTCTCCCATGTTCTCTCGCCGACGGTCGTCTCTTTTTAAAATCAGCTCCTCTGGCGCACTGCTTCATACAGCAGCACCGCAGCCGCCGCCGAAGCGTTCAGCGAGCTGAGCTTTCCCCGCATGGGGATACTTACCAGAAAATCGCAGTTTTCCGACGCCAGACGAGTCATGCCCTCGCCTTCGCTGCCGATGACAATGGCAGCGGGTCCCCGCAGGTCCGCGTCGTACAGGCCGGTGGTTCCGTCCGCCGCCGTGCCGAAAATCCACAGGCCCTGCTTCTTCAAATCCTTCAGAAGGGACGGAATGTTGGGCACCCGCGCCACCGGCAGGTGGGCCACCGCACCGGCGGAGGTTTTGGCAACAATGGCTGTCAGTCCCGCGCTGCGACGCTTGGGAATGATGACTCCGTGAACCCCGGCGCACTCTGCGGTACGGATGATGGCTCCCAGATTGTGGGGATCGGAAATTTCGTCGCAAACGACAAGCAGGGGCTTTTCTCTCCGCTTTTCCGCAATCGCCAAAATGTCCTCCACCGTGGTGTATTCCCGCACGGCGGCCAGGGCAATCACACCCTGATGGGCGTGGGTACGGCTCATGCCGTCCAGCTTCCGCCGGTCCGCTTCCACCACCACCACGCCGGCCGCCCGGGCCTTGGACGCAATGTGACCCAGTGTCTTGTCCGTCTCGCCCCGGGCGATAAAAATTTTGTCAATGGTTTCGCCCGCACGCAGGGCTTCGATCACCGCGTTGCGGCCTTCGATCATGCCGTCCGCATCAGCGGTAAGCAGGTCTTTCTTTTCACTGTCCATAGGTTCTCCTTCAGCCGCCTCAAGTATCCGGCCCGCAGCGGGGCGGACAAAAACGCCATTTCTTCCGTTTTTTGGACGTTTTTCGCGGAATCAATAATTACCATGATTGTATCACAGTTTCCGCACACAATAAAGTGAAATTCACAGAAATTTCATGGAAAAGCCAACAAGCGTTCTTGTAGCCCTCTTCTTTTTATGGTATACTGCTTGATAATTCAACCCAGCGCTTTAACAGGCAAAGGAGTATTCGTTACGATGAGTCAGAATAACGACCGAAAAAACAGAAACGGGCCCAACCGAGGCGGGCAAAACGGAGGAAACAACTGGCGCGGCTTACTTTCTCTGGTGAGCTGGGCGCTGCTGCTGACAATTGTGTTCAGCTATGCGGGCGCGTGGGTGTCCGGTTCCGAGAACAAAAGCTCCGTGGAGATTACCTACAGCGAGTTTATCTCACTGATTGAATCGGACAAAATTGCAAAGGTGGAGTTTGAGGCCAACACGGGCCTTGCCCACATCACCCCCAAAGAGGGCTTCACCTATGCCGACGAGAGCGGCAAGACATACGGGCCCATGCCAAAGGCCGAAAAGCCGGTATCCACCGATAAAGCCCAGACCCCCTCCGCAACAAATTTGGGCGGGCTTTTCAGGCAGGGAACTAAGACGGAGGACGGAAGCTTTCAGCTTTATACCAAGGCGCTGAATGACGACCAGTTAATTTCCCGGATGCTGGAGCACAATGTGGACTT
Source organism: Bacillota bacterium (assembly GCA_023402075.1). Lineage (GTDB taxonomy): Bacteria > Bacillota > Clostridia > Oscillospirales > Oscillospiraceae > Oscillibacter. The sequence goes on along the minus strand of JAEXCS010000010.1, from coordinate 1,969 downwards.
CGGCTCTCCCTATACGGCGCCCCTCAGTCCCATTCTGGAAATGCTGATTTCCTATATCCTGCCCTTCGCCATCATGATGCTGCTGCTTTCTGTGGTGTTCCGCATCATGGCCAAGCGCGGCGGCGGCATGGGCGGCATCGGGGGCGTTGGCTCCGTGGGTAAGGCCAATGCCAAGGTCTATATGGAAAAGTCCACCGGCGTCACCTTCCGTGACGTGGCGGGACAGGACGAGGCCAAGGAATCCCTCACCGAAATTATTGACTTTTTGCACAACCCCCAGAAGTACACCGAAATCGGTGCAAAGCTGCCCAAGGGCGCGCTGCTGGTTGGCCCTCCGGGCACCGGTAAAACCCTGCTTGCCAAGGCCGTGGCCGGAGAGGCCAATGTTCCCTTCTTCTCTATCTCCGGGTCGGACTTTGTGGAGATGTTTGTGGGCGTGGGTGCAAGCCGCGTGCGCGACCTCTTTAAGGAGGCCAGCAAGGTGGCCCCCTGCATCGTCTTTATCGACGAGATTGACACCATCGGCAAATCCCGGGACAACCGCATGGGCGGCAACGACGAGCGGGAGCAGACCTTAAACCAGCTTCTGGCGGAGATGGACGGCTTTGACCCCACCAAAGGCGTGATTCTTCTGGCCGCCACCAACCGTCCCGAGGTGCTGGATCAGGCGCTGCTGCGCCCCGGTCGGTTTGACCGGCGCATCATTATTGACCGGCCCAACCTGGCAGGCCGTCTGGCCACGCTGGAGGTGCATACCCGGAACATTCGTCTCAGCGAGGACGTGAATCTGAAAAAGGTGGCGCTGGCCACAGCAGGCACCGTGGGCGCAGACCTTGCGAATCTGGTGAATGAGGCGGCCCTGCGGGCTGTGCGGCTGGGCCGCAAGGCGGTGAATCAGGGCGATTTGCTGGCAGCCTTTGAGCTGGTCATCGCAGGCACGGAGAAAAAAGGCAGCGTGCTGACGGAATTTGAGAAAAAGCTGGTGGCATACCATGAGGTGGGCCACGCCATGGTAGCTTTTAAGCAGAAAAACACCGAGCCGGTTCAGAAAATTACCATTGTACCCCACACCCAAGGCTCTCTGGGCTATACCCTTTTGATGCCCGAGGAGGACAAAACGGAGCTGCGCACCCGGGATGAGCTGCTGGCGAAAATCACTGTGTCCATGGGCGGCCGTGCCGCCGAGGCGGTGGTGATGGAGACGATGACCAACGGCGCGTCTCAGGACATTCAGGACGCTACGCAGGTTGCCCGCAACATGGTGGCCATGTACGGCATGAGCGACGAATTCGGCATGATGGCTTTGGCCTCCCGCCGCAGCCAATATCTGGACGGCGGCTACGGCATGGACTGCGCGCAGGACACTGCCGCCGCCATGGATAAGGCCGTGCGGGAAATTCTCACAGAATGCTACGGCAACGCGGTGTCCGTCATCCGGGAAAACCGGGAGGACATGGACAAGGTGGTGGCCTACCTTCTGGAGAAGGAGACAATTACCGGCGCGGAGATGGTTGCCATTATTGAGGGCCGGGACCCTGCTCTGGTGGAGGACGAATACGCTTCTACCCGGCAGGAAACGCCGGGCATCGAGGCACCCGCCAAGCGCATCAGCATGATCTCTGAAAAGATTGAGCCTCCCACTCCGACGGATGGCAGCGGCGAAGAAACGCCTGTTCCCACGACGGAGAGTGCAGTGGAATCTTCCACCGTGGAAGCCTCCCCTCCGCAGGCGAGTGGAGAAGTTCCCGCCCCTGCCCCGCAGACAGATGACGAAACCCAATCCGTCTAAAGCGATTAAAAAAGCGCGCCGCCCATTAGCAGTCCTCCAATAAGGATGTTTACGAAAATCATAATTGTTTAGCATGCAGCCGAACGATTACCGATGAATTGTAAATAATCTTTATTGGAGGATTTGCTTTATGGCAAAGTTTAAGTTTGAGTACACTGAAATTGATGGAATATTATATCC
>JAEXCS010000007.1 GCA_023402075.1 Bacillota bacterium | reverse complement strand
ATTTTGGTCCTTAAGTATGTCATAAATACTATAAATACACTCGAAAGAAAAATCGAGTGGCGGGATTTGCAACCCTCTCGTTCAACACTCTACGGAGCGTTGATTGATTATTTTTGGGTAATAGCTTACACTATGTCTGATGGGAAGTCAAACTTGAAATGCAGCAAAGCAGCCACAGGTTACGCGCCTTATAAAGGCATCGGGGAAAGGAGACAGGGTATCAGAAATGGATTTTGTGAAACGGAAGGAACTGAAAAACGCCTATAAACAAAAAGCGGCCGTCGGCGGTATCTACCGCATCCAGTGTAATGGGAACGGGCGCGCCTGGGTGAAATCCACAACGAATCTGGCGGGTCAGCAGAACAAGTTCGCATTTTCCGTTTCAACCAATTCCTGTCCGGAACCGGCCATGCGAACGGAGTGGACAAACTATGGATTACAGTCGTTTTCATTTGACGTTCTTGAGGTATTGAACAAAAAAGAAACGCAAACGGAACGTGAATTTTTAGAAGATATTCAGGCTCTCCATAAAATATGGCTGGAACGGCAGCGGCAGGAAGGCTTCTTACATGAAACAGATGATTAAAATTAAGCAGTTTCTTGATGGTTCCGGGAAGATCATGCAGCTGCCGCAAAAACTGAAAGTGAAACGCGCCCTGTTAGAATATCTGGCCGATAAATTTGAGGTTGGCCGTACGTATTCGGAACAGGAGGTTAACGGCATCTGCAACCTGTGGCACACCTTCGGAGATTACTTTCTCCTTCGGCGAGAACTCGTCGACCACGGCTTTTTGTGCCGTGAACGGGATGGATCCCGGTATTGGAGAGCACCGATCACCGGACAAGAAACAGCGCTTAATCATAACTCGTGAATCTCATCCCATTGATCGGAATACACGGACATTATAAACGCCTATCGTACGATCTAAAAGGCGGGTAAAATATTTTTCCTGCTTATCTGTATCTGGCTTCGCATCTGGTTTCCCTGCGACAGGAATTTCGTATTGCGGGGCAGAATTCAGCGGAGGATTCCTACGTTGCAGGCGGCGCGTTTAACGTCTGTCCCCGGGAAAGGCCATGTTTATCTCCGTCAGGCTTTATTACGCGCTGCGATAAGCCAGCCTTACACATAAAAAAGGCACGCTTTCTATTAAGAAAGCGTGCCTTTTTTATACGACAGGGGAACACCCCGTCAGCCACAGCAGGGCTTGCAGCCCCGGCGACCTTGTGTACTACGATATCGCGCACGGGGCTGTCCCCGCAAAACTTCGACGCCCAGAACACTCGCTAAGCGTTAAAGAGGAGATGCCCCGGAGGTGCTTGAATGGTTCGCCGTGCGGCAAATTAGCTGCGGCGGCGATTGCTGTTTTCACGGTTTAATTTGCAGCAATCGGGTGTTGAATTGCCAAATAGCTCCTGATTCGATTTTGCCATCCGGTCCAGATAATTCTGAAAGGCCTTTTTCAATTTTTTCCAAAGCTTCATGTATCCGTTCCTCCTTATCAAATCCTATGCGCTGATCGTAACACGCAAGTTTGTAGAAATTATGTAGGACGTTCTTTTCCGTCCGCTTTTCATTTAGAAGTTAAATTCAGACGCCCAATCAAAGTCTCCGCTGGTTTCTACATTGTTGGGCCAGTGCTTGCACCACGCAGGAACCTCCGGTTCTTCCACGCGGTCAAGGCTTGGTGTATAGGGCTTAATATCGAGAACGGGGCTTTGGTCATCCGCATCAATATAGGCAAGCCCCACAATCCCATTGTCCGCATCAATGTAAGTAACATAAGCGCATGACAGGGCAATCGGGTTAGGGCGCTGCGGCGAACGCGTAGCAAATGCACCTATTGTGTCGGGTCCTTTTGTATACGGCTTTGCTTCCGACAAAACGCTTCTGTCCTTTTCATTATCACAGCCGGAAAACCACCAAAGAATATTAATATAAGAAAAACCATCTAAGCCGACCAGTGAATCCTTGTATTCAGGTACGATTTCCATACGAAATCCACTCTCGTCTGCGCAGATTACGCCGATTTGCTTTACTGTAAAATTATTTTCCATAAAGAATCTCCTTTGAAATCAGATTTTTTACGGTACCGTCCATTTCAGTATAGCAATGTGTTTTTATACTACAAGCTTTTTTTATAAAATTTTTGGAGGATACAATAACAGCGGGCAGCCAAACCGTTACCGGCAAGGCTGCCCGTATTTTCATACTAATTAAAATCAGCTTTAGCAGGAAGGTCTTACAACGTGCTTGACCCGTTTATCCGTAATTAACTGTTTAAAAGACTTTTCAAATCCGATACAGACACATCCATGCGTTTGGACGTTTCTTCCATCGACATTCCAGAATCAAGGAAACGCTTTACGACCATTTTCATATTCTCGCCAACCTCAATGATGTGTCCATCCAAATCATAAAAACGGATGGAACGCTGTCCCCAGTCAGCTTCCTTAACGCCATGGCCTATGTATCTAATGTCATTGCGTTGCTGCAATTTCGCAATAAAGTCATCAAATTTATCTTCCTCAAAGTACAGCTCCATATTGTGCGGTTCGCCCATAATGCTTTCTTTCGGAATATCCAGCAGCCAGTCAAAGTCCTGCTGCAAGGACAATCCTCCAAAGGAGACGTTTCTGCCATAGTCTTGAAATATCTCTAATTCAAATAAATCCTGATAAAACTTTTTAGAAAGATTGATATTCTTCACCGCAATACAAACGCCTTCATATTTCATTTGAATTCCCTCCGATAATATCAATAATTGTTGCTTAATTTTATCATTAAACAGGCAAAAAGTCATGTATGGGTTCAAATCCTCATACATGACTTTCATTTGCGAGCCACGTCAATTCTGGATATCGTTCTATTTTAGATTTGGTTATGCTTGTTTACACAAGTTAATCTTCATAGGCTTCTCCGCTGTTTTCTTTATTCAAAGTACCATCAAGTTCTATCATCAAAAACTTAGTTAGCTCTTTTACAACAGGTCTATGTAGTTTTCCTTTTGGAACAATGATGAATTCGTTTTCATCGAGCGCAATAAGCCCTTCTTCGGTTTCAAGGTGGAAACGCCCCTCAATTACATAAAAAAGCTCATCTGACTCCTCATGAACATGAAAGTCCAAAGTGCGATTTTCAACCTTAACAACGCTTAATACATGTTTATTTAAACGCCCTACCTTATTATAAACATACAGATTTTCAATAGCATTGACCGCTTGTTTTATGTTTACCTTCTCCAACATATCAAATCCCTCCTGCAAAATATAAATAATGTGTATTCTTAAAACTTTATCATAGATAAAACAAAAAGTCATGTATGGGTTCAAATCCTCATACATGACTCTCATTTGGCAAAGGCACTAACTATTGATAAAATGCACCGCTCAAATCAAATCGTTAAAATTTGCACCTCTTTTGCACACCCCTCGTTTTAGAGGTTACCGATGTAAGTTACACACCGTCCATATACTTCAGTCAATGACTACCTTTGAGATATTTGTACTCATTGAATCATTCATGAACAAGCAATAGTCGCGGAAGTATTCAATTTCAAAAAGCAACGCACACTGATTACGGAAAACTAAAACCACATCCAAATTAGCCTTTTATTTTCATAGCGCTGTTCCACACTGACCGCAAAATCGAGCACCGAGAACAGCGCCGGAGCCACATTTCGAGCAGAACTTTATCTGCGGCTCAGCTTGGTATGTCAGCGGCAGATCCTCATTCGGCGCAGCGTCAGACAGAAACAGCCAATCGATGTCCTCGCCGTCGTTACAAAAGCGTAACTGAAATATCCGTGGAATAGAACATCTCACGGGGCAGAACGATAATCGCTTCTACTTTGTCGTTCTCGACCAACTCACGGCGGATGTCACCCTCCACGCCATCGGCGTTCAATGCTCCGTTAGCAAGAAGGAAACCAGCGATGCCGTTTGTTACATCCAGTTTCGAGAGCATATGTAGAATCCACGCATAGTTAGCATTGGAAACGGGCGGAGTTGTGTAGCCGTCCCAGCGCGGATCGCCGTTCAGCTTGTCCTGTGTCACGCCCTGGGCATTCAATTTCAAATTAAACGGAGGATTCGCCATGATAAAATCAACTTTTTTGTCCTTATGCAAATCCTCGGCAAAGGTAGATTCATTGCGTTCGCCAAGATTATGGGCGATGCCGCGAATGGCGAGGTTCATTTTGGCAAGCCGCCAAGTGTCTGGAATACGCTCCTGCCCGACTATGGATATTTTTGAGCGGTTACCGTTATGCCGCTCCACAAATTTAATGGAAGAAACAAACATCCCAGCAGAACCGCAGCAGGGATCGTACACAACACCTTCATATCTTTCGGCGAACCCGCTATGTGTGATGTGTAAACGTGACGGACGGCTCACTCCCGCAACGCTTGCCCACCATAAGGTGAAGCTGACCGACGGCGGCACAAACGACTGGGAGAATATGATGGCGCTTTGTCAGGAATGCCACTCAAGACTTCACGCCGGGCAAGGCGACTACTTTTAAGTTCAGACCGAGGGGCGGTCTCAATCCCTGTGACTTCTAAGGTGGACAGCGCGCTTGGCCTGCCGTGTAAATTTTTCAAAAATCAAAAATCAAAAAATCAAAATCAAAAACGAGGTGATGACAATGCCCAGCGGAGGCTATCGTCCGGGGGCAGGCCGTCCTCGGAAAAATCCAATCGATAAAAAGCTTGAAGGTAAAACTTCTGGCGCGAATGCTGTAAGTCAGCCAAAACCAAAAAAGGTCAATTCCAAAAATGTGATGGCAGACTACTTCTCCATTGCGATGAAGGAATGTGAAAAAGAAGTGCCGTCGGCAGAGGTGCTGCGAAATGAAATTGAGGAATATATCTCAGTTCGCGGCTGTGATGGTTAAGTATTCAACAAATGATGCAGACTGGACGGATGTATCAGGGCTTTCGAGGACGGGTCAGGTCTGGAAATTCACAGAAGTATCGGCGAGGTACTGGAGAGTCTTTTTAAGTGGCGAAGGCAATGCCACTGTTGTCGTCACATCAAGCGGCATGACAGGTTCGCCGATCACTCTATCAGTGCCCGTGGCCTCATCTGATACCGCGAGCATTGTAGCAAGCAAGATAAAAACAGCCATTGAAGACAATGCGAATATTTCAGCTGTATATGACGCGTCGGTCTCAGATACGGATGTGATCTTAACCGCTAAAACGCCAGTAGCGAATGTTTCAAGCTTGAATATCGCACTTTCAAACGGGACTTGCTTTGGGCTGACCACGATTTCAACTTCGACCAATACGACTGCCGGAGTAGCCGCCGTAAAGCAACAGGAAAATATCTATGTGAGTGGAACCATAGGAACTGCAGGAAAGGCAACAGTTGTCGTAACGGCTGCTGGAATGGTAAACTCCCCGATCACCCTTTCGGTGCCGGTTACAAGCGGAGACTCTTCAACAGTAGTTGCTACAAAGGTAAACACAGCTCTCGCACAAAACTCCGATATCACGGACTTCTTTACAATCAGTCCAGATAACGGAAGATATGTACGTCTGACCGCTAAAGTAGCTGCGGATAATGATCCTACCCTGAATATCAGCATTGCAAATGATACTTGCACAGGACTCACCGCCATACCGACATCCACAGTTGACGCCGCAGGCAATGCAGGTACAAAACAGGTAGAGACCTTAACCGTATCGGGCAGTGTCAGCTATAACTGGACATACAATTTATATTACCAGAGTTTTCCGACAAGGGATGGACAGAGCTTCGGCTCAACCTTCTTTTTGGGCAAGACCGTGCCGGGTCTAAAGTTTACTACACCGCCTGCGGCAGGTGCGTCGATCACAGCCAGCTTTGCGCTTGAGTACCCGTTCAAGACCGCAAACAACTTGCTGCGCTTCACCTACTCGGTGCAGTTACAACGGGGGTGATGCCATGACGCTGACATTTGAATATTCCCTTGACGCAGGAGCAGGCTTGTTTCCGCAGGTGATCCACACCTCGGACAACCTGCTCCGTTTTATATACCTCACCGCCGACGGTACCGTCGCGGGCAACACGGCAGACCCGGTTCTCGGTTTGTATGACAGCCTGACTTATACGGAAACCGGCAGGATTTCACCGGATGAAACGGTGTCGTATCCGAGCATCAAAAAAGTGGCGCATTACGGCGCATACGGGTTCTGGAGTGCTGAGGGCGACCACCGTTTTGTGATGTATATGCTGCCGACCGACATTACAAATTCGTTTATCGACGGTTCGGTGAAATTCAGCATCGGCAGTGAGGTGTCTCAGATGTCTTGCACCTTGCTCAACATCAAGGGCGCACTGCTCAACCGCTACCGTGCTTTCGTGACACCCGGCACCAAGATGGAATTGCACTTTTCCCTCGGCAGCAGCGGAGAAATCATGCTCGGCATCTTCTATATCGACCGCGCTTCGGTATCGTACCCGGATGAAAAAGTATCGGTATCCGCCAGAAACGCAATTGGCAAACTGCTGAAGGAACAGACCTTCAACGAGGATAACACTTTTGAAGAAACGACGCTTCAGCTGAACCTGCAGGAAATTCTTCGCCTCGCCGAGGTGGAGGATTTTTTTGTCGGCGACAGCTCAAAGGCATGGAAGCTGCGCTTTGAGCCGGATGTCGCCATACTGGACGGCATTAAGCGTGTCATCCGCATTTACGGGTTTGACTATAAGGACTTCAAGTTAACCATTATTCCCGAAGAAGCCGAGGTTGTGAGGATGATATTCGCTGACTATTTATCGGGACTTGGTAAAAATGCGATTATGAAGAAGCTGATTCGGCTCGGAGTCCCCACCAAGTGCGGTGGTCGCTGGTCAGAAAGCACCATAGGCTCCATTCTGGGGAACGAGAAATTCATCGGTGATACGTGCTTGCAAAAAGGCTTTATCACTGACCACCTTACAAAGCAATGGAAGTCAAACAGCGGTGAGCTGCCGAAATACTACGTCGAGGGTTCACATGAAGCTATTGCTACAAGCTAAAAAGCACAAAGCCCGAAAGCGGCTTAAATCAAGCACTTTCGGGCAAACAAAAAACCACCTGCTGACAAAATTCCTTTTATCAATAGATGGTATTTGATTTGGTGCGGGCATGGGGACTCGAACCCCAACACATTGCTGCACGAGAACCTAAATCTCGCATGTCTACCAATTCCATCATGCCCGCGTATATGAGCGGCAACCCGCTTTTTGAACACGGCCGCAGTCTGCGGCCGGAAGCAGAGGGCGCAAAACGCCGCGTGAAAACAGCCTACTGTCCAGTGGATATTCTACCACAATTCCTCCTCTTGAACAATAGGCAAATTTGCCGTATACTAAACAGGAAAGACTTCCGCGCTCACCCATTTGAGAGAAGAAAAGAGGTACGCCATGTCTACGCCCCGTATCGCCGCCATCCACGACCTGTCCGGCTTTGGACGGTGCTCCCTTACCGTGGCACTGCCCATTTTATCCGCCATGGGGGCCCAGTGCTGCCCGCTGCCCACCGCCTTTCTCTCCACCCACACAGGCGGCTTTCAGGGTTTTACCTTCCTGGACATGACCGACGAGATGACCCGCGCCGCCGCCCACTGGAAGACCCTTGATTTGCGGTTTGACGCAATTTACAGCGGCTTTTTGGGCAGCGCCCGTCAGATTGGTGTGGTGGAGGAGTTTTTTTACGACTTCCGCCAGCCCGACACCTTGACGGTGGTGGACCCCGTCATGGGGGACCACGGCATGGTCTACAAAACCTACACCCCTGAAATGTGCGACGGGATGGCCCGGCTGGCCCTCCTTGCAGATGTGATTACCCCCAACCTCACCGAGGCGGCGCTGCTGCTGAAGCTGCCCTTCGGGGAGCTTCCTTCCCCCCGGGAGACGGTGGAGCGTCTGAGTCTGGACGGAAAACGCTCCGTAGTGCTCACCGGCGTGTCCATGTCGCCGGGAATGACGGGAGCGATGTGCTTTGACGCAAAAACCGGACGGGCCGAGCCGGTGCAGACCGACTTTGTGGCCCATGAGTTCCACGGCACCGGAGACGTGTTTGCCTCCGTTCTCACCGGGGCGCTGATGCAGGAAAAGCCGCTGACCGCCGCCGCCATGCTGGCGGCCAAGTTTGTCCGGGCCTGCGCGGAGCGAACCGCCGCCGCCGAGCTTCCCATGCGGGAGGGTGTGGAATTTGAGCCACTGCTGGGATACCTTACGGAGGAAGTGCAATGAGCGCAGCGCGCCTGCCCTCCTCGCTGCGGGTCAACGCGGCGTATTTTATGCTTCAAATTTGGTTTTGGGGCATGATGGCCGCCTTTACCGGGTATCAAACGGCCATTGTCCTGAACCGGGGCTTTTCCAGCGGACAGGCTGGCATTTTTATCGCGCTGGGCTGTCTTGCGGGCATCTTTTCCCAGCCGCTTCTGGGTGCTTGGGCCGACCGGCACCCCGACGTACCCCTGAAGCACCTGTTCGGCGGTTGCATGCTGGCGGCGCTGGCAATCCACGGTATCTTTTATTTTACCCGCCCCGGTTTTTTTTGCACCGCGCTGATTTTTCTGGCGCTGGGGGCGCTGGAGACGAATTCCTATCCCCTGATTGATTCCATGTCCATGCAGTTTTTAAACGCGGGCATTAACGTGCGGTACAGTCTGGGCAGGGGACTGGGGGCTTTTTCCTATGCCGGAATATCCATTCTGGTGGGGCGGCAGGCCCAGCGCTTTGGCGTGGAGTCCGCCCTGACCACCCATGGCGCGCTGGTGCTTCTGATTTTGTTGGCCCTGGCGGCATTTCCTGCCTTCCCCAGGTCCGCCGAACCGGAGGGGCCCAGAACGGAGTCTCATTCCCCGATGTACATTTTGAAGCACAACCCGGCGTTTACCGCCATGCTGGGCGCGGGCTTTTTCGGGCTGATGGCGGTGATGCCCATCGTGAACTTTCTTGTGAATCTGGTGGAAGATCGGGGCGGCAACAGCGGCGATCTAGGGCTTGCGCTGTTTTTGATGGCCGCATCGGAGCTTCCGGGGGCCATTTTGTTTCAATGGCTGTGGAAACGTTATGGCATTGATAAGGTGATGCTTGCGTCGGTCATTTTTATGGCGGCAAAGCCGCTTTTGTTTTTCCTGTGCGGTGATTTACGGATGCTGCTTTATTTGCAGCCGATTCAGATGCTGGGATACGGGCTGTTTAACCCCGGCAACGTTTATTTTGCCAACGAAAACGTGCTGCCGGAGGATAGGGTGCAGGGCCAGTCCCTGAAAATGGTGGCAACCAACGGCCTGAGCGGTGTGCTGGGCAACCTGATTGCCGGGGGTATGATCGACGGAGCAGGTGTGAATGCCATGCTGCTGTTTTGTTTTTTCAGCGGCGCAGTGGGAATCTGCCTTGCGGTTTTTTCCCTGCGGCTGCGGAAGCGGCAAAGGCTTACTTAATTTTTCCGCGCTTTGAAGCGCATACGGTAACATTTACAATATGAGCACCCTTCAGGGTCGAAAGGAACGAAACATGAATTGCATTTTGAAGAAACGGCTGGGGGCGGCGGCACTGGCGCTGACCTTGACTATGAGTCTGACCCTGCCTGCCGCGGCGGCGTCTTCTTCGCAGTCCGCAGAGCGACAGGCTGCGGATTCAGCAGCCATCGAGGCCGCCCAAAAATATGGGTTGGCAGACAGTATTTCCTATGCGCTGTGGGACGAAGGTAAGCTTTCCTACACCGCTGTTCTGGACGGAGACAAAACGCCCACTAATTCCACACCTACCTTTGCTTCCACGAGTCGGAATCTTTACGGCATCGGCTCCATCAGCAAGATTTACACCACCGTGGCCGTGATGAAGCTGGTGGAAGCTGGGAAAATTAAGCTGGATTCTCCTGTGACCGCTTATTTAAAAGACTTTAAAATGGCGGATTCCCGCTATACAAAAATTGCGGTGAGAATGCTGCTGAACCACTCCTCGGGCCTTGCTGGAACCTCTTTAGGCAACGCGTTTTTGTTTGACGACGACGACCAGCAGGCAACAACCGACCTTTTGAAGCGCCTTTCCACACAAAAGCTGAAGGCCGACCCCGGCGCGTTCTCTGCCTACTGCAACGACGGGTTTACTTTGGCCGAGCTGATTGTGGAGGCCGTTTCCGGCAAGGACTTTATGGACTTTGTGCACGCCGAAATTTTATCTCCTCTGGGGTTGAAAATGACCTTCGACCCACAGGATTCGTTTTCCAAGAGCCTCTTGGCCCCCACCTATGCCTCTGCCGGTGATTCCCGGGAACTGCCCATTGAGTCCCTTGGCATTGTAGGCGCGGGAGGACTGTACGCCACAGCCAGTGATCTGGCCGCTTTCGGCGGCGCTTTAACCGGAACATCTTTGCTCTCCGCCAAGTCCACGGCGGCCATGTCCGCCCCGGAATACGACCGGGGCATCTGGCCTGACGAGCCGTTGGGCCTTACCAGCTTTGGCCTTGGCTGGGACGCGGTGGAGTTTGCCCCCTTTGCGCAAAATGACATTCAGTGCCTTGTCAAGGGCGGAGACACCCTGCGCTATCACGCAGCTCTTTTGGTTCTGCCGGAATACAATCTGGCAGCGGCGGTGGTGTCCTCCGGTGGGGTGTCCGTGTACAACGAGTTGGCTGCGGCCCAGCTTTTGATCAGTGCTTTGAAGGAAAAGGGCGTAAAAGTGGACGAAACGGCCCTCACGCTTCCCGCCGCGACTGTCGCCGCCATGCCCCCGGCGCTGGTGAAGGAGTCCGGTTATTACGGAACCACCAGCCAGCAGGTGCAGATCACCGTTTCTGCTGACGGAAAGCTGCTTCTCCGCCAGATGACCCTTGCGGGCGCTCCCGATCAGACGCTGACCTATTATAGTGACGGCTCCTTCCGGGACGAAAGCAACGCCGTGGCGGTGAAGCTGGTAAAGGAGAGCAACGGCTATACCTATCTCTATCAGCAGAACTACACGCCTCTTCCCGGGCTGGGGACTCTGCCCACCAGCGACTATTTGCTGGTGAAGATGCCGGAAAATTCCGTCTCTGCCGAAACTCAGGCCGCGTGGAACGCGCTGTTGACGATGAATGCGGTGCCCTTGACTGAAAAGTATACCTCCCAGCTATATCTGGCCCTGTCGGATTCCACGCAGGCCGCTGCCGCACAGCAGGGCGCGCAGTATGTCCCGGGCTACGTGGGGGGATATCGGATTGCAAGCCCCACGGAGCTGGTGTATGACCTGCCCATTGGCCGAGACGCCAACAACATGACAGTGGAGGGCAATCTCCTGTGGATTGGAAATACGCCCTATTTAATGAACAGCGGACTGAAAAATCTTTTCACCGGAACCAGCGCATCCTACTCCACGATTCAGCCCGACGGCTATGCCCGCTGGTATACGGTGGGGGAGAAGGACGCAGGCAAAACCATGACCGTTGCCCTGCCTGAAAACGCAGGCTTCTATGCCTATGATGCCGACGGCAGTGTCATCGCTTCCTCTCTTTTGTGGGGCGATACTTCTGTAAAGCTGCCTAAGGGCGGACTGGTTGTATTTACGGGCGATGCAGGCGCAAGGTTCCACCTTTCCTTTGCCTCCTGACCGAAAAAACGTTTGCCGCGGCCCCAAATTGGGGCCGCGGCTTTTTCTTTGAACGGAATGGAAATGTAAATTCTTTACTTTCTTTCTTGTGCAGGCCACCAAAAATAGAGGCGCGGACAAATCCGGCGTTGTGCTAACCGTCAAATCATTGTATAATGCTTTTAAGGCCACACTACGCATTTTATGGCGTATGGAGCGATTTTTCGGGTTTTCTGCCCAAGCAACAAATCGAAGGGAGTACAAAACATATGACTGCAAAGGACATTCGCAATATCTGCCTGCTGGGCCACGGCGGAAACGGCAAGACCTCTCTGGTAGAGTCCATGCTGTATCTCACCGGCGGCACGGACCGTCTCGGTAAGGTGACCGATGGAAATACGACCTGCGACTATGATCCCGAAGAGATTAAGCGGAAAATTACAATTTCTTTAAGCATCGCTCCCATCGAATTCAAGGATGTGAAGATCAATGTGATTGACACTCCCGGTTATTTTGATTTTTCCGGCGAGGTGCTGGAAGCGCTCCGCGTGGCGGACGCCGGCATCATCGTCTGTTCCGCCAAGGGCGGCATTTCCGTGGGCACCGAGAAGGCGTGGAAATATCTTCAGGAGCGGAATATGCCCCGGGCGATTTACATTTCCAAAACCGACGAAGAGGGCGGCGACTTTAACGGCGCTTGGGAATCCCTCCGGGAAAAATTCGGTCGGGCTGTGTGCCCCACCATGATGCCCATGTGGGACGAGAACAAGAAAATTGACGCGCTGATCGACGTGGTTTACAAAAAGGCATACGCCCTGAAGCCCGACGGACGCAGGGAAGAAATCCCCATTCCCGCCGATAAGGCAGAGGTTGTGGAAAATTTTTACCAGCAGCTTTGTGAGTCCGTGGCCGAAACCAGCGAAGAGAAGATGGAGAAATTCTTTAACGGCGATCCCTTCACGCAGGAGGAGCTGCTGGAGGGCCTTCACGCAGGCGTTCGGGATTTGATTCTTTGCCCCGTCATGTGCGGCAGCGCCTTTTCCGGTATGGGCACCCAAACCGTGCTGGACACAGTGGCAAAGCTGTTTCCAAATCCGGTGGAAATCCCCAACCGCAAGGGCACCGACGCCGATGGCAATCAGGTGGAAATTGACCTGACGGAAACTGGCGATCCCTATGCCTTTGTGTTTAAGACCACCTCCGACCAGTATGGCCGGTACTCGTATTTCAAGGTGATTTCCGGCAAGGTCACAGCGGATATGACGCTGACCAACGCCCGCACCGGCGAGTCCATGAAGCTGGGCCATCTCTACACCATGAAGGGTAAAAAGGCCGTGGAAGTCAAGGAGGTCTGCTGCGGTGATATTGCGGCTGCGGCCAAAATGGAGAAGGTAAAAACCGGCGATACCCTGTGCACCGCCAAGCGGGTTGTAAATCTCACCGGCATTCCGTTCCCCATCCCCTGCTATGCGCAGGCCATCGCTCCCAAGACCCGGGGGCAGGACGACAAGGTGGCGGGCGGCCTTTTCAAGCTGGGCGAGGAGGATTTGACCTTCTCCCTCATCAACAATGCCGAGACGCATCAGCTGGTCCTCTCCGGCACCGGCGACATTCAGCTGGACGTGCTGCGGGCAAAGCTTTTGTCCCGCTTCGGCGTGGAAACCGTGCTTTCCCCCGTCCGGGTGGCATACCGTGAGAAAATTCGCAAAACTGTGAAAGTGCAGGGCCGCCATAAGAAGCAGTCCGGCGGGCACGGCCAGTTCGGCGACGTGTGGATTGAGTTTGCACCCCAGAGTGAGAGCGAGGAGATGGTCTTCGCTGAAAATGTGTTTGGCGGCTCCGTGCCGAGAAACTTCTTCCCGGCTGTTGAAAAGGGTTTGCGGGAAAGCTGCATCCACGGCCCGCTGGCGGGCTATCCGGTGGTATTTTTGAAGGCCACGCTGGTGGACGGCTCTTATCACCCCGTGGACTCCTCTGAAATGGCGTTTAAAACCGCCGCCAGCCTTGCGTTCAAGGCGGGCTTGGAGCAGGCGAACCCCGTATTGTTGGAGCCTATCGGCGAGCTGCACGTCTTCGTGCCCGACAACTTTACCGGCGATGTGATGGGCGATCTCAACAAGCGGCGGGGCCGCGTCCTTGGCACCAATCCTATGGGGGACGGCGAGACGGAGGTTGTGGCCGAGGTCCCCATGGGCGAAATGGGCACCTATGCCATTGATTTGCGGTCCATGACCCAGAGCCGCGCCCGCTTCACGCTGGACTTTTCCCGGTATGAGGACTGCCCTCCCGCCGCGCAGGAGAAGGCCATTGCAGAGGCAAAGGCCCTTGCCGCCGCGGAGTAATTTTCCCGCCAAATATAAAAC
Organism: Bacillota bacterium; assembly: GCA_023402075.1. Lineage (GTDB taxonomy): Bacteria > Bacillota > Clostridia > Oscillospirales > Oscillospiraceae > Oscillibacter. The sequence continues at coordinate 10,125 of JAEXCS010000007.1, read as the reverse complement.
CAACCGCTCCGGCCCATGGGCCGGGGCGGTTTCTTTATGGAAAAGAGCAGGCCCCCGGAAAATTTCCGGGGGCCTGCTGCCATTGTTTTTCTTACCTATGGAAGGAACGCTTACTTGCCAAAGTATCTGTTCAGCAGGCCGGCAAACGCCTTTCCGTGTCTAGCTTCGTCACGGGCCATCTCGTGGACGGTGTCGTGAATGGCGTCCAGATTATACTGCTTTGCAAGCTTCGCCAGCTCAAACTTACCCATGGTGGCGCCGTTTTCCGCCTCCACACGCATCTCCAGATTCTTCTTGGAGGAATCGGTGACGACCTCACCCAGCAGCTCCGCAAATCTGGCGGCGTGCTCAGCCTCTTCCAGACCGGCCTTGTGCCAATAGTCGCCGATTTCGGGATAGCCCTCGCGATAGGCGGCCCGGCTCATCGCCAGATACATGCCAACCTCAGTGCACTCGCCGGTGAAGTTGGCCCGCAGCCCCTCCACAATTTCATTCTGAACCTCAACAGGCACATTGTCCCCAAAGGACTTGCCCACGCCGATCACATGCTCGGCAGCCCAGACCATTTCGCCCTTCTGCTCGATAAACTTGGATGCAGGAGCGCCGCACTGGGGGCACTTCTCAGGGGGATTCTCGCCTTCAAATACATATCCGCAGATAGAACAAACCCATTTCTTCATAGTGTATTTCCTCCTTTTAACCCGGCGTGCCATGCGCCGGCTTTTGGCTGACAGTTGTTTCTTGCTGTCTGTGATATGAGTATATACGAATACTCGCATGTGTTAAGTTGCATATGCAACTTTTCAGAAATTTACCGTTCTTCCACTTCATGGCAGAGCCGGTCGGCAAATTCCGCCGCGCGGGCGGCTTTTTCCCCATCCATAAACGGAACGTTATAGCCCAGATGCCGCTCCGCCAGCATTCCCAGATACTTCAGGCGAGAGTGCTTGCAATAGCGCCGCATTCCGGCTTCCCACAGGTCGGCCCCTTTTTCCGGGGCGTAGCCGCAGGTGGTCACCAGCGCCACGGATTTCCCTGCCCAGAGGGACGGGCCTTTCGTCTCGCCGTAATACTTGTTCATGCCGTATACCAGCCGGTCCACCACCGCCTTCATGGGCGGGGTGCAATACCACGCGTAAATAGGCGACGCCAAAACCAGCAAATCGCAGGAGAGGACCGCGTCAAATATCTCCTGCATGTCGTCCTGCTGCACGCAGCCAAAAACGGTCCAATCCCTCTGGCAGGCGCGGCAGGCGGTGCAGGGCCTTAAATCCTTTTCCCGAAGCGAAATCGTTTGGCAGCAATGGCCCCGTTCCTCCAGCCTTTGTGTAAACGGGGCCAGAAGTGCGCTGGTATTGCCCTTTTCTCTGGGACTTCCTTGCAGAATGCAAACCTTCAAGCCTGTCCCTCCTCTTTTATGCGCATCCGGCAGAAAAACCGATGGCCGCAGAGACGGCCATCGGTTTTTGTTTCTCGTGGGACTGTAATCGCTTACAGCTCCTTTTTCCAGAGGCCGTGCAGATTGCAGTATTCATAAGCCGCCAAAGCCTTTTCGCCGTTCAGGCAGAACGTGGCCTCGGGTGCATCGCCGGGCTTGAAATCGTGACGCAGAGCACCATGCTCGGTCATCAGATAAACCCACTGGATATAATGCTCCTCAAGCATGGGATGTGCCACCGCGCCAACGGCAACCTTCACGGTATCCCCCTCCACAGTGACGACGGGGACGTGCTTCTCCTGGCTGGCGTCAACGGTGTTGGCCTTCAACTCCTCCATGGGATCGCCGCAGCAGACCAGCTGTCCGCCGCCCGTATGAACCAGCTCCACCAGATTGCCGCAGTGCCTGCAAATGTAAAATTTCGGTTCGCTCATGATGTGTGCTCCTTTCCACATTTCCCGTAATGTCCGCTCCGCCTTAAATATGGCGGAAAACGGGTCCTTTTCCCGAGCTTTTCAGCTCTGCTCCTGTGGGCGAAGGGGTATCCGGGCCTTATGTGTCCCTGGCTTTGGGACGGTCCCCAATCCCTTGCGCCCGTGCCTGTGTTTCCATTAGAATAGCATTGTGCAAATGGGAAGTCAATACGCTTTTTGCCGCAGACAAACGTTTCTTTTATCCCTCTAAGGCCGATAAATCAGGCAGTTTTCAGCCTTTGGTAAAAAAATAAATTTTAAAAAGTTTTTATGGAGAAACTTCCATTGAAAAGCGGCATTCTTTTTTTCCCGTTCTCCATAACATCTACAAATCTTTTGGTTATGCTTTGGCCCAAGGGTGAAAAGAGGGTGTTATATGAAGGCAGGGGTAAGGGCCGAAAAATTGCACATCGACGGCATGTCTTGCGTGAACTGTCAAAACAAAATTGAAAAAAAGCTGCGAAGCACGGCGGGGGTTCAAACAGCGGATGTAAGCTACGCCGCCGGAACGGCGGCAGTGACCTATGACGCGGATGTCGTTTCCGTTGAGAAGCTCGCGGCAATAATTCAAAAACTTGGCTATCAGGTGGTTGCGGGCCGCCATCAAAGCGGGAGCGCAATGCGCTCCGCAGGTCTGCTGCTGGCAATTGCCGCCCTCTATATGCTATTGGAGCATTTTGGCTTTTTGAATCTGCTTGCACCCAGCCAACTGGCGGAAACGAACATGGAATACGGCATGCTGTTTGTCATCGGACTGATTACCTCCGTCCACTGCGTGGCCATGTGCGGCGGCATCAACCTTTCCCAATGCATCCCCAAAAGCGAAGCGCCGGAGAGTGCGGGCCGCTTTTCCTCTCTCAGGCCAGCTTTTTTATACAACCTCGGACGGGTACTCTCTTACACCGCCGTGGGGTTTGTGGTGGGCGCGCTTGGTTCCGTCGTCACCTTTTCTCCCGCCGCGCAGGGTGTTTTAAAGCTGATTGCCGGCGGGTTTATGGTTCTTATGGGCCTTAACATGCTGGGTATTTTTCCGGGTCTGAGAGCGCTGACCCCGCGTATGCCAAAAGGAATTGCCCGGCGGATTGATTCGGAAAAGTCCAAAAGCGGAAGCCCGCTGGTGGTGGGCCTGCTCAACGGGCTGATGCCCTGCGGGCCTTTGCAGGCCATGCAGATTTATGCCCTTTCCACCGGAAACGCCTTTGCGGGCGCGCTGTCCATGCTGCTGTTCAGTCTGGGCACAGTGCCGCTGATGTTCGGCCTTGGGGCGCTTAGCTCCGCTTTGGGCAGGCGCTTTACCAAACGGGTAATGACCGTGGGCGCGGTGCTGGTGGCGGTGCTGGGACTTTCCATGCTTTCTCAGGGCTGGAGTCTGTCCGGCTTTGACACGGGCCGGAATACCCTTTTGCAAGGCGAGTCCTCCGTGTCCGGCCCGGTTTTGGAGGACGGGGTTCAGGTGGTTCACAGCACCCTTTCGCCGGGACAGTACCCGGCAATCACCGTTTGGGCGGGAACGCCCGTCAAATGGATAATTGACGCGCCAAAGGGCAGCATCAACGGCTGCAACAACCGGCTTTTAATTCAGGAATACGGCGTTGAGTACGCCTTCAAAACCGGCGAAAACGTCATTACCTTTACGCCCGGAGAGACGGGTACCTTTGGATATAGCTGCTGGATGGGAATGATTCGAAGCAGCATCACCGTGGTGGAGCCGGGAGCGGTGATTGACCCGCCGTCCGGCGGCACTTCGCAAAACTCCGACCTCAACGCACCGGGGTATTTTTCCGGCCCGTCCTGCTGCGTCTGACCGGTGCGTTTCAGTCACACGGGCGGCGCACAGCATTTTAAAATTTTAAGGAGGAACAAAACAATGCTTAATCAGGTGAAAACACAAGGAAAAACCAAACGGAAGACCGTGGGGGCTTTCCTATTTGCCCTCGCATCCGTCCTTGCTCTGGCGGCCTGCTCTGGAGGGACCGGTGGGGATACCACGCCCCAGACGTCCTCAAGCAGCGGGGAGGATCTTGTCATCAGCTTGGATGGTATTACGGATCAGGCCTCCTTTTACCCGGCCGAGGTCAACGGAACCGCCATGGAGGTCATCGCAGTAAAAGCACCGGACGGCACGATCCGCACCGCCTTCAACACCTGCCAGGTCTGCTACGATTCCGGGCGGGGATATTATGAGCAGTCGGGCGACAAGCTGGTCTGCCAAAACTGCGGCAATCAATTTTCCATGGACCGGGTGCAGGTTGAAGCTGGCGGCTGTAACCCCTGGCCCATTATGGATGCCGACAAAACCGTGACAGAGGACTCTATTACGATTTCCTACGAATTTTTGGATCAATCGGCGCAGATTTTTAAAAACTGGAAGGCGGAATACTAACCGGGGCAGAAAGACCGGGATATCCTGCCGTACAGGCGGCAACCCGGCGCTTCGTATCCCGAACACGGAATTTTTCCAAAGCAAACACAATGCGGCAGACGAACCAACACCTAACACCGTTTTGGTTGCAATGTGTCAGCAGCGGGTATATCATGGAAATAGCCGTACCCGGAGCCACGGGGCTTTTTGCGGACGTTTCTTAGAAAACGGAAGCCGCAATTTACGCGGTTTCCGTTTTTCCGTTCGAGCAGGCAAAAGAATTTCACGACAGGGCAGGTGCCGCATATGACAAAGGACAGCAAGAATATTTTGGTGGTGGACGACGAGCCGAAAATTCTGGAAGCCGTGGCCTCCTTCTTAAAAAGCAGGGGCTTTTCTGTTTACACCGCCGAAAACGGCCCACAGGCGCTGGAGCTTTTTGCCCGGATGAACGTGGCTCTTGTGGTGCTGGACCTGATGATGCCCGGCATGCCGGGGGAAGAGGTCTGCCGTGCCATCCGGAAAAAATCCCGGGTGCCCATTGTCATGCTGACGGCAAAGGCGCAGGAAAACGACCAGTTGGAGGGGCTTGGTCTGGGGGCGGACGACTATATTACAAAGCCCTTCAGCCTGAAGGTGTTGTGCGCCCGGATAGAAGCCCTGCTGCGCCGCGCCGGGGACGACCTGATTCCCCTGACCATGAAAAATTCATGGAATGACGGTGACCTCTATGTGGATTTTGAGCAGAATGTCATTAAAAAACAGGGGCGGCCCGTCAGCCTGACTCCCAACGAGCTGAAAATTTTATCTGTACTTCTGAAGTATCCCGGAAAGGTGTTTACCCGGGCGGAGCTGATTGCCCTTGCTCTGGGTGACGAATTTGACGGGTATGACCGGGCGATTGACAGCCATATGAAAAATCTCCGGCAAAAAATAGAGGACGATCCCCGTTCACCTGCGTATATTCTCACGGTGCATGGGCTTGGCTATAAATTCGGGGGGGAATGACATGCGCAGACTCAAAGGACAGCTATCACTGACCATGGCGCTGATTGTGCTATTTACCGTGGCGGTCATCAGCCTGCTGTCCAACATCCTGATTGCCGGGGAATTTGAAAAATATATCGGGGCGCAGCAAACCGCAAAGGCCGACGACATGATTTCCAATTTCAGCGGCCAGTATGACGGAGTGACAGGGCAGTGGAGCACGGAATATCTTCACGGCGCGGGAATGTATGCCCTATACGACGGCTATATCGTGAAGGTATACGACAAAGCGGGGGCCATTGTTTGGGACGCGGAGAACCACGACATGTCCGCGTGCCATCAGGTGATGACGGAAATTTCCGCGCGGATGAAAAAATGGCGGCCCGATATGCAGGGCGCGTTTACCGCCCACGACTTTCCTCTGACCCAAAATGGGCAGCCAATCGGCACGCTCTCCATCAGCTATTACGGTCCGTATTTTTTAAGTGACAGCGACTTTCGCTTCCTCAGTGCGCTTAACACGGTGCTCTTTGGTGTGGGACTGGCCTCGCTGTGCGCGGCTTTGCTGGTCAGCGGCGTGCTGTCAAGGCGCATTGCGCGCCCGATTATCAGAACCGCGTATATCGCAAAGCAGATTTCTCAGGGCGACTATTCCGCCCGCTTTGAAGGCAACACGGGCACGCAGGAGCTGGACGAACTGACTGCCGCCATCAACCATCTTTCCGACCGGCTGGCAGGGCAGGAACGGATGCGCAAGCAGCTGACCGCCGATGTTGCCCACGAGCTGCGCACCCCGCTCACCACCCTTTCTTCTCATCTTGAAATGATGATTGAGGGTGTGTGGGAACCCAGCGCAGATCGGCTGCAAAGCTGTTACGAGGAAATCGGCCGCCTTTCAGGTCTGGTGGCAGATTTGGAGCGGCTGGAGGAGATGGAGCACGAAAATCTCGTCCTCCATAAAACCCGGGTAGATCTGATGGAGGTGGTTCGCACCGTATGTGCCAGCTTTGCGGCAGACCTTAAAAAGAAGGACCTGTCCTTGACGGTGGAGGGTGATTCCTCCGTTCTGGAGGCCGACCGGGACAAGCTGTGCCAGGTGATGGTAAATCTCCTTTCCAACGCCGTGAAGTACACCGGGGCCAACGGGCATATCCGCGTCAGGGTAGAGGACGACGAGGGCCGCGCCACACTAAGCGTGGAGGACGACGGCATCGGAATCCCCCCGCAGGAGCTTACCCTTGTGTTCGAACGACTTTACCGCACCGATAAATCCCGAAACCGGGAATCCGGCGGCGCGGGAATTGGCCTTGCGATTGTAAAATCCATTGCGCTGGCCCACGGAGGAACCGTTCGGGCGGAAAGCAGGGGCGAACAGGGAAGCCGGTTTATTATGACTCTTCCAAAACTGTAAACAGAAAGAAACGTGCCGCCGGCAAAAGCCGGCGGCACGCTTTTTAGGCCTTATGAAATGGAATGCTGCCGAAGCGGCGCGTCAATCAGCCAGCTTGTGAAAGAACACCATATATTCGTCCACAATTTTCTGGAAAAATTCAACGGTGCGCTCCACAATATTTCCCTGCTCGTCTAAAAGGCCTGGCACGCTGCCGATATAAGCCTCCGGCTGCTGCAAAACGGGAACATCCAGGCACACCAGCGTCTGGCGCAGGTGATGGTTGGCCCCAAAACCACCCACAGGACCCACAGAGCCGCTGACCACCAGGCCGGGCTTCTTGGGCCAAACGCTCTCGCCATAGGGGCGGGAGCCGACATCCAGCGCGTTTTTCATCGCCGCGGGCATAGAGCGGTTGTATTCCGGCGTGAAAAAGAAAACGCCGTCCATCGTTTTCATCGTTTCTCTGAACGCGGTCCATTCTGCGGGGACCTTTCCCGCCGCGTCCAAATCCTCATTGAAAAGCGGCAGATTTCCGATTTCAACAAACACCGCTTCAAAGCCCTCCGGCAGCAAAGCGGCAAACTGCTTTGCAATCTTCTTGTTGTAGGAATCGGCCCGCAGGCTTCCGACGATAAACCCGATCTTTCTTGCCATGTTGTGTTCCTCCTTTATAAGATAAGCAGTCCTGTATTTTCAGCATTGCATACCATGATTATACAAAACCATTGCCGACAATGCAATAGGGCGGCAGGCGCCGATACCGTCTGCATAGCAGATAATATCGGCGCCTGCCCTTATAATATTCCGGGATAGAAAAAGAGGGGTGTTGTAATCGCGGGGCAATTTAAGAAATTCTCACTCGCCCCAATAACTTTGCGCCAGCCGCTGGCCCTGATCGATCTTGGCCCACTGCTCGGCCTCGCTCAGCTCGTTTCCGCCGTCGCAGGAGGCAAAGCCGCACTGGTGAGACAGGTACAGCCGCTCCTTGGGAATCATGGACGATGCCTCGTCCAGCAGGCGGAGAACACGGGCTTCGTCGTCAAGCTGATTGTTTTTGCTGGAGAGCAGACCCAAAACAATCTCCGTGTCAGGCCGATCCTTAAACGCCGCCAGCGCTTCCAGAGAGCCTGCACGGTCGTCGTCCCACTCGAGGAAGAAGCGGTCATACCGCTGCTGGCCCAAAAACAGCTTTGCAATGGCGCTGTAAGACCCGCCGCCCATGTTCCGGGAGGCGTAGTTGCCCCGGCAGTTGTGGGTCCACACCGTCAGGCCCAGAGAATGGGCATAGTCAATAATCTGGTTGTTGATGTTCACAAAGTCCTCGGCAAGGCCCAGCACCTCCGGGGAATTGGTGCCGCCGGTAAAGGGGGAATTGTCGTTGTCGGCGGCAAACAGCTCCCAGAGACAGTCGTCAAACTGAATGATTTTTCCGCCCGCAGCCGCGTATTCCGCCACAAATTCCTTGTAGGCCTGAATCACGCCCTGCTTCAAAGCCTCGTTGTCGGCATAGACCTGCCCGGGTCCTGCCAGCTTGTCAAAAATGGCAAGCTCGGTATAGGCGTGGGCCGCCGCCCAGACGCACTGCTTCAGCGCCGCGCCCTCCGGTGCAACAGCCGCCAGCTGCTTGTAAATCTCAATAAAGTGGTGGTTCTTTCCGGACAGGGGGCCGGTGATGGCGATGCCGATGTCCCGGCGCGTCTCGAAATGGCCGTGCTCGTCCTTGTCACGGAAAAAGTAGCCATGGTCGGCAAACCGGCGCTCCGCGCCGCCAAGGCCCCAGATGAAATCCAGATGCCACATGGACTTGGAATATTCACCGTCCGTCAGCACCGTCAGCCCGTGCTGGGCCTGCTTTTCCACAACAGCCTTTGTGGCCTCGGTTTCCGCCTGCTGATAGCCGGGGAAGTCTTCATAAAAAGGATACCGGATGTCCTCCCGGTCTTCAATTTGACGCTTATAGGCCAACAGCGCCTCGGGACGAAGCAGGCTGCCCACCGTCTGAAATCTATTACTCATGGATGTTCCTCCTACGTGTTTGATGGGTATATGATAGCACGGAGATAGACCCATAGGGTAACACCGATATCCTATTCCAATCCATAGTCTGAAGCTATACCTCTTCGCCGGGAACCCCGTAATGCCGGATGGCCTTGTCCAGCTCCTCCAGATACAGCTCCGCCTGTGCGGTAAGCCGGATGGAGCGGTGGGAAATCCAGCCCACCTCGATAGAATCCTCCACATGCAGGGGGATGGCGGCAATATTATCTCCGTTGAGGTCGGCGCTGATGATTCCGGAGGAAATCGTATACCCATCCAGCCCGATCATCAGGTTGAACATGGTGGCCCGGTCGGTCACCTTAATGCTCTTTTTGTGAAACTCAGTGCTGAGGATTTCTTCCGAAAAATAGAAGGAGTTATACTCCCCCTGCTCATAGGTCAGGCAGGGATAGTCCTCCAAGTCCTTCAGCGTGACATACTCCCGCTTTGCAAGGGGGCTTGCGCTGCCGGTGAAAATATGGGGCTTGGCAGTGAACAGGGAGTGAAAGGTCAAGTCGCTCTCCCGCAGAAGCTTTTCAATCACCTTGCGGTTAAACGGATTCAGATAGAGAATGCCTATTTCGCTGCGCAGGGTTCTGACGGACTCCACAATATCATGGGTTCGGGTTTCCCGCATGGTCAACTCATATTCGTCGGCATTGGTCTTTCGAACCATGCTGACAAACGCATTCACCGCAAAGGCATAGTGCTGGGATGAGACGCTGAATACCCGGCGGGGCGGCTTTTTGCTGAGATACCGCCGCTCCAGAAAATCCGCCTGCTCGATTACCTGACGGACATAGCCCAAAAACTCCACGCCGTCCTGCGTCAGGGCCATGCCCTTGGAGGTCCGGGTAAACAGCTCCACGCCGGTTTCGGTTTCCAGCTCCTTGATGGAGCTGGACAGGCTGGGCTGAGACAGGAAAAGATTGTCCGCCGCTTTACTGATAGAGCCGCAGTTCACCGTTTCAATAAAATATTTCAACTGCTGTAAGGTCATGGCCTGCTCGCCTCCTTGTTCCATATAAACCCGCAGAAATTGTTTCGCTGTTCCTTGTCCTGCGTCTGTCTTTTTTCACTGGAAGGTTCCGGTAAAAATTTTTGGCGTTTCCCCTGAAAGGAAGCTGCGCCAACCGAGTTTTCGCCGCATTTACATAGGGTGGCCCCATTATAGGCAGAGAATCCACGGAAGTCAAGGTTAAGCCCGGCGGGCTATTTTATTTTCAAAACCCTCTTGACAAATCAAAATGCGGGCGGTACAATACCCACCATACCAATCAACAAGATGGGTAATAAACGCAAGGAGGAGTGAGCAAGATGACGACGCTGTTTCAAAGACTGCTGCGGGGCAATTTCCGCTGTGGGCGAATGCTGTACTCCCGGACAAGTGATATGGCCGGGCGCGTCGGCATGTCCTGTTCGCGCCCCTGGTGAC
>JAEXCS010000049.1 GCA_023402075.1 Bacillota bacterium | reverse complement strand
TGATGTCCTGCTGAATGTCATGGACAATCTTTACCCGGCCGGAGGAACTGGTTGCGTTTTCATAGGAGCTGACGGCGATATACTCCACGTCGCTTTTCACCTGACAGGCCCGCACCAAATCCGCCATGAACAAAAAGCAACCTTTCAAAACGCCCAGAAACAGCGGGTTCTTCCCCTCAAACTTCTGGTACAGCTCCTCGCCCAGCTCTCCGATACGGGTTTGAATCTGCTCCTCCGTCACAAGAATTTTGAGGATGTCGTTTTCCATCTCACTTTTCATAGTATCTCTCCCTCTATATCTTCCGTATAAAATGTCACCCATTCGCCGGACGCTCCAGCGGAAAACTCCAAATCCACGCCAAGATACGGCGCGGCCACCGGCCGCTCCCCCATCCGCAAAACCGGCAAGCAATCCCGCGTATCTGGGGAAATCCCCTCGTCCGAAAACAGCCGCTTCAGCGTCCGCGCGCCCCGGCTTCCCGGCACCTCCATGCGGTCGCCGCTGCGCCAGGGGGTCACCTCCAGCGGTCCCGGCAAGCGCAGCCGATAGGAAATACTCCCCGGAGGGCCTTTGCTTCCCAGCATGACACGCCAGTTTCCAAACTTCACCGTCTGCCCCGGTAAAAGGGCCACGGACTGCGGCATAGGGGCCGCCTTAAAAATCTCCAGCGACTCTCCCTCGCTGCGGGCCAGCAACCCGTATGGCAGCGAGCACGTCTGGCCTTTTCCCAGCGCCAGCACCGCTCCCGCGTGTGCGGCGGACAAATCCCGCCGCCGCCCGCAGACTGTTTCCATCAGTCTCAGCACCGCCCTGCCGCGAAGGACCTCGGGCGCGGCGCGCAGGACTTCCCACGGTAAAACGGCTCTGTCCCCGGACAACTCCGCGCGCTCCAGCAATTGCTCCACAAGCCCGTCCAGTGCGGCATCCTCCGCCGCCAAAAGCCCGGCGGAGCGGGCCATATTTTGGGCCGCTTTGGGGTTAACCTCCCGCAGCACAGGCAAAACCCTGTGCCGCAGCACGTTTCGAGCCGCGTCGTCCTCGTCGTTCGTCTCGTCCTCCACATGGGGCAAGCCCCAAGCGGCGGCGTAATCCGCAAGCTGGGCCCGGGTCAGCTCCAAAAATGGGCGGTAGATATTTCCCCGCACGGCGGGAATCCCCAGCCCGGCGGAGCCGGTTCCCCGGCAGAGGTTTAACAGCATGGTTTCCGCGTTGTCGTCGGCGTGGTGTGCGGTAAGGATGGCGGCGCTGTGCCGCTTGGCGGCAGCGTCTTCCAAAAAGGCGTATCGCAGCCGCCGGGCAGCCTCCTCCACGGAAAGGCCCTCTTCCCGCGCCACTGCCCGGGCATCGCCCCGTGCAACAACAAAGGGAATGCCCCTCCCTGCGCAGTAGTCCCGGACGAAGGCCTCGTCCCGATCTGCCAAAGCACCCCGCAAACCGTGGTGAACATGAACGGCAGCGACAGCAATTCCCAGGTCTTCTGCCCAGCGGACGGTGAAGTCCAGCAGGCACATGGAGTCCAGCCCCCCGGACACAGCACACAGCAGCTCCGTACCGGCGGAAAAATGCGCCGCCATGAATTTCTCTGCAGAGGAAAGTTCAGTCCTCATCGTCGTACCGCGTCTCCAGCGTGCCGAAGGTGGTATACTCCGGCACCCACTTCAGCTCTACCTTTCCCGTCTCGCCATGGCGGTTTTTCGCCACAATACACTCGGCGATATTGCGCTTCTCGGAGTCTTCGTTATAGTAATCGTCCCGGTATAGGAAGAGCACGATGTCCGCGTCCTGCTCGATCGCGCCGGATTCTCGAAGGTCGGAAAGCATAGGACGCTTGTCGTCCCGCTTTTCGTTGGCACGGCTTAGCTGGCTCAGGCAAATCACCGGCACGTCCAGCTCCTTGGCCATGATTTTCAACGTCCGGGAAATGTCGGAAACCACCTGCTGGCGGTTCTCCCCGCCCTTGCTTTTCCCCCCGGCAGAGGTCATTAACTGCAAATAGTCGATGACCACCAGTCCCAGATTATCAAGCCTGCGGCACTTTGCGTTCATGTCCGCCACGGACAAAAGCGGGTTGTCGTCGATGCGGATATCCACCCGGTTAAGCACTGTGGCCGCATCCGCGATCTTCTCCCAGTCCGTCTCCCGCAGGGAGCCGGTGCGCAGCTTGTTGCTCTCCACCAGCGCTTCGGAAGAAAGCAGACGCAAAACAAGCTGCTCCTTGGACATCTCCAAGGAGAAGACAGCCACAGACCGATCCGTCCCCTTGGCCACGTTCAGCGCCATGTTCAGGGCCATGGAGGTTTTTCCCATGCCGGGACGGGCCGCCAGCAAAATCAAATCTGACTTGTTCAGGCCCGTAATTTTTGTATCCAGCATGGAGAGGCCCGTGGACAGACCCGGCAGTCCCGAGGTGGACTCGCTCATTTCACTGAGCCGGTCCAGCACGTCCGGCAGCACCTGCCGAACAGGGGTCATCCCCTGCGCACCCTGTCCCCGGCGGATGGCAAAAATCCGCTGCTCTGCCGCTTCCAGCGTTTCGGCGGCTTCGCCGCCGCCCTCCTGCACCATGGCGGTAATCTCAGAGGCAGCCTGCGCCACCGCCCGCAGAAGGGCCTTGTCCCGGACGATAGCGGCATACTCCAAAACGTTTGCCGCCGTGGGGGTAATCTCAATCAGCTGGGCAAGATAGGCCCGGGTGGTATTTTCGTCGTAGGTGCCGTTTTTCTGCATCTCCTCCGACACCGTAATTCCGTCGATGGGCTTCGCATAGGTGAACATGGAGCAGATGGTTTCAAAAATCTCCCGGTTCTGGCGCAGATAAAAATCCTCGGGCCGCAGCTTGTCCACGACCTCCTTCACACAGTCCGGGTCGATGAGGACAGAGCCCAGCACCGCCTGCTCCCCCTCCAAGGAGTGGGGCGTTTGGCGCAGGAGCAAATCTTCAATTGCCACAAAAAATCACCTCCGGGCGTGTTTTAAATGCGTAAACCTGCTTATTTCTCCTCGTAGACGGACACATACACGGTGCCGCTGACCTCAAAGCCCAGCTTGGCCCGAACCTCGTAGTTTCCAAACGCCTTGATGGGGTCCTCCAGCGCCAGCTTCTGCTTGGGGATGTCCACGCTGTACTGCTTCATCAGCTCCTCGGAAATCTCCTTGGTGGTGATGGCGCCGAACAGCCGCCCGCCGGTGCCTGCCTTGGCGGTGACCTTGACGGGGCACTCTTTCAGCTTTTCCGCCGTGGCCTCGGCCTCGGCCTTCTGGCTGGCTTCCTCGGCTTTGCGGGCCTTTTCCTTCATGTTCATGGTGTTGACCGCGTCCGCCGTGGCGGCAGTGGCCAGCTTGCGGGGCAGCAGGAAGTTTCGGGCATAGCCCTCGGAAACCTCCACCATCTGGCCCTTTTTCCCCTGACCCTTCACATCCTGCATCAAAATCACTTTCATCGGTATCTCTCCTTATTTGTCCGATCCCGCGTAGGATCTTTTATTTTTTCAGATAATCGTCCACGGCCTCCAAAAGCTTCTCACGAACAGTTTCCGGATCGCTGTCCTCCACGCGGCCGCCTGCGGTGGTGGAATTGCCGCCGCCGCCCAGTGTTTCCAGAATCACCTGCACGTTGATATCCCCCAGGGACCGGGCGGACATCAACACGCTCTCCCCGTCCTGATAGATTACGAAGGATGCCTTCACGCCCTTCAGCGTCAGCAGCTCGTCGGCGGCCTGCGCCGCCGCCACCCGCTCCACACCATCCTCTGTAACGGTGGCCACGGCAATGTCGTCCCGGTAAAGCTCCGCCTGGCGGATGATGTCATAGCGGGAAACCATCTCCGTCAAATCGTTTTGGAACAGGCGCTGCACCGCGCTGGTGTCCGCCCCTGCCCGGCGCAGGAAGGCCCCGGCCTCGAATGTCCGCCCGCCGGTGCGCATGGTAAAATGTTTCGTGTCCAGCACAATGCCGGCAAGCAGGGCTTCGGCCTCCTCGGTAAGCAGGTCGCTGGGCTCCACCAGATACTGCAAAAGCTCTGTCACCAGCTCGGAAGCAGAGGAAGCATACGGCTCGTGGAAATTCAACGCGGCATTTTCAATATAGCTGGCAGCCCGGCGATGGTGGTCGATCACCGCCACCCGGTTGCACGCTTCCAGCACGGCGGGGCTTTCCACAAAGTCCGGCCGGTTGGTGTCCACCACGATCAGCAACGCCCCCGGCTGCATCCGCAAAAGGGCTTCGCTGCCGCCCACAAACACGCCGGCGTATTCCGCCCTGCCCCGCAGCTTTTCCAGCACTGCTTCCGCCGCGTTGTGGTTCAGGTCAATGACCACCTGCGGGTGCTTTCCAAGCTTCCGGGCCGCGCAGCAAAGGCCCGCAGCCGCGCCCACCGCGTCCATGTCCGCAAAGGAGTGGCCCATGATGTAAACCTGCCGCGCGTCGCTCATCAGCTCGCCCAGCGCGTTTGCCATGACCCGGGACTTCACCTTCGTACGTTTTTCGGGGCTTTTGGTCCGGCCGCCGTAAAACTCAAAGTCCAGCTTACCCCGAACCACCGCCTGATCGCCGCCCCGACTCAGCGCCATCTCCAGCGACAGGGATGCGTTTTTATAAAGCTCGGCCATCCCGTCGGCCTCCCGGCCCACGCCGATGGACAGCGTGGGGTGGGACCCCTCGCCGCCAATTTCCCGCATCGAATCCAGCACGGAGAATTTTTCCGCCACCAGCGGGGCATAGTCCTTCTCCTCCGTCAAAAGAAGATAACGATCCCGGTTGGTCTTCACCAAAAGACCTGTGTCCACCGCCCATGTGGTCAGCTTTTCATCAATCTGCGCCTGAATGGCGCTGCGCTGGGCCTCGCCGCTGACCTTCATCAGATCTTCGTAGTTGTCCACATTTAAAAGTGCCACCACGGGGCGGGAAAGCTCAAACTTCTCCCGCATGGCGTCGTATTCTGTGGTGTCCACCCAGTAGGTGGTGGCCACCAGATTCTGAGTGCCGTCCCGGTCCTTTGCCCGGACAAGGCTGCCGTACACCCGGAAGCGGCGGCCGTTCATCACCACCCGGTCAGGGCACTCCTGCTTCCCCTCCAGCAGCCACGCAACCGGCATGCCCGGCACCGTGTCCTCCACCTTAATTTCAAACAGATGCTCCCGCACGCCCACAAGCTGCAAAAAATCCTCGTTGCTCCAGATGATTTCGCCGGTATCCGGGCGAAACACCATGATGGGCAGGGGCGAATTGATCAGGGTGGATTTGCTGGCGGCGTCCACGCTGCCGGTCAGACTGTTGATATACTGCAAAATTCCCTGCTTGCGCTTTTGGGTGCTGGAGCGAAAGAAAAGATACAGCCCCACCGTAACCGCACCCTCTGCCGCCGCCAGCAGCGGCTGCACCGGAACGGTCACCGCCGCGAACAGCAGCAGGCACAGAAAATAGAGTTTTAAATTGGGCTCCAGCAGCCGGGAAAACTTTTTATTCATAATCGGTTGCCCTCCTCCGAAGCGGCGCGCCCCGCGCGGCCATGCTCCTAAGCCATAGATTTTATTAGTATACCACCCCTTTGTTTTTCGGGCAAGATTTTTTCTGTTTTCGCCCCCTCTCCATTTTTTCAAAAAGGTGTATACAAAGCGGGGGGCATGTGCTATACTATTTCATACAGTATCATTTGGGACATTGCGCGCAGGCCGCTGAGCCGGGCATGATTGCCGCTTGCAGCCGCCGCAGCCCACTGATGTTTTTGTATTTCACTGGTAAGGACCGCGGTCCCATCCCGGTTTAATAAACGGACAATCTCACAGGGTACAGCGCGGACGCAGTTCATTCTTCCGCCGGCGAGACGGGGCCGGACGAAGTTGGACCGTCCTTAATTTGGTGCGGCTTTTTGCAATGCAAATGGCTCTCGCGCCCTATTTTGGTATACGTTTTCCGCCGTACATCCTGGGATTCCCTATGACTTTTACTTAATTTTATATAAAGGAGTTCTCTGAATTTATGGCAGAAAAACTGAAAATTATCCCCCTCGGGGGTCTGGACGAGATCGGCAAGAACATGACCGTTTACGAGTACGGCGGCGAAATGATCGTCGTGGACTGCGGCATGGCCTTCCCGGGAGACGACATGTACGGCATTGATCTGGTCATTCCAGATGTGACGTATTTGATTAAAAACCGCGCCCGTATCCGGGGCCTGTTTATCACCCACGGGCACGAGGATCATGTGGGGGCCATTCCCTATGTGCTCAAGCAAATCAACATTCCCATCTACTGCACGCGGCTTACCGCCGGACTCATTAAGCTGAAGCTGGAGGAGCACGGACTGGTGAAGTCCACCAAGCTGATCACTGTGGAGCCGGGCGAAACCGTCCGGGCCGGCAAGTTTAATGTGGAGTTCATCCATGTGAACCACTCCATCGCGGATTCCGTGGCCTTTGCCATCCACACCCGGATGGGCACCGTGGTCCACACCGGCGACTTTAAAATCGACTCTACCCCCATTGACGGCGAGGTAATGGACCTTGCCCGGCTGGGCGCGCTGGGGAAGGAGGGCGTTCTTGCCCTTTGCGCAGACTCCACCAATGTGGAGCGTCCCGGCTTCACCCCATCCGAAAAAACCGTGGGCGCCGCCTTTATGCGCCAGTTCACGGGGTGTAACGAGCGCATCCTTGTCACCACCTTCGCTTCCAACGTCCACCGCATCCAGCAGGTGCTGGACGCTGCCGCCGCCACAGGGCGGAAGGTAGCCGTCACCGGCCGGAGCATGGAAAATATGATGCGGGTTTCCACAGAGCTTGGCTATATGAAGGTGCCCAAGAACACCCTTCTGGACCTGAACCGCATTAAGGGCCTGCCCAAAAACAAGCAGGTTATCGTCACCACCGGCTCTCAGGGCGAGGAAATGAGCGCCCTGTACCGTATGGCGTTTTCCACCCACCGTCAGGTGGAGCTGGGCGCGGGCGACAAGGTGATTATCTCGGCTTCCGCCATCCCCGGCAACGAGGTGACGGTGGGCCGGGTTATCAACGAGCTGTTCCGCAAGGGCGTGAACGTAGTTTACGACCGGGCGGATATGCTTCACGTCTCCGGCCACGCCTGCCAGGAGGAGCTGAAAATTGTCCACGCGCTGACGAAGCCCCGTTTCTTTGTCCCCGTCCACGGCGAACAGCGAATGCTGCAAATTCACTCCAATCTGGCCCAGTCCATGGGTATGGAGCGCAATCACATTGCCATTGCCCAAAACGGATCTGTCATTGAAATTACCGGCAAGAGCATGAAGGTCAACGGCTCCGTTCCCTCCGGAGAGGTTTATGTGGACGGCTCCGGCGTGGGCGACGTGGGCGCGGTGGTGATGCGGGACCGCAAGCGCCTTGCCGAGGACGGCATGGTCGTGGTCATCCTTTCCGTCTCCTCCAACGATGGACAGCTTCTCTCCAAGCCCGAAATTGTCACCCGGGGCTTCATCTACGTGAAGGAGTCCGACGAAATGATGCGGGAGCTGGAGAACATTGCGATGGAAGCGGCAACCAACGCCCCACGCAGCCGCGGGCGGGACGACGGCGAGATGCGCAGCGCGGTGAAGTCCGCCGTCAGCAACTACCTGTTCAAAAACACCCAGCGCAGCCCCATGATCATCCCCGTGGTCACCAAGCTGTAATCAAAAATAATCAAAGCGCCGCCCCGAGGTATCGGGGCGGCGCTTTTTTCCGTCGTTTGCAGACAACCTGCCGGTGCGCATTCTTTTCATGGATAACATGCAGCACCAACCTTTCGTTGCCGCTTTGGTGCGGAACAATCCGCAAAACCCTGAGTCGGCGAGGTTTCTATCAGGCGCCAAGCCCTTCCAGTGCCCGCTCGGGCAAGGAAGCCGCCAGCAGGCAGGAAAGCTCAAAGCTCTCCCCCTCTGTCAGGTCAAGGCCCAGTCTTGGCAAAAGAGACTGCAATTGAAGGGCTTTTCTTTTGAAATCTCTTGCCGCCAGAAAGCCCGTGTCCGTGAGATAAATTTTTCCGTACCGCTTCCGCACCAGAAATCCCTTGTCCATCAAAACCGCAGACATCCGGGTGACAGAGGGCTTGGTCACATGCAGCGCTTTAGCCAGCTCCACGGTGCTGACATCCGGCATGGCGTGAGCCAGGTCGTAAATTGCCGCAAGATAGCGCCGATGCGCCGGGGTCAGTCGTTCCATTACGATCCTCCTGTTTCAAAATGGGCACAGGGGTGCGCGGGCGAAGTTTGTTCTGCCCGCGCACCCGGATGCAAGACGTGTTACCTGTCGTGGCAGCTTCCGCCGCAGGCGCCGCAGTCGCTGCCGCAGGAGCAGCCGCCTTTTCCGTTTTTCCTGTTGTGGATGCCACGGGCCACGATGGCCACGAAGATACCCAGAACAACCAATCCTATAATGATTGTCGGCAGATTCATGTTCATACTATACCGCTCCTTTCAAAGTGTTGCGTGTGAATGTTAAATAAAATCTTTTGCTTATCGAACGCCGGCCTTGGCGGCTGCGTCCACAGCGCTGACAGAGAGGACATTTCCGTCATACTTGTTTTTGCGCAGCAGGAGATATATAAGACCCGCCAGCACCACAAGCGCCGCCACGGTCCCTACGCCAAAGGGTACCTCACCCAGCAGCAGTCCGCCCAACTGATAGATCATCAGAGCCATCACATAGGCGAAGCCGCACATATAGCCGATGGCGGCGGCGGTCCACTTGGCGTTGTTCATCTCCCGCCGGATGGCGCCCATAGCCGCAAAGCAGGGGGCGCACAGCAGGTTGAAGACCATGAAGCTGTATGCGGAAAGTACGGTGTAGTGCGCCGCGATGGCGGTCCAGAGGCCCGCGTCATCCTCGGCAACCTCTTCGCCGATGTGGAACAGAACGCCAAAGGTAGAAACCACGTTCTCCTTGGCAATCAGGCCAGTGACCGTTGCCACGGTGGACTGCCAGTCGCCAAAGCCCAGCGGCGCAAAGATGATGCACACCGCGCCGCCGATGGCCGCAAGCAGAGAGCCGTTGTTATCTTCCACCATGCCGAACGTTCCATCCGCAAAACCAAAGCCCTGAAGGAACCACAGTACCATGGACGCAGCCACGATGATGGTGCCCGCGCGCTTGATGAAGGACCAGCCCCGCTCCCATGTGGCCCGCAGCACGTTGCTCATAGCGGGAATGTGATAGGCGGGCAACTCCATGACGAAGGGAGCCGGGTCCCCGGCAAACCCCTTTGTCTTCTTCAGAATGATGCCGGAGATGATGATGGAGGCCACGCCGATGAAATAGGCAGACACGGCCACAAGGCCGCTGTTGTCAAACATCGCACCGGCGAACAGGCCAATGATGGGCATTTTCGCTCCGCAGGGGATGAAGCAGGTGGTCATGACGGTCATGCGCCGGTCCCGCTCGTTTTCAATGGTGCGGGAGGCCATTACGCCCGGCACACCGCAGCCGGTTCCGATGAGCATGGGGATGAAGCTTTTGCCGGACAGGCCAAACTTCCGGAAAATCCGGTCCATGATGAAGGCGATACGGGACATGTAGCCCACGTCCTCCAGAATGGCCAGCATGAAGAACAGCACCAGCATCTGGGGCACAAAACCCAGCACTGCGCCAACGCCTGCGATGATACCGTCGGAAATCAGGCCGATCAGCCATTCGGCCACGCCCCAGCCTTCCAGCAGCGCGCGGGAGCCTTCCTGAAGCCAGGCAGCGCCCAGCACGTCGTTGGTCCAGTCCGTCAGGAAGCTGCCGAAGGGGCCCATCGCAACCCAATATACAGCAAACATGATGA
The DNA here is from genome assembly GCA_023402075.1 of Bacillota bacterium. Taxonomy (GTDB): domain Bacteria; phylum Bacillota; class Clostridia; order Oscillospirales; family Oscillospiraceae; genus Oscillibacter. The sequence goes on along the minus strand of JAEXCS010000049.1, from coordinate 41,664 downwards.
CCGCAAAAATGGGCAGAGCCAGAATACGGTTGGTGACAACACGGTCAATTTTGTCGGAGGAGGTGAGATCGTGCTTGGCCCGCTGCCGTTTCACAGCCTTGTTCACCACGCCGTTTATGTAGGCATACCGCTGGTTGGTGATGATGCTTTCCGCGTCGTCATCCAGCTCTTTTTCGCAGTCGGTGATATGTGCTTCCAGATGGGACTTCAACTCGGCACTCAGGTCCAGCTCGGAGAGAACCTTGCTGTCCCGCTCGAAGATTTTGATAGCATACCACCGGAGGAAGCGGTCGTCCACCTTTCCCTGAATGGACTCTTCAATATGAGCAATGGCGTGCTCCACACTGCCGGTGAACACATGAGGAAGCTCCCCGGCTTTGCGGGACTGGCCCAAAGCCATTGCCTTCTCGGCGGCGGAAATGCTGCCCTCACCCTTCAGCGCGCTCATTTCCACAACCTCGCAGTGCAGCGCTTCCGCCAGCTTCTGCAAATCAATCTGATCGCCGTTTTTACGAACCAGATCAATCATGTTTACCGCTACCAGCACCGGCAGGCCCAGCTCCACCAGTTGGGTGGTGAGATAGAGGTTGCGCTCGATGTTGGTGCCGTCCACGATGTTCAAAATAGCGTCCGGCTTCTCACCCACCAGATAGCTCCGGGCCACCATCTCCTCCAGCGTATAGGGAGACAGAGAATAGATGCCGGGCAAATCCTGAATTACCACATCCTTGTGGCCCTTCAGCTTGCCCTCCTTCTTCTCCACGGTCACGCCGGGCCAGTTGCCCACGTACTGGTTGGAGCCGGTCAAATCATTGAACAGCGTGGTTTTGCCGCAGTTCGGGTTGCCGGCCAGTGCAATTTTAATTTCCATCGTTTTCTCCTTCCAAAATGTTAGTAAGAGCTAACCTTTACCCCTTGAAAACGGCGGCTCACCGCCGCCCTGCGGGAACGAACCTCGCCGTTCCCAGTCTGCTTTCATGCGCAAAAGCGCCCTGCGCTTGGCTTGTTTCCGCGGAAAACCCGGCTTCTCGGATTTGTCCGCCGAAAAATGTACCACTTACTGAATTTCGATCATCTCCGCGTCGGCCTTGCGCAGGCTGAGCTCATAACCGCGCACATTCAGCTCCATGGGGTCGCCCAAAGGGGCTACCTTCCGCACATGAACCTCCACACCCTTGGTGATGCCCATGTCCATGATCCGCCGTTTGGTGGCGCCCTCGCCGTGGAGCTTTACCACGGTAGCGTTTTCGCCCACCTTCACTTCTCTCAGTGTCCTCATGTCTCTCCTCCTCAAATCATAATGCGATTGGCCATTGTCTTGTCCAGAGCAATGCGGCTGTCCTTCACCTGGAGAATCAGATTCCCGGCAATTTCGCTGACCACCGTGATATCCTCGTCCACCACAAAGCCAAGCTCCGCCAAATGCTGGCGCACCTCGTCTTTGCCGGAAATTTTGCGGATTGTCACAGTCTCCCCTGTTCTTGCCATCGTGAGCGGCATCATAGGCTCTCCCTCCTCTCAAGGATTAGCGATTGCTAACCGCGGCTCCAAAGTCAAAGGTAAGTTGCAACTTACCCTCTTTACAGCTAGAGTTTACTACCCCTAACCGTCCTTGTCAACCCCCTTTTTCCAGTCCTCGGCAACTTCAAGTTAGTTTTGCTAACTCATACGGATTAAAACGGAACCCGCCACTTTCCCTTTGTGCAGATTGACAAGTCCCTTTTTACCCGATGGCCCGCCCCTTTGAGCACGGCGCCGCAGCCGTAAAAAAACGGAGCCGCCCCCGCGCGTTCAGTCTGAACCGCACGGGGGCAGCATCCGGGGAAAATAAGAAGGTAAACAGAAACTATGTATTCTCTTTTAAAAAATGCAGTTTATTACCACTTTGCAAGCCCACGGCCCAGCTCGCGGCAGGCCTCCTGGCTTGCATCATCGGGCATTTCGTTGGCCACCAGACCCTCCTCGTCATAGAGGTTGGCGCTGTCGCAGCGCTTGCACCAGTCGCGCATCCACTGGCCGTCGCCCCAGCCATAGGAGCCGAACAGGGCAATGCGCTTGCCGGTGAGGTCACCCTCCAGATCGGTAAACATGGGGTCAAACTCGCTCTCCTCCAAAACCTCGGACCCCATGGCGGGGCAGCCGAAGGCCACAGCTCCATACTCCTTGAACCGGGCGGTGGAAAAATCGCCGGGGCCCAGCAGCTCGGCCTCGCCGCCCGCTTCCTTTACGCCCTCCGCAATGCACTGGGCCATTTTTTCAGTATTGCCTGTGCCGCTCCAATAGACGATTGCAACTTTGTTCATGATGCAGATTCCTTTCTCAGCAGATAGATTAAATAATTATGACCAGCGGCAGCTATGCAGCCACCACAAGCTCAATAAGGGGGACTCCCCGGGCATACCGCTCCTTATACACCGCCGTGCATTTGCGGTACCGGTCAAAGCACTTCTGCGCCGCCGCCAGGTCGCCATAGGCCTTCCAATAGCCGCAGCAGGTATAGTTCCAACCCCGGTTCTCGATGAAACCGATCACATCCTCCAGCGGATAGCCCAGAAAAATTCCGATTTCGTGGGGATACTCAGCCTCCATGCACATCCGCTCGGAAAGCTGGTCCAGCATAGCGGACACGCCGGAGATAGCATAACCCTCTCCCTCCAAAAATGCGCGGCTTCCCCCCTCGGACAAAAGCCGGGCCACCCAGGACTCCCGATAGACATAGAGCATCCCTGCGTCCAGCGAGGGACATTCCTTTAAAACCCGAACGCGGATACCGTAGACCGCCAGCGTTTTATCCCAGCGGGCAGCGTCGCGCCGAAGCTGCTCCAGGCTTTCACCCCGAAAGCGAAACAGGTTGGCGGGTTTCACTCCCGCCAGAGTGGGCGCGCAGTGGGTAATCAGCGCCATTTCAAACCGTGGCTCCATAAACTGCCTCCCGTGTCTTGCGGAGCAGTGCGCTCCGCGTCAATGCGGACCGCCTGCGGGCGGCTCCCGCGTCAATGGAACAAGTCTCATGACGTATATAGCCTTCCCTTTTTTCTGCCGGACATCCGCAAAAGCGGCTTTACAGAGTATCAGAATGAATACTTCCGCACCGTGCAGAAATACGCAGCGGTTAGGCAAGACTAATTTTAGGCATTTTGAAATACCGCCCTCGGGCGGTCTTCAAGTAGCGGTTAGCTTAATCTAACCGCTGTTGAGAGGATACCACGCCCTTGCCCATTTGTCAAGAGAGAGCGCGCAAATTTCTTTACAACGCCTTGACTTTCCGGACGGCAATGCTATACTGACAATAACAACAGTCAAATTTTTCCGTTTTATGTTATGTAAGGAGGTATTACAATGGATAAAACTGTTTCTGAGCTGCTGAATAACCAAATTAACAAGGAGTTTTACTCCGCCTACCTGTATCTGGATATTGCCAACTACTTTGACGCCAAGGGGCTGGACGGCTTTGCCAATTGGTACGAAGTTCAGGCGAAGGAGGAGCAGGATCACGCCATGCTCTTTTACCGCTACATGCAGAACAACGACGAGCCGGTGAAGCTGCTGGCCATCGACCAGCCGGACAACGCCTTTTCCAACCTGCTTGACCCTTTGAAGGTCAGCTTGGAACACGAGAAATATGTCACCGCGCTTATCAACGCCATCTATGCCGCCGCCCAGAAGGTGAACGACTTCCGCACCATTCAGTTTCTGGACTGGTTTATCAAGGAGCAGGGCGAGGAAGAGAAAAACGCCAGCGACCAGATTACCAAGATGGAGCTGTACGGCGGCGAAGCCCGCAGCCTGTACATGCTGAACAGCGAACTGCTGACCCGGGCCTATGCCCCGCCGTCTCTGGTGCTGTAACTACAATGTAAACAAGCAGAGACGGGGCCGCGGCCCCGTCTCTGCTCTTATCGATATCCTCTGCGGTCTTGCTCGTTTTGGCTGTTAGTCGGTTTCCACTGCCCACGGTGGCCTTCGCCTTCACACGCAGCAAATCGGGCAGGTTTCCGGCACAGTACTTCTATTTCTCGGGCTAGGTCCTTTTGCGGCGCTGAGAAGCCGGGGGGATGGACAGCTCGCCCCGGTATTTCGCCACCGTGCGCCGAGACAGGGAAAACCCCGCTCCGGACAGCGCCTGCGCCAGCGCCTCGTCGGACAAGGGCCGATCCGGGGCCTCCGCCTCCACAAAGCGGCGCAGACGGCTGCGGGCCGCCTCGGCGGAGCCGCCGGTAGGCAGTGCAGTGGAAAACAGCTTTCGCAGAGGGAAAATCCGTCCGTCAAACTGAACGTACTTGTCCTTCACCGCACGACTGACGGTAGAGACATTCAGACTCAGACTCTGCGCCATCTGTTCCATGGTCATGGGCAGCAAATCCTCCCTGCGGAGAAAATACCCCTCCTGTTCCCGGACCAGCGCACAGAGCAGGCGAAACAGCGTCTCATGTCGGCTTTCCATGTTGTTCATCAAATTTTTGGCTTCGGCCAGCTTCTCCTTCAGATAAAGCTGGGCCTCCTGACAGCCGGGGTCGCCCACCAGCGCACAATATTCCCGGTTCAAAGAGACGCGGGGAACCGCGCCCTCGTTCATTTCAATCACCAGCCCGTCCCCTGCCCGGCGGATAACGGCCTCCGGCGCGATCAGCGCCGTGCCCCGCCGGTCGCAAAAGCCCCGGGAGGGAATGGGATTCAGTGCGCGAACCACCTCTCCGGCCCGACGGGCCTCTGCCGGGGAAACGCCCAAAAGCTTTGCAAGGCCCGTATAATCGCCCTCCGCCAGCAGCGGAAGGCCAAAGCGAATCATGTGAATGTTTACCTCGGTAAATTCCCTGCCCTGCGCCAATTGCAGCAGCAGGCACTCCGACAGGCTCCGGGCGCCCACGCCGGGCGGGTCTAAAGCCTGCACCGCAAAAAGTGCCTGCTCCAATTCCGGTTCCGGCACATCCATCTCCCGGGCAAGCTCGTGAAGCTCGCAGTCAAGATACCCGGCGGAGTTGAGACAGCCCACCAGATACCGGCTCAGCGCCAGCATCCGTGCGTCCAGCGGCGCGGATTGGCCCAATTGCGCATCCAGATACTCCGAAAAAGTCTGAGGCCGGGTCAGGCAGGAGGTGAAATCCGAAAGTCCTCCGCCGCCGTCCCAGATAAGCTGTTCTCGCCGCTCGATGGGAAGCGCCGTCTCCGGGGCCGCTTCCATCGTCTCGGGACGGGGTCCGTCGTGGAGTGCGTCCTCCACCTCCAGAAGAGGATTGGAAAGCGCCGCCTCGTGCAAAAACTCCCGCAGCTCCAAAGACGGCATTTGCAGGCACTGGAGTGATTGCAGCATCGCCTGCGTCAATATTTGCTTTTGCGCCTGTTCCAGACGCTGCTGGAAAACCATTCCACCGCCTCCATTCCGCCAAAGTCATTGTTTATCAGTTTAGCACATTTTTTGTCGAAAGGGAAGAGAAATCGCCGTCGTCTGCATACAAAATTCGTAATAATGCCGATGACGGCCGCCCGCTTTCGCGGACAGCCGTCTGGTTTCTTCCTCTATGATGGCTTTACAGCCGGGTCTCCAAAATCTGATCCACACGGAAATTTTCAATGCGCAGATAGTATTCCGCGCAGTCCACCAAGGCGGCCATAGGCGTCAGCCCGATGATTTCGCTACCCACCACGCTCACGCCCCAGCGCCGGGCCTCCATCTTCACTGTCTCAAACACACGGTAGAGGGAGGTCTTGGTATAATCCGTCATATTAATGGAAACCTGAGCAATATTCCGGTCTTCCAGCAGCACGCCCATGGACTTTACAAATCGAAAGCCGCCGTTGATGTGGCGGATGCGGTGGGCAATTTCATCCGCGATATGCAAATCAGACGTGTTTAGATTAATGTTGAAGGCCACAAGCGGCATCCGTGCGCCGATGGCCGTCACGCCCGCGGTGGGATGGACGGTATTCGGCCCAAAGTCCGGCCTCCACAGTGGGTTTCTCATCTTCTCCGCCATTCCTTCAAACTGCCCCTTGCGGATGGCGGCCAAATTTTCCCTGTGGGGCGCGGAGGCGGATTTTTCATAGAGAAACACCGGCAGAGCATACCGGTCCGCCACGGCGGCGGCTGTCTCCTTGGCGATGCGGTCCGCATCCTCCAGTGTGCAGCCCCGCACAGGGACAAAAGGCACCACGTCCGCCGCACCCATGCGGGGATGCTGCCCGTCGTGCTTTGTCAGATCTATCATCGACACGGCAATGCCAATGGCTTCAATCACCGCATCGCGCAGCGCCTCCGGGCTGCCCACAGCGGTAATCACGCAGCGGTTATGGTCCTTATCCGTGCTGTAATCCAACAGCTTTACAGCTTCCTTCGCCCGAAAGGCCCCCGCAATTTTTTCCACCTTTTCAAGATCCCGTCCCTCGCTGAAATTCGGGATGCACTCCATGATCTGATCCATCGCGTTTCACTCCTTTATCTGTCCCGGCTTTCGGGGCCGCGCAGCCGCGCCCCTCTCTTCATTTACAACATCTGTACAATAGCAAAAAAAATGCCACCGCGCAACCGTTTTTCCCCCTCAGCCTTCATATTCCGCGGTTTTTTTACTGTCCGCCCGCTTTTTTTGACGCGGATTCAACGCAAAACGCCTATAATCGTATTTGTCGGCTCATAGTTTGCCGACACTTTTGCCCGCTGATGCGCTGTCTGAGCAATGAATTGTCGCAATAGTGCTTTAATTTGGTGAAAACTACTAAATTTTTTACACTATTTTTATGATTTTTGTTGATTTTTTAAAAATCGCATGATAGAATGCGGTTGTGAGAAAAAATCCTTGACTGCCCGGACCGGAGGATTTCCGGTCGGCAGAATTCAATTTTCAGGAGGAACAAGCATGGCTACCTTTGATGTTGACAAAGCTATGACAGTGAAACTGGACTATGACCTGCCCGAGTATCCCTCTTTTGAGGAGGGTATCCGCCGCGCACCCCGCCGGGAAGCCCATCTGACACAGGCCGACAAGGAGCTTGCCATCCGCAACGCCCTGCGGTACATTCATCCGGATCATCACGCCCAGATGGCAAATGAATTTGCCCGGGAGCTGGAGGAGCACGGCCGGGTTTACGGCTACCGCTTCCGTCCTCAGGGCCGCATGCATGGAAAGCCCATTGACGAGTACAAGGGCAACTGCGTGGAGGGCAAGGCCTTTCAGGTGATGATTGAGAACAATCTTGACTTTGATGTGGCCCTGTACCCTTACGAGCTGGTGACCTACGGCGAAACCGGTCAGGTCTGCCAGAACTGGATGCAGTACCGTCTCATCAAGAAGTATCTGGAGGTCATGACCGACCAGCAGACTCTTGTTGTGATGAGCGGCCATCCTCTTGGCTTGTTCCACTCCCACAAGGGCGCACCCCGCTGCATCATTTCCAACGGTCTGATGGTTGGCATGTTCGACAACCAGAAGGACTTTAACCGCGCTGCCGCCATTGGCGTTGCAAACTATGGGCAGATGACCGCAGGCGGCTGGATGTATATCGGGCCGCAGGGCATCGTCCACGGAACCTTCAACACCCTGCTCAACGCGGGCCGTCTGAAGCTGGGCATTCCCACCGACGGGAATCTGGCGGGCCGCCTGTTCGTCACCGCCGGTCTTGGCGGAATGAGCGGCGCCCAGGGCAAGGCGGCGGAGATCGCCGGTGCCGTGTCCATCATCGCCGAAGTGGACATGTCCCGCATCATGACCCGCTATACACAGGGCTGGGTCAGCGAGAAGTCCGACAATCTGGAAGAGACGCTGGCCATTGCCAAAAAGCATCTGGCTGACAAGACTCCCTGCGCCATCGCCTATCACGGCAATGTGGTGGACCTGCTGGAGTTCCTGTATGAGAAAAACGTCCATGTGGACCTGCTCAGCGACCAGACCTCCTGCCATGTCCCCTACGACGGAGGTTACTGCCCGCAGGGCCTGACCTTCGAGCAGCGCACCGAAATGCTGGACAAAGACCCCGAGGGCTTCTGTAAGCTGGTGGATGAAACCCTGCGCCACCATTATGAGATGGTATGCAAGCTCCACGAGCGGGGCACCTATTTCTTTGACTATGGCAACAGCTTCCTCAAGGCCGTATATGACGCGGGCGTGAAGAGCATCTGCAAGAACGGCGAAAACGATCTGGACGGCTTTATTTTCCCGTCCTACGTGGAGGACATTCTGGGGCCCTTCCTGTTTGACTATGGCTATGGCCCCTTCCGCTGGTGCTGCCTGAGCCGCAATCCCGACGATCTGGACAAGACCGACGCGGCAGCGGCCGAGTATATTCAGGCCCACAATCGCCGCTATCAGGACTATGACAACTATGTCTGGGTTCGGGACGCGAAGAAGAACAAGATGGTGGTTGGCACCCAGTGCCGTATCCTCTATCAGGACGCCATGGGCCGCATGAACCTCGCGCTGAAGTTTAACGAGATGGTTCGCAACGGCGAAATTGGCCCGGTGATGCTGGGCCGCGATCACCACGACACCGGCGGAACCGATTCCCCCTTCCGGGAGACTTCCAACATCAAGGACGGCTCCAACATCATGGCTGAGATGGCCACTCAGTGCTACGCGGGCAACGCCGCCCGCGGCATGAGTCTCATCGCCCTGCACAACGGCGGCGGCACCGGCATCGGCAAGGCCATCAACGGCGGCTTCGGCATGGTGCTGGACGGCAGCGAGACGGTGGACACCATCCTGCGCATGTCCATGCCCTGGGACACCATGGTGGGCGTTGCCCGCCGCTCTTGGGCCCGCAACGAAAACGCCATGTCCACCGTCATGGAGTACAACGAGATGTACAACGGGCAGGATCATATCACCCTGCCCTACGAGGCGGAGAACGATGAAACCCTCATCCGTGAGGCGCTTGAAAGCGCGAAGTAAGTTTTAATTAAAACCTGAAAAGGGGCCTTTATAAGAGGCCCCTTTTCCCACATTTTATAAAGGAGGCTGCCCTATGGCAAATCTGCTGATAAAAAACATCGGCCTGCTGGCCACTCCCACCGGTTCCGCCGCACGGCGGGGCAAAGAGCAGGGAGAAATCACCATGCTGAAAGACGCCTACGTCCTTGTGAAGGACGGGGTTATCGCCGCCGTTGGCGAGGGTGCGGTTCCCGCCGGCCTTTCCGACGGCGCGGAGGTGGTGGACGCCAAGGGCCATCTGGTCACGCCCGGTCTGGTGGATGCCCACACCCATTTGATCTTTGGCGGCTGGCGGCAAAACGAGCTGGGGATGAAGCTCCACGGGGTGAGTTATCTTGAAATTCTTGCCCGGGGCGGCGGCATTCTCTCTACCGTCCGTTCCACCCGTGCCGCCTCCGAAGAGGAGCTGACAGACAAGGCCGCCAAGGTGCTGGACGACATGCTGCGCATGGGCGTCACCACCTGCGAGGCCAAAAGCGGCTATGGCCTGACGCCCGAGGACGAGTATAAGGAGCTGCGGGTCATCCACCGCCTGAATGAGACGCACAAGGTGGAAGTGGTTCCCACATTTATGGGCGCCCACGCCGTACCCGAGGAGTTTAAAGAGGACCGGGAAGGGTATCTCCGTCTTTTGTGCGAAGAGATGATCCCCACCGTCGCACGGGAGCAGCTTGCGGAATTCTGCGACGTGTTCTGCGAGACGGGTGTGTTTACTGCCGAGGAATCCCGCCGCATTCTGGAAGCCGCAAAGGCCCACGGCCTAATTCCCAAAATTCACGCCGACGAGATTGACCCCATCGGCGGGTCCCAGCTTGCGGGTCAAATTGGGGCCATTTCGGCCGAGCATCTCATCGTCTGCCCGGAGGCGGGAATTGAAAGCCTTGCCAAGGGTGGCGTGATTGCCTGCCTGCTTCCCGGCACCAGCTTCTATCTGGGGGCCACCTTTGCCCCGGCCCGGGCCATGCTGGACGCGGGAGTCGCCGTGGCGGTATCCACGGACTTCAACCCCGGTTCCTGTCCCAGCGCCAATTTGCAGCTTGCCATGAATATTGCCTGCCTGAAATACCGCCTTACGCCGGAGGAGGTGCTCACCGCCGTCACCTTAAACGGCGCAGCGGCCATCCGCCGGGAGGATCGTCTTGGCTCTGTGGAGGTCGGCAAGCAGGGCGACCTTTTGGTGTGGGACGCGCCGGATCTGGACTACATTTGCTACCGGCTGGGTGCAAATCTGGTGGACACCGTCATCAAGCAGGGCGAGATTGTCCAGTTCTAAACCTTCGCGCAAATTTGTAATAAGCCTTGCCGCTTGGCATCAAGTTTTATAAAAAAAGCGCGCCCGGAAAGTCAAAGGCTTTCCGGGCGTGCTTTTTTACGCGTCTGCGTTACTTACTCCGTCATAAAGTTCTTGTTTTTACTGTAAAGGTTCTCCACTGTCAGGGGCTTTGCCTGCCGGATGCTGTATTTCAGGCAGTCCTCCAGCTCGTCAAATTCATACGCGCCCTTCACCCCCCGCAGCCGCTGCATTCCTCTGTGGCAGTATATGTCCAGCGGTCTGTAAAGATAGCGGTCCAGTTCATTGTCAAAAATGTGGTTTTGGTCCAGATCCCGGCGCAGCCGGGCAAGCACACTGTCTCGAATTCCCTGCTCCACCAGCGAGCTGAGGCGGCTGGCAGAGTCCCACGAGGCCGCCAGAAGCTCCACCGCCCGGGCATAACTTCCGTCTTGCGCGGCGTAATAGGCAGTGTACGCCTCGGTCAAGCCCCTGCCGGAAAGCTCTCCCGTTTTTGCGAAGGCTTCCATGGCCCGACCCAGCAGCAGCCGGGCCTTTTCGTGATCGCCCATAGGCATGGCCGCCCGGGCATGGCAGGCAAACAGAAATCCGCTACCCGGCCACGGCTCCAGTCCCTTGGCGCGGTCCTCCGCCGCCTGATAAAACGCGCATGCCCCGGCAAAGTCTTTCTGGCGACGCTTCCACTCTCCCTGCCATGTTTCCACATAAGCGCAGAACATGGGATAGCGTTCCTGCTGGTCAATTGTCTCCAGCGCCTGACGGAGGAAATAGTCGCAGCTTTTGTAGCTTCCCTCCTTGCAAAAGTCAATGCCCCGCAGCAGCAAATAGCAGGCCCGCTGGCGCTTCAAGCCTGACTCCTCCGCAATTTCCAACCCCCGCACGATATATTCTGGCGCGGCTTGGTCGGTTTTGATGTGATAGGTGATTCGCTGGCGCAACACCCATAAAAGCAGCTCCGTGTCCTTCGGGGCACAGGGCGTCAGCGCCTGTAAAAGCCCGTCTGCCACCGCCAGCCCCTCCTGATACTGTCCGGCATAAATCATCGTGCGCGCCTTGGCACACAAAAGCAGCCGTTCGGGGCCGTCCAGCATTCCCCGCTCTTCCAACGGAGTTTGGCGGCGCAGCCGCTCCAACTCCTGTTCCAGTCGTTTTACCTCGTCCGAGGCGGCTTCTCCCGCCCCGAGGGAGGAGGCGGGCGCATCCACAGGTGTCAGAGGCGGAATTTCGCAGGTCCGTCCCGTCCGCCAGTAAAGCGCTTCTGTCTCACAGCAAAACGCCTGCAATCCGTCTCCTGCGGCGCGATAATGAGCCGCTGCATGCATCAGACCATCCGCATCCCCTTCCTGCACGGTTTCCTGCAGGCATTCCGCAATTTTCAGGTGCAATGGCTGCCGCTGGAAATAGGACTGAGCCTGATACAGCGCCTCCCGCATGTGGGGATGAAGAAATTCCAGATAGCTCTCTCCGTCCACAAGACGCTCCCCGACGAGAGAGTGCTCCTCCAACTCCACAGAGAGGGTGTAAAGCTGGGCCGTCTGATATCCGGTGATTTCGGTAAGCAGGCGGCAGGGCGTTTTGTCCTGAAACAGAGCCAGAACATTTGCAAGATGCAGCGCCTGAGCGCTTAATCCCGCCATCCGCTGGCGGAGAATGCCGCCTTCGTCCGGCAGCGTGTTCTCCGAAGGCTCCTTCCCCCGCAGATTTTCAACAGCCGCAGCCAGCAGTCGGGGATTGCCGCCTGTGGCCTCATAAATGCGGCTACGCAGAGGAACCGGCAAATCCCCGCCCAGCACCGCGTCCAGATATTCGTTCGTCTCCTCCCGCGTAAGGCAGGGGATGCACACCCGCTCCAGCGCCGCCTCGTCCAGCATGAAATTAACGTCTACATTCAGCGTCCAGCTTGTGGCAAGCAGCAGAAGCTGGGTTCCGCCCAGCCTGCGTACCACTTGGCTAAGCAGGTCCTGACTGGCCGAATCCATCCACTGCAAGTCCTCAAACACCAGCAGAATTTTCCGCCGGTGCGCCGCCAGGGACAGCAGCAGTGCCACCGCATCCGTCACCAGCGCACCGCAGCGGTTCTGCTTGAACTCGCCGGGTTCCCGTCGGGCTTCCTCCCCGTCGGAAAAGACCGGGAACACCCGCGCGATGGTACGGCGGGTGGTTTCCGGAATCTGCACGTTCCGTTGGGCCATCTCCTCCGCCACGGAGAGCATCACGTTTTTCCATGGCTCCAGATATACCCCCGCCTGCCGCTGAGAGCAGCCGCCCTTCAGCACCAGCGCGTCGGAAAAGTCCCCGCCGCGCAAAAAGGATTGCAGCAGATAGCTTTTGCCGCTGCCTGCTTCGCCGTAAAGCAGCAGAGAAGAAACCTCGTACCCCTCCTGAAACAGCCGATACCGCTCCTGCATTTTACGCACCAGCGCAGCGCGGCTGGCAGTCATTTCCGGGCCGGGACGACTGGGCGCGTCCTCGGTGGTGCGGTTCCACTGGTTCACAATTTCATAGTACAGCGCGGCTGTCTCATGCAGGGGCGTGATGCCCAGTTCTTCCGCCAGCTTGTCCTTCAGCCGCTGATAGAGGTTTGCCGCCTTGTAATACCGCCCCTCCTGCTGATAAAGCTCCATCAGGAACATAACCATCTTCTCGTCCAGCCCGTCCCGGCTGAGATATTCAAGGCTCAGCCGCTCTGCCCTGCCAAGATCGCCCGATGCCCGGGCCTGCGACGCGCCGTCGGCTAAATCGCTGAGAGTCCGGGCGGCCATCTGCTCCCGCACCTGATCCACCCAGGCGTTGAAGTTAGGCGCGTTTTTCACTGTGAAGCCCCGCAGAAACCGTTCCTTGTCAACGGCTTCACCCTCGCCGCACTGGTCCAGATCGGACTCCAGCTCCCGCTCCGGGTTCAGCCGCACCTCCGTCTTCTGCGTGGTCAGAATTAGGTCGGACCCCAAAATCTTACGCAGCGTGTAAATGGTGTGGCGCAGATTTTTATAACCCACTTCCTCTGCGCAGTCCTCCCACAAAAGCTCCACCAGCTCCTGCCTTGTGGCGCTTTTGCGACAGATCAGGTAGTAAAACAGTGCATCCACCCGCTTGAAGGGGAAGGAAACCTCCTCCCCGTCCAGCTTCACGCAGGGGATATCAAACATCTGCACCTCAATTTTTGGCATTTGCCCGTCCCTTCCCTTCAAAAAGCCACATTTGGGGCTTTGTTCTAAACTCTATTATACACGCCCCGACCGCCCCGCGCCAGCTATGTTTGCTTTGGCAGCGCAAAGGCTACAGCAGTTCCACAGAGAAATGCGAAAAAAGGAAGTAGTGCAAAATGGTGGGCTAAAAGGCGGAGGACGCCGATGGGCTGACGCCCGTCAAGGACCACAACGCAATAGGCAGCCATTTTACACGTTGAACTTTTTGCAGTTTTTTGTGGAATTGCTGTGGGGGCAGGCCGTCACGGCCTGCCCCCAGTTACGCTTCATCGCCGCGTATCTCCGCGCCGCTGTTTATCAATCCATCCGGCCAAAAAAGGCGCGCACCTCGCCCACCTGATACAGCGAGCCAAAAGCACACACGATATCCTCCGGGCCTTTCCCGTCCATCGCCATGGCCATGCCGCTTTTCACATCGCCCCCGCTTCTGGCGGAAAGTCCGGTCAGCTCCGCAATCCTCGTGCAAAGCGCCTTGGATGAAAGCGCCCGTTCGCTCTCCGGCGTCACGGTAATAAATTCCTTTGCAAACGGCGCCACGGTGCGAATCATATCGTCATAATCCTTGTCCGCCATCACGCCCATCACCATGGTCAGCTTCCGTCCCGGCAGATAGGCTTCAAGGCAACCGGCAAGCTCCCGTACGCCGTCAGGATTGTGCGCTCCGTCCACCAGCACCAGCGGGTCTTTTTGCAGAATTTCAAACCGGCCCGGCCAAGTTACGGCCAGCAGACCTTCCCGCACGGCGGACTCCGGAATGCTGTATCCCCGCCGTTCCCGCAGCACATCCACGGTGTCCAGCACCACGGCGGCATTTTGATATTGATAGTTTCCAATCAGCCGCAGCCGAAGGGCCTTCCGATCCCGGTAATCAAAGGTCTGCCCGTCCAGATCGTGGGCAAGCAGCAGTTGGGCGGCGGAATCCGTCACCCGCAGCGCGCAGCCCCGCTGGGCGCACACACCGCGCACCACAGTCTCTACCTCTTCCGTCTGCCCGGAGAGCACAACCTCCGCGCCCGGTTTAATGATGCCCGCCTTCTCTCTGGCAATTTTTGTCAGAGTGTCTCCCAGCACATCGGTATGCTCCAGCGCAATGTGGGTAATCACCCCCACATCCGGTGCACCGATGACGTTGGTGGAATCCAGTCGTCCTCCAAGCCCCACCTCAAGAACCACCACATCACAGTTCTTCTGCTGGAAATACAGCAGAGCCATCGCAGTAATCCGCTCAAATTCCGTGGGCTGGTCGGGCATTCCCTCCACCAGCGGCTTCACCTGCCGGGCAAGGTCGGTCAACTCCTCATCAGAAATGTCCGTTCCGTTTACCTTCATCCGCTCGTTGATACGAAAAAGGTGGGGAGAGGTGTAAAGCCCTGTGGTATAGCCCGCCCGGGTCAAAATTTCGGAAAGCATGGCGCACACCGAGCCCTTTCCGTTCGTCCCCGCCACATGAATGAACTTCAGGCGCTTTTCGGGGTTTCCCAGCAGCTTCATCAGATCTTCTATGCGCTCCAGTCCCAGACGGCTTCCCTGCCAGGATGTGGCGTGGATAAATTCCAGCGCCTGCGAAAGATTCATACGGTGGCCTTCTTTCCGAAGTGCCCCAGCACCTTTGTCATCAGGCCAATGGTCACCACTTGTGCCACAATCATCACGGCGGTGGAGATCGTCCGGGTGAGGAACAAGGGGACGTAAAGTGAATCGTACAGCACGGAAATCCACAGCGTGTTCAAAAGCAGGCTCAACACCAGTTGGTTCACCGCCACCGCACCGCCGATGCGGGCCATGGTCTGCCGCTTATGCAGGAATACGCCCCACACCAGCCCCATCAAAGCAGCGGTAAGGGTAAAGCCCGGGAAGTAAGGCCCGATGGGGAACATTATTGCCCCCAGAAAATCGCTCAGCCCGGCTACGACTGCGGCAGGCACGGGGCCGTACAGCACCGCGGCAACCACCACGGGCACAAACCCAAGGCCAATTTTAAAGTTCCACGCGGGGATGGAGCAGAACCGGGAGAGCACGATTTCGATGGCAACCAGCATGCCAAGGGTCACCAGCATAGATGTTTTTTGTTTTTTCATATTAAATTCCTCCTTTATGTGAGAAAAACGGCCCAACCAAGCAATCTCTTGGTTTCGGCAGTTGCCACTTGGGAGGAAGTATTTCCTTCTTTGTGGCAGCGGATGCGGGTTCAGCAACGCGGGGCTTCGGCCCCTTCGTCCAACGGCGACTCCCATCCGTGGGCACTTAACGCGCTGGCCCTACTCTGTCGTCGGAGCAGGCTCCATATCCCTCGCTTCGGCCTTTGGCCAAAGCTCGTTCATTTTGCCGCTCCTCCTCTTCCCTGAAAATGCTTCCCATTTTCAGGGGCTTGGGTACGGGGTTGCGGAGCAGGCTCCAACTCCCTCGCTTCGGCCTTTGGCCAAAGCTCGTTCATCTTGCCGCTCCTTCTCTTCCCTGAAAATGCTTCTCATTTTCAGGGGCTTGGGTACGGGGGTTGCGGAGCAGGCTCCAACTCCCTCGCTTCGGCCTTTGGCCAAAGCTCGTTCATTTTGCCACTCCTCCTCTTCCCTGAAAGTACTTTGCATTTTCAGGGGCTTGGGTTTTTTGGGGATGCGCGGAGCATCAACTCCGGAAGAATGTCCGGGCCTTGCCCGGAAAAATTGAATTTACGCAGGCTTTTTATGGTGCGCAGACCAAAGCAGCCATGCAAAGCCAAGGCCGCCCAAAAGATTGCCGATGGTCACCGGCAAGAGGTTTCCCAGCAGGAAGTTTCCCCAGGTCAGGGACGAGGTATCCAGACCAGCCGCTGTCACAGCCGCTCCGGCGCCGGGCAGCGTCAGCGCCAGCAGACCTGCGGGGATGTAATACATATTGGCCACGCAGTGCTCGAACCCACAGATCACAAAGCAGCAGACGGGGCCAAACACGCCCACGGCCCGCCCCACCGAGTCCTCTGCGCACAGGGCCATCATCACGGCGGTACACACCAGAATGTTGCACAAAATTCCAAGGCCCAGCGCTTCAGAAAAGGTGAACGAGCATTTTGCAGCGGCGGTGGAAAT
This sequence comes from Bacillota bacterium, assembly GCA_023402075.1. Lineage (GTDB taxonomy): Bacteria > Bacillota > Clostridia > Oscillospirales > Oscillospiraceae > Oscillibacter. Next base: position 25,187 of record JAEXCS010000049.1, on the reverse strand, counting down.
CATTTTCAGCACCAGTCCCTCGGACATATGCGGTCCGCTGAACGTCCGCATCGCCCACGCCAGCAGCACCGCCCCGATAAAGTTACCAAGGTACACCAGCACAAGGTTTCGGACCATTCCACCCACACGAATCCGACGCTCCCGGATGGAAATCAGCATCAGGCAGTTTCCGGTGAACAGCTCCGCCCCGGTCATCAGCACCATAATCAGCCCCAGCGGAAACAAAACGCCGCTGATCAGCTTTGCAATGGACGTACTTTCAACGGAATAGCTGGCTGCGGCCGTCACCGCGCTGCCGATTCCAATGGCAAAACCGGCAAGTATTCCTGCCAGCAGCAGCTTTTTTACGCCGGACGAGGCCTTCTTTTCACCAATCTCGGTATACTTTTCCAGAAATTCAGCGGGATTCAGCATAACCTCTCCCCTTTCGCTCCCGCGCACGAACCGGGAAGCTTCTTCTAAAATGCCCTGTAAAAAAGGGCGCGTACCCCGGCGGAGCCGATTGGCTCCGCCGGGAAGTGCGGTTTAAAACAGGCCGGAAATTCTTCCCTGCGCGTCCACGTCAATGCGGTCGGCAGAGGGAACCTTAGGAAGGCCCGGCATGGTCATGATATCGCCGGTCTTTGCCACCAGGAAGCCTGCACCGGCGTTCACCTTCAGGTCCCGCACGGTGATTTTGAAGCCACGGGGTGCACCCAGCTTACCAGCGTCGTCAGAGAAGGAGAACTGCGTCTTTGCCATGCAGATAGGCAGCTTGTCAAAGCCCAGCTCGGTGAGCTGCTGCATCTGCTTTTTCGCCGCAGGAGCAAGCACCACACCGTCGGCGCGATAGACCTTGGTGGCAATGGCGTTGAGCTTCTCCTCAATGCTCGCCTCCGCGTCATAGACAAACTGGAAGTTGTTGGGCTGTTCGCACAGGTGCATGACTTCCTTCGCAAGGGCCTCGCCGCCCTCGCCGCCCTTGGCCCACACTTCGCTGAGGGCCACATTGACGCCAAGCTCGCGGCACTTGTCTTCCACCATCTTCAGCTCTGCTGCGGTATCGGTGGGGAACGCATTGATGGCCACCACGCAGGGCAGGCCGTACACCTTCGTCACGTTCTCCACATGCTGGAGGAGGTTGGGCAGGCCCTTTTCCAGAGCTTCCAGATTTTCGTTGTTCAGGTCAGCCTTGGCCACGCCGCCGTGATACTTCAGAGCACGGACGGTGGCCACGATCACAACCGCGTCGGGATGGAATCCGCCTGCACGGCACTTGATGTCCAAGAACTTCTCCGCGCCAAGATCTGCGGCGAAGCCCGCCTCGGTAACGGTGTACTCGCTGAGCTTCATGGCCGTCTGCGTGGCCTGAATGGAGTTGCAGCCGTGGGCAATGTTGGCAAAGGGGCCGCCGTGGATCAGCGCGGGGGTGTGCTCCAGCGTCTGAACCAGATTGGGCTTAATGGCATCCTTCAGCAACGCGGCCATGGCGCCTTCGGCATGGAGATCGTGCGCCGTGACGGGCTTCTCGTCCCGGGTATAGGCCACCACCATCTTCGCAAGTCTTGCCTTCATGTCCTCCAAATCCTGCGCAAGGCACAGCACGGCCATGATTTCAGAGGCCACGGTGATTTCAAACCCGTCCTCACGGGGCACGCCGCTGGCCTTGCCGCCAATGCCGCAGATGATGTGGCGCAGCTGGCGGTCGTTCATATCCACCGCACGCTTCCAAACAATTCTGCGCACGTCGATATCCAACACGTTGCCCTGCTGGATGTGGTTATCCAACAGCGCCGCCATCAGATTGTTGGCCGCGCCGATGGCGTGGAAATCGCCGGTGAAATGGAGGTTGATATCCTCCATAGGCACCACCTGGGCATAGCCGCCGCCGGCCGCGCCGCCCTTGACGCCGAACACGGGGCCAAGGCTGGGCTCACGCAGGCAGACCACGGTCTTCTTGCCAAGCCGGTTCAGCGCGTCAGCAAGGCCGACGGAGGTGGTGGTTTTACCCTCGCCCGCAGGGGTGGGGCTGATGGCCGTCACCAGCACCAGCTTTGCCTTGGAGGGTAGGTCCTTCAGAGCGTGGATATCCAGCTTCGCCTTGTAATGTCCATAAGGCTCCAGCGTCTCCTGCCCAACGCCCAGCTTCGCGGCCACCTCTTGGATGGGAAGCATGGCTGTCGACTGGGCAATCTCAATATCAGTCTTGATTTCCATGAGTCATTTCCTCCTTAATCATTTGTCTTAGATTTTCTCGGCAATTTCGCAAATCAGGAATGTGGACGCCGCCGCGCACCGCAGCAGCGGCTCTGCGTTCTCCGCCAGCGCGGCCTCACCCGCGGCAAAGTGAACACCTGTCTCCTCTGCCGAAAGCTCGCCGTCTCCCTCCGCGCAGTAGATCAGAAAAACGCGCCTTGCCGCCGTCGCCTCCACCGCTTGGCTCAGGCGGCACACGCCGCCCTCGCCCAGCCGCAGGCAGTACATCTGGCCTGTGCAGCGCCCCTTGCGGAGCATCAGGTTAAAGTCCGTACAGGTTCCCGCCGAGCATGTGGGTGCACCGCCGTCAAACCGGTGGACACTGCCGGGGCTCAGATTCAGTGTCTCTTCTCCGTGGGTCAGGCGGATGGTTCCCCGCAGGGTGGACAAAAACCGTTCATAGTCCGGCAAAGGCGTGAAGTCCGAAGTCTCCAGCTCTACGGTTGCAGAGCTGACGCGCCACAGAAAGTCCCGCTCCGCATAGACCGCCCCGGCCGGGGCAATGGCAATCTGCGTGGTGGTTCCCCCGCTCCAGCGGGAGGTGGCATATTCCTCCGGGGTAATGCGCCGAATTGTAGCGTCCATTATATCACACTTTCCGACTGAATCCATCGGTTTTTTATAATTTAAAGTGAATGAAGAACCTTTTCGTAAATAGAGTCTGCCAAGGGCAGCGCCTTTGCCAAAAGGGCCTCGCCCTGCGCGCGGTAGCGGTCGGCAAATTCCTGATCCTTCATCCCGCCAATATTGATGAGCACATTCAGCCATGCACCCTGAATGGCGGCCTTCAGACTCAGGGCCGCGCAGCCAAGATCGCTGGCGGCGCTGGCGTTGGACCTGCCCACCACCTGATCGGTCAGCTCCAAAGCGGCATAAGACAGCTCCATCATCTCAAAGGGCGTTTCCGTGCAGCCCTTGAGCGCGGTGAGCATTGCGCCGGAGCGGGCGGTTTTTTCCTCGTCGCTGTCCTTGGGCATGGCAAACACGGCGGACACGGCGTTAAACGCCTCGGTATCCCGGTCAATCACGTCCACAAACTTGGCTTTCAGCGCCTGTGCCTGATCGGCGACGCCGGCAGTCAGCTCCTGATACTCTTCATACTTCTTCTTTCCCTGCGTCAGGGAGCAGACCATGGCGGTCAGCGCCGCGCCCATGGCACCTTCCAGTGCAGAGGCGGCTCCGCCCCCGGGGGCGGGCGCGTTGGAGGCCGTCAGGTCTACAAAACCGGAAAGGGTCTGGTCAACAAGCTTCATGTCCGCCTCCTTATTCCATGTCAATCAGATGATATTCCATCACCTGATTGCGGCAGTTGAAATTCTCAATCTTGAGATAGAACTCAGCGCAGTCGATCAGGGCCTTGGCGGGGGTCAGACCCACTACCTCGGTGCCGAGAATCCGCACGCCGTACCGGTCAGCCAGCGCCCGAATCATCTCATAGGTGTAATACAGAGGGGTTCCCTCGTAGTTTACCATGTTCATGGAAACCTGCGCGATGTTCCGGTCCTCCAGCAGAAGGCCGATGGCCTTGCAGTGCTTGAAGCCGCCGGAGGAGCCGCGAATTGCCTTGGCAATCTCCTTGGCAACCTCCACATTGTCGGTGTCCAGATTCACGTTGAAAGCGACCAAAGGCATCCGGGCGCCGATGGCGATAATGCCGGCGGTGGGGTGAATCTTCCGCTCGCCGTAATCAGGGGCCCACTCGGGCAGAAGCAGCTTCTCGGGCATTCCCTCGAACTGACCCTTGCGGACCTTCGCCAGGTTCACCCGGTCGGGAGAGGCGGCGGAATCCTCATAGAGGAAGCTGGGAACCTTAAGCTCGTCCCAAATACGCTGGGCCACATGCTTGCTGATTTCCACGCACTCCTCCACGGAGATGTCCATGGTGGGGACAAAGGGAATGACGTCGGTGGCGCCCATACGGGGATGCGCACCCTCGTGCTTGGTGAGGTCAATCGTCTCGGTTGCCTTTTTGCACAGCTGGAAAGCGGCCTCTTCAATCCCCTCGGGAGAGCCGACCAGCGTGAACACGCAGCGGTTGTGGGTTCCGTCGGACTGAACGTCCATCACCGTGCAGCCGGGGATGGAGTTTGCCACGTCCACCAGTCCCTGAAAGACCGGCTCGTCCTTTTCCTTGCTGACACTGAAATTAGGAATGCACTCTACAAGCTTTGACATATCAATTTCCTCCATTAAAAAATATTGATGCCTTAGGATCAATCAGGTATCCGAAATTTATCCGCGGGAGCATGAGTTCTGATCAGCGGCCCCGCAGCGCCGCACTTGAAACTATCCGCAGTATAGCACCGCCTCATCCAAAACGCGTCTAATTTTGTAATTTCAAAAATTATCAGGAGCTTATTTCATACATTCCAGCTTTCAAGGCTATTTTAAAACCCAAAACCACCAGTATTTTTGCAGAATTTTTCATCCCGCTGCCTGCCGTCTAATTTCCGCATCTTCTTTTCGTCAAATTCCGGAGAAACAGGCAATCCGCCCTTTTTTCCCGCCACGGGCAGGCCTTTGGACGGTCTTTCCGTGCCGAAGGGCGGAGAAGGCGGAAAATGGCTTTGCGCGCGTCCGGGACAGAATTGCACATACATCCGTAAAAAGGCCCGCCGAATCTGCATTCGGCGGACCTTCTTACAGTATGGAGCAGCCTTTTGGAGAAAAAGCTTCTCAGTGAAATGCTCAGCCCATCAAATAGCCGTACCGGCTGAACACCGTGAGAATCACGCACTCAATGTCCTTGGGCAGGGCGTTCTCCCCGTCCAGATCAGCCTCGGAAACCGTTCCGTTCAGCCGAACCAGAACCTTGCGCCCGTCAAGGGGCAGGAAGCCGGCGTTGCCCTCCGTTTCGTCAAAGTCCTCCTTGCTGTGGAACAGAGTAAACTTATCGCGGTAAGGCGCGGAGTCGTAGGGGCAGAACACAGCGCAGTTGCCGCACTCGTTGCACATCCGATCCACGTGGAGGATTTCCCGCCGCCCATCGGGCATTTCAATGGAGACATTGGCCCGGTTGGGACACACGTCCGCGCAGCTTTCGCACACCACGTTGCAGCTCAGGCAGCGCTCTCCCTCGCACTTGGCGGATTCGCACAGAATGCCGCGCTTGGCCACCGCCTCCTCCCGGGAGGACTGGGCGTTTGCGGGGAAGCTCACGGAATTGCGGAAGGTTTTCAGAACCTGATTGGCAAAGCCCTGCGCATCCGCGATGCACTCCACCACCGTGGCGGGGCCGCGACGCACGTCGCCGCCGCAGAACACGCCCTCCAGATTAGTAATAAAAGCAGGACATCCAATGGAATCCAGCTTAATGCCATTGTCCATAAGGAACTGGGTATCCACCTGCTCGCCCACAGCGGAAACCACCGTGTCGCAGTCTATTTCCACAGTTTCGCCCGTTTCCACCGGCTTGCGCCGACCCGAAGCGTCTGGCTCGCCCAGCTTCATCCGCTTGCAAAAAAGCGTCCCGTCTTTCTGCTCAAAGGGGCTTACCAGCTCCAAAAAGCGCACGCCGTCGGCAATGGCAAGGTCCAGCTCCTCTGCGTCGGCGGGCATATACTTCTTCGTCCGGCGATAGACCAGCGTGGAGGACTTAGCGCCCGCCCGCAGGGCGACGCGGGCCGCGTCCATGGCGGTGTTACCGCCGCCCACCACCACCACATGGCCAAGAGACACTTCCTTCCCGTCCTTCAGGTCCTTCATCCAGCCGATGACAGGGGCCACATTGCCGGGAATATTCAAATTGCCAGGCTTCCAAGCGCCCACGGCGAAATAGATATGGGTAAAGCCCTGTGCCTTCAACTCGGATACGGAGGGAGCGGGCGCGCCGCAGCGAACCTCCGCACCCATCTTCAAAACCAGCTCCACGTCCTTCTGAATGGCTTCGTCACTGATGCGGAAGCCGGGGATGACCTGACGCACCACGCCGCCCAGGGTGTCCGCCTTTTCAAAAATGGTGCAGGGGATGCCCGCCCGGCCAAGGAAGAACGCCGCCGACAAGCCGGAGGGGCCGCCGCCCACGATGGCGGCCTTCACGCCGTTATTGGCGGGAACAGGGGCCTTGAGCGTGCGCATCACCTCGTCATAACCCTTTTCTGCGGCCACAAGCTTGGTGGCGCGAATCTGCACGGAGTCTTCATAGAAGTTACGGGTGCACTTGTCCATACAGTGGTGGGTGCAGATGGTTCCGGTGATGAAGGGCAGAGGGTTTTTCTCAATAATCAGGCGCAGCGCGTCTGCATACCGACCCTGACGGCACAGCTCGATATACTCCGGAATGTCCTGCCGGATGGGACAGCCGCCCTCGCAGGGGGCAGTGAAGCAGCTCAACAGCGGCACATTTTCATGCAGCTTCCGCCGGGGAAGGGGCTTGACCGGCTTGACGTGGTATTTGTCCCGCCGCGCCTCCAAGGAAAGCGCCTCGATGCCCTCCACGTCCACGGAGATAAACGGCTCATAGCGAAGGGTTTCCAGCTTCTCGGCAATCTGCTTGAAGCGCTGATAGCCGCCGGGCTTCAGCTCCGTGGTGGCCATGGTGATGGGCCAGATGCCGCAGGCAAACAGCTTGTCGATGTTGAAGAAATCCGCGCCGCCCGCGTAGGACAGGCGCAGCCGCCCGCCAAATTCCGCGGCAACACGGGCCGCCATGATGGTGGTCAGCGGGAAGAGAGATTTTCCTGCCATATACATTTCCTCAGAGGGCAGCTCCTTGCGCGTCACCTCCACCGGGAAGGTATTGGACAGCTTCAGGCCGAATTCCAGGCCATGCCTTCCCGCCAGTGCAATCAGCCGGTGGAACATAGGCACCGCGTCGGCGTACTGCAAGTCCTCCTGAAAATGATGCTCGTCAAAGGAGATATAGTCATACCCCATGGAATCCAGCACCGTCCGCGCCGTTTCATAGCCCAGAATGGTGGGGTTGCACTTCACAAAGGTGTGCAGGTGCTTTTCCACAATCAGGTAGCTGGCAATCCGCTCAATCTCGTCCGGCGGACAGCCGTGGAGGGTGGAGACGGTGACGCTGCGGGAAACGCGGGGAGAGATGGAGGCAATAAATTCCTCCTCGGCCGGGAACATCTGCCGCAAAACGGCGATGCACTCCTTAAAAATCGGGGTTTCGGACGCGTCGATCATTCCGTTGAGGAAATCGTCGATCTTCTTGCCCTTGATGCCCTCAAGGTCATAGCCCACGGACATGTTGAACACAAACCCATCAGGGTCGCCCAGCCCGTACAGCCGGGCCATCATTTTGCAGGCGCACCAAGCCTTTACGTATTCCTCAAATGCCTGAGAGACGTACAGCTCCGTAGACCATTCGCAGTTATAGCACTCGTCCTCCGCCAGAATGCAGGGCTTGTTGACGCAGGCAGCAAGCTCCGCGCCGTCCATTTTCTGAACGGTCTTCAGCTCGAAGAACCGGGCGCCGGTGTAGTATCCGGCGATGATGTTCTGGGCAAGCTGGGTGGCAGGGCCTGCAGCGGGGCCAAAGGGGGTTTCAAGCTTCTCGCCAAAAATAGGAAGAGTCTTCGTCCCGGCCAGATAGGGCCGCCGGGCGCCAAATACGGTGCCCTCCTGCTGGTGCTCAGAGACGGTCCATGCCATCAGTTCCCGAAACGGGATGGGGGTCATCAATTCGCTCATTTCCGCTTACCTCCGTTATATTCTTTCCTCATGCTTTGAAGGACAGGGCGGGCTGTTCCGCCGCCACGGCGGACGCCCCGTCCCTTTATCTCAATATTCTCTGTGGTTCAACCGGCCCCACAGGCGCTTGGAGCTTTCCAGAATGCGGGCATTCACCGCGTCCTCGTCGATCTCAGTCAAAACCCCATCCTTCATCAAAACCTTGCCGTTGATCATGGTGGTCTTGCACTGGCGGCCCGTCATGCCGAAGAGCATGTGCCCGTCGATATTCTCGTCGGAGAACGGTGTGTACGGCTTATAGTCCATCACGATCACGTCCGCCGCCGCGCCGGGGCGCAGCACGCCCAAGGGCGTTTCAAAGGAGCGGTTTGCGATCTTTGCGTTGTTGCGGAAAAGCATGTCAGTGACCTCGCACCAGCCCACGTTGGGAAGACACGCGTTGCTCCGCTGGGAGCACAGGGCCACCTTAATGGACTCCAGCATGTCGTTGGTATACGCGTCAGTGCCAAGGCCCACCAGAATACCCTTTTTGCAAAGCTGCAAGATGGGGGAAATGCCCACGGCGTTGCCCATATTGCTCTCGGGATTGTTGACGCACATGGTGTCGGTTGCCTTGATGAGATCCATCTCAGCGGTGTTTACATGGATGCAGTGGCCAAGCAAAGTCTTCGGCCCCAGAATCTCGTGGTCCTGAAGCCGCTGAACGGGACGGCGGCCATAGTTTTGCAGGCTGTCGTACACGTCGTTCATGCCCTCTGACACATGGATGTGGAAGCCCACACGGCCATTGTTGGCGGCGGTCATCCGATCAAAGGTCTTGTCGGAGATGGTGAACAGGGCGTGCCCGCCAAACAGGGCCTTGAGCATATCATCGGGGTTTTTCTCGCAATAGTCGATAAAATCTTTGTTCTCCTGCACGGACTGCATGGCCTTTTCCTCCCCGTCCCGGTCGGAAACCTCATAGCACAGGCAGGCCCGCATGCCCATTTCCTTCGTGACCTCCGCAATTCTCATCAGCGAGCCGGGAATCTCGCAGAAAGAGGCGTGGTGGTCGAAGAAGGTGGTGACGCCCTGCTTGATGCAGTCGATGACCAGCGCCTGCGCGGAAGCTTTGGTAGCTTCCAAATCCAGATTGCGGTCAATGGCCCACCAGGTTCCCTCCAGCACCTCCAGGAAATTGGAGGGGTTGTTGCCATTGATGCTCAGCCCCCGGGCCAGCGCGGAATAAATGTGGGTATGGGCGTTAATCAGGCCGGGCATGATGACGCCGCCGCCCGCGTCCACAAACTCCGCCTGCGGATACTGGGCTTTCAGCTCCGCAGTCCCGCCCACGGCCACAATTTTGCCGCCGTCGGTGACGACTCCTCCGTCGGGATAGTAGCCCACGCCCTCGGTATCCCGGGTGATGACCTTTCCGTTTGCCAATAAAATCATTTGAAAAGCCTCCTGTCTTCCTTTATTATCATTCAATCTTCCCATTTTCTCTCCGTCTATAAAAAGAAAAGCGCCCCAAACCACCGTCGGTTTGAAACGCCCCTCAGACAACAAGAAATGATAGGCGTCAGCCCGTGCGCAGAGCACTTCGTTCCAGCTATCATTTTTTAATTGTGTCTATTGTATCGGACATACGCATAATTTGCAAGCAGGTGAGCTAAAAAAATTTTAGGTGCGGTTTTGTGAAAAACGACGGAGCAAAAATTCAAAAAACCACTTGAAATATTTTTTACATGATGTAATATAATAATCGAAACTACATTTGACAAAAGACGGACTGAGAGGTGTATCTATTATGCGTGATTTTGTGGCAAAGGCGCAGGACCGCGTCAGCTTTGCAACCCACGCTCTGGGAGCGGTGGGTGCGCTTGTAGGCTGCGTGGTGATGGCTTTGCGGGGCGTTTCGCTGGGTGTAAGCGCCAAAACGCTGTGGGCGGCGATGGTATTCTGCCTGTCGGCGCTGGCGCTGTATACCGCAAGCGCTGTTTACCATTATTATCCCGGCTGCGACATAACCCCCGGAGCAAAGCGCTTTTTGCGCAAGATGGACCACAGCATGATTTACGTCCTGATTGCAGGAAGCTATACGCCCTTTGCGATGGTCTTGCTGCCCCAGCCAACAGGGGTGCGTTTTTGCATCGCGCTGTGGGCGGTGGCGCTTTTGGGCATTATTATCAAGCTGGCGTGGCTGAACGCGCCCCGGATTTTATCCACGGCGGTCTATCTAATCATGGGTTGGGCGGTTTTGTTTGTTGCTAAGGATTTTGCGTCCGTGGGCCAGCCCTGCATGACACTGGTGGCGCTGGGGGGCGTGTGCTATTCCGTGGGCGCGGTGTTTTACGCAATTAAAAAGCCCAATATTTCGGCGGAGTGGACCTTTCACGAGCTGTTTCATCTGCTGATTCTTGCCGGAACAGCATTCCACTTCGCGGCAATTTATTGCTTCGTGCTCTGAGTCCCCGTTTGGCAATTTTCGCGCTTTTTCTCCGGCCTCTCTTGCCAAATATTTTGCAGCGGGGTATACTGTTTTACAGTTTATCCGGTGCAAACACCGTTCACTAAAGGGGCGGGCGCTGCCCTTGCGCCGGCAGAAACACGGCCGCCTTGCCGATGGAACAACGGTTTTTCGGCACAGCTCAGGCGGTCGCTTTTTAGTATGACGGAAGGAGAGGAAGCATGGAAACTCTGGAATCCACTAAAAACGAAACGGCGGATGAAGACTCCGGGGCGGAGGTTATGGAAGCGTCCACAGCCGGAACGCGGCGCAAAAGGCACTTTTGGTTTCGCCCCTTAAAAACAGCACGGCTGGTGCTTTTGTGCGCGGCGCTGTGCGCCATGGTTGGAATCGCGGGCTTTCTCGCCGGACGCTTCGGCGGCGGCGCGGATGAGATTACGAAGCTTGACGCAGTGGTGCTGGAAAACCGGCTGGAGGAAATCAGCGAGCTTGCAAGCGTCAGCTGGTCCTATACGAACATGGCGCAGTTCGAAAACAAAAATGTGTTTTATGGGATGACCCTGCCCTTTACCACTAAGAAATTTATCTTAACCTACGATGGGGAGATTAAAGCTGGGGTGGATTTGCGCAAGGCCAAGGTGGACATTTCCGGCACGCAGGTACATGTCCGCCTGCCACAGGCGGAGATACTCTCCCACGAGATCGACGAAAACAGCGTGGAGGTTTTTGACGAGCAAGCCTCGATTTTCAATCCCTTTACCGTGGAGGATTTCACGGCCTTTCAGGCGGACCAAAAGGCCGCGATGGAGAAAAAGGCGCTGGACAGAGGCCTTTTGCGGGAGGGCCGGGAAAAGGCCGCCGACGGCGTATCCCTGCTTCTGGGGGCGGCGCTGCCGGAGGGGTATACGCTGAAAATTGAGTAAAAAACGTAAACTTACATAAACGCGCAGCCACGCCGGGTGCGCAAAGGAAAGGACACGGGGAACTTGTTTCCCTGTGTCCTTTTGGCTTTTTGCACTCTGCGAGGCGAGGAAAGCGCGTCCGCTCCCCGCCGCTTTATTTAATAAACTTTTGCAGCTCCTCCAGCAGCTCCTCCTGCCGGACAGGCTTTGAAAGGTGCGCGTTCATCCCGGCGGCCAAAGTTTCCCGCCGGTCATGCGCAAAAGCGTTGGCAGTCATGGCGATGATGGGAATGTCTTGCGCGTCACCCCGGCCAGAGGCTCGGATGGCCTTTGCGGCCTCAATTCCGTTCATAACCGGCATGCGAATGTCCATCAGAATCGCGTCGTAATAGCCCTCTTCCGCGGTAAGGTAGCGCTCCAGCGCCAACCGTCCGTTCTCCGCGTGATCCACCTGCATTCCCCGCAGGGAAAGCATTCGTTTTGCAATCTCTGTGTTGACGGGATGGTCCTCCACCAGCAGCACCCGCTTCCCCGCAAGCGCCGTCTGAGGACCGTGCCGGGCAGCCGCCGCCTTTTCCGCTTCCTCCGGCGGACATCCCTTGGGCATGGTGATGCGCACAGTGAACTCACTTCCCCGGCCCAACTCGCTTTTGGCCGAGACGGTGCCGCCCATCTCCTCCACCAGATTTTTTACGATGGCAAGGCCAAGCCCGGTGCCAAGCTGGGAATTCTGATAGCCGTTGTTCTCCTGCTCAAACGGCTCGAACACCCGGCTGAGAAACTCCGGGCTCATGCCGCAGCCCTGATCCCGGAAGACAATGGTGCTGGAAATCTTATCCTCGCCACAGGAAACATGGCGCACCGTACAGGAAATTTCCGAGCCGGGCTTTGAAAACTTCACGGCATTGCTGAGAATATTGATGTACACCTGCTGGATACGCAGCCGGTCCACCACCACATACGGCGTGATGCCGCTTGCATCCAGACGAAAACGAATCCCCTTTTCCTCCATGCGGGGCATAATCAGCGCCCGGATATCCTCCAGCAGCGCCCCCGTGTTCACATTCTCGGGGTGCAGCTCAATGTGGCCCGACTCTATCCGGCTCATGTCCAAAACATCGTTAATCAGCCCCAGCAGGTACTCGCCGGACACCTGAATTTTATCCAACATTCCCATCGTCTCGGAATCCGTCGCGTTCTCCCTTGCCAGTTGGGTCAGTCCCAGAATGGCGTTCATGGGCGTGCGGATTTCATGGCTCATCCGGGAGAGAAATTCGCCTTTTGCCTGATTAGCCCGGCGGGCCTCCTCCAGCGCCGAACGCAGTACCTCGCTGCGGCGGCGCTCTTTGACAAAGGCGTCGGTAGAATCGGCGATGGTACAGCAGATGATATTGCTCTCCCTGTCCAACCAGACAAACGCATAGCGCAGCCGCCTGATTTCTCCGGCGCTGCTGCGGCAGTCCGCATAGACGGTGTATTCCACGCTGCCGTCCAGCCGGGCCTGAATTTCGCTGAAACGAAGGCGTCTCAGCGTCTCCTCCAAGTCCTCTCCGGCAAAAGAGTCCCGTACCACGCCAAGCAGCGCCGCCTCCGCCCCGGAAATCTCCCGAATGGAATGGTCCCCATCCTGCAAGGTAAATATCCGGGCGGTGTCCGCGTTCAGATTTATGCGCAGAATCATCAGGTATTCCCGCCGAATCACGGTGTCCATAATCTGCTCCATGGATTTCTGGTCGTCGATGTCAAAGGAATACATGTTGGCCTCCACATCGTCGGTAACCGGGTTTGCCGTGATGTCCACCCGCACCGCCAGCCAGCGGCACATGCCGCCAATCCGGCAGTTTCGCTCAAAGGTCATCGTGGAATTTCCCCGGGCATAGGCGTCCAGAAGGGCCGCGCGGTTAAACCGCCTGCCACACTCCTCGCACTGCTCCGGCGCAGCGGTGCGCCGTTTCATAGCGTCAAACAGCGCATCCGCTGTTCCGTCCATCCCCTCCAAAAATTCCGGATACAGGGACGGCCCCATCTTGCAGGTGTTCTTCGTCAGATTCAAGTGCGCCGAAGCCACCGCGCTGGACATAAGCACCCGCACGCGCTGGTTCTGCCATTCATACCGCTCAATCTCCCGGTGAAGCTGGGTGCATACCACGCCGGTGCAAAGCACCCGCGTCCTATTCCCCTCCGCATCGTACAGCGAGGTCATTTTGATCTTAATCCACCGGATGTCCCCGCCCACCGTGCGTTCCCGCACCTCGCAGACGGCAAAGGAAGCCCCCTGATCAATCTCATCTATCGCGGCTTTCAGTCTGGGAATGTCCTCTTCAAGCGTGATGTTCTGCTCAAACCAGGACTGGGGATAATTCTCCAGCACGCCGGGCACGCCGAACAATGCGCAGGCCCGTTTGCTGGTGCGCAGCGTGTGGTGCGCCGGGTCGTACATCCAATAATCCACGTCAGCATGGTCCATGGCCGCCTGAAGCATCCGTTCGTTTTCCTCCAGATTCTCCTGAAGGCGTTTCAACTCGTCCACGTCGCTGAATACGCCGTAGTAAGTTCGTCCGTCGCCCTCCTGTGGGGCCGGGGACGCTTTCAGCGCAATCCAGAAATAGGTTTCATCCTGCCGCAGAATCCGGAAGGTCGCCCGAACAGTCTCTCCTCCCTGACGGCAGCGGGCCAGTTGCTCTTGAAGAACCGCCCGGTCGTCGGGATGGACGTTCAGCATTGGGTTGACAATTTCATCCTCCTCCGGCTCAGAATAACCCAGCATCTGATAAAATCCGGTGTTTAAATGAAACGTTTCAAAGCAGGTTTCCTCATCCACCCGAAAGGAACAGATGCCGCCGGGCACCAGATTCATCATGTTTTGAAGCTGCCCTTCTCGCGCCCGGGCTTCCCGGATCAGCGAGCGTCTTCGATGGTTGTCCCACAGCAAAAAGGCAAGCCCCGCCGCCAGCAGCACAACAAGTCCCATAAACACCAGCGCGTGGGGATGCCGGACAGCGACCCGAAAAAAAGATTCGTCCGCCGCCCGGGCAGAAGGAGCGGAGAAGAAAAGCAGCACGGCAGAGAGCGATACCCCTATCGCCCTCTGCCATGCCATGCCGCGCTTTCTTTGTCTGCGTCCCATAACTTCTTCGCCTTTCCAGGGCCCGGCCTTCGGGGGATTCTCTCTTGTCCGGGCCCTTGCAGCGTTTATTTTTGAAGGCTTGCCTCCACTTGAAGATAATAGTCCGTAATCATATTAACCGACGGCTCCGTGCCGATGGCGCTGGAAAGCACCAGATCAAAGCACTTCCGGTCACCCCACTTTTCGCCGGTGAAGTGGAAGTAGTAGTTGGCGCGGTTTTTGTCAGTTTTCAGCATCAGCGCTTCGGCCGCTTTCTGGTCAAGGTCGTGCCGGTCCATCACCCGCCGGATGCGGCTGCGCATGGGCGCCTGCACAAACACGTTTACATGAGGGGCCTTTTCCTGAAGCACATAGTCCGCACAGCGGCCCACAATCACCGCGCCGCCCTTTGCGGCAATGTCGCGGATTACCTCGGACTGGGACAAAAACAGCTGATCCGCGGGAGGCAGCAAATTTACGCTTCCAGACCGCATTCCCATGGAGAAGTTGGCTCCTGAAAAGGAATAAAGAAAACTACTGACAGACTGCTCATCAAGTCCTGCCAGATACTCCGGACTGAGGCCGGATTTCTCCGCCGCCAGCACAATCAGTTCTTTGTCGTAATAGGGCAGTCCCAGCTTTTGGGCCGCCAACTTTCCAATCTCCCGGCCTCCGCTTCCAAACTCGCGCCCGATGGTCATTACCATTTTATGTTCCATATCTTTGCTCCTTCCGGCAGGGAACTCAAATCTCTCCCCGCGCCGTTTCCTCTTTTGTCTCCTGTATAATATCACGGATTCCGGGAAAAAAACAATCATTTTCACCATACGGCGTTGAAAAAACTGATACGCTTTCTCCGGAAGGGGCCATGGCCAGCGTCTGCCAGAACCAGAAAAGCTCCGTCTCGGAAAGATAGAAATGGTCTGGATTAAAGCTGCGGCGCAGAAGCCGCCGCCACTCCTCCCGATAGCGGGCCGCCCCAGCCCGCTCCCGCTGCTCCATCTCCGTCTCCGCTTCCCGAAGCAGCGTCTTGCGCCATGGGTGCTTTTTAGGGAAGCAGGCAGATAAGGGAATCGGCGCGCCGGTAAGCAAATCCCATGTATCCCCGTGCCGTCTCCGCTCTATTCGCCCGCCGCACCGCTCCACGGATTCGGTATACAGGCTTAGCACGCCCCCGCCGTTGCAGGTGATGTGGTAGGTAAGTCGCGCGGAGTCCTGCGGGATGGGTGCGCTGTTCTCCATGGCCAGACGGCAGGCCTCCGCCGACTGGGGAAAAAGCCAGCGCTCGCAATAGCGCAGGTAGGCGCGGGCGTAAAGCTGATAATATCGTGTAAGCCTGCGGTCGGGCCTCTCCTTTTCTTCCGCAGGCCGGGGGAGGGATAGCTCGGCAGTGAGCACGGGGATACCTTCCACCGTCCACTCCCGTTGGGCAACAAACGGTTCCAGCTTTATCTGATCGCGCATGGCAGCCTCCTTCACAGGTTCAAAACGGCGAACGCTCCCCGCCGGCCGAAATGATTCATGCTCCAGCGTATGCCGCCGAACACAGCGGGGTGACCCCGCCGCCATTTCCAAAAAGGGTCCGGACGCAGGTTCGGACGAGAATTGAAATAATCAGTATCTCCCTCTTTACTTTCATGCTGTAAAATAGTAAAATGAGCAATCAGGAGCGCGGCAAAACGCCGCTTACGTTTGGAAAGGAGCCATTCATGGTCAAGATTGGAAAAAAAGAGAAAAACGGAGAGCTGTATAAGGCAATTCTCCTTCTGAAAAATGAAGAGGAGTGCTACAATTTCTTTCAGGATTTATGCACCGTTTCGGAGCTGCGGTCCATGGAGCAGCGCTTTGAGGTGGCAACATTGCTGCATGAGGGTCTGATTTATAACGATATTTTGGAGCGCACGGGCGCGTCCAGTGCCACCATCAGCCGGGTAAATCGGTCGTTGAGCTATGGCGCAGGCGGATACGATGTGATTTTCGAGCGGCAGAAGAAGAAATGAGCCGTTATCAGTCCCTTGCGGGGGCCTATGACGCACTGATTGCCGACGGAGCCCACCGGAAACGGGCCGCCTATCTTCACCGCCTGCTGCAAAAGGAGCGCCAGCGCGTTGAAACGGTGCTGGACCTTGGCTGCGGCACCGGCACGGTCACCTGTCTTCTGGCAGCTTTGGGCTATCGGATGACGGGGGCGGACCTGTCGGAGGAAATGCTGACTGAGGCGGCCCGCAAGGCGGAGTCCCTGCCGGAGGACCGGCGGCCTTTGTTAATTTGTCAGTCTATGGCCCGCCTGCGTCTTGCGACGCAGGTGGACGCTGCCGTGTCCACCTTGGACGCGCTGAACTACGTGACGGGCGACGCCGCCATGCGGGAGACGCTGCGCCGGGTGTTTAAGTGGCTGCGCCCGGGCGGACTGTTTGTATTTGACGTGAACACGCCTTATAAGCTGCGGCGGATGGACGGAGAGGTGTATACGGATGAGACGGAAGATTCCTTCTGCGTCTGGCGCACGGCCTTTTCGGAAAAAACCGCAATTTGCTCTTATGGTGTAGACCTTTTTTCTCTGCGCCCCGACGGAACATGGGACCGCACTTGGGAAGAGCACCGGGAGCGGGCGTGGGAAGAGGACGAGCTGCGCCTTCTTTTGGAGACGGCGGGCTTTCGGGATATCCGCGTCACCGGCGACCTGCGCCAATCCGCACCCCGTCCGGACGAGGACCGGGTGATTTTCCGCTGCCGCAAACCGGAAAACAGCCAACAGCATTTACAATCGCGAAAAAGGAGCAATGCATGAGCGACAAAATCGTAAGAGCAATCTCGGCGGACGGCACTATCAAAGTCTCCGCCATTTCCAGTCGGATTTTGACGGAGCGGGCGCGCAACATTCACCGCACCCTCCCCGTGGCTACCGCGGCCCTGGGCCGCGCACTGGCGGCGGCTTCCATGATGGGCAACGCCCTGAAGGAGGACGGGGCCAGCGTATCCCTGCAATTCCGGGGCGGCGGTCCGCTGGGCCTTGTAATGGCCGTGTCGGACAATGAGGGCAACGTCCGGGGTATGGTGGACAACCCCGCAGTGGACCTTCCCCTGCGCGCCGATGGGAAACTGGACGTGGGCGGGGCCGTTGGCAGCGAGGGAACTCTCACCGTCATCCGGGACCTGAATATGAAGGAGCCTTACGTGGGCAGCGTGGGCCTGATGGGCGGCGAGATCGCCGAGGACTTGGCGGCCTACTTTGTGGAATCCGAACAGGTTCCCTCGGCCTGTGGTCTGGGCGTGCTGGTGGACCGGGACCAGAGCGTGCGCGCTGCGGGCGGCTATCTTGTCCAGTTGCTGCCCGGTGCAGGCGAGGATATCATCGCCCGGGTGGAGAGCGGCCTGATGGCCGCCGGAGCCGTTACGGCGCTTCTGGAGAAGTATCCCGAGCCGGCGGACCTGCTGCGGGCAGCACTGCCGGAATTTGAACTGCAAATTTTAGAAGAGCGTCCCGTGGAGTACCGCTGCACCTGCTCTAGGAAACGGATGGAGCGGGCGCTAATTTCCATGGGTGCAACAGAACTGCGCAGTCTGATTGACGATCAGGGCGGCGCAGAACTGACCTGTCGGTTCTGTGACAGCGTGCAGATCTTTACAAAGGCGGAACTGGAGATGCTGCTAGCCTCCGCAAAGGGTTGAAAATCCAAGGATTTTGCAAGTGAAAAAAATTTTTTTAAAAATTTTGGGATTTTTAGTTGACAGATCGGGGACCTTTTTGTATAATAACTTTTGCCGTCTGACGAGAGCGAGCGGCATACGGGAGCATAGCTCAGCTGGTTAGAGCACCTGCCTTACAAGCAGGGGGTCACTGGTTCGAGTCCAGTTGTTCCCACCACTCCAAGCTCTTCATAAAAGGTCCTATGGCCCGGTAGTTCAGTTGGTTAGAACGCTAGCCTGTCACGCTAGAGGTCGACGGTTCGAGCCCGTTCCGGGTCGCCATTTTCCGCGGGAAGCGTTCTTCCCGCATATGCCTTCGTAGCTCAGTCGGTAGAGCAGAGGACTGAAAATCCTCGTGTCATTGGTTCGATTCCGATCGAAGGCACCATTTGCGGGCATAGCTCATCTGGTAGAGCGCCACCTTGCCAAGGTGGAGGTAGCGAGTTCGAGCCTCGTTGCCCGCTCCAAAACTGAATGCCCACACCCTTGTGTGGGCATTCGGTTTTCTCACAACTTTCAAATTTTGCTGGACTTTTTTCTTCAAGTTGTATATAATATAGAAACCATGGTGACATAGCCAAGTGGTAAGGCAAGGGTCTGCAAAACCCTTATTCCCCGGTTCAAATCCGGGTGTCACCTCCAAAAAAGCCGCAACACTTTAGATGTTTCTGACTGAAAGCCAGATGTATCAAGGGGTTGCGGATTTTTTATGCTTATTTTTGACTTTTTTAGGCTGCCAAACATTGCAGATATTTTGCATTTTAGAAAATTAAAGCCCCCCTTGCTCTACTATTTCCAAGAGAGCATGTTTCTGTAGAGCGTTCCAGATGCAAGGGCCCTTCTTGGGTCCTTGCCCTTATGATCGTGAACATCGTGGTCCGTTAATTTTACCGAATGTTCCAAGTATAATTTTTGAGTAGAATCTATTTATTTTAAATATGTATGTAAGTTGTGAAAAGCGCAAGTGCCAGATAGTCCTCCCTCCTTTTCACTGTCAGGGCGTCTATCTCCCGGTTACCCTCCCACCAGCTTGTAAGATTCTATCGTGTAGGCGCTCTCATCAATGCCATAGTGCGCACACCTTGAGACGCTTCTGCATACCGCCGTCGGCCCAAATTGAAAACCGACTTTACTGCAAAGCACTTTCTGTCTCTCCCAGCAAAACGACAGACAGCTCCTTTACGTTGAAAACGTACTGATAGTCCTTGCTTTGATGATTATGGGCATCGTAGTCTGTCACCGTGTAGAAAAGCTGCTCTGTATCCTGATTCCATGTAATGCTTTCGCGATTGGGCGCATGTGGGAGCGTAACGCTCTTATATCCCCCCTTTGGATAAATGATATAGAGCGTGTCCCCTGCTGGTTCGAGGATGCCGCCGCTGGGGGAGCCGGATTCATGGCCAATGCACACAAGCGTGTACAAAGCGGTTTTCTGCCAAAAAACAATCAAATCATACGGCAGCTCCGCTACCCAGTCGGGCAGACCTGCTCTGCCTCATTTGATGCACCCATTGATTGCACAACGGGAGTGTGCCGCAGTTTTAGAGCTCTACAGTGAGATCAGCGCAAAAGGGATTGCTGGAAAAGTCATGAATTTCGTATTGGTCGCCTTGCGTAATCTTGCGGATGCCTACTTTTTTAGACGAAAATGCATTGGAAACAGTTACAGTTATTTTTCTCGCTTCCATCGCGTTCCTTCGTATCAATCCAACTGAGAGCAGCTTTTCAAATTGCTGGCGGAATGGCGGCAAAAACGCAAGGCTTACAAAGGCCACTCTTCGCGGGCAGCGGAATCCATCGGGACGCGCCGCTTTCCGAGTTGGAACAGGCGCTGATGAAACAGAGCCGAAAAGTCTGGTATCAGACTTTTCGGCCCTGCTTATTGAGCATCAATGTGCGAATCTCAGTGTTTTAACGGCCAGCAGCCATTTCTGCACGCAATACCTCTGTGGCGGTTTCATCCACTATACAGTCAACAATCACCACGCCATAAAGCGCCTTTGCATTTTCCACGCTTACCTTTTCGTTCAGAACATCCTCCAGTACGGATTTTGCCAGTCGTTTCAGCGGACTGCCAAAGCCACCGGACCCGGGGGTCTGTGCGCTCATGATATCCCCCTTTTTCAATTGAATTTCAGAGGACTTTGCAGAAGGCAGCACACGCTCGGATTCGGTATCCGGGTTGATTACAAACTGGCCGGTTGCGCCGGGTAAACCACCATCCAGCCCCCAAGGCGCGATTTTCTGGCGATCACCGTGGGAACCAAACACCGTGTCCTGAAGAATCCGATAATCCCTGCGATAGCCAAGGCCACCCCGATACTCGCCGGCACCGCCAGAATCGTTGCGCAGCTCATAACGGTCCACCATGATGGGATATTCCGCCTCCATACACTCAACGGGCAGATTGGAAGAATTGGTGATATGCACATGGACGCCATCCAGCCCGTCTTTATTGTACCGGGCGCCGAACCCGCCGCCCAGCGATTCAGGATAGACAAAAAAGCGTCCGTTCTTCGTGTCGTTTCCGGAGAACACAACTGTGGTCACAGCGCTGTTGCATCCCGCCATAACCTGTTTGGGCACCACCTGTGCCATTGCGCCAAACACAACATCCGCCACGCGCTGGCAGGAGTCGGTGCGGGCGCCGCAGGCCCCGGGGACTTTGGGGTTCACCAGAGTTCCCTCCGGGGCATAGACATCAATCGCGCGATAAAACCCGCCGTTGGGCGGCAGCGTTGGGTCCACGATCGTCTTCAGAGAATAATAAACCGTTGCCTTCAGCGCGTTTTCAACCACGTTAACCGCGCCGCTCACCTGAGGAGCCGTTCCGGTGAAGTCCAGCGTGATATTGTCATCTTTTACTGTTAGCTTCAACTGGATGGGAACCGGCTTTCCAATATTAATGCCATCATCATCAAGATAATCGCAGAAGCTGTATTCACCGTTCTGGATGGCTCGAATTCCAGCTTGCATCTTGCGTTCGCCGTAGTCCAGAAGCTCTTCCATTCCAGAAAGCACAATATTGCGGCCATATTTGTTGATGATATCTACCATGCGCTCTGCACCGATGGTATTTGATGCCACCTGCGCCATGATATCACCGGTTCGCTCAAAGGAAGTGCGGCAGTTTAGGAGAATAACATCCATCACATCCTGCAGCAGTTTTCCGTCTCGCATAATGCGAATGGGCGGAATCCGCAGGCCCTCCTGAAAAATGCTGGTGCTGTCGCCGGACATACTGCCGGGGACACGGCCCCCCACGTCGCTGTGATGCGCAATATTTGCCACATAGGCCACAATTTCCCCATTGTGAAAAATGGGCGCGGCAATGGTAATATCCGGAAGATGCGTGCCGCCGCCGCTGTATGGATCATTGGCGACAAACATATCTCCGGGCAGAATGTCATCGGCAGAATACTTTTTGGTAATCTCCTGAACAATGCCCAGCATGGAGCCCAAATGTACAGGAATGTGCTCCGCCTGCGCAATGGTTTCTCCTTTGGCGTTGAAGATCGCGCAGGAGCAATCCTTGCGTTCTTTGATATTCGTAGAATAGGCGGTTCTGACCAGGATTCCGCCCATTTCCTCTGCAATGGACATAAACGCGTTGCTGAGCACCTCAACGGTGATCGGATCCACATTTATTAAATGAAACATATTTTACAGGCCTCCCATCACTTGTTGTCACGCTCATAGCTGATCATCAGATTTAAATAGCGGTCCGCCCGCGCGGTGTGTCCCGGGGGAACCACAATTGTGGAATCCATCTGTTCAATGATAGCGGGACCGCAAATTTCATTGCCTGCAAGAATCTTGTCACGGTCATAAATCTTGGTGTCTACATAGCTGCCATCTTCTTCAAAAAACACATCGCGCTGGTCGATCACTGCGGCCGAAGAATCCGCGCCGACCACAGGATGCTCGGTAAACTGGATGGTCTGCACCTTGCCAAGCGCAGTCACGCGATAGTTGACAATCTGAATCTTGGCGCCCTCGTTGCAGTAGCCGTATTCGCGCTTGTGCTGGCGATGAAACATTTCGGAAATTTTCTCGATGTTCTCTTCTGTAATTTCGTCATAAGGAATTTCCACGCTCAACTCAAAGTTTTGGCCATAATATCGCATATCGGCATGTTTAATCAGGACTTTACGTTCTGGCGCAATACTCTCTGCGTTCAGCCAGTCGTCCCCTTCCCCGGTCAGTTCTGCAAATACGCCGTTCATCCGGTCAATATTTGCCTTTAACAGATCAGAGATATTGGTCTTGACATAGTCCGAACGGATATCAGAAACCAGAAGTCCTATGGCACACAAAATACCGGGATTTCTGGGAATCATCACATGATTAATGCCAAGGTCCTTTGCTACATTTACCGCGTGCAACGCACCCGCCCCGCCGAATGCCACCACCACAAACTCACGGGGATCGTATCCCCGTTCCACGGAAACCACTCGGATGGCCCGGGCCATATTAGAGTTTACAACGGTGATTATGCCGCGCGCAGCATCCAGCGCACTCATTCCCAGCGGCTTGGCCAACTGTTCCTCAATCGCCCTGTGAGCAGCTTCCTCATCAATCTTCATCCGCCCGCCCAAAATTACCTTGGGATTCAGGCGATGAAGAACCACGTTGGCATCGGTTACAGTGGGGCGGTCGCCGCCGCGGCTGTAAGCAATGGGGCCGGGGTAAGCACCGGCACTCTCAGGGCCGACCTTCAGCATGCCTCCATTATCAATCCAAGCAATAGAGCCGCCTCCGGCCCCCACGGCAGTGACATCTGTCATCGACACTTTTACCGGAAATTCCGCAATGGACTTGGAGGTTGTCAACTTCGGTGTGCTGTTTTCAATCAAAGAGACATCCGTACTGGTCCCGCCCATATCAAACGTGATGATGTTGTTGACACCCGCCAGTTTTGTGATGTACGTGGCGCCGGAAACGCCGGCTGCGGGGCCGGAAAGCGCTGTCCGAATTGGCTTATTAAAGGTTGTCTCAATGCTCATCAGGCCACCGTTGGATTGGTTAATATAAGGCGTCAGCTGCATGCCCATCTCTTTGACGCGCTTTTTAAACTGATTGGCATAGACGCCCACCTTCGGGCCAATGTAGCTGTTCAATGCAGTAGTGGTCATCCGCTCATATTCGCGGATTTCCGGAAGAACTTCGCTGGAAATGGATACATAGGATTCGGGATGACGCTTTAAAATGATCTCCTTGATTTGCTTTTCGTGAACCGGATTGATATAAGCGTGCAGCAGACAGACCGCATAGGCTTCCACTCCAAGGCCCTTCAGTTCCTCTACCGCTGCTTCCACTTCCGCAAGATTCAGCGGCTGAAACACCGTTCCGTCATACTGAATCCGCTCGTTAACTTCCCTGCGCAGCTTGCGATAGACAATCGGCACCGGCTTTTCCACCTGCGCATCATACAGAGAGGCGCGCGTCTGCCGTGCCAGCTCAATGAGGTCCCGAAACCCTTTCGTCGTGATAATGGCAGTTTTTGCGCCCTTCCTCTCCAGCGCGGCATTGGTTGCTACCGTCGTGCCATGAACTAAATTAGAGACTGCATCGGCTTTTACGTTGTACAGGTCCATCGTTTCCTGAATGCCATTTCCGATTGCCTCGGACGGGTCCCAAGGCGTGGACGGAAGCTTGTAAACGTTCACTTCTCCACTATCTTGGTTGAATAGACAGATATCGGTAAAAGTCCCGCCGACATCAACGCCAATTTTGTAGCTCATAGCCGCTTCTCCTTATTGCTGAACTCAGTCATGTTCTGTTATTTTTTGTGTCAAGGGCTGCGCCGGGTCTTCTGTCTGCACAGTATCCGAATAAAATGGCAAAACAGCTCCGGATACCATTGCTTTTCTCTGCTCCATTTTATTGATGCCATAGATCGCCAGCACAATCGCGGCGCCTGCGAGATTTACAATCGTATAGGGTGCAATCAGCAACACAGTGCTGACGCCAAGGATTATCCGTTTCACCAAAGAGCAGCGGATGACCAACCACCCCTGAAGGACACCGGCCATGCCTATACAGCAGATAATTCCCAGAATTACTTCTAATGTTACCTGCACCGGGGTACCCTGCGCCAAAAGCGCGGGGCGCAGCGCAAACATGTAAGGAAGAACAAACGCAATTCCATTTAGCTTGGTTGCCGTAAAAGAAGCTTTCATATTTAGGTTCGTGATGCTGCTATTGCGCGCGGCCACCTGAAAGACAGCCTGTGTGCTCTCCGGCGTCAGCTTGCCAACCAAGGAAACAGTTAAATCTTGCACAGCTTCCACCGTCACCGGCTGAGACTGCGCAATAGCCACGTCGCCATTGCGAACAAACGCCACCAACTGCTTGCCGGAGGCAAGAGAGACTCCGGGATTGAAGGCGATGGTATTTGCACCTGTCACTGGGGCTGCGTTTACACCACAGGGCGTCCCCGCATCCTGCGCAAATTCCGTTACACCAGCCGGATAACTCTTCAGCAGTAAAATCGCCCCGTCCGGCACAACGCCGCCAACAGTGACAGAAACACTTGTCGCATCACTTGCAACAGGGCTGTTGACTGCAACCGTCAGCGCATCCTGGTTGGGGGCGGCTGAAACCAAAACCGAGTCGTCAGGGCGGTTAAAAACTGCCTCATAGTCGTTGCCCTTTGGCAGAAACAGTTCTTCTTTCTGCGCCCAATAAACCACGGCGCGCACGCGATAGCCCTCGCGCAGCGGCTCGTTGAGCTGGACTTCTTTTCCATTAAAGGCTTCCGTCGCCTGTAACGCATTCTTCAGCGGAATTTGTTTGTTGCTTTCAAAGTCAAAGGTGTCTCCGTCGGGATACTGGGCCACCGCGCATGTGATGCTGGTTTTACCGTCCCTCACCGCCTGAAACAACCGCTCATCACCGGTCAGGCTGATGTGCAGGGAGGTAGCCCCCGCGTAAAGTTCCGTCTCGTCAATTGTCACATCGGGATACGTATAGTCTTCAAAGCCATTTCCAGAACGATCCACAACTTGCAGTGCCTGAGAATAAATAGACCGATAATTGTCCGCTCCCACAGGCACGTTCAAACAGGCAATGATTTTATACCCCACTGTAAGAGGCAGAGTGTTTTCGTTAAAGTCGCAGGTAACCGAATCTCCGTCTTGCACCATGCCCGACCATAGAC